>NZ_CP074405.1:0-679470 GCF_018388445.1 Cellulomonas wangleii
TGTCGCGTCTCTCACCCGGTCGCGCGCTTCTGCGCTCCGCCGTGTGGCCGTAGCATCGGCACGTCGCGCCTCCACGGGTGACACCGGGCCCGACCTGACGCGCCCCGACGGCGCGGCTCGCCCGGCGGCGATGCCCCCCGCAGGCGCGGCGACGCACCGGCGGCTGCACCTCGGACGACCCTCCACCCGCGCGCACAGGTGTGGACAACTATGTGGACGACGGTCGCCCGTGCGACACTCAGCCCGCCCGCAGGACCGATCACGAGGTAGGACGTTGTCACAGGACGAAGAGCCGGCCCGCCTCTGGGGGCACGTGGTCGCCAGCCTCGAGGCGAGCCCCGACATCACCCCGCGGCAGCTGGCGTTCGTCCGTCTCGCGCACCCCCTGGGGCTGCTCGACGGCACCATGCTCCTGGCCGTCGGCAACGACCTGACCAAGGAGTACCTCGAGTCGCGTGTCCGCGCCGAGGTCACGCAGGCGCTGACGGAGGCCCTCGGTCGGGAGGCGCGGTTCGCCATCACGGTCGACCCCGAGGTCGCCGACGACGTGCCCCCCGCGCTGCGCGTCGTGCCGCCCGCACAGGCGACCGGCGGGTACGAGCGCAACGGCGAGGTGCGGCCGGACCTCGCGCTGGTCACGTCGCACGGCTTCGGCCGGGACGACACGACCCAGGACGAGGCTCCCCCGCGCGACGACGCGCCGGACCGCGATCAGCACCGCGAGACCCGTCCCGCCCTGCGCGCCGTCGACGGCGACGGCCCCTCGCCTCGCCGCGGTCTCTCGGAGCCCGCGCGGCTGAACCCCAAGTACCTGTTCGAGACCTTCGTCATCGGCTCGTCCAACCGCTTCGCGCACGCGGCCGCCGTCGCCGTCGCCGAGGCACCGGCCAAGGCGTACAACCCGCTGTTCATCTACGGCGACTCGGGGCTGGGCAAGACCCACCTGCTGCACGCGATCGGGCACTACGCGCAGAACCTCTACCCCACCGTGCGGGTGCGGTACGTGAACTCGGAGGAGTTCACCAACGACTTCATCAACTCCATCGGCGAGGGCAAGGCCGGCGCGTTCCAGCGCCGCTACCGCGAGGTCGACGTCCTGCTCATCGACGACATCCAGTTCCTGCAGGGCAAGGAACAGACGATGGAGGAGTTCTTCCACACGTTCAACACGCTCCACAACGCGAGCAAGCAGGTCGTCATCACCTCCGACGTCCCGCCCAAGCAGCTCAACGGGTTCGAGGACCGGATGCGGTCCCGGTTCGAGTGGGGCCTGATCACCGACGTGCAGCCGCCGGACCTCGAGACCCGCATCGCGATCCTGCGCAAGAAGGCCGCGAGCGAGCGGCTGCAGGCGCCGGACGACGTGCTGGAGTACATCGCGTCGCGGATCTCGACCAACATCCGCGAGCTCGAGGGTGCCCTCATCCGCGTCACCGCGTTCGCCAACCTGAACCGGCAGCTGGTCGACGTGTCGCTCGCGGAGATCGTCCTGAAGGACCTCATCACCGACGACCAGACGCAGGAGATCACCGCCACGACGGTCATCGGCCAGACGGCGGCGTACTTCGGCCTGTCGATCGAGGACCTGTGCGGCTCGAGCCGATCGCGCGTGCTGGTCACCGCGCGGCAGATCGCCATGTACCTGTGCCGGGAGCTCACGGACCTGTCCCTGCCGAAGATCGGACAGGCCTTCGGCGGGCGGGACCACACCACGGTCATGCACGCGAACCGGAAGATCCGCGAGCTCATGGCCGAGCGCCGCTCGATCTACAACCAGGTCACGGAGCTGACCAACCGCATCAAGCAGCAGCACCGCGGCTGACGCCCTCGGACGGCACGCAGGGGCGCCCGCCGGCGGTACCGCCCGTGCGTCCTCGCGGCCGTGCCCCACGGTCAACTCCTGAGGGCATGCTCCGGGTGGGTCCTGACGGCCCTGCTCAGGTGGACCCCGCCGGCCTGCCCCGGTGGCTCCTGGCACCCGCCCACGGGGTCCTGGTGGTCGCCCTGACGAGTCCCTCCGACCAGCCCTGACGAGCCCTTCCGACCAGCCCTGACGAGCCCCTGCCGGCCTGCCCGTGCTGGTCGTCAGCGACCCACGGGCCAGCCCGCAGCTCTTCGGGCGAACGGCACGGCATCCCGCGAGGCTCCCGCCACGACGCGCCGGACTCCCCCGCGGCCACCGGCGCGGTGACGCCGGTCACCCCGCCGGGCGGCCCGGGCGCGCACCCGACGCCGAGCACCGGAGCCCGACCCGGGACGACGCCTCCGCACGACACGTCCCCACCTGGGGACGAGATGGTCGGACTGTCCGTTTCTCTCCACCGGTGATCCGGGTTGTCCACAGGTTTGCCCACCGCCTGGGGACATTTGTGAAGCAGTTCACCCGGACGCCCACGAGCCTGTGGACAACTGACCTGCTGCGCGAGTCCCTAGCCCTCTGAACTGCACAAACGTTCCGACGAGCCGGCCCGGCGACCACGGCGCGCATGTCATGCGGACCCGTCTGGACCGCGCGTCCATGAGAGGACTCTCACCACCAAACCCGGACAAGTGTCTTGACGGGGCTGTGGACATGCGGGTGAAACACGCATGGGACGAATGTTCACACCTGTGTACACACCTGTGGACGACGGTGGACGACACCCACAAGACCTGTGGACCCGGGGGTGCCCGTCGGTGGACACGGATCGACGACTTCGGGGGCGTCCACCCCCGTCCACCGCGGCAGCGTCCTGCGTCCCCACTCGCCGCACAAGACGATATGCCTTCTGACCTGCATGAAGACGCGTCGTCCACATGATCAACACCCCCGATGACGACGACGACCCATTCACCAGGAAGAGATCCACACACCGACGTGGGGTGCGCTGGTGCGACGGCCGGGGCCCGGCCGGGACGCCAGGAAGAACCGACCACCTCGCACGGTGTACCCGGCGTCGGACGTGTCGCGTAGTCTTCGGCTCAGCCCCACCAGCGCCCGCCGTCGTGCCCGCCCGTGCCTCTCGGCACGCCGCGCACGAGCCGGACGGGCCGGACGACGAGAAGGTGATGCATGAGGTTCCGCGTCGATCGTGACGTGCTCGCCGATGCCGTCACGTGGACCGCACGCAGCCTGCCGACCCGCCCGCCGGTCCCCGTCCTGGCGGGCGTGCGCATCGAGGCGGACACCACCGGCACGATCCAGCTCTCGAGCTTCGACTACGAGGTCTCGGCCCGTGCGCAGCTCCCGGCGGACGTGAGCGAGCCGGGCACCGTCCTCGTCTCCGGGCGTCTGCTCGCCGAGATCTCGCGCTCCCTGCCGGCCAAGCCGGTGGACGTCGTCCTCGACGGCACGAAGGTGCAGGTCACGTGCGGTGCGAGCCGGTTCACGCTGCTGACGATGCCCGTCGAGGACTACCCCAACCTGCCGGTGATGCCGGAGGTCACGGGCACCGTCGACGGTGACGAGCTGACGCACGCCGTCGCGCAGGTGTCCGTGGCGGCCAGCCGGGACGACACCCTGCCGCTGCTCACCGGTGTGCGCGTGGAGATCGAGGGCGAGAAGGTCACGCTGCTGGCGACCGACCGCTACCGCCTCGCGCTGCGCGAGATGACGTGGAAGCCCACCAACCCGGGCGTCGAGGCCGTCGCCCTGGTGCGGGCGCGCACGCTGTCGGACGCCGCCAAGTCGCTCGGCGGCTCGGGCTCGGTGTCGGTGGCGCTGTCCACCGGCGGCGGTGTCGACCTCATCGGGTTCGAGGCCGGCGGTCGGCAGACCACCAGCCTGCTGGTCGACGGCGACTACCCGCCCGTGCGCCGGCTGTTCCCGGACGAGACCCCCATCCACGCCATCGTCAACACGCAGGCGCTCGCCGAGGCCGCCAAGCGCGTCGCCCTCGTGGCCGAGCGCAACACGCCCATCCGGCTGACGTTCAGCGAGGGGCAGGTCGTGCTCGACGCCGGGCAGGGTGACGACGCGCAGGCGTCGGAGGCCCTCGAGGCCGTCCTCGTCGGCGACGACATCTCGGTGGCGTTCAACCCACAGTTCCTGGCCGACGGCCTGGGCGCCCTGGACACGACGTTCGTCCGGATGTCGTTCACGCACCCGAACAAGCCCGTCGAGTTCACGGGCCAGGAGTCGCTGGAGAGCGACGACCGCAAGGACTACCGCTACCTGCTGGTGCCGATCCGCTTCTCGAGCTGACCCCCGCGCGGCGGGGCCGTGTGTACGGCACAGTGACCGGGTCGGGCCCGGACGGGGCCCGCGGAGAGGGGCGAGGCATGCACATCGGTCTGGTCGGGCTGGGCAAGATGGGCGCGAACATGCGCCAGCGCATCCGGGAGGCGGGGCTCGAGGTCACGGGCTTCGACCGCAACCCCGAGGTGAGCGACGTGCCCACGCTGGAGGCCATGGTCGAGGCGCTGCCCGCCGGTGAGCGGGTCGTGTGGGTCATGGTGCCCTCGGGGCCGATCACCGACGCTGTGGTCCAGGACCTGGCGGGACTCCTGACCGCCGGTGACCTGGTGATCGACGGGGGCAACTCGTACTACCAGGACGACGAGCCCCACGCGGCGCTGCTGGCCGAGCGGGGTATCGGCTTCATCGACGCCGGGGTGTCGGGCGGCATCTGGGGCCTGGAGAACGGCTACGGCCTCATGGTCGGTGGCGCGTCGCGGGACGTCGAGCGGGCCATGCCGGTGTTCGACGCGCTGCGCCCCCCGGGGGAGCGCGCCGACGGGTTCGTGCACGCGGGCCCCGTGGGTGCCGGGCACTACGCGAAGATGGTCCACAACGGCATCGAGTACGGGCTGATGCAGGCGTACGCCGAGGGCTACGAGCTCCTCGCGGCGAAGGACCTCGTCACGGACGTGCCCGCGACGATGCGGGCCTGGTCGACCGGCACGGTCGTGCGGTCCTGGCTGCTGGACCTGCTGGTGCAGGCGCTCGAGGAGGACCCGAAGTTCGGGGCGATCGACGACTGGGTCGAGGACTCGGGCGAGGGCCGGTGGACCGTCGACGAGGCGATCGACCTGGCCGTCCCGGCCCCGGTCATCTCGGCCGCGCTGTTCGCGCGCTTCTCCTCCCGGCAGGGCGAGTCGCCGGCCATGAAGGCCGTCGCGGCGCTGCGGCAGCAGTTCGGCGGCCACGCGGTGCGAGCCGCCGGCGCCGCGACCGTGACCCCGTCGGCACCGCCCACGTCGGAGGCCTGAGCCGCGTGTACGTCGCGCACCTGTCCCTCACCGACTTCCGGTCGTACCCGCAGGTCGAGCTCCCGCTCGACCCGGGCATCACCGCGCTCGTCGGCCCGAACGGGCAGGGCAAGACGAACCTCGTCGAGGCCATCGGGTACGTCGCGACGCTCGGCAGCCACCGGGTGCCGTCCGACGCCGCGCTGGTCCGGGCCGGGACGAACCGTGCGGTCGTGCGCGCCAAGGTCGTCCGGGAGGAGCGTGCGACGCTCGTCGAGGTCGAGATCACGCCCGGCAAGGCGAACCGGGCCCGGGTCAACGGCGGCTCCCCCGGCCGGGCCCGCGACGTGCTCGGCATCCTGCGGACCGTCCTGTTCGCCCCCGAGGACCTCGCCCTGGTCAAGGGTGACCCGGACGGGCGCCGCCGGTTCCTCGACGACCTGCTGGTGCAGCTCACCCCGCGCATCGCCGGTGTCCTGAGCGACTACGAGCGCGTCCTGCGGCAGCGGTCGGCCCTGCTGAAGTCCGCGGCGGCGGCGACGCGGGCACGGTCGGGGGCGGACCTGCGCACGCTCGACGTCTGGGACGCCAAGCTCGCGCAGACCGGCGCCCAGGTGGTCGTCGCGCGCCAGGCACTGGTGGCAGCCCTGCGACCGCGCGCCGCGGAGTCGTACCACCAGGTCAGCGCCGGTCAGGGCGAGCTGGGGCTGACGTACCGCTCCTCCCTCGACGCGGCGCTGGGGCAGGCGGACGACGAGCCCGCCGTCGCACCGGGCGCTGGCGTCGAGGTGGTCGAGGCACGGCTGCTCGAGGCGATGGGTCGGCTGCGGAGCAAGGAGATCGAGCGGGGTGTGTGCCTCGTCGGTCCCCACCGCGACGACCTGCACCTCACCCTCGGCGACCTGCCGGCCAAGGGGTACGCGAGCCACGGCGAGTCGTGGTCGGTCGCCCTCGCGCTGCGGCTCGCGTCGTACGCGCTGCTGACGCACGGTGTCGACGACGCGGGCGCGTGGGCGGCCGACTGGGGGCCGGACGGTGAGCCGGTGCTGATCCTCGACGACGTGTTCGCCGAGCTCGACACGCGCCGGCGGGAGCGCCTGGCCGAGCTGGTGGCGCCCGCGCGGCAGGTGCTGGTGACGGCGGCGGTGCCGCAGGACGTCCCCGAGCCGCTGGCCGGGGCGCGGGTGGACGTCATGGCCGGTGAGGTGGCGCGTGCCCGCTGACCGCCGCCCCGGCGCCGGGCGCGCACCCGGTGCAGCCGCGGCACCCGGGGCACCCGCGCGGCCCGGCGGGACGTCGGACGACGACACCCTCCTGCCTGCGCCGATGGGCGTCCCCGACGGCGTCCCGGTCTCCGAGCTGGTGAATCTGACGCCCCCGGAGCAGGTGGTGCGCGCGGCGCTCGCCCGGGCGAAGCAGGCCGCTCGGGCCCGCGGCCTGCGGCCGGGGGTGGTCCGCAGCAGGCCGGTGAGCAGCGGCTCCGCCCCCGGGGCGCGCGACCCGCAGCCCTTGTCGGTCTCGGCGGGCCTGCTCGCGCGGGACCTGGGCTGGGAGCCCGGCCTGGTGGTGGGCGACCTGGTGCACCGGTGGGCGCAGATCGTCGGCCCGCAGATCGCCGACCACTGCGAGTACGTGTCCTTCACGTCCGGGCTGCTGACGGTGCGCGCGTCGTCGACGGCGTGGGCGGCGAACCTGCGGCTGCTGGCACCGGCCATGCTCGCGCGGTTCGACGAGGCCCTCGGCGAGGGCGTCGTGGTGCAGGTGGACGTCCTGGGACCGGTGGGGCACGGCTTCGGGCGCGGTCCGCGCCGGGTCGCGGGCCGAGGTCCGCGGGACACGTACGGCTGACGTCCTCCCCCCGGGTGGCGCCGCCGCGCGCCCGACCTGCCCAGGATCGGGCGTCCACCGGGTAGACTGGACAGGTCATCCAAGGCGCCTGCGCGCCCCCGTGAGCCGAGAACTCCGCCACCGTGGAGTGATCCGGACTCCTGGGCGGTTCGCAGCCGTTCACGACGCGCCTGACGCCCACCAGCTCTCGAGGAGAACCGCCGCCCGTGGCCGACCAGAGCACCCCTCCCGACCCGCAGGACGACGCCGTCGAGGAGCAGGGAACGGCCGCTGCGGCGCCCCGGCGCGCGGACGACGGCTCGTACGACGCCAGCGCGATCACCGTCCTCGAGGGCCTCGAGGCGGTCCGCAAGCGTCCGGGCATGTACATCGGGTCCACGGGCGCCCGCGGCCTGCACCACCTGGTGTACGAGGTCGTCGACAACTCGGTGGACGAGGCCCTGGCCGGGTACTGCGACACCATCGAGGTCACGCTGCTGGCCGACGGCGGGGTGCGCGTCACCGACAACGGGCGCGGGATCCCCGTGGCGATCCACCCCACCGAGGGCAGGCCGACCGTCGAGGTCGTCATGACGATCCTGCACGCCGGTGGCAAGTTCGGCGGAGCCGGCTACGCCGTCTCCGGCGGTCTGCACGGCGTGGGCATCTCGGTGGTCAACGCGCTGTCCTCGCGCGTGGAGACCGTCGTCAAGCGCGACGGGTTCGTCTGGAGCCAGAGCTTCGCGGACGGTGGCAAGCCCGTCGGCGAGCTCCGCAAGGGGGAGGCGACGGACGACAGGGGCACGTCGCAGACCTTCTGGGCGGACCCCACGATCTTCGAGACGGTCGACTACGACTTCGAGACCCTGCGCGCGCGCTTCCAGCAGTACGCGTTCCTCAACAAGGGCCTGAAGATCTCCCTCACGGACGAGCGGCCGCAGCACACGGGCACCGACGACGAGATCACGGGCGAGCCGGGCGACGACCAGCAGCCGGAGACGACGGTGCGCACCGTCACGTACAAGTACGACGGCGGCCTGGTCGACTACGTCACGCACCTGAACTCGGCCAAGAAGGTCGACCACGTGCACCCCGAGGTCATCGACTTCGAGGCCGAGGACAAGAGCCGCAAGATCGCGGTCGAGATCGCGATGCAGTGGACGACCGCCTACTCCGAGTCGGTCCACACGTTCGCCAACACGATCTCGACGACCGAGGGCGGCACGCACGAGGAGGGGTTCCGTGCGGCGATGACGTCGCTGATGAACCGCTACGCGCGTGAGAAGGGCATCCTGAAGGAGAAGGACGAGAACCTCACGGGTGACGACATCCGCGAGGGTCTGACGGCCGTCATCTCCGTCAAGCTCGGCGAGCCGCAGTTCGAGGGCCAGACCAAGACCAAGCTCGGCAACACCGACGCCAAGCGCTTCGTCCAGCAGGTCGTCAACGACCAGCTCGGCGCGTGGCTCGACGCGCACCCGGTCGAGGCCAAGGACGTCATCCGCAAGTCCATCCAGGCGGCGGCAGCCCGCATGGCGGCCCGCAAGGCCCGCGAGGCGACCCGCCGCAAGGGTCTGCTCGAGTCCAACTCGATGCCGGGCAAGCTGCGCGACTGCCAGTCGAACAACCCCGCCGAGTGCGAGGTGTTCATCGTCGAGGGTGACTCCGCCGGTGGCTCGGCCGTCCGCGGCCGCAACCCCCGGACGCAGGCGATCATGCCGATCCGCGGGAAGATCCTCAACGTCGAGCGCGCGCGGCTGGACAAGGCCCTGGGCAACCAGGAGGTCCAGGCCCTCATCACCGCGTTCGGCACGGGCATCGGCGAGGACTTCGACGTCAGCAAGCTGCGCTACCACAAGATCGTGCTGATGGCGGACGCCGACGTCGACGGCCAGCACATCCGCACGCTGCTGCTCACGCTGCTGTTCCGCTACATGCCGGACCTCATCACCGGCGGCTTCGTCTACATGGCCCAGCCGCCGCTGTACCGCATCAAGTGGAGCAACGCCCCGCACGACTACGTCTACTCGGACCGGGAGCGCGACGCGGTGATCGCCGACGGCCGCGCGCACAACCGCCGGCTGCCGAAGGAGAACGGCGTCCAGCGCTACAAGGGTCTGGGCGAGATGGACTACACGGAGCTGTGGGAGACGACCATGTCCCCCGAGCACCGGACGCTGCTGCAGGTGACGATGGACGAGGCCGCCGCCGCCGACGAGATCTTCTCGGTGCTGATGGGCGAGGACGTCGAGGCCCGACGCGCGTTCATCCAGCGCAACGCCAAGGACGTGCGTTTCCTCGACATCTGACGCGGGCGCCGGCGACCCCGGCGCGCGCGACCGAGCTGGTACCGACGACTGGAGTGACCCGCACGTGACCGAGACCCCGGGCGAGATCGAGCACGGCCGCATCGACCAGGTGGACCTGCAGCTCGAGATGCAGCGTTCCTACCTGGACTACGCGATGGCCGTCATCGTCGGCCGCGCGCTGCCGGACGTCCGCGACGGCCTCAAGCCGGTGCACCGACGCGTGATCTACGCGATGTACGACGGCGGCTACCGGCCGGACCGGCAGTTCTCCAAGTGCAGCCGCGTCGTCGGCGACGTCATGGGCAAGTACCACCCGCACGGCGACACGGCGATCTACGACGCCCTCGTGCGCCTGGTGCAGGACTGGTCGCTGCGCTACCCGCTGGTGTCCGGCCAAGGCAACTTCGGCTCCCCCGGTGACGACCCGGCGGCCGCGCCCCGGTACACCGAGTGCAAGATGGCGCCGCTGGCCATGGAGATGGTCCGCGACATCGACGAGGACGCCGTCGACTTCCAGGACAACTACGACGGCCACACGCAGGAGCCGGCTGTCCTGCCGTCGCGCTTCCCGAACCTGCTGGTCAACGGCTCGGCCGGCATCGCCGTCGGTATGGCGACAAACATCCCGCCGCACAACCTGCGCGAGGTCGCCGCGGGTGTGCAGTGGCACCTGGACCACCCGGAGGCCTCGAAGGAGGAGCTCCTCGACGCGCTCATGGCGCGGATCAAGGGCCCCGACTTCCCGACCGCCGCGACGATCCTGGGTCGCCGGGGCATCGAGGACGCGTACCGCACGGGTCGTGGCTCGATCACGATGCGCGCGGTCGTGCAGGTCGAGGAGATCCAGGGCCGCCAGTGCCTGGTCGTCACCGAGCTCCCCTACCAGGTGAACCCGGACACCCTGGCGAAGAAGATCGCCGACCTCGTCAAGGAGAACCGCGTCCAGGGCATCGCGGACATCCGCGACGAGACCTCGGGCCGCGCCGGCCAGCGCCTCGTCATCGTGCTCAAGCGCGACGCCGTCGCCAAGGTCGTGCTGAACAACCTGTACAAGCACACGCAGCTGCAGGACACGTTCGGCGCGAACATGCTCGCGCTGGTCGACGGGGTCCCGCGCACGCTCAGCCTCGACGCGTTCGTCCGGCACTGGACGACGCACCAGATCGACGTCATCCAGCGCCGCACGCGGTACCGGCTGGCGCAGGCCGAGTCGCGCATCCACATCTACCGCGGCTACCTCAAGGCGCTCGACGCCCTCGACGAGGTCATCGCGCTCATCCGGCGCTCCCCCGACGCGGAGGAGGCCCGCACGGGCCTCATGGAGCTGCTCGAGATCGACGAGGAGCAGGCCCAGGCCATCCTCAACCTGCAGCTGCGCCGCCTGGCCGCCCTGCAGCGCCAGGAGATCCTCGAGGAGTACGCCAAGCTCGAGGCGATCATCACCGAGCTCAACGAGATCCTGGGCTCGCCGGAGCGGCAGCGGCAGATCGTCAGCGAGGAGCTCGACACGATCGTCGAGAAGTTCGGCGACGAGCGACGCACGCACATCCTGCCGTTCGACGGTGACGTGTCGATCGAGGACCTGATCGCCGAGGAGGACGTGGTCGTCACGATCACGCGCGGCGGCTACGCCAAGCGCACCCGCGTGGACGCGTACCGCGCGCAGCGTCGCGGCGGCAAGGGCGTGCGCGGCGCGCAGCTGCGCGAGGACGACATCGTCGACCACTTCTTCGTCACCACGACGCACCGCTGGCTGCTGTTCTTCACGAACCTCGGCCGGGTGTACCGCGCCAAGGCGTACGAGCTGCCCGAGGCCGGGCGTGACGCCAAGGGTCAGCACGTCGCCAACCTGCTGGCCTTCCAGCCGGGCGAGAAGATCGCCCAGGTGCTGGACCTCAAGGACTACGAGCAGGCCGAGCACCTCGTCCTGGCCACCAAGCGCGGCCTGGTGAAGAAGACGCGACTGACGGAGTACGACTCCAACCGCAGCGGCGGCGTCATCGCGATCAACCTGCGCGAGGACGAGGAGGGTCGCACCGACGAGCTCGTGGCCGCTCGCCTGGTCGACTCCAGCCAGGACGTCATCCTCGTCTCGCGGCTCGGGCAGTCGGTGCGCTTCACCGCGTCCGACGAGGCCCTGCGTCCCATGGGCCGCGCCACCAGCGGCGTCACGGGCATGAAGTTCCGGGACGACGACGACCTGCTCGCGATGGACGTCGTGCGTGAGGACGCCTACCTGTTCACGGTCACCGAGGGCGGCATCGCCAAGCGCACGGCCCTGACGGTCGAGAACTACCGTCAGCAGGGCCGCGGGGGTCTGGGCATCAAGGTGGCCAACCTGCCCGAGGCGAACGGGGAGCTCGTCGGCGCCCTCGTGACGGACGAGGACGACGAGGTGCTGGTCATCATGGAGCGCGGCAAGATCGTGCGGTCCTCCACCTCGGAGGTCAACGCGACCGGTCGCACGACCCAGGGCGTCATCTTCGCCAAGCCGGACGCCAACGACCGGATCATCGCCGTCGCCCGGAACAGCGAACGACACCTCGACGACGATGGCGGTACCGTGGGCGAGAACGTGCTCAACCACGACGCACCCGACGTACCGGACCCGGACGGATCGGTGCCTGACGGCGGCGACCGACCCGCGGAGGACGCATGAGTGACACGCCCCCCTCGATCCCCCCGCGCAAGCGCCCGACCCCCCCGATGAACGGCGGGGGCAGCGCGTCCGGCGAGGGCGGGGCCGTGCAGTCGGCCGAGCACGAGGCCGGCGGCAGCTCGTGGGCGTCGTTCGGCGGCCCGACCGCCTCCGCTCCCCCGACCTACACCGTCGACGTGCGCGGCTCCGGGTCGTCGTCGGGCCGGACGACGTCCCCCGCGGGCCCGCGTACCGCCGAGCGTCCGCCGGCCGAGTCGTCCGCCGAGCGGCCGACGGCCGAGCGAGCAGCGGCCGACCGGACGGAGCCGCGCCCTGCGCCCGCGACCACCGCGCCCGCGACCACCGCGCCCGCGGACGGGAGCGATCCCGACGACGCCGCGTCGCCGTTGGTGACGGCCGTCGACGCGACGACCGTGTGGCTGAAGAAGGCGGCCGGAGCCACCGGTTCGGGTCTCTCGAGGGCGTACTCTCAGCTGACCCGCCCCCGCACCGAGGACGACCACATGACCACGACGCCGACGACCACCGGTGCCGCGACCACCGAGCGCCCCGCGCCGCGGTCGACGGCTCCCGTCACGGGGGCGACCGCCCGTCCGGCCACCGGCCGGATCCCGAGCGTGGGCGGCGGCCCGCGCCGCGTCCGCCTCGCGGTGTCCCGCGTGGACCCCTGGTCGGTCATGAAGCTGTCGTTCCTTCTGTCCGTGGCGGTCGGCATCATGATCGTCGTGGCGGCCGTCGTCGTGTGGTTCACGCTGGACGGGCTGCAGGTCTTCGCACGCGTGGACGATCTCGTCCGGCAGGTCGTCGGGCAGGACAGCCCGCTGGACGTCATGGCCTACGTGTCGTTCGAGAAGACCGTCTCCGCGGCCACGCTGGTCGCCGTGATCGACGTCTTCCTGCTGACGGCCCTGGCGACGATCGGCGCGTTCCTCTACAACATCGTGGCGGCGCTGGTCGGTGGCGTGCACGTGACGATGACCGACGAGTGACCCGGCCGGGACGCCCCGGCAGCACGACGCAGCCCGCCGGTTTGGGCGCGGCGGCCCGCCTGGGGTAGTCTCGACCGTCGCGCCCACCGGTGCGGATCCCTCACGGGATTCGACCGGCGGTCGTGTCTCACGGGCCTATAGCTCAGACGGTTAGAGCGCTTCCCTGATAAGGAAGAGGTCACAGGTTCAAGTCCTGTTAGGCCCACGCTGCAGGTTCGGTCGTCGTCCCACGGACTGCCGGCACCCACCCGAGACGGGGGAACCGATGAAGAAGCTCCTGCTCCTGGCCGCTGTCGCGGCCGTCGGCTACGTCGCCTGGCAGAAGTACGCGCAGGACCGCGACGAGCGCGACCTGTGGGCCGAGGTCACCGACACCTTCGAGTGAGCGGCGGCCCGCACCCGGGGCCATGGCGCAATTGGTAGCGCACCTGCTTTGCAAGCAGGGGGTTAGGGGTTCGAGTCCCCTTGGCTCCACACCCGCGAACGGCGCAGGACCTCGTGTCCTGCGCCGTTCGGCGTTCCCGTGGCCGTCGTCGTCGTCCGAGGACGGGAGGGCCGCAGGACAGGAGCGTCGGACGCCGGGACCGTCACTCGACGGGGAACGTCGCCCAGATGTTCTTGGTCATGTCCGTCTCGTACCAGCCGACCTCGAGCGAGAGCCGGCGGGCCAGGTGCAGGCCCAGTCCCCCGGCGCCGGTGATGCGGGCACCGGCGTAGACCGGCGCGGACTCCGGGTCGTGGTCGGCGACGTCGAGCATCCACTGGTCGTCGGTGCGCGACAGGGCGACGGTCGTCGGCGGCAGGGCGTGGGTCAGCGCGTTCGCGGCGAGCTCGGTGGCGATGAGCACGAGCTTGTCGGGCGTCGCCTCCAGGTCCTGCCGGGCCGCGCCGGTGCCGGCACCGATCTCGTCCGCCAACTGGTGCCGCAGGGTGCGCAGCTGCGCGGTGGACGCCAGCTCCCAGTGCCGGACGGGTGCGAACCCCTCGGGGGGACGGCTGACGGGCAGGCCCGCGTCCACGTCGATGAGCTCGAGCTGTTCCTGGCTGCCGGTCATGCCGCCTCCCCCGCGTCGTCAGGCGATGAGCCTCACAGGCCGCGGGCGATCGCGCACGTCGAGAGGCCGCGTGGCGACGAGGCCGGCGCCCCGAAATCGAGAGGCGCCGGGTCGCACGGACGGGCATCCTTCCGCTGGCCCCGTGCACGACCCGTCCGGGCGCCCCACCCGGCGGACGCCGGACGACGCCCCGGAAGGGGGATGTCATGACCAGCACCTTCCCGGTCACGCTGCGCGGCGCCGCCGCCCCCACCCTCATGTGGGCGCACGAGCACGACGTGGAGCCGGCGGCGCTGCAGCAGCTGCGCACGATCGCCGCACTCCCCTGGGTTCACGGGGTGCGCGTCATGCCCGACGTCCACCTGGGCATTATCTGGACAGATGCCGGTAGGGACGGCAGTCCTCGACTGCGGATTCCCGCAGGCAAGACGCGAAAAGAGCGCAGCATCCCGCTGCACCCCGACGCGGCCGACGCGATTCGAGAGCTCCGGGCGATCCGTGCAGGCGACCACGACCGGGGCATCATCGATCGCGTCACCGAGCGACGCACGCGATACCTGTTCATGAGCAAGGGCCGGCACATCTCCAGGTCGCACCTCTTCGACAAGCCGCTACAGCTGGTGTGTGAGTACGCCGGCCTGCTGACGGTCGAGGGCGGGAAGCTGGTCACGGCCCATCGGTTCCGCCACACCCTCGGGACGGAGCTGGTCGAGGTCGGAGCCCGATTCCAGACTGTGATGGCAGTACTCGGCCACGACTCAGCGGACATGACCTTGACGTACGCGCAGGTCAGCGACCCGACGGTGAAGGCGGACTACGAGAAGGCCGTAGAGGCGGGCTCGATCGCGGGCCCCGCCGCGGCAGCGATCCGCGACAAGCGCTGAGCCAGCGCGAGGTCTCGTGGCTCCAGTCGAACTTCTTCAAGACTGAGCTCGAGCTCGGCGCATGCATCCGCCTGCCGGAGGAGGGCCCCTGTGAGTGCGAGATCTTCTTCACGTGCGGCAAGTTCTTCACGACTGAGGAGCACGCTCCACGTCTCCGCTCACGTTGGCACAAGGAGGAGCGCCTGATCGATGACGCGCGCGAGCGGGGTTGGGCGCGCGAGGTGGAACGGCACGAGGCGGTGCAGAGGCGGATTGAAGCGCTCCTCAGCGACCTCGGCCAGACGCTCGACGGACCCCAGGATGAGTGCTGAGCCCCCGAGAAACATCGGCACCCGCCCCGGGCGAGGGCGATCGCCACACGCAGCCTGCGATCCGGCTACCGTGGAGCGTGCACGAGACCCAGCCAGACTTCCCGATCTGGGGCGACATCGTCTGGCTGACTCCCGAACAGGGCGGTCGTGAGTCCGGCCCTCCGCCTACACCCTGGGACAGGTACTACCACGCCACCGCGTTCGTCCCGCCACAGACGAGTTCCAGCGGCCTGGCGTCGATCAGTCTGCACGTCTCGGTACGGGACGCGTGGACCTCGCACGCGAAGGCGAGGTGGCTGGTTCCCCCTGGTCCCGTCGTTGACGAAGGCTCGGTGATCATGGTCACCGAGGGCCCGAGAACGGTCGCCGTCTTCGCTGTCACCCACGTCGAGCGCGGACAAGGTCATGCCGATCTCCCCAGGCCACCGCTCTCGGGCCAGGCCATCGCCGAGATCGAGGCCCGAGCGGGAGCCGCAACTCGCGGACCGTGGCGGTCGTTCGTGGAAGGTCGGGACCATCTTGCCGGGGACAGTTTCGTGATGACCGGCACGGAGAAGGATCGCGGACCGGACATCTACCTGACATGGGATCCCCTGGTGTCGGAGGAACAGCGCCTCGCCGACCAGGACTTCATCGCCCACGCGCGGCAGGACGTCACCGCCCTCGCCATGGACCTCCGAGAACTGCGCGTGTGGCACGAGCTCGAGGAAGTCGACGAGGAAATCGAAGAGCCCGCCGTGGCGGGCGACCTCCCCGACGGATACCAGCAGCCATCTGTTGCCTACGTCGTTCAGACCGACCCGTCGCAGCCCGAGTCATACCAGCTTGGCGGGTTCACCAGCGAACGAGAAGCTCTCAAAGCCCTGTACGAGGCGCGACGCGACCGCCCATCGGAGAGCTGGGTCATCAACATGATCACGGTGTGGGATCGGTTCACGGACTACAGATCAGAGTCCTGACCGCTTCTTCGAGCTCGTCTCGGCAGACACATCCGATGGCATCGAGACAGGGCGTTCGGTTGGAGATGCAGTAGGTCGCGAAGACGCGTTCCTCAGCCCTTGCGGCTTGTCCAGATAACTACTAAGGGCGCGACCGTCGGCTCCGTCATCGCGATGCGCGACGCGGTGTCCCCCAACGCCGTCGGTGTCGACATCGGCTGCGGCATGATCGGCGTGCGGACGTCCCTGACCGCCGAGGACCTCCCGGACGACCTGCACGCGTTGCGCAGCGCCGTGGAGTCTCGCATCCCCGTCGGGTTCCGCTCGCACGACGAGGCGGTCGACCTGCGCAGGCTGCGGCCGATCGGCGCGCACGCGCGGACGGCCGAGGCGCTGCGGGGCGCGGACGCCTTCTGGGCCCGGTTCGGTGCTCTCACCCCGCGGGTGCGGGACCTGGAGGGGCGGGCGCGGCGCCAGCTCGGCACGCTGGGCGGCGGCAACCACTTCCTCGAGGTCTGCCTCGACGACGACGGGACGGTGTGGCTGCAGCTGCACTCCGGGTCGCGCAACATCGGCAAGTCCCTCGCCGAGGTGCACGTGGCGGTCGCCAAGTCGCTGCCGCACAACGCGGGCCTGGTGGACCGGGACCTGGCCGTCCTGCTGGCGGGGACGCCGGAGATGGACGCCTACCTCGAGGACCTGTCGTGGGCGCAGGAGTACGCGGCCCGGTCCCGGGCCGTGATGATGACGCTCTTCGTGGACGCGGTGCGTGCCGCCTTCGGCGACCGTGAGGTGGCGTTCGAGGAGGTGGCGAACGTGCACCACAACTACGTCACGACCGAGCGCATCGACGGTGCCGAGCTCGTGGTGACCCGCAAGGGCGCCATCCGGGCCGGTGCGGGCGACCTCGGGCTCATCCCCGGGTCGATGGGCACGGGGTCGTACATCGTGCGCGGACTGGGCAACCCCGCGTCGTACTGGTCGGCGTCGCACGGCGCCGGCCGGCGGATGTCCCGTGCCGCGGCCCGGCGGACGTTCACCGTGGAGGACCTCGCGGCGCAGACCGCCGGCGTCGAGTGCCGCAAGGACGCCGGGGTCGTCGACGAGATCCCCGGCGCCTACAAGGACCTGGACGAGGTGATCGCGGCGCAGGCCGACCTCGTGGAGGTGGTCGCACGACTCCGCACCATCGTGTGCGTGAAGGGCTGACCTGCGACGACGCCTCCTCGGCGGCCCCGGAGACCCCGGGGTCGCCGAGGCGGTGCTGGACATCCGCCCGATCTCGTGTAGAGTCGTCGAAGCGTTCTGCCGCGCGAACACATCCGCGGCGCACTTCGGTACCTCAGCATCGAAGCGAGGACCGCACGCATCCGGCAGCAGAGGCTGTCGGCGAGGATCTCCGGCCACCGGGCGCGGAGCGGAAGCAGAGAACATCACACACACCACCTTCGAGCACCGGCCGACCGTTGCTGCGGTCACCGTGAGCTCAGGATCGGACGCCGTCTGGCGCTCCGTCGACGCCGACCTGTGGGTCGGGACCGTCGACGGCGAGTACGCCGGGCTCATCGTCCGTACCCCCGACGGGTTCCACACCCACGACCGCTGGACGCGGCCCGTGGGTGTCGCCCCGACGTTCGACCGTGCGACGTGCCTCCTGGCACCGGCCCGCACGAGCTCACCCCGAGCGCGTCGTACGTCGACCCTTCACCGTCTGCGCCCCTCGGGGCGCGGCAACCGGCGCCGCACCAGCGCGCCGGCAGACCGAACGAGAGAAGACATCATGGCCACCGGCACCGTCAAGTGGTTCAACGCGGAGAAGGGCTTCGGCTTCATCGCTCCGTCCGACGGCTCCGCCGACGTTTTCGCGCACTTCAGCGCGATCGTCTCGACGGGCGGCTTCCGCACGCTCGAGGAGAACCAGCAGGTCGAGTTCGAGGTCACCCAGGGCCCCAAGGGCCTGCAGGCGTCGGACATCCGACCGCTCTGACCCGAGCTCCCCACGAAGGCCGCACCGCGACTCGCTGTGCGGCCTTCGTCGTCCCCGGGCGCCCGTCGCGCCTCCCCCGGCCGCTCATCCGCCGTCCCGGGCGCCACGAGGGCGCCCGAGGGCCTTCCCGGCGCCCTGGGCGGGGGTACGGCCGTCAGAAGCCGGTGCGTCGGGCGCGTGCCACGAGGTCCGTCAGCACCTCGGGGCTGTAGACCGGGACCGGGCCGTCGGTCACCGGGCCCTCCTCCAGGGTCGACCACTGCCAGTGCGGCATGACCTGGGTCGCGGCGGCGTCGGCGTCGTCCAGGCGCAGGTCGAGCAGCACGGCGTAGCGGTACCCGAAGCGCTGCTGCACCGACCGGGCGGCCGCGAGGTTCGCCGTCCCCGCCGTGGCCGCCGCGGCGTCGGCCGTCAGCTCGACCAGCAGCAGGTTGTGCTCCGGCCCCAGCCGGCCACGCCGGTGGACGATGAGGTGCGGCGGACGGAGCGTGACACCGTCGAACCGGACCGAGTCCTCCAGCACCATGCCGGACCGGTCGTAGTCGGCGTCGAGGTCCCACCTGCCCTCGATGGTGCCGCGCAGGGCCCAGCCGAGGTGGAACGAGATGGTCCGCTCGGAGGGCCGGCTGGTGCCGGCCGAGGGCGCGAGCAGCGTCCACTCGTCCACCAGCGTGGTCGTGAGCGCGATGCGCACGCGGGACTGCAGGTCGGCGAGGAGCATGGCCGGACGCTACTCCCGTGATGTCGGCCGCGACAGGGACCTGTGTCACGGCAAGGTAAACACACCGCCTGCTCCGCGTCTGCGCCGTGTCGGTCCCCGGTCAACAGGGTCGGCCTCCGGCGGGCTCAGCCGGAGAGCCCGAGCTGCGACCGCACCGGGCCCAGGCCCTCGATGCGGATCTCGGGTCGCAGGTGGTCCGGCCGGGCGTCCCAGTCGGCGCGGTCCAGCACGTACAGCTGGCTGTCGACCGGGCCACCCTCACGGGCCTGGTGCAGGATCCCGTTGGGCCGGTACCCGATCTTGCGGCTGACGCCCGACGAGCCCGGGTTGTCGACGAACGCGGAGCTCGTCGCGTACCGCGCGTCCAGACCCTCGAACAGCAGGTGCAGGACCATCAGGCGCATGCGGGTGCCGACACCGCCGTGCTGGTGCCGCAGACCGAGCCACGACCCCGTCTCGGCGCTACGGGCCACCAGGTAGTCCTTCGCGTACAGGCCCTGGGTGCCCAGCGGCTCGCCGTCCCGCACGACCGCCAGCTCGATCGCCCAGTCGGAGGGCGCGGTGCGCTCGCGCAGCCCCCACTGGTACGTCATGACGCTGCGGGCCACCTGCACCGGTGTCCCGCGCGTCCACGGGACCAGGAACGGCATGTAGTCCGGCTGGTGCACGCCCTGGGCGGCCAGCCGGGCCAGGTCGAGCAGCATGCGGTCGTCCGGCGCCCGCAGCTCCAGGTCGCCGCAGACGACCCGCAGGCCGGTCAGGGGCCAGATGTCGACGTCGGACAGGACGGCGGCGTCCGTGCTCGAGGGGGTCGTCGCGGGCGGCGTCTGCGGGGATGCGGGCGGGGCCGTGTCGGTCACCCCCGCAGGCTCCCGGTCCGCGCGCCCGCGGTCAACTCCCGGACCTGCACCCGTCCCGTCGAGCGGCCGCTGCCACCCGGTCGCCCTCCGACGGGCGACGAGGGCGTCGCGCACGCGCGACGCCCTCGTGCGGCGTCCGGCTGCCCCCGCGGCGGACGCCCGGCCCGGACGGGCGGATACGGGCCGCCCGCCCGGGGGTTGGATCGGTCCCGGTCCGGCGACGTCGGGGGTCGAGCCGGACCGGGACCCGTCTGTCACCCGGCCGCGCAGGTGGCGCCGTTCACCGTGAACGACGTCGGGGCCGGGTTCTGGCCGGTGTGCGACCCGTTGAAGCCCAGGTCGACCGACGCGCCGGGGGCGAGCGTGGCGTTCCACGCCGCACCCGTGGCGGTCACGGTGGAGCCCGTCTGCGACCACGTCGCGCTCCATCCCTGCTGCACCTGCTGCCCCGCGGGCAGCGTGAAGGACAGCGACCAGGTCAGCGGCGCCGAGCCCGTGTTCTTCAGCCGCACGGACGCGGTGAAGCCCGAGCTCCAGGTGTTGGCGCTGTACGTCACGGCGCACGTGGCCGGGCCCGGCGTGGGGGTGACGCCCGGGGTGGGCGTGACCGTGGGTGTCGGGGTGACCGTGGGGGTCGGGGTGACCGTGGGGGTCGGCGTGACCGTGGGTGTCGGGGTCACGGTGGGTGTCGGGGTCACCGTGGGCGTCGGGGTGACGGACGGCGTCGGGGTCGGGCCCGTCCCGTCGGGCACCGTGCCCCACAGCAGCGTGCCACCCTCGTGCAGCGTGATGCCCGTGGTCCGGACCGGGTCCCCGGTGGCGGGCAGGCCGGCGAACGACGGGTCGTTCGTGGCGTCCCACCCGGTCGTGCCGGCGACGCGGAACTGGATCTCGCGACGGTGCTGCGACTGGCCACCGGGGTGGATGTTCTGCCCCGCGCAGCTCAGCTCCGCGTAGTACAGGCTGCCCCCGGCGGCGACGACCTTCGACGGCGTCGTGCCGCACTCGCTGTAGTTGGTCGAGACGGTCACGGCGGAGGCGGGCACGCCTGCGTCGAGCGTGAACCAGTACCGGATCGAGGCGTTGGTGAGCGATCGCGCCGGGAACGCCGAGCGGTTGCGGATGATCGCCTTGACCTCGGTGAACGTCCCCCCGGCGGGCTGGTTGAGCTTGGCCTCGACGAAGAACTCGGCCTGGTCCGGCTTCTCCGGCTGCGGGAACGACGCGAGCGGCGTGCCGCCGTACTCGGCCGTGAGGTACGCCAGCGCGCCGGTGAAGCCGGCGTTGTAGTCGGTCGCGACCTCGTTGGCGACGTAGTCGCCGCGGTCGTCGGTGTACGCGTCGTTGGCCGAGCCGGGGCCGCCCACCAGGGCGCCGTACAGCACGTGCCGCGTCTCGACCGGGTCCTTCAACGAGTCCAGCCACGACCCGTGCGCGGTGCGGTGGTGCGGGTTCTTCGGCGGGTTCGTGCCGAAGCCGACGACGTACGAGGACTTGCGGGGGTTGTCGCCCAGCGCGTAGTTGATCTGCCGCACGCCGAAGTCGTGGTACCGCGCCTTGCGGGTGGTGTCGGTGAGCCAGTCGCTGTAGACCAGCGCGACGAACGACGTGTTCGCGGCGTACCGCAGGGCGCCCCAGGAGTCGAGCACGGCCATGCCGCCGGGGGAGTAGGTGACCTTCGCGCCGTTGACGCCGACGGTCCAGTAGTCGAGCCAGCGGTTCGCGTCGTCGACGTACTTCTGCTTGCCGGTCTCCATGGCCAGCAGCGCGTACGCGGCGTACGACTTGTCGTCCCACGCGACGGTCCACTTGTACGACTTGGTGGTCGTCTGGTTCTCGTTGCTGAGCTTGTCGTACTCGGCCTCGGCCTTGGCCAGGTACGTCGCGTCACCCGTCGCCTTGTAGAGCCAGTACGCGCCCCACACCAGCTCGTCCTGGTAGCCGGACCACGACTTGTAGAACGACTGGGCGTCGGTGACGCAGTCGGAGTACTTGCCGCGGTAGGTGTCCGCGAACGAGTAGAGCTGCTTGGCGTGGCTCAGCAGGGTCGCGGAGTAGGAGGCGTCCGACCCCTTGAACACCAGCGCCGCGGACGCCATGGCCGCGGCGGTCTCGGCGGCGGCGTCGGAGCCCGGGCAGGACGCGCTGATCTTGTACGCGGGGCGGGCCATGGTCATGACCTCGGCCGGGCCCCACCACTTGTGGTCGTCGTCGCCCTTGCCGACCTGCACGTAGAGCTCGTCGGGGGCGGTGTGCGCCTTGATGAAGTAGTCGTTGACGGCGCGCAGGTTGTCGCGCAGCTCGTCCATCTGGCCGGCCTGGGTGTACCCCTGCGGGCTCTCCACCGCGCCCCACGCGAGCATCGTCGCGGTGAAGGCCATGGGCAGCCCGAACTTCACGTGGTCCCCGGCGTCGTACCAGCCACCCGTCAGGTCCTTGCCGACGTCCTTGCCGTCGTCGAGCGCCGAGTCGCCGCGCCACGACACCGGGTAGTCGGCCGGCAGGTCGCCGGAACGCTGCGCCTGGTAGAAGAACATCGACTTCTGCAGCGCCTCGGCGTAGTTGTACGCGGGCGCGGCCTGTGCGGCCTGGACCGGCAGGGTCACGGCTCCGGCGGCCATCGCGACGGCGGCGGCGCCGGCCCACAGCGCGCGGCGGCGCGGGCGGGGGGTGGGGGTGCGGGGCATGGCACTTCCCTTCGGACGGGACCGGGGCGCCGGTGGAGCGCTCCCACGACCGCCGGACGCGGCACGACGACGACGTCGCAGGACGGGGGTCTGGGGCGATCGTCGTGAGGTGAGCCGGGGGCGGTCAACGCCCGAAGCGTTTAGGCCCGGACGCACGCCGGCCCCGGGCCGTCGAGGACGGGCCGGGGCCGGACGGGCGTGATCAGGTCAGGACGCGGGCGTCGTGCCCTCGTCGGGCGTGGTGCCGTCCGGCGTCTTCGGGGTGGAGCGGCGCGTGGCCTTGCGGGCCGTCTCCTGCGCCGCGTCGCGGGCCTCCTTGGCCTTGTCGCCCAGCTCCTCGGTCGCGTGGCCCACGGCCTCGGCGGCCTTGCCGACCGCGTCGCGGCTCTTGGCCACGGCCGTGCCGGCGGCCTCGCCCACCGCGTCGGCGGCGTCGCCCACCGCGTCCGTCAGGTCACCGGCCGCCGTCTGCGCGCGGGCGCGCAGCGACTCGCTGCCCAGGGAGTCCGCCGGCTCCCACGGCTCGGCCCACGGGTCCGTGGTCGAGCGCGAGCGGAGCCACGCGAACAGCGCGGCACCCGCGCCGGTCAGACCCGCCACGACCCAGAACACCTTGGCGCCGGAGCGCTTGTGCTCGGCCTTGGCCGCCTCCTTGGCGGCCTTCCGCGCGGCCTTGGCGATCTTCTTGGAGTGCTTGCCCGCGGACGTGGCCGCGACGTCCGCAGCCTGCCCCACCTGGGCGCCCGCCTTCACCGCGGCCTCGTTCATCGCTGCGACGAGCTTGGGGATCAGCTCGTCGACCAGCTTGTCGTGGGCGGTGTCGATCGCCGGGGTCGCCTTCTGCGCGACCTTCTCCACCTGCGGGGCGGCCGTCTTCACGCTCTCGCGGTACAGGTGCTCCACCTGCGGCACGAGCCACGCGACGAAGGCCTCGACCTTGGGGGTCGTCCAGTCCTTCGCCTGGCCTGCCGCGTCACTCGCCCGGGCGGCGCCGTGCTTGGCGCCGTCGGCCAGGGTCGCGCCGAGGCCCGCTGCTTGGCCCTTCAGGCGTTCGGTGTCGACGTCGATCTTCGGACGGTGGGTCATCTGCCACTCCCGCGCTGTCTCGGCTGTCTCGGCTAGGTGGTGCTGGGGTCTTCTCGAGCGGTGGCTCGACGCTGTGACCTCACACTCTGCCACCGCTCGCGCCGTCGTGCCCGACGCACAGGGGTGGTTCGGCCGTTGCGATCGACCCGACCGTCCGCGGTGCGACGTCGGCGACGGGTGCCAGACTGGACCCATGTTCGCCACCATCCACACGTCCGCCGGTGACATCCGGGTCGAGCTGTTCGAGAACCACGCGCCGCGCACCGTCGAGAACTTCGTCGGGCTGGCCAAGGGCACCATCGAGTGGACCGACCCCAGCACCGGCGCGCCCCGTACCGACCCGCTGTACTCCGGCGTCGTCTTCCACCGCGTCATCCCGGACTTCATGATCCAGGGCGGCGACCCGCTCGGGAACGGCCGCGGCGGCCCGGGCTACCAGTTCGACGACGAGATCCACCCCGAGCTCACGTTCTCCGAGCCCTACCTGCTCGCCATGGCCAACGCCGGCAAGCGCCTCGACCCGGTCACGGGCAAGGTCGGCGGCACCAACGGGTCGCAGTTCTTCATCTCCGTGGCGCCCACCACGTGGCTCAACGGCAAGCACACGATCTTCGGCAAGGTCGTGGACGACGAGAGCCGCAAGGTGGTCGACGCGATCGCCGCGACGCCCACGCGTCCCGGTGACCGCCCCGTCCAGGACGTGACCATCACGTCCATCACGGTGGAGGACTGACCATCAGCGGTCCCGACGTGCCGGGCGGCCCCCCCGCGGGGCCGCCCGGCGTGCCCGGCGGTGCGGCCGAGCAGGTTCCCGTGTGCCCGCGGCACCCCGACCGCGTCTCCTACGTGCGGTGCCAGCGCTGCGGCCGGCCCGCGTGCCCCGAGTGCCAGCGGCCGGCCCCGGTCGGCATCCACTGCGTCGACTGCGTCGCGGAGGCGGCACGGACCGCCCGCGAGGGGCGCACCGTGTTCGGCGGCCGCGTGCGCGCCGGGCGGCCCGTCGTCACGCTGACCCTCATCGGGCTGTGCGCCGTGTCCTACGTGCTCCAGCTCGCGGTGCCCGGGTGGACGTCGCAGTGGGCGTTCAGCCCGCTGGCCGGCGCCTTCGAGCCGTGGCGGTTCCTCACCGCGGCGTTCCTGCACTCGCCGGGCCAGGTCTTCCACATCCTGTTCAACATGCTCGCGCTGTGGATGATCGGGCCGTACCTGGAGAGCACGCTCGGGCGCGCGCGGTTCGCCGTGCTGTACCTGATGAGCGCCCTCGGCGGGTCCGTGGCCGCCGTGCTGCTCGCGACCGCCACCGACAGCTGGACCACGGCGATGGTCGGTGCCTCGGGTGCCGTCTTCGGACTGTTCGGCGCCGTGCTCGTGGTGCTGCGGCGCCTGGGCCGTGACGCCGGGCCCATCATCGGGATCCTCGTCCTCAACGGCGTGCTGGGGTTCGTGCTGCCCAACATCGCCTGGCAGGCGCACCTGGGCGGACTCGTCGTGGGGGCCGCGCTGGGTGCGGCCTTCGCCTACGCCCCGCGCGAGCGGCGGGCCCTGGTCGGCTGGGCCGCACCCGTCGCGGTCCTCGTCCTGCTCCTCGGGGCCACGTGGGCGACGTACGCGTCCGTCGGCCTCGTCTGACCTGCTGACGCACCCTCCCCAGCGTTACTCACAGCTGTGGAACTACACCGATGTAGTTCTCCACAGGTATGTGCACCGCCTGTGGATGACCAACGGCGCGGGTTGTGGACAGGGCTGTGGGCGCGTGACGCGCGCTCAGCCCTGTCCCCGCGGGAAGAAGGTGCTGCTCAGCGCCAGCGCGTCAGCATGCCGAAGCCCACGATGATGATCGCGAAGCCGACGGCGAGGTTCCACTGACCGATGGGCAGCGGGTACGCGGCACCGGGGGAGAGGTACGTGACGACCAGCCACAGCAGGCCGAAGATCATCAGGCCCAGCGACACCGGCAGGAACCAGCGGGGCAGGGGCTTGGGCGCGGCGGCCTTGGCCGGCGGCGGGGTGTAGGTCGCCTTCTTGCGCGACTTCGACTCGGGCACGGGCGGGCTCCTGTCTGCGACGGTGCGATGAGCAGGTGGGAACCGACACCACCGGGCGGATCTGGACGGTGGGCCGTCCGAGTGCCCGATGTCGTCGACCTGCGGACCGGTGTCGGCGTGCCGCCGAACGTGACCTAGCGTAGTGCCGTCGTCCCGCCGCACGTGCGGGGACCCTGCGGAGGGAGACGCCGTGACCGAGACCGCCGGTGCCCGGGCGCGCGCCCGACGGCCCGGCCTGGGCCGCGGCGCCGTCGCCGTGGGTCTCGTCCTCGGGCTGTCCGGCCTCCTGTTCACCGTCAACGCCCGCAGCGCCGGCACGGACGAGGCGCGCCACCCGCAGGACCTGCGCGAGCTGACGCAGAAGCAGGCCGCCACCGTACAGCGCCTGTCCGGCGAGGTCGACACGCTGCGGGCCGAGGTGGAGGCACTCACCGCCGAGCAGAACGCCCTCGCGGGCAGGCCGGCCCTCACCCCCACGGCGGGTGACCTCGTGGCGGGTGGCTCGGTGCCGGTCAGCGGACCGGGCCTCGTCATCTCCCTGGACGACGCCCCGGTGGACTCCCGGCGCGACGACGTCCGACCGGACCTGCTCGTGGTGCACCAGCAGGACATCCAGGCCGTCATGAACGCCCTGTGGGCGGGTGGCGCCGAGGCGATGGGCCTGATGGACCAGCGGGTGGTGTCCACGACCGGCGTGCAGTGCCAGGGCAACGTCCTGCGCCTGCACGGCCGCATGTACTCGCCGCCGTTCGTCATCACGGCCGTGGGCGACCCCGAGCAGCTGCGTGCCGCGCTCGCCGCGGACGAGGACGTCCGCACCTACGTGCGGCAGGCCGGTGAGCTCAACCTGGGCTGGGACCTCGAGGAACGGAGCGAGGTCGAGCTGCCTGCCTACTCCGGCGCGACCGAGCTGGGCTGGGCGCGCGTGCCGGACGACGTCGAGGTGCTGCCCGGCGTGCCCGCGGCGGCACCGGCGGACGAGGACGCCCCCACGGCGAGCGCCCGGCCGAGCGGCCCGCGGACGACCGAGGAGGGCCACCTGTGACCCGGTCCGCCACGACGGAGCGGGCACCCGCACACGTCCGCGCGACACGTCCGCGCACCGCTGCCGGGTTCTTCTATGGCGCCGTGGGTGTCCTCGGCGAGCTGCTCATCACCCTGGGTGTGCTGCTGCTGGGGTTCCTGGTGTGGCAGCTGTGGTGGACGGACGTCGAGGGCGACGCCGTGCAGGCGGAGATCGTCCGGGACCTCGACTTCGCCCCGCCCGCCGCGGCGGTCGACGACGACAGCGGGATCGCCGAGCCGCGACGCGACGAGCCGCCGGTGATCGAGGAGCCCGCGCACGCGGTCTCGTTCGCCACGCTCCAGGTGCCGCGCTGGGCCGGGGAGCCCGAGCGCCCGATCTCGCAGGGGACCGACCGGCCCACGGTGCTGGACGTGCTGGGCATCGGGCACTACCCCGGCACCGCGATGCCGGGGGGAGTGGGCAACTTCGCGCTCGCCGGGCACCGGGTGACGTACGGCAAGCCGTTCAACCGCATCGAGGAGCTGCAGCTCGGCGACCCGCTCGTCGTCCGCACGGCCGACACCTGGTACGTGTACCGGGTCACGGGCACCGAGGTCGTCCTGCCGCCCGACGTGCGGGTCATCGCGCCCGTGCCCAACGAGCCCGGCGTCGAGCCGACGGAGCGGTACATCACGCTCACCACGTGCCACCCCATGTTCTCCGCGCGCGAGCGGTTCATCGTGCACGGCGTGCTCGACTACTGGGCCCCCGTGTCGTCCGGCACCCCCGCCGAGCTGCTGGGGACGCCGTGACCGGCAGGCGGGACCGGGCTGGGCGCACGACGACGGGAGGCTCATGATGTACGGATGGTTGTGGCGGCACCTGCCGGGCCCGGTGCCCGTGCGCGTGGTCCTCGCGGCCGTGCTCGCCGCGGCGGTGCTCGCGGCGTGCTTCCTGTGGCTGTACCCCGCGGTCGCGCCGTACATGCCCTTCAACGAGACCACGGTGGGTGAGGGATGACGCGGATCCTCGTCGTCGACAACTACGACTCGTTCGTCTACACGATCGTCGGCTACCTCGACCAGCTCGGGGCGAAGCCGGAGGTCGTGCGCAACGACGCCGTGCCGCCCGCCGCGGAACGCGCCGGGTACGACGGCGTCCTCGTGTCCCCGGGCCCCGGCGCACCCGCCGACGCCGGTGCGAGCACCCAGGTCATCCGGGACTGCGCGACGTCGGGCACGCCCATGCTCGGCGTGTGCCTGGGCCACCAGGCCCTCGGTGAGGTCTTCGGCGGCACCGTGACGCACGCCCCGGAGCTCATGCACGGCAAGACGAGCCAGGTCGAGCACGACGGTCAGGGCGTGCTCGCCGGGCTGCCCGTCCCGTTCACCGCGACGCGCTACCACTCGCTCGCGGTCGTGGACGGCACGTTCTCCGACGAGCTGGTGGTCACGGCCCGCGCGAACGGCATCATCATGGGCCTGCAGCACCGGGACCTGCCCCTGCACGGCGTGCAGTTCCACCCCGAGTCCGTGCTCACCGAGGGCGGGCACCGGCTGCTGGCCAACTGGCTGGAGGTCTGCGGGGCACGGGACGCCGTCGAGCGGTCGCAGGGGCTGCACCCGCTCGTCCGCCTCTGATCCACCGGGTCACCCGCGCCACGCGTGCGCGGATCCCGACGGACGGACGCCCCCCGACCCTGAGGTCGGGGGGCGTCCGCGTCGCTGTCAGTCGTCCGACGCCCGCGTGGGCGAGGGGGACGGTGCCGGGTTGTTGCCGGCGCTCGGGCCGCGCGACACCCGCAGCGTCACGCGCTGCTCCTTGGCGATCTCGGTGCCGCCGCTCGGGTCGGACGACACCACCGTGTTCGCCGCCTCGTCCGAGGCGACGTCCTCACGGGCGATGTTCGTCAGGCCGACGGCCTGCAGCGCCTGGACCGCCTGGTCGTACGTCAGGCCCCGCAGGTTGGTGGGGACGGCGGCGGTGTTGGGCGGCTCGGCGATCCCCAGGTTGACGGCCGATCCCTGAAGCACGACCGCGCCCTCGGGACGGTCCTGCGAGACCACGTTGCCCTCGGGCTCGGTCGACGCCACGTTGCTGGTGTTGACCCGCAGACCGAGCGCCGTCAGCTCCTCGGTCGCGACCTCGACGTTCTTGCCGGTCACGTTCGGCACGACGACGTTGCCGGAGGACACGTACAGCGTCACGGTGGCGCCCGCCTTGACCGGGCTGGCCGCCGGGGGGTCGGTCTTGGTGACGCGGCCCTTCGGCACCGACGGGTTGTCCTCCGGCTGCCGGGTCGGCGACACCGACAGGCCCGCCGCCTCGAGCGCGGCGGCCGCCTCGGCCTCGGTCTGCCCGGCCACGTCCGGGACCGTGACCTCGGAGGGGCCGGTCGAGATGTAGACCTTGACCGACGTCTCCTTCTCGACCGTCTCGCCGGCCGCGGGGTCGGTACGGGTCGCGGAGCCGGCAGGTACGTCGTCGCTGGGCTCCTGCGCGGGCTCCGGGACGAGGTCCGCGTCGCGGATCGTCTGGACGGCCTCCTCCTGGGACATCCCGGCGACGGTCGGGACCGCGACGGTCGTGTCGACCGGCGCGTCCTGGCCCCGCATGAGCGCCCAGACGATGCCACCCACCGCGAGCAGCGCGACCGCCGCGAGCACCCAGATGAGCCAGGGGCGCTTCTTCTCGTCCTCGTCCGGGCCGGGCTCGTCCGTCTCCAGCGTGCTGAGGCCCGTGGCGCCCCACGGTGCCGTCGCCGGGGGCATGGCCTGCGTCGTCTGCGTCGTCGGCGCCATGACCTGCGTGGCGTCCGCGGCCGCGACACCGGCCGCCGCGGCACCCACGGCGGGCGCGTTGACGTGGCCGCCGCGCAGCACCGCCTCCAGGTCGGCGCGGAACTCCGCCGCCGACGAGTACCGGGCGTCGCGCTCCTTGGCCAGCGCCTTCAGCGTGATGCGGTCCAACGCCTCGGGGACGTCGGACGCGATGGAGCTGGGTACCGGCGGGATCTCCCGCACGTGCTGGTAGGCCACCGCCACGGGGGAGTCCCCGACGAAGGGGGGCCGGCCCGTGAGCAGCTCGAACAGCAGGCAGCCGGTCGAGTACAGGTCGGACCGGGCGTCCACCTGCTCGCCGCGCGCCTGCTCGGGGGACAGGTACTGGGCGGTGCCGATGACCGCCTGCGTCTGCGTCATCGTCGCGGCCGAGTCGGCGACGGCACGGGCGATGCCGAAGTCCATGACCTTGACCGCGCCGGTGGGCGTGATCATGACGTTGGCCGGCTTGATGTCGCGGTGCACGATCCCCGCGTGGTGCGAGTACTCCAGCGCCGACAGCACGCCCGCGGTGATCTCCACGGCCTCGTCGATCGGTACGGCCTGGCCGTCGCGCAGGATGTCCCGCACCGTGTGGCCCTCGACGTACTCCATGACGATGAACGGCACGTGCGCGACCGTGCCGGTCGGCTCGGTGAACACGTCCTCACCGGTGTCGTACACCGCGACGATCGCCGGGTGGTTGAGCGCCGCGGCCGACTGCGCCTCACGGCGGAACCGGTTCTGGAAGGACGGGTCACGTGCCAGGTCGGACCGCAGGATCTTGATGGCCACGGTGCGTCCCAGGCGCGTGTCGTGCCCGATGTGCACCTCGGCCATGCCGCCGCGCCCGATGAGCTCGCCGACCTCGTACCTGCCGGCGAGGATGCGCGATCCTTCGTCCACCACTAGGAGTCCTTCACTTCCGTCGGTCGGGGCGCACCGGTTCGTGCCAGGGCCCCGTCTGCCGGGGCGGGGAGGCCGCCGCGGCTCGGTTCTGCGGCGATCATCCCACCCGGTGGGCCGCCACGAGGGTACTCGGCGGTCACCGCGCGCCCTGCCGGTTCCTGCGGGCCGGCCCCGAGCAGCCGGTCCGCCAGCGCCGCCCCGAGCAGTGCGACCAGCACGAGCACGAGCGCGACCAGCGGCAGGCGCAGGCGCCGGACCCAGCCGGAGGCGCTCGCCAGGACACCGTCGAGCGGGCCGTCGGACGGTGCTTCACGGCGACCACGTCGGGTGCCGTCGTCAGCGGGTGCGGCACGCCCGGCGCGCTCGCGCCGGGACGGCGGGTACGACGGCGGCGCGGCCTCGGTGCGCGCGGCCTCCCTGCCCGCACCGGGGCGCGTGGTGCCGCCGACGGGTGCGGGCCGGGAGGCCGCGTCCGGCGACGTGCGCGGGCCGGTGGCGCCACGGCGGTCCTCACGGGCCCGGTCCGGCTTGCTGACCAGAACGGCCACGCCGGACGGCGGCGTCTGCGGCAGAAGCCGGTCGAGCAGCCCCGCGAGCTCCTCGCCCGACGCCGGGCGCTCGGAGGGCTCCTTGGACAGCAGGCGCAGCACGAGCGCCGCCAGCTTGCGGTCCACGGACGCCGGCAGCGGCGGCACGGGGTCGTTGACGTGGGCAACGGCGATGTCGACGGCCGTGGGACCGGTGAAGGGGCGGCGGCCGGCCAGCGCCTCGTACGCCACCACACCCAGGGAGTACAGGTCGGACAGCGGGGTCGCGGGGCGGCCCACGGCCTGCTCGGGGGAGAGGTACTGGGCCGTGCCCATCACCATGCCGGTGGCCGTCATGGTCTTCTGGTCGGCGGCGAGCGACACCCCGAAGTCGGTGATCTTCACCCGTCCGGACCGCGCGAGCAGCACGTTGCCGGGCTTGACGTCCCGGTGCACGACGCCGGCCTGGTGCGCGGCGTGCAGCCCGCGGGCGGTCTGGGCGAGGATCGGCAGCAGCCGTCGGGGCGGGAGCACGGGCTCCCGCTCGAGCAGGTCGGACAGCGGCTCGCCCACGACGAGCTCCATGACGAGGTACGCGGAGCCCTCCTGCTCGCCGTAGTCGAACAGCGCGGCGATGTGCGGGTGGTGCAGGGCGGCGGAGTTGCGCGCTTCTGTGCGGAACCGCTCCAGGAACCCGGCGTCCCCGGCGAACTCGTTGCGCAGCACCTTGACGGCGACCGCACGCGCCAGGGCGTCGTCGTTGGCCTCCCACACCTCGCCCATGCCGCCCACGGCGATGCGGCGCAGCAGCCGGTAGCGGCCACCGCCCAGCGCGACACCCGGAGCCGTCCTCATGAGGCCAGCACCGCCTGGATGACGGCGCGGGCGATCGGTGCGGCGACCGCCCCGCCGGTCGCCTCGTTGCCCAGGCTGCCGCCGTTCTCCACGATCACCGCGACCGCGACACGCGGTGCGTCGGCGGGGGCGAAGGCGGTGAACCACGCGTGCGGCGGCTGCCCCTCGACGGTCTGGGCCGTGCCGGTCTTGCCCGCGACCTGCACACCGTCGATGCGGGCGGAGCGTCCGGTGCCGGACTCGACCACACCCACCATCATCTGCGTCAGGGCGCTCGCGGTCGACGCCGACACGGCGTCGGAGAGCGCCTCGGGCTTGGTCTGCGACACCACGGTGAGGTCGGCGGCGCGGACGGTGTCGACCAGGTACGGCGTCATGACGCGCCCGCCGTTGGCGATCCCGGACGCCACCATGGCCATCTGCAGCGGCGTCGCCTGCACGTCCCGCTGCCCGATCGCGGACTGCGCCAGCATCGCCGGGTCCAGGCCGTCGGGGAACACGGACTCGACCACGGGCATCGGCACGGTCAGCGAGTCGTCGAGGAACCCGAAGCGCTCGGACTGCTCGCGCAGCGCGTCCTCCCCGAGCGTCAGGCCGAGGCTCGCGAAGGCGGTGTTGCAGGAGATGCGCAGCGCCTCCGCGAGGCTCACCTGGTCGGCGCCGCAGCTGCTGCCGCCGAAGTTGCTGATCGTGGCCGAGGTCTGGGGGAGCGCGAGCTCGGTGGGCGACGGGACCAGGGTGTCCGCGGTGTACTGCCCGGACTCCAGGGCGGCCGCGGCCGTGACCAGCTTGAACGTGGACCCGGGCGCGAATCGCTCCTGGGTGCCCTTGGAGCGCAGCGGGTTGCCCGGGGCCGCCTCGAGCGCGCGGTACTGCGCGGCGGCCTCCGTCGTGGAGTGCACCGCCAGGGCGTTGGGGTCGAACCCGGGGGTGGACACCAGCGCGAGGATCCGCCCCGTGCTCGGCTCGAGGGCCACGACCGCGCCCTCCTGGTTCCCCAGGCCGTCCCACGCCGCCTGCTGGGCCGCGGGCACGATGGTCGTCTCGACCGCGGCGCCCTCGGGCCGCCGGCCCGTGAGCAGGTCGCGGATGCGCGTGAAGAAGAGCTGGTCCGACCGGCCCGTGAGCTGGTCGTTCTCGGCCTCCTCGAGCTGCGTGCGGCCGTTGGCGATCGAGTAGAACCCGGTGACGGCCGAGTACACGGCGCCCTTCGGGTACTCCCGCTGGTAGCCGAAGGGGTCGTCGACCGGCACCGACACGGCGATGGCCTCACCGCCGGCGACGATCGGGCCGCGCGCGTTGCCGTGCTCCCGGTACAGGGTCCGCACGTTGCGGCCGTCGGTGTTGAGGGACTCGGCCTGGAAGAACTGGACCCACGACGCCGCGCCCATGAGGGCCACGAACATCACGAGCGTCAGGGTCGCGAGACGGCGCAGCGGGGTGTTCACCGGTCCTCACCTCCCAGCAGCTCGGTCGGGTTGTCGTCAGGTGCGGGGCCGTCGGTCCCGTCGTCCCGGGTGGGCGTCGACGTGCGCAGCGGCGCACCGCCGGCGTCCGCGGCCGGGGCGCCGGGGCGGGCCGTGGAGCGTCCGTTGCCGGCGGGGCGCGAGCGTCCGGGACCGGCCACCGGGATGCCGATGTCCGGCGTGGCGATCGCGCGGACCGCGGGCACGGGACGTCGTGCCTCGTCCGAGATGCGCAGCAGCAGCGCGGCGATCATCCAGTTGGCGACCAGCGAGGACCCCCCGTACGCCAGGAAGGGCGTGGTCAGGCCGGTCAGCGGGATGAGCCGGGTCACGCCGCCGACGACGACGAACAGCTGGAACGCGATGACGAAGGACAGGCCGCCGGCGAGCAGCTTGCCGAAGCCGTCGCGCACGCCGATCGCCGTGCGCAGGCCGCGCTCCACCAGGATCGTGTACAGCAGCAGGATCGCGATGAGCCCGGTCAGCCCCAGCTCCTCGCCGAGCGACGCGACGATGAAGTCGGAGTAGGCGAACGGGACCAGGTCGGGGCGGCCCTGCCCCAGGCCGGTGCCGAACAGGCCGCCGCTGGCCATGCCGAACAGCCCGGCCACGAGCTGGCCCGAGCCGCCGGGCGACCGGTTGTAGATCTCGGGGTCCAGGGCGTGCAGCCACACGTCGAACCGTGCGCCCACGTGGCCGAACGCGGTCGCCGCGACCGCGGCGCCGCCGACGAACAGCAGCAGGCCGATGACGATCCAGGACGTGCGCTCCGTGGCCAGGTACAGCACGGCCACGAACAGCCCGAAGAACAGCAGCGACGTGCCGAGGTCGCGCTGCAGCACGAGGACCGCGAGCGACGCGGCCCAGACCACCAGGATCGGGCCCAGGTCGCGGGCGCGCGGCAGCTGCAGGCCCACGACACGCTTGCCGGCCAGGGCGAGCGTGTCGCGGTGGGTCACCAGGTACCCGGCGAAGAACACCGCCAGCGCGATCTTGGCGAACTCCGCCGGCTGCATGCCGACCGGCCCCACGCGCACCCAGATGCGGGCGCCGTTGATGGTCTGTCCCAGCCCTGGGACCAGGGGCAGCACGATGAGCACCAGACCGACGACCATGGCCGTGTACGTGTACCGGCGCAGGGTGCGGTGGTCGCGCAGCACCAGCAGCACGACGATCGCCAGGGCGACCGAGATGGCGGTCCACGCGAGCTGGCGGTCGGCGATGTCCGCGTCGGCACGGCCTCGCGCCGCGTACGCGATGGAGATGCGGTAGATCATCGCCAGGCCGATGCCGTTGAGCGCCACCACCACCGGCAGGATCACCGGGTCGGCGTACGGGGCGCGCAGGCGCAGCACCACGTGCACGACGAACGCGAGCACGGTGGTGCCCGCGGCGTAGGCGATGACGTGGGGCGGTACCGAGCCGGTGGCACCCAGGCCGGTCAGCACGTACCCGGCGATGCCGATGCCGAGCGCCGGGACGAGCAGCAGCAGCTCGGTGCCACGCCCGGGGCGGACGCGGTGCGGCTGGACGCTGGCCATCACAGCGCGGGTGCGACCGCTGCCGGGCCGCCGGACGGTGCACCCGCCGCGGGGGCGGGCTCGACGGGGGGCGGGATCACGGGCTCGGTCGCGGGCGCCGGCAGCGTCTGCTCGGGGGCGGGGGCGGGGGTCAGGGAGGGGACGGGCGTGGGCGTCGGCAGCACGACGTCGTCGGTGAGCATCTCCACCAGGCGTCGCGCCTGGTCCAGCGAGGGGGCGGAGATCGTCTTCTCGACGCGCTCGCGCAGGTAGGCGGGCAGGTCGTCGACCTGGACGTCGGAGGTCTCGACGACGGACGCGAGCTCGAGCGGGCCGAGGGACTGCGGGATCCCGCGAAACACGGTGACCCGACCGTCGGACGTGCCGACGAAGTACTGCGTCTGCGTCCAGGCGTACCCACCCACCAGGGCGGCGACCACCGCGACCCCGACGGCGACCCACGTGAGCAGCAGACCACGTCGGCGCGGCGCGGGCGCCAGCGGCTCGTCGCCGTCGTCCGGGGCGGACGCCGTGGCGACCTTCGCGTCCTCGTCGTCGTCCTCGGCGCCGTCCTGCGGGTCCGACGCGCCGGTGCGGGCGCGCCGGGACAGCGACGCCGCACGCGCGGCCGGGCCGTCCACCGCGGCCGACGGCCGCTTGCGGCTCAGGGCCGCGGCACCGACGACGACGCTGGCGGTGGAGGGCATGGCGCCGTCCGGCAGGTCGTCGAGCTCGACGACGTCGGCCAGCACCACCGTGACGTTGTCGGGTCCGCCGGCCCGCAGCGCGAGCTGCACCAGGCGGTCGGCGCACGCGTCGACGTCCTCGATGTCCGCGAGGGTCTCCGCGATCGTCTCGGCCGAGACGTACCCCGACAGCCCGTCGGAGCACAGCAGCCAGCGGTCCCCGGGCCGCGCCTCGCGCACCGACAGGTCGGCCGTGAGGTCGGTGTCGAAGTCGCCCAGCACCCGCATGACGACGGAGCGCTGCGGGTGGTGCTCGGCCTCCTCGGGCGTGATGCGCCCGGTGTCGACGAGGTGCTGCACGAACGTGTGGTCGGTGGTGACCTGCGTGAGCGTGCCGTCGCGGAACAGGTACCCGCGCGAGTCGCCCAGGTGCACCATCGCGAGCTTGTTGCCCGCGCGCAGGATCGCCGTGACGGTGGTGCCCATGCCGGCCAGGTCCGGCTCGGCGTCGCTGCGGGAGATGATCTCGGACCGCGCGTCGTCCAGGGCCGTCTCGAGCTCGTCGAGGGCGTCGTCGGGGCCGTGCGACTCACCGTCGAGCGGGGCCATGGCCGCGACCGCGACCGACGAGGCGACGTCGCCCCCGGCGTGGCCGCCCATGCCGTCGGCGACGACGAGCAGGTGCGGGCCCGCGTACGCGGAGTCCTGGTTGTCGGAGCGCACGAGCCCCACGTCGGAGCGCGCGGCGTAGCGCAGGGCGACCGTCACGCCGTCACCTCTGCAGCTCGAGCAGGCTCTGCCCGACGCGGATCGGCGTGCCGGTGGGCACGGGCGTGGGCTGCTCGACGCGCGACTCGCCGACGAACGTGCCGTTCGTGGACCCGAGGTCCTCGACGAACCAGCGGTCGCCCTGCGGGAAGATCCGCGCGTGCCGCGACGAGGAGTAGTCGTCGTCGAGGACCAGCGTGCAGCTGGGAGCCCGACCGACCAGCACCGCGGAGGAGCCGAGGGGGAGCGTGGTGCCGCGCAGCGGGCCCTCGGTCACCACGAGCCGGGTGGGGCCGCCGCTGGTGCGCGGGCGTCGCGGCGCGCGCGGCGCCTCGCCGGCGGGGACGGGTGCCTCGGCGGGCGCACCCTTGCCGGGGGCGCGACGTCGGTCGATGATCCGCGTGCCGTACAGGTCCCGGCGCAGCACCGTGATGGCGGACAGGACGAGGAACCACAGCAGCGCGAGGTACCCCAGGCGCAGCAGGGTGATCGTGAGCTCACTCATGCCGCGGCATCACTCGTCCACGTCCGCGTCGCCCCCGGTCCAGAAGAGGATCCGGGTCCGGCCGATGGTCAGCGTGTTGCCGTCCAGCAGCGTCGCCGCGGGCACCTGGTGCCCCTCGACGAACAGTCCGTTGGTGGAGCCCATGTCGCTGGCGACGACCCCGTCCGGGGTGACCCGGATCTCGAGGTGCCGCCGGGACACACCCGGGTCGTCGACGATGATGTCGGCCTCCGAGCCGCGGCCGATGACCGTGACCGGGCCCGTGAGGATGTAGCGCTGACCGTCGATGTCGATCAGCGGGTGCCGCGGGCTGGGTGCCGCGTTGGTCGCCGGTGCCACCGGGCCGCGCACGGTCGCGCTGTGGACCGCGAACCGGCCGGCGTCCTGCTCCGTGTTCTCACTGAACGAGACGGTGACGGGGCCGACGAACGCGTAGTGCTGGCTCGCGGCGTGCTCCGTGACGTTGGCGGCCAGCTCCTCCGCGAGGGCCTCCGCACCCCAGGCCTCGACCTGGTCGTAGTCCGGCGTGGACAGCTCGATGGTGAACTCGTTGGGCACCACGGTGCGGTCACGGCCGACGACGGCGGCGCGGTCGTCGATCTCGCGGCGCAGCGCGTCGGCCAGCTCGATCGGCTTGACCTCGCTGCGGAAGGCCCGGGCGAACGCGTTGTTCACCACGCGCTCCACGCCGTTCTCGAACTTGTCGAGGAACCCCACGTCCACCTCCCTCCCGCCTCGGGCGGGCCGGTCGCCCGTCCCACCTGCCCTCGGTCCGTCCGCGCGGTGCGACGACGATCCGCGTCGATGGTATCCGTGCGGCGGCCTGGACGGGTGCCTGGGAGGGTGAACGGTGTACGCCGTGCGGTGTGGGCGGGTCGGGAGGGCTGACAGTGGACCGGTGGCGGCAGGCGTGCCGGTGCCGCCTCCGGTGGTCGCTGTGGGGGAAGGCCCGAGGGAGGGCGGGGGTTGGCAGAGGCGGCGTGGTTGCACGGGTCGGTGGCCGTGGGACAGGGCCCTCACCGCCCGTCGCGGGCAGTGTTTTTGACGGGGCCCTCGACGTGCTAACTTTGGCGGCGCGCGCGAGTGGCGGAACGGCAGACGCGCTGGCTTCAGGTGCCAGTGTCCGAAAGGGCGTGCGGGTTCAAATCCCGCCTCGCGCACAGACAGTGGGCTCTTGGGACAACCAAGGCCCGGCAGTCCGGACAACTCCCGGCAGGACGAGATCCTGCCGGGAGTTTCTGGTTCCAGGGCCGAGTCGGCGACTTGGTGAGCACGCTAGCGTGCTATTACCTGCTCTTTACGCTGTGGAGCCGGCGTCGAGCGCGGATGGGCGCATGCCGACCAGCCCGGTCACCGTGGTGGTGCCGGGCTGGCTGAGGTTCCGTGGAGTTCGGTGGCGCCTCGTGCGTCAGGCGGCCGTGGGTGGCCTCTGCTTCGCGGAGTAGTAGGCCTCGTGGAACGCGCGCTTCCGTGTGCTCAACGTGCGAGACGTCCCGAGTCGGTTCTGGGGCATTCCGTACAGTCCGGACCCGATGACTCGCCCGTCGCCGGGTGCGACCCGGCGCGAGGGCGCTAGGCGAGGGGGCCACGAGATGACGATGACCACGGACGCGAGCGCGAGTTCTTCGCGCCTGCCGAGCAGGAGCGGGTCATGTCCGTCGCGCGCAAGACGATGGCTCTTCTCGAGGCGCTGATGACGGTCGCCGGCGCCCGCGAGGGTGCTGTCCGCCAGTGGGCCGACGACGTCCAGCGGTCGCGGCAGATCTCGCAGAGCCTGGGTGGTGCCCAGTCGCAGGACTGGTATCCGGCCAGGGACGGCACCCAGGCCGCGTTCGGATACGACGCGATCCTCAGCGCCCGCCGTCACTCATCCCTCGTCCTCGCCTCCGCGTGTGTCCCCGCGTGCCTTCGCATGCCGGCATCGCCGCCCGAACCCTCCCGTGCCAGTCCGTCAGGAGCGCGCCATGCCCACAATGTCCGGCCACCTTCCCGCTCCCGCGACCGGGGCCCGCCCGGTGTCGCCCGGCGGGCACGTCACCTCGGCAACCATGCTCGGCCACACCGTGCTGCTCGACCACGCCGTTCCCGAGGTCGACGCGCTCCTGCGTGCCGAGCTCGGGGCCTACTTCGGCATCGACGCACAGCTGCCCGAGCCCCTCGTGCCGCTCGCGAGAGTTTCCGTCGAGGTGTCCGCCGAGGCCGGTGACCGGTGGCGTACCTCGCGCGGTGACGCGGGCCGCCCGATCCTTCTCCACTCCGGCAGCCACGCGTACGACGTCCGTCGCGGTGTTCGCCACGAGCACGACGGCGTGGTCGTCGTGGAGTCGGTCGACACCGGCTCGTGCGTGGTGTCCGACGTGGCCGCACGCACAGTCCACGTCGTCAACGGCGACCCGGCAGCCGCTGCCAGCGACGTGCGCCGTGTGGTGCGCGACCTGCTCTTCCTGCCGTGGCTCGAGGCGCACGGCGGCGTCGTGGTACACGCTGCGGCGGTCGTCGGAGCCGACGGCAGCGGGACGCTCGTCGTGGGCGATCGCGGCGCAGGCAAGACCTCGGTGTTCATGGCGGCTGCGCTGGACGGCGCCCGCGAGGCGCTCTCCTGTGAGCGCATCGTTCTGCTGCCCACACCCGACGGTCTGCGGATGCTGGCGTGTCCGGAGAAGATCAGCACGTTCCCGGGCACGCTGCGCGCCTTCCCGCAGACCGAGCACCTTGCAGGACCGCGCTCTGCCGACACCGAGTGGTCCCGGCCGGGCAAGCGGCGCATCGCCTGGCAGGACATGTTCGCCTGCCTCGGCTTCACCCCGGCCCAGCGTCCCGTGTACCTCGACCGCGTGGTCTTTCCCACCTGGGAGCCCGCAGGGAGGCCGGCGCGCCGGCTGGACCGCACGCAGACCTGGTTCCGGCTACTGGACCAGACCGTCACGGGGCGCAGCGTCGAACGCCCCGACTGGCTCGGTTGGTTTGCGCCCGCGCACACCGACGAGACCCTCTGGGCCGCCTCGGCCGCTCCGGCGTGGGCGGCGACATGGTCCGACCTCGACTCGGCCGCCGCGCTCACCCGCGGCGCACTGGACGACTGAGCACACACCTCCACTGCGAGAGAGAACGAGACCGATGACGAACACCGCCGAAGTGACCGACACCAACACTGACGCCGGCGCCCCCTGGACGAGCGACGCGTGGCGCACGCGACCGGTCGCGCAGGCTGTCGACTGGCCGGACGAAGCGCAGGCACAGCGGGCGCTCGAGCAGCTCCGCAAGCTTCCGCCGCTGATCTTCGCGGGCGAGGCACGTGCGCTGCAGAGCCAGTTGGCCGACGTCACCCGCGGCGCGGCGTTCGTCCTTCTCGCGGGCGACTGCGCCGAGTCGTTCGACGAGGTGTCGGCCGACCGCATCCGCGACCAGCTCAAGATCATCCTGCAGATGTCCCTGGTCCTCACTCACGGCGCCGGGCTCCCGGTGGTGAAGATCGGCCGGATGGCGGGGCAGCTAGCCAAGCCGCGCTCGGCGCCCACCGAGATCGTCAACGGGGTCGAGCTCCAATCGCTCCGCGGTCACCTCCTCAACGCCGAGAACGAGGACCCGGACTCGCGCCGCCTCGATCCCCGCCGGCTGGTCCAGGGCTACCACCACTCGGCGATCGTGCTGAACCTCGTGCGCGCGTTCACCAGCGGCGGATTCGCCGACCTGCGGGAGGTGCACCGCTGGAACCAGAGCTTCATCGCCGAAAGCCCTTCGGGTCAGCGGTACGAGATGCTGGCCGCCGAGATCGACCGCGCCGTCGAGTTCCTCCACGCGTGCGGCGTGCGCGACGACAACGACGAGCTCTCGCGCACGGCGTTCTACACCGCACACGAGGCGCTCGTCCTGGACTACGAGTCGGGTCTGACGCGACGCGAGGCCGCAACGGGCGAGTGGTACGACTGCTCGGCACACCTGCTGTGGATCGGCGAGCGCACGCGAGCGCTCGACGGCGCGCACATGGACTTCGTCAGGGGTATCCGTAACCCGATCGGCGTGAAGATCAGCGACGACTGCAGCCCTGAAGAGCTGCTGCAGATCTGCACCATGCTCAACCCCGAGCGCATCCCCGGTCGGCTGACGCTGATGATCCGCATGGGTGCTCGCGTGATCGACCGAGCACTGCCCGCGCTGGTCCAGGCCGTCGTCGACGCGGGGCACCCCGTCGCGTGGGTCAGCGACCCGATGCACGGCAACACGCGCACGACCGCGAGCGGCGTGAAGACGAGGTCGTTCGAGGACGTCAGCTCCGAATTCCTGTCGTTCGTGCGGATCGTGTCCGAAGCGGGTGCGTGGCCCGGCGGCATCCACCTCGAGCTGACCCCCGACGACGTCACGGAATGCACGGGCGGAAGCTGGCTGCTCGACGAGGACGAGCTAGGGCGCAACTACACAAGCCTCTGCGACCCGCGCCTGAACGGGCGCCAGGGGCTCGATCTGGCATTTCTCGCGGCCGAGGCGCTGCGCGACGCCCGGACGCGTTTGGCGCGCTGATGCGACGCTCGTCGGAGTAGGACGGACGGTCCGCAGCGCTCGACCAGCTGTCCCAGCGAGTTGTCCCAAGACCCCACAGTGAGGTGGTTCCGGAAGGAACCGCTCGAGCAGTACCGAAGCTCCCGGTCAGGGTTCTCTGACCGGGAGCTTCGTGGTTTCCGGGGGTGCATGGGGCTGCTCTGGGGTGCTCGCGACGCGGCCCGGCGGTGGCCGGGCGAACAGGTGTGGACTCTCAGGCGGTCACCCGCGGCACGGGCGCGACGCCGGCCTCTGGTCGAGGGGTACGCCGGTCGAGCGGTTCGGGCGACGGTTCTTCTCCGAGCTCGACCTGCCAGGGGTCGGGCTGGAGGTGGTCGTCCGGGCTCACAGGGCCGGAGCCGGCGTGCCCAGGAGCTCCAGCAGGCCCAGGGCTGCGTCACGCATGCGGTGGTCGACGTCGTGGGTCGGGTCCCACGAGGCGACGGTCGCCGACGCGAGCGGGAGTCGCGTGACGGCGTCGAGCACCGTGGCGCGCACCTCGTCGGGCGTGAGGCCACCCGGCGCGGCGTAGGAGTTCGCCGGTGGGAGGGACGTGTCGTGCACGTCGAGGTCGACGTGCACGTGCACCGCGTCCGCGTGCGCGACCACCCGGTCGAGCACGCTCCCCGCCCGCCCCGCCCGGACGTCGGCCACGGTCAACCACGTCGGTCCGGGGCCGTCAAGGAGCCGGCGCTCGGCCTCGTCGAGCTGGTGGCCGCCGACGAGCACCGTGCGGTCGTCGGGCGACGGCGCGTACCCGGGCACGCTCGCGGCGAGTCCTTGCCAGCACCGGCCCGTGGTCATCGCCAGGCTCATGCCGTCGAAGAACCCGCTCGCCGACGTCGCGGGCGTCTGCAGGTCGCCGTGGGCGTCGAGCCACAGGACCGCCACGCGCCGCTCGGGCGCGAGGGCACGCAGGCCGGCGACGACCCCGAGCGTCACCCCGCAGTTGCCTGCGAGCACCACCGGCAGGTGGCCGGCGTGGGCGGCGACGTCCTGCGCGACGAGCCGCATCACCTCGGTGCCCGCGGCGGCCTCGACGATCGGACCGGGGCCGGCCGCGAGCTGGACGCGCCCGTGGTCGACGACGGCACCGTGGTGGGCCAGCCGCTGCGCAGCACCTGCGGCGACGAGGGCGGGCGGGCCGGCACCGTGGCGCACGTCCCGGCAGCCCGAGTCGTAGGGGACCTCCAGCAGGCGGATCCGGGCGGGCACGGCGTCCACTATGCCCGTGGGCACGCGGCGCTGGCCACTGGTTCAACGAGACAGGAGGTGGTGACGCCTGTCGGCATCGGTCGCCGCCAGGGTGATGTCGCATTCTCGCCAGACGCACGTCGCCGACGGGCACAAGACTGGCGATGTGCACCAGGACACCGAGCGCTGCATCCGCGCCGTGCAGTCGAGGGACAGCCGGTTCGACGGCTGGTTCTTCACCGCCGTCCTGAGCACGGGCATCTACTGCCGGCCGAGCTGCCCGGTGCCACCTCCCAAGGTCGTGAACATGCGGTTCATGCCGACCTCGGCCGCGGCCCAGCAGGCCGGGTTCCGGGCGTGCAAACGGTGCCGCCCGGACGCCAGCCCCGGCTCGCCGGAGTGGAACCAGCGGGCCGACCTGACGGCGCGGGCCATGCGGCTCATCGCCGACGGCGTGGTCGACCGGTCGGGGGTCTCCGGGCTCGCCTCGCGACTCGGGTACAGCGTGCGACAGGTCGAACGGCACCTGCGCGAGGAGCTGGGGACGGGCCCTCTCGCCCTCGCTCGCGCGCAGCGGGCGCAGACGGCGCGCCTCCTGCTGGAGGGCACAGGGCTGCCGATGGCTGACGTGGCGTTCGCCGCCGGCTTCTCCAGCGTCCGGTCGTTCAACGACACCGTGCGCGAGGTCTTCGCGCTGGCCCCCACCGAGCTGCGCCGTCGCGGCGCGGGCAGCGAGCTCGCCGCACCCGGGGTGCTGACCGTGCGGTTGCCCTTCCGTGAGCCGCTGTGCCCGGACAACCTCTTCGGCCACCTCGTCGAGACGGCGGTGCCCGGTGTGGAGGAGTGGCGTGACGGCGCGTTCCGTTGCTCCTTGCGGCTCGGGACCGGGCACGCGATCGCCTCCCTGCGTCCGATGCCGCAGCACGTCGTCTGCGAGCTCGTCCTCAGCGACCTGCGCCACCTGTCGACGGCGATCGCGCGCTGCCGCCGCCTGCTCGACCTCGACGCCGACCCCGTGGCCGTCGACGACGCCCTGCGTGCCGACCCGGTCCTGCAGCCCCTCGTCGACGCGGCACCCGGCCGCCGCGTGCCGCGCACGACCGACCCGGAGGGCTTCGCCGTGCGGGCCGTGCTGGGCCAGCAGGTCTCGACGGCCGCCGCGCGCACCCACGCGGCCCGGTTGGTCGTCGCGCACGGAACCCCGATCGACGATCCCCACGGCGGCCTGACCCACCTGTTCCCGGAGCCGTCGAGCCTTGCTTCGCTCGACCCGGCCCGTCTGGCGTTCCCGACGTCCCGACGCCACGCCGTCCTGCGGCTCGTCGAGGCGCTCGCCGACGGCAGCGTCGACCTCGGAGCGGGCGGCGACTGGCAGGAGGCGCGCGCCCGCCTGGCGGCGCTGCCGGGGATCGGGCCCTGGACTGTGGAGATGATCGCGATGCGGGCGCTCGGCGACCCCGACGCGTTCGTGCCGTCCGACCTCGGGGTGCGCGCAGCGGCGCAGCGGCTGGGCCTTCCCTCGACCCCTGGCGCCCTCACGCGGCGCGGCGCCCCGTGGCGACCGTGGCGGGCGTACGCGGTCCAGTACCTGTGGGCCGTCGGTGACCACCCCGTCAACCAGATGCCCTCGTGAGCCGGCACCCGATCGCGGCCAGGAGACCCGATGAAACGCTCACGGACACCGAGGAGAACGCCATGACCACCACGACCGACCGTGCACCGGCATCGGCCGCCGAGCGTGCACAGCGATTCCGGGACCTGCACGACCGGCTCCTCGTCCTGCCCAACGCCTGGGACGCCTGCAGCGCGGCGATCGTCGTAGCCGCCGGCGCCGCCGCGGTGGCGACGACGAGCGGAGGTGTCGCCTGGTCGCTGGGACGCGGCGACGGCGAGCTGCTCACCCGGGAGGAGACGGCCGAGGTCGTGCGCCGCATCGCGCAGGCGGTCGACGTGCCGGTGACCGCCGACGTCGAGGGTGGCTACGGGCCCGCACCCGAGGACGTCGCACGCACGGTCGGGCTCGTGGTGTCCGCCGGTGCCGTCGGGGTGAACGTCGAGGACCTCGACCCCGGGGCGGGGTCGCTCCACCCGGTGGACGCGCAGGTCGCACGGATCGCGGCCGCGCGCGAGGCCGCTGCCGCCGCCGGGCTCCCGGGGATCGTCGTCAACGCCCGCACCGACGTCCACCTGCGCGGCGTCGGCGCGGCGGACACACGGCTCGACGAGACCGTCGAACGGGCGCGTCGGTACGTCGCGGCCGGCGCCGACTGCGTCTTCGTCCCGGGCCTGCTCGACCTGCCCGAGCTGGAGACGCTCGCACGGGCCGTCCCCGCGCCGATCAACGCCATGGCGGTGCCGGGCGGCCCCTCCGTCGCTGCACTCGCCGCGGCGGGTGTCCGCCGGGTCAGCGTCGGCACGGCCCTGGCCGAAGCCGCCTACACGACGGCGCGCGCGGCTGCCACGGCGTTCCTGCAGGACGGCGAGCTCCCGGTCGCGGGGGACGCGCTGGACTACGGCGCGCTCCAGGCGCTGAGCGCGCGCGGCTGACGAGAGGTCCTTCGTGCCGTACCGGCACGTCGACGACCGTCCGGCGCGGCCGGGCGGTCAGGCGTCCAGGGGCAGGGGCAAGGCGAAGGCCCCGGTGGTGAAGCGGCTCCACCGCGTCACCACCGGAGGCCCTCGCGCCCGGGCTGCCCGACCGAACGCCCGGATCGGCCGCCCTCGTCAGCCCCGCGTCACCAGGTGCCGGGTGTAGGCGGGGATGGTGAGGAAGGTCGGGAAGTCGTCCGCGAGGGCGACCTCGCCGAACAGCGCGGCGGCGTCGTCGAAGCGGTCGCCCTCGCGGCGCTCGACGTCGGTGAGGACGTCCGCGAGCACCTCACGGACGGTCGGGGCGTCGATCACCGTGCCCTCGGCGGTCGTCGTGCCCTGGTGCACCCACTGCCACACCTGCGACCGGGAGATCTCCGCCGTCGCGGCGTCCTCCATGAGGTCGTCGATGGCCACGGCGCCGAGCCCTCGCAGCCACGCCTCGAGGTACCGCACGGCGACCGACACGTTCTGCCGGAGCCCTGCGTCGGTGACGGCGCCGGGCTGCGCCCCGCCCGCGGACGGGATGTCGAGCAGGTCGGCCGCGGTGACCTGCACGTCCTCGCGCAGGCGGTGCCGCTGGTCGGTGCGGTCGCCGAAGGCGGTGTCGAAGACCTCGCGCGCCACGGGCACCAGGTCGGGGTGGGCGACCCACGTGCCGTCGTAGCCCTGGCCGGCCTCACGCTCCTTGTCGGCCCGGACCTGCTCCAGGGCGCGTGCCGTCACCTCGGGCTCGCGGCGGTTCGGGATGAACGCGCTCATGCCGCCGATGGCCTGCGCACCGCGGCGGTGGCACGTCGCGACGAGCAGCTCGGTGTACGCCTTCATGAACGGGACCGTCATCGTCACGCGGCCGCGGTCCGGCAGGACGAACCGCGGCCCGCGGGCACGGAAGCTCTTGATGATGCTGAAGATGTAGTCCCAGCGTCCGGCGTTCAGGCCCGCGCAGTGGTCGCGCAGCTCGTAGAGGATCTCCTCCATCTCGAACGCGGCCGTGATCGTCTCGATGAGCACCGTCGCGCGGATCGTCCCGTGCCGCAGGCCCAGGTACGTCTCGGTGAAGCGGAAGACGTCGTCCCACAGCCGCGCCTCGAGGTGGCCCTCGATCTTCGGCAGGTACAGGTACGGGCCGCGGCCCGCGTCGATCAGCGCCTGCGCGTTGTGGAACAGGTAGAGCCCGGCGTCGAACAGCGACGCGGAGGCCGCGCACGACTGGCCCGCACGGTCGGTGAGCTGCACGTGCTTCTCGGTGAGGTGCCAGCCGCGGGGGCGGAAGACGATGGTCGGCGTCGTCACACCGACCCGGTACTCCTTGCCCTCGGGCGTCGTGAAGTCGACCTGCCCGCGGATCGCGTCGTACAGGTTCACCTGGCCCGAGATCGCGTTCGTCCACGTGGGGCTCATGGCGTCCTCGTGGTCGGCGAGCCACACCTTCGCCCCGGAGTTCAGCGCGTTGACGGTCATCTTGCGGTCGGTCGGGCCCGTGATCTCGACGCGCCGGTCCGTCAGGCCCGGCCCCGGTCCGGCGACGCGCCACGTCCGGTCGGCGCGGATGTGCGCCGTCAGCGGCAGGAAGCCGGGGTCCGCGCCGTTGGCGAACCGCTCGCGGCGCCGCTGCCGGGCGAGCAGCAGCTCGTGCCGCCCACCCGAGAAGCGCTCGTGCAGGGCGGTGAGGAAGTCCATCGCCTCGGGCGACAGCACCAGGTCGGTGCCCTCGACCGGGGGCCCGGTCACGGTCAGCCGGGGGTGCGCGAACGGCGAGGTCAGGCTCGCCGCCCGGGGCGACGTGTCGGTGAGGGTCATGACGTTCTCCTGGTTCGTGATCAGCGTGAGGGGACCTCTGCGGGAGGGCCGAGCGGCGTGCCGCGAGAGGGTCGGGCCGGGCGGGTCAGTGGCGGAACTGGGCCGTCTCGGTGGAGCCGGCCAGCGCGAGGGTGGCGCTGTCGGGGCTGATCGCGGTGGCGACCTGGTCGAAGTAGCCCGTGCCGACCTCCCGCTGGTGGCGGGTCGCGGTGTAGCCGTCGGCCTCGGCGGCGAGCTCGGCCGTCTGCAGGTCGACGTAGGCGCTCATGCCGCGCTCGGCGTAGCCGCGGGCGAGCGTGAACATCGACTCGTTGAGGGCGTGGAAGCCGGCGAGGGTGATGAACTGGAACGCGTACCCGTGGGCCGCCAGCTCGCGCTGGAACCGGGCGATCTGCGCGTCGTCGAGGTGCGCGCGCCAGTTGAACGACGGCGAGCAGTTGTAGGCGAGGAGCTTGCCGGGGAACGCCTCGTGGATCCGCTCGGCGAACTCGACGGCCAGCGCGACGTCCGGCGTCGCCGTCTCGACCCAGATGAGGTCGGCGTGCGGTGCGTACGCCTGCGCCCGTGCGACCACCGCGTCGAGGCCCGGGCGGACCCGGAAGTACCCCTCGGCGGTGCGCTCGCCCGTGAGGAACTCCTGGTCGCGCTCGTCGACGTCCGACGTCAGCAGGTCCGCACCGAGGGAGTCGGTGCGGGCGACGACGACCGTCGGGGCGCCGGCCACGTCGGCCGCGAGCCGTGCCGCGGACAGCGTGCGCACGTGCTGCGACGTCGGGACCAGGACCTTGCCGCCCAGGTGGCCGCACTTCTTCTCCGCGGCGAGCTGGTCCTCCCAGTGCACGCCCGCGGCACCGGCGGCGATCATCGCGTGCATCAGCTCGTACGCGTTGAGCGGGCCACCGAACCCGGCCTCGGCGTCGGCGACGATCGGCGCGAGCCAGTCACGCGTCGGCGTGCCGTTCTCGGCGACGTCGATCTGGTCCGCCCGCAGCAGCGCGTTGTTGATGCGCCGCACGACGGCCGGCACGGAGTTGGCCGGGTAGAGCGACTGGTCGGGGTACGTCTGGCCCGACAGGTTCGCGTCGGCGGCGACCTGCCAGCCGGACAGGTAGATCGCCTCGAGCCCCGCGCGGACCTGCTGGACGGCCTGGTTGCCCGTCAGCGCGCCGAGCGCCGGCACGTGCGTGCGGGTGTGCAGCAGCTCCCACAGCCGCTCGGCGCCGCGCCGGGCCAGCGTGGGGTCCTCGCGGACCGAGCCGCGCAGCCGCACGACGTCGGCACCGGTGTGCCGGCGCTCGATGCCGGCCCAGCGCGGGTCGGTGCGCCACTCGTGCTCGAGCTCCTCGGCGGTGCGGGTCTGCGCGCCGGGGCGGACGTCGACCGCACCCGCGACGGCGGCGGGGGCCTGCAGGTCGTCCAGCGGGGTGGTGGGAGCGGTCATCGTCGTGCCTCTCGCGTCGTGCGTGGCCCCGGAGGGCGTCCGGGGGGAGCCGGTCGGCGTCCCACGACCAACGTGCCCGCTCGGCGAGGGCCGTGGGGCGGTCGCGGCTGCGGAAGATCGGGGACTCTTCCGCGGCGCGCAACAGGCCGGGTCGTCGCACCGCTCGAACGAGCCGATGTGAAGAGTGACGGTTCTTCACAGGGAATCGACCGGTTCGCCGCGGAAGATCGACGCATCCGTGCACGTCAGCCGATCAACGACGGAAGGATCTCGATGCTTCTCCTGGACGGGACCGTTCCCACGGTGTGACGCTGACACGGTGACGACGACGGCACCCCGGCCCCCGGACCCCCGACGCGCGATCGACCCTGCGGCCGGTCGCGTCGCGGCCTCGAGGGCCGCGTCGGCCTCCCGCGCGCCCGGGGGAGGGGTGGGACGCCCGAGGCCTGCCGAGCCCGGTACGTCTCGCGGCAGGACTGCGGACGCCGGTACCGACCCGGTCTCCCGCGGGTCCGGGGACGGGGGCGGCGCGACCGTCGACACCCTGGTCCTGGGCCGCCTCGTGCGTCACCTGCGCACCGCGCGTGGCATGACGCTCGACGACCTCGGGCGCGCGATCGGGCGGGCGCCGTCGCAGGTGTCGATGCTGGAGAACGGGCACCGCGAGCCCAAGCTGTCGCTGCTGGCGCAGGTGGCCGAGGCGCTCGGCGTCCCGCTGCGGGACCTGCTCAGCCCCGAGCCCCCCACGCGCCGTGCCGCGCTCGAGGTGCAGCTGGAGCGGGCGCAGCGTGGCCCGCTGTTCGCCAGCCTCGGCATGCCGACGGTGAAGGTGGGTCGCTCGCTGCCGTCCGACGCGCTCGAGGCGCTCGTCGCGCTGCAGGACCAGGTGCAGCGGCTGCTGACGGAGAACGCGGCCACGCCCGAGGAGGCGCGGCGCGCGAACGCCGAGCTGCGGTCCCGGATGCGCGCGCAGGACAACTACTTCCCCGCGCTCGAGGAGCACGCGCGGACCCTGCTGGACGCCGTCGGGCACCACGGTGGCCCGCTGTCGCAGCGCGCGACGGCGGAGATCGCGGCGCACCTCGGCTTCACGCTGCACTACGTCGCCGACCTGCCGCACTCGACGCGCACGGTCACGGACCTCGCGCACGGGCGCATCTACCTGCCGCAGACCGGTGCCGCGCACAACGACTCACGCTCGCCGCTGCTGCAGGCCGTCGCGTCGCACGTGCTGGGGCACTCTGAGCCCGTCGACTACGCGGACTTCCTGCGCCAGCGGGTGGAGGCGAACTACCTGGCCGCGGCGCTGATGATCCCCGAGGCGTCGGCCGTGGCGTTCCTCGGCGACGCCAAGGCCGAGCGGCGGCTGTCGGTGGAGGACCTGCGCGACACCTACGCCGTGCCGTACGAGACGGCGGCCCACCGCTTCACCAACCTCGCCACGCGGCACCTGCAGATCCCGGTGCACTTCATGAAGGTCCACGAGGGCGGCACGCTGCACAAGGCGTACGAGAACGACGGCGTCGTGTTCCCGTCGGACCCCCTGGGGGCGATCGAGGGGCAGCCCGTGTGCCGGCAGTGGACGGCGCGCGTGGTGTTCACGCTCGACGACCGGTTCAGCCCGTACTACCAGTACACGGACACGTCGTCGGGCACGTTCTGGTGCACGTCGCGCGTGCAGGGGTCATCCCAGGGTGCCTTCTCCGTGAGCGTCGGGACGCCCTTCGCGCACGTCCGCTGGTTCCGGGGGCGCGAGACGACGGAGCGCTCGGCGTCGCGCTGCCCGGACGCGTCGTGCTGCCGGGAGGCGCCGCGCGCACTCGCGAGCCGCTGGGAGGACCAGGCGTTCCCGAGCGCCCGGCCGCACGCGTCGCTGCTGGCCGCGCTGCCGGTGGGCGTGTTCCCCGGCGTGGACCAGACCGAGGTCTACGAGTTCCTCGAGCGGCACGCGCCTCGGTCCTAGGCCCGCCAGAGGCGCTGCTCGACATCGGTCAGCGCGTCCCGCACCGCGGCCGGCACACGCTCGCCCACCTCGTCGAACCAGGCGGCGGTCCGCGCCACCTCCTGCCGCCAGGCGTCCGTCGGCACGTCCAGCAGCGCCGCGAGCTCGCCGTCGCCGACGTCCGTCCCGGTGACGTCGAGCGCCCCCGGAGCGGGCACCAGGCCGACGGGCGTGTCGACCGCGGCCGACGACCCGTCGAGCCGTCCCAGCGCCCACGCCAGCACGCGGACGTTGTCCCCGAACCCCGGCCACAGGTACCGCCCGTCGGCGTCGGTGCGGAACCAGTTGACGCAGAACACCGCCGGCGCGCCGACCCCCAGCCGCTCGCCGACGCGCAGCCAGTGCGCCCAGTGGTCGGCCACGTGGTACCCGCAGAACGGCAGCATGGCGAACGGGTCGCGCCGCAGCTCCCCGACCGTCCCCTCGGCGGCCGCGGTCTGCTCGGAGGACACGGTCGCGCCCAGCAGCACGCCGTGCGCCCAGTCGCGCGCCTGCACCACCAGGGGCACGGTCGACGGACGACGACCGCCGAACAGGATCGCGTCGACGGGCACGCCCTCGGGGTCGTCCCAGTCGGGGGCGATCGTCGGGCAGCGGTCCGCGCGCACCGTGAACCGGGAGTTGGGGTGGGCGGCGGGGCGGTCCGCGTCGGGCGTCCAGTCCTGGCCCCGCCAGTCGACGAGGTGGGCCGGCGGCTCGTCCGTCAGGCCCTCCCACCACACGTCGCCGTCGTCGGTCAGCGCGACGTTCGTGAAGATCGTGTCGCTCGCGACCATCTCGACCGCGGCGGGGTTGGTGCGCGGCCCCGTGCCGGGGGCGACGCCGAAGAACCCGGCCTCGGGGTTGATGGCCCGCAGCCGCCCGTCGGGACCCGGCCGCATCCACGCGATGTCGTCACCGATCGTCTGCGCCGTCCAGCCGGGCAGCGTCGGGCTGAGCATCGCCAGGTTCGTCTTGCCGCACGCCGACGGGAAGGCCGCGGCGACGTGGAACGCGCGGCCCTGCGGGGACGTCAGCCGTAGCAGCAGCATGTGCTCCGCGAGCCAGCCCCCGTCGCGCCCCATGACGGACGCGATCCGCAGGGCGAAGCACTTCTTGCCCAGCAGCGCGTTGCCGCCGTACCCCGAGCCGTACGACCAGATCTCGCGGGTCTCGGGGAAGTGCACGACGTACTTGGTCGGGTTGCACGGCCACGTCACGTCGTCGGCGTCGCCCGGTGCGAGGGGCGCGCCGACGCTGTGGACGGCCGGGACGAACGCGCCGTCGGACCCGAGGTGCTCGAGCACGGCGGTCCCCACGCGGGTCATCAGGTGCATGCTCACCACGACGTACGGGGAGTCGGTCAGCTCGACGCCGTACTCGGCGAGCGGTGAGCCGACCGCACCCATCGCGAACGGCACGACGTACATCGTGCGGCCGCGCATCGAGCCGGCGAACACGTCACGCAGCTCGGTGCGCATCGCCGCGGGGTCGCGCCAGTTGTTCGTCGGACCGGCGTCGGCCTCGTGCTGCGAGCAGATGAAGGTGCGGCTCTCGACGCGCGCCACGTCGTCCGGCGCGGAGCGCGCGAGGAAGCTGCGGGGACGACGCTGCGGGTCCAGCCGCACGAAGGTGCCCTGCGCGACGAGCAGCTCGCACAGCCGCGCGTACTCCTCGGGTGAGCCGTCGCACCAGACGACCTCGTCGGGCTGCGTCAGCTCCGCCGTCGCCGCGACCCAGGCGCGCAGGTCCGCGTGGGTCGTCGGGGCGCCGGTCGCCGTGGCCGGGGTGTCGAGCGTCGTCATCGTCCGTCCCTCCCGTGCGGCACGGCGTCACCGCCGTGGCGCGTGGTCCGTGCACCTGCGGCACCGCACCGGAGCCGCATCTCCACCGTGGACCTGCACGAGCGCCGCGGCGAGCCGCGCGCGGGAGAAGTTCGGGGGATCTTCCTGGTGACGGAAGAGGTTGCAGCGGTCGCGCCCAGGCCGCGTGGAGCCGGTCCTGACGGCAGGCGTGCGGACCTGCTCGAGACGGAAAGGGACACGACGCGCGCGCGGACCCTGGTGGGCGACCCGGCTCCTGCCCGACCGTGCCGTGGTCACCGCGTCACACGGCGACCACCGCTCATCCCTGCAGGCGGCGACGGAGCTCGTCGTAGGTCGCCCGCAGGCGTGTGTCGTACCCACCGTCCTCGTCGAGGTCCTCGTCGTCCTCGAGGTAGGGGTCGCGGTCCTCGGCGGCGGCCAGCTGCGCCAGCGCCGCCCGCTCCTCCGCCTCGGGGTCGAAGTGGAGCGCCTCGATGAGGATGTCCGTGAGGTCCAGGGTCTGGGTGCCGTCCTGCGCGACCCGCACCGGGCAGACGGCACCGCGCACGTGGTGGTCGAACTCGTCGAGCAGCGGGGTCTGGCCGGGCCGGACCGTCAGCGTGACGGTCGGCGGCGGCTCCGTCAGCACCGCCAGCTCGGCGGCCGAGAGCGCGCGGATCTCCTCGAGCTCGGCGACGTCGACCGCGCTGCGCGGGAACAGCTGCCCGACCGTGAGGTCGGGGCGTGTGATCGCCAGGGTCGAGAGGCGGGACGCGGCCCGGGCCAGCCGGTCCGCGTGCTGGGCGAGCGCGCCGATCGTGAACTCGTCGGGCACGGTGCCGACGTGCAGCGTCCACGCGGAGATGGCTTCGTCGATCGTCGCGATGATGTCCCGGGCCCTGTACTCGTCCACGTCGTCCTCCGTCGGATCGTCCACGTCCTGCCAGCAGCGGCACCCGACGGCCCGTTCAGGACCGCGGTCATCCGTACGGCGCAGGCACGCGGACGGCACGGCCGACCCGCCTCACCGCACCTCGCCCGTTCGGGCGACGACGGCTGCCGGCAGACGGCACGGGGCCAGGACGAGAGTCAGCGATCCGCGGCCGGGTCGAGCGCCTGGAACATGGCGTGGTCCTGCCAGCGGCCCGCGATCCTCAGGTACTGCGGCGCGGTGCCGTAGCGGACGAAGCCGTTGCGGGCGAGCACCCGCTGCGACGCGACGTTGTGCAGGAGCGTCTCGGCCTGCACGCGGTGCAGGCCGAGGTCGCGGAACGCGACGTCGAGCAGCTCCCCGACCGCCGCCGTCGCCAGGCCCCGGCCGTTGTGCGCCGAGGCCACCCAGTAGCTCAGGGCGCACGACTGCAGGGCTCCCCGGACCACGCCGGTCAGGGCGATCCGCCCGACCACGGACCCCTCGTCGACGATCACGTGCACCCGGCCGAGACCGTCGCGCTGCATCGCCAGGGCGTCGCGGACCGCCTCCCGCTGCCCGTCGAGAGAGAAGAAGGACTCGTCACGGATCGGGTCCCACGGCGCGAGGAACGCCCTGTCGACGCGCAGCAGGTCCACGAGCGCCGGCGCGTCGTCGAGCTCGATCGGGCGGGTCACGACGGTCGCGGGCACGTCGCCATGATGGCGGACGTGCCCGCGGCGTGGCGGCCCGCGAGCGTCCCCGCGCCCGACCTGACGGTCCTGCGGCGCGCGGGACCGTCGGCGTGCGGGTGGAGCACCGGGCCGTCCGTTCCCCGCCGGCGCGGACGCGGGTAGCGTGGGGTGATCCGCTGCGCCGACCCGGGGGGAGCGCTCGTGACCGACCTCGACCTGGACCTCGACGAGGACCTCGAGCGTCCCGTCGTGACGCGCCGCCCCGCGGGGCCGCCGCCCCCGCTGTTCCAGCCGCTGTCCGCCACCGTGCGCTACCCGCCGGGGCCGGTGCCGGACGTCGAGGACGACGTGCCGCAGCCCGCCGCGACGCCGCGTCGCTGGGGCGCGCTCGTGCGGCAGCTGTTCGCACCGCGGACGTCCGTCGCCGCACGCCCGGTGACGGACGCGGGGCCGGCGCTGCGCACGCGGGCGTTCGTCCTGCGCGGGCGGGTCATGCTGCCCGTGGGTCCGTGGCCGCGCTCGCGGGTGGTCGCCGGGCTGCTCGGCGTCCTGCTCGGCGCGACGGGTCTGCACGCGGTCTACCTGGGCCACCGGCGCCGCGGCCTGCTCATGCTGGCGACCGCGGTGGTCGGTGGGGTGCTCACGCTCGGTCTGGCCACCCTCGCGATGGGTGTGTGGGGATTCACCGAAGGGCTGCTCGTGCTGTGCGCCCGGCGCGGCCGGTTCGCGCACGACGCCTGGGGTCGGCCGCTGCGCGGCTGAGGCACGGGCCGCTGCGGTGGCCGGAACGCGCCGCCGCGTCAGCCTGGCGTCGCGGCGAGCAGGTCGAGATGCCGGCGCAGCACGGCCCGGCACCGTTCGCCCGTGACGGCGTCGGGCCGGACCGCCGCGTGCACCGCGAGACCGTCGACCACCGCGTGCAGCCGGTCCGCCTCCAGGTCCACGTCCACCCGCCCTGCGGCGATCTCCTCGACCCAGTGCCGGCACCCGGCGCGGACCAGGTCGTGGTTCTGCTCGGCGCACGCGCGCAGCGACGGGTCGACCAGTGCGCGGGCGGTGAACGCCGTCCAGACCTCGTTCTCGGCGCGGCGCTCGTCGTCGAGGGGGAGCAGCTCGAGCAGGTGCCGCTCGGCCGCGTCGAGCGGATCACCGGACGCGTCCTGCGCCGCGACGCGGGCGGTGACCCGCTCGACGACCTGCGCCATGGCGAACACGAGCAGCTCGCCCTGCGTGGCGAACATGTGGCGCAGCGACCCGGCCGACAGTCCGGCCTCGGCGGCGACGTTGCGCACCGACGCGTTCTCCAGCCCGTCGCGGCGGATCACCCGCCAGGTCGCGTCGGCGATCTCGCGGCGTCGGGCGTCGGCGTCCAGGAGTCGGGGCACCTCGTCGTTATAGCACAGTCGTGCTAATCTCTCGGGAACTAGCACGGTCGTACTACATCAGGGGGCCCGCGATGGCCACGACGACCACCCCACGCACCTCGCCCGGCCCGTGGGCCACCGTCCGGTGGCTCGCCCGGCACCGCAGCGTGCAGGTGACTGCGGCGCTGTGGCTCGCGGGCAACGCCGTCGTGCTGCTGCTGGCGGGACGGACCCTGCCGTTCGACTGGCCCGCGCTGCCGGGCTCGGCCGTCGACCAGCTCGTCGGTGCCGACGTCGCGATGCTGAGCGTCCTGGCCCTCATGGCCCTGACGTGCCTGCTGACCCGGCGGCGGGTGCGGCCCGACGTCGCCGCCCGCGCGCCGGACGTCGCGACGGCGCGCCGCGAGACCGTCCTGCTCCTGGCCTGGGCGGCGCTCGGCCTGCTCGGCGGGTTCGTGCTGGGCCCGCTCCTGGGGTGGCACCCGATCGGCCTGCACCTCGCCGGGTCCGTGGTCGGGACGCACGACCACGTGGCCCCCGCCGAGGCGGCCACGTGGGCCGTCTACAACCTCGTCGTCTACGCGATCGTGCCGCTCGCCGTCTTCCGCCGCCGGTACTCGGCCGCGCAGCTGAACCTCGTCTCCACCGACCGCCGCGGTGACGTGCGGCTGATCCTCGTCGTCCTCGTCGCGGAGTCCGCGATCCAGGTCGCGACCCTCGCCACGGTGGTCGGCCGGCTGTCGACGCACCAGTACCTCGTCGGCGTCCCGGTGACCTTCCTGCTCTACCTCGCCGGCACCGGCCTGCCGATCATGGTGCTGGTCCACGCGCTGCTGGTGCCGCGGCTGCTCCGGCTCACCGGCTCGACGCCCGCCACGGTGGTGCTCGGCGGCGTCCTCTACACGGCGCTGCACGCCTGGGACGCCTGGACGGTCCTCACGACGCCCACCGACGCGGTGCTGTCGGTCGTCTTCCTGTGCTTCGTCTACCTCGCCCCCGGGATGATGAAGACCCTGCTCACCGTCCGGACGGGGAACGCGTGGGTGCACCTGTGGGCGTACCACGCGCTCGCGCCGCACACCCTGATCGACAGCCCGCACGTGGTCGAGATCTTCAGGATCCGTTGACCGGGTGCCCGCCCGCGTCCCTGATCGGCGGGATCTCGGACTCGTCCCTGATCCGGGCGTGGGTGAGGTCGAAGCCCCGCAGGAGCGCCAGTGCGCGCTCGCTCACGCACAGGTACACCCTGCGCACGAGCGTGAAGTCGTCGGTGGGCGTGCCGACGGGCACCAGACGGTGCCACGTCGGCATGTCCAGCCCGTCGGGATGCAGCTGGTCGAACACGTCGGAGGTGCTGACGCGTACGGGTGCGAGCTCCCACCCGGTCAGTGCGGACGTCGACAGCGCCTGCGCGAGCCGGCCGCTCACGAGCCAGTACCCCGACGTCTGGACGATGTCGTCACCTCCCCAGTCGTCGAACTCGTAGGCGAGCTCACCGAGCAGCTGGGGGTCACGGGTGATGTCGTAGTCGACTCCGGGACCGAGGTCGCCCTCGACAGCGGGGTGCAGCCAGTACATCGTCAGCGCTCCCTCGGTCGGAACCGGTGGCCGAGCCGGTCCAGGCAGCCGACCAGCCCGGCACGGTCGGACAGCCGCAGGCGCCGCAGCGTCTCCTCGACCAGCAGGAACGCGGTCCTTGAGGCCAGGCCGCACCGTAGTGGTACCCGACCCGCTCCCGCGCACGCCGTCCACAGCCACCCGGCCCGTGGCACAGGCACGAGGTCCGACGCCCACGGTCCCGGCTGGATGTGGGGGTGGGTCGTCCCCGGGATCGTCATCACGGGGCTCGTCGACGCGTGGCTGGTGGTGGACCTGACAGGGCGCGCCGGCCGCGCCGCTGCGACGACCCTGGTGCTCAGCCGCTCACGACGGCTCCGCGACGACCCCGCCTGGAGCGCGCACCCGGCCGTCCCGGCCCCGCCGCAGCCGAGGCGCGAGCAGGTGCACCCCGACGACGGCCGCGACGGCGCCGCCCAGGGTGTTGAGCAGGACGTCGTCGACGGTGGAGTAGCGGCCCAGGCCGAGCACGTACTGGGCGGCCTCGACGGCGGCGGACGTCGCGGCGACGACGGCGGTGGTGCGCGGGACCGTGGCGAGGCGGGACGACACCACCGGCAGCAGCAGGCCGAGCCAGGACAGCAGGGCGAGGTTCCCGGCCACCTGCGCCCACGTCGTCGAGCTCACCCCCGCGGCCAGGGCCGAGCGCAGGGGCACCAGGTCGACGGCGCGGCCCTCGCCCGTGCCCAACGGGGTCAGGGTCGCGAACCCGGTGGCGACCGCGAGGACCACGAACACGGCGCGCGGCGCCACCCGTAGCAGGAACGACGACCACGTCCCCCCGCTGCGCACGTCGCGCACACCCAGGACGACGACGCCGAGGACGGCGAACGCCATCAGCACGTCGAGCACGACGAACCGGCCCGCGAAGGCCTCCAGGTAGTAGCGCACGGCGCGAGTCTGTCGTTCCAGGACGTCGGCCGTGACGACGGTGGCAGGACGTCCACACGATCTCCTCGTCGCCCCCCGTGGCTGATCGCAGGACCGTCCGGGTGTCGTGACCCCGTGGTGCTTGCGGACGGACCCCGCGGGGAACGCGGCCGGTGCGGTCGTCGCGGAGGTCGGCTACTCCTGCACCAAGGCGGGCGCCGGCGCCTCGGGCGCGTCAGCCGACAGGGTTGCCGTCCAGTCGCGCACCTCGACGAAGGAGGTCGGAGTCCCGGCCGGCGCGGTGACGTCCTCCGCCTACGACTCCCTCGGGGTTTCACGCCCGCCCAGCCGGGTGCGGGACGACGGCCCGGTCCTCGCGGGCCGAGCCGTCGTCGCCCCTCCGAACGCGGCGCACCGGGCGGCCGCGGCGGAAATCACGGTCCGGCCCTGCCGAGGCCAGGGCATCATGAGGCCCATGAGTGCGACCCTCCAGGCCAAGGGTGTGGCCGCGGCGTTCGGTGACCGCGAGCTGTTCTCGGACCTCGACCTCGTCGTCGCGCCCGGTGACGTCGTGGGGCTCGTCGGCCCCAACGGCGCCGGCAAGACGACCCTCCTGCGCATCCTCGCCGGTCAGCGCGCCCCCGAGGCGGGCTCGATCGCGCTGTCGCCGCCGACGGCGCAGGTGGGGTACCTCGTGCAGGAGGTCGAGCGGCACCCCGACGAGACGGTCCGCGGCTTCCTCGAGCGGCGCACGGGCGTCGCCGACGCGCAGCAGGCGATGGACGCGGCGTCCGACGCGCTCGCGGCCGACGCCCCCGACGCGGCCGACGAGTTCACGCACGCGCTGGAGCGCTGGATGGCGCTCGGCGGCGCCGACCTCGACGCCCGGCTCGGCGTCGTCGCCGACGACCTCGGGCTCGCGGTCGACCTGGACCTGCCGATGACGGCGCTGTCCGGCGGGCAGGCCGCGCGCGTGGGCCTGGCGGCGCTGCTGCTGTCCCGCTTCGACCTGTACCTGCTCGACGAGCCGACCAACGACCTGGACGCTGACGGCCTGGACCGGCTCGAGGAGTTCGTCGCGCGTGCCCAGGCGCCGATCGTCGTCGTCAGCCACGACCGGGAGTTCCTGGCGCGGACCGTCACGACGGTCGTCGAGATCGACCGCAGCCTGCAGCGCGTCGCCACCTACGGCGGCTCGTACGACGCGTACCTGGAGGAGCGCTCGACGGCCCGCCGCCAGGCGCGCGAGGCGTACGAGGACTACGCCGGCCGCCGCGACGCGCTCGCGGGCCGGGCGCGGATGCAGCGCGCGTGGATGGAGAAGGGCGTGCGCAACGCGCGGCGCAAGGCCAGCGACAACGACAAGTTCGTCAAGCACCACCGTGGGGAGACGTCGGAGAAGCAGGCGTCCAAGGCACGCCAGACCGACCGCATGATCGAGCGGCTGGAGACGGTCGAGGAGCCGCGCAAGGAGTGGCAGCTGCGCATGAGCATCGCGACCGCGCCGCGGTCCGGGGCGGTCGTGGCCACCACGCGCGCGGCCGTGGTCCGGCGCGGCGACTTCGTCCTCGGGCCCGTCGACCTGCAGCTCGACTGGCAGGACCGCGTGGCGGTCACCGGCCCGAACGGGTCCGGCAAGTCCACGCTGCTGGCGCTGCTGCTGGGACGCGTCAGCCCCGACGAGGGATCCGCGGCGCTCGGCCCCGGCGTGCTCGTCGGTGAGGTCGACCAGGCGCGCGCCGCGTTCGAGGGCGACGAGCCGGTGGGGGAGGCGTTCGCCCGGCAGGTGCCGGACTGGACGACCGCCGACGTCCGGACGCTGCTGGCCAAGTTCGGTCTCGCCGGGCACCAGGTCGGGCGCCCGGCGGCGTCGCTCTCCCCCGGGGAGCGCACGCGCGCCGCGCTGGCGCTGCTGCAGGCCCGCGGCGTCAACCTCCTGGTCCTCGACGAGCCGACGAACCACCTGGACCTGCCGGCGATCGAGCAGCTCGAGCAGGCGATGGAGTCGTTCGACGGCACGATCCTGCTGGTCACGCACGACCGGCGGATGCTCGACACCGTGCGGCTCACGCGCCGGTGGCACGTCGAGGACGGTCAGGTGGCCGAGGTGCAGCCGGACTGACCGGGTGTCGGTGGTCCGCGCGACGATCGCGAGATGGGTGACGAGGACACCGCCGGTCCGGGTCGCGCCGGTCTCGCGGGGACGGTCGTCGAGCCGCTCGACGTGCGTGTGCCGCAACGCGTCCTCGACGACCTGCGCGACCGGCTGCGGCGCACCCGGTGGTCGGAGCAGGTGCTCGGCTCGGGCTGGGAGCGCGGTGTCCCCCTCGACGCGCTGCGACCGCTGGTCCAGCGGTGGGCGGACGCGTACGACTGGCGCGCCACCGAGGACCGGGTGCGGGCGGCGGGGGAGTGGACGACGGTCGTCGACGGGCAGCGCCTGCACCTGCTGCACGTGCGGTCCGCCGAACCCGGTGCGCTGCCGCTCCTCCTCACGCACGGATGGCCCGGAGGTGTCGTCGACCTGCTGCCGGTCCTCGGGCCGCTCACCGACCCGGCGCGGCACGGCGGCGACCCCGCCGACGCGTTCCACGTCGTCGCGCCCTCGGTGCCCGGTGCGGGCCGGTCGACGCCGCTGACACCCGGGTGGGACCACCAGCGGGTCGCGCGCGCCTGGGTCGAGCTCATGACCCGGCTCGGGTACGACAGGTTCGGCGCGGCCGGGGGCGACACCGGGTCGGTGGTCTCACCGCTCGTGGGGGCGCTCGCGCCGGACCGCGTCGTCGGCGTGCACCTGCACGGCAACCTCGACGTCCCTGACCCGGTCGGTCCGCTCGGTGCGGCGGAGGCGGAGCGCCTCGCGTGGGCACGGCGTCGGGCCGCGGCGGACGGCGGGTACGCGGCGCTGCAGGCCACGCGGCCGCACACCCTGGGGCACGCGCTCTCGGACTCCCCGGTCGGGCAGCTCGCGTGGATCCTCGACAAGGTCCACGACTGGTCCGACCCGGCGCGCCCGCCGTTCGGCGACGTCGACCCGGGCGACGTGCTCGACCTCGCGACGTGGACGTGGGTGACCGGGACGTCGGCGACGGCGGCGAACCTCTACCTCGAGAACCGCCGAGCGGGCGCTCACCCGCCGGTGCGCAGCGCGGTGCCGACCGGTGTCGCGCTCTTCCCCACCGACCCGATGCTGCGGTCGGTCGCCGAGCGCCGGCACACCCTCGTCCACTGGACGGAGCACCCCCGTGGCAGCCACTTCGCGACGCTCGACGCGCCGGACCTGCTCGTCACCGACCTGCGGGCGTTCTACCGGTCGGTGCGGGACTGAGCCGCCCGTTCCCCGCCGTCCGGTGGCCGGTGGCCTGCTGTCAGCGCCGGTCGACCCACCGCTCGCCGACACGCTCGGGCACGACCCGGCCCGAGGTGAGCGCCGCGAGGGCGGCCACCAGCGCCTGCGGGTCCTCGACGCCCAGCAGCAGCCGGACGTCCTGCGCGTACGTGGCCTCGAGCACCTCGACACCCCGGGCACGCAGCTCGCCCTCGACACGCCCTGCCTCGGTGTGGTCGAGACGCACCGCCCACTCCTGGAGCAGCCGGCGCTCGAGCGTGCCGACCTCGGCCAGCCCCGCGGACACCGCGTCGCCGTACGCCCGCACCAGCCCGCCCGCGCCCAGCAGGATCCCGCCGAACCACCGCGTGACGACCACCGCGACGTCGCTCACCCGGTGCCCGCGCAGCACCTCGAGCATCGGGGCGCCCGCGGTCCCGGCCGGCTCACCGTCGTCGGACGACCGCTGCAGCATCGCGTCCGGGCCGATGACGAACGCCGAGCAGTGGTGGCGCGCGTCCCAGTGGGTCTTGCGCATCTCCTCGACCAGCGCGCGTGCGTCGCTCTCCTGCTCGACCCGGCGCAGCGTGCACAGGAACCGGGAGCGCTTGATCTCGAGGGTCGCCTCGCCGTCGCGGGCGATCGTCAGGTAGGAGGGCATGGCACCACCCACGATGCCATGCGGGCGAGCACCCGCCGCGGGACGGACCGCGGGTCGTCCGCGCGATCGACGCGGGTGCGGCTCGCCGCTGGCTAGCGTGACGGCATGGACGACAGCACACCTGGGACGACCGACCGGAACCGTGCCCGCGACGCCCTCGTGGCGGGGCTGACCACGACCGCCTACTACGCGGTGCCGGACGTCGTGAGCTCCCGCGCGGCGCGCTTCTGGCTGAAGACGGCCCTGCTGGGCCTGGGCATGACCACGATGGAGGCCATGCCCACCACGCGGGCGGGCTGGGAGGAGAAGCGCACGTCCTGGCGAGAGGCTCTCGCCGGCGTCTCGTCGCGGGACGGCGCGGGCGACGTGCTCGACGCCCACCCCCGCTCCGACGCCGACCCCGACGCCGCGGTGAGCGACCCGTCCGACGCCGGGACCGCCGGCACCGACGTGCTGCCCGGCCACGAGGACGGCCTGACCGGCCGTCCCAGCGTGTCCCAGCGCGCCGCCGCGGTGGGCGTCGCGGCGGTGCTCGTGGTCGTCGCGACGGCCGGCACCGTCGCGTTCGAGCGCTGGGTCTACCGCCGGGGTCAGGCGCGCGCGGCGGCGGGCGTGCGGTTCGCCCACACCCGCACCGGGGTCGTCATGGGTGTGCTGGCCGCGGCGGGCGCGCTCGTCCCGGAGCCGTCCGAGCGCCGCTGAGGCCGCTCGCCACGCCGGTGGGCGGATCCGCGGGACCGAGGACCCAGGCACCCGCTGCGACGACGCCGAAGACTTCGGGACGAGGCCACGGCACGTGGCCCGCGTCGAAAGGGAAGTGCGTCATGAGCAGCGTCCTGGTCGTCGGAGGCTCCGGTCTCCTCGGCTTCCACACGGTCCTCGAGCTGGTCGCCCGCGGGCACCGCGTCACGAGCCTGTCGCTGCCGCCGGTCGCGACCGACATCACGTTCCCGGACGGCGTCCAGGCGCTGTGGGGCGACGTGGCGACGATGACGGACGACGAGCTGACGTCGCTGCTCACGGACATGGACGCGGTCGTCTACGCCGCGGGCGCCGACGAGCGCACGGTCCCGCCGGCCCCCGCCGCGCACTTCTTCCACGAGGCGAACGTCCGCCCGACGCAGCGCATGGCCCGCCTCGCGCGCGCGGCGGGCGTCACGCGGTTCGTGCTGTTCGGCTCCTACACCGCCGAGTTCGCCGAGCGCTTCGACGACCTGGGCTACCGCACCCACAACGGCTACCCCCGCACCCGCCTGGCGCAGGAGGAGGCCGCGTACCTCGAGGGCGACGGCGCCATGGACGTCATGGTCCTGCGGCTGCCGTACATCTTCGGGCTCGTCGGGCAGCGCCGGCCCCTGTGGCAGTTCGTCCTCGACCGGGTGCAGGCGCCCGGGCCCGTCGCGGTCCTCGGTGGCTCGACGTCGTCCGTCACCGTCCGGCAGGTCGCGCAGGCGGCCGTCGGTGCGATGGAGTCCGGCACGCACGGTGCCCGCTACGCGATCAACGGGTACGACCTGACGTACGCCGAGCTGTACCGGCTGGCGTGCGAGGCGGTCGGCCGCGACCCGCAGGACGTCGTCGTCGTGCCGCTCGAGGCGATGCTGCCGTACGGCCCCCAGGCCGACGCGGCCGCCGCCGCGCAGGGCACGGAGCACGGCATCCACGTGGTCGACTCGCTGCGCTTCCAGGACCGCGACGCCGTGAGCGACATCGAGCCGACGGCCTCCACGCTGGGCATGGAGCCCGACGACGTCGTGGCCGCGATCCGCGAGACGTTCCGCTGGTGCGTCGAGCACCCGGTGGCGACACCGGTCGGCTGACCGGGCACGACGCGACGAGGCCGGCCCGCACCCCTCTGCGGCCGGCCTCGTCGTCGTGCCGGTGCGCGCGCCACCCGGCCCCGCGTGCGGTCCGGTTGCTCCGGTGGTGCACCTTCCCTCCGGAGGTGTCCGTTCCCTAGCCTGGCGAGGGGTCGCGACGACGCGACGGCCACCTCAGTCACCGGGGAGCGCGCATGCCCGAGAGCCCGCAGGTCCACGCCACGTCCCGCCCCACCCCGCCCCCGGGCGGACCGGACCTGCGTCGGCGCACGTTCCTCGCGGTCGCCGGCGCGGCCGCCGCCGTCGTCGCCGGGGCCGGTGCGGCCGGCGCGCACGACGGGCGCGGGTGGGGACCGCGACCCCCGGTGCACCCCGGTCCGCCCCGGCACCACGGCGGCCCGGCGGGCGCCGAACGTGCGGCGGTCGCGTTCGTCCGGGCGGCCACGGACGCGTACCCGGACCTGAACACGGGCCCCCGGCTCGCGCAGAGCTACACCGACGAGCTCGGCCTGTTCTCCACCGCGTTCGTCTACGACAACGCCCTGGCGGTCTGCGCCCTGCTCGCCGACGGGCGTCGCGGCAGCGTCGAGACCGCACGGGTGATCGGCGACGGCCTGCTCTTCGCGCAGGAGCACGACCCCGACCACGCGGACGGCCGCCTGCGGCAGGGCTACAACGTCGGCCCGTACACCTTCTACGACGGCTCGCCCCAGCCCGACGGGTTCGTGCGCGCCGACGGTGCCGCGAACGTCGGCTGGCAGTTCGGGTTCCTCGGCACCGCGGTGGGGGACATGGCCTGGCCGGGCATCGCCCTGCTCCAGCTCTACCGCGCGACGCGTGACCCGCGGTACCGCGACGGGGCGGTGCGCATCGGCGAGTGGATCACCGCGACCACCTGGTCGACGGCTCCGCTGGGCGGCTTCTCCTTCGGCGTCGACGGCGCGAACCAGCCCGTCCCCAACGGCTCCACCGAGCACAACGTCGACTGCGTCGCCTTCTTCACCATGCTGCGCAAGGCCACCGGCGACCGGCGCTGGGGCGGTGCCGTCGAGCACGCGCGCCGGTTCGTCGAGCGCATGTGGGAGCCCGCCTCGGGCTGGTTCTGGACGGGCACCAACGACGGCGTCGAGATCAACCGCGACCCCGTCCCGCTGGACCCCGCCACGTGGAGCCGCCTCGCGATCGGCGACCGCCGCTACGACCCCGCGCTCGACTGGGCCGCCTCCGCGCTCGCGGTCACGGACGACGCCGCGGCCCCGACGTCCCAGCTGCCCGACGGCGAGCAGGTCTCCGGCGTCACCTTCAGCACCGCGTCGCTCACCTCGACCGCGCAGTACAACGGCATCACCGTGCACCCGCAGGGGGTGTGGCTCGAGGGCACGGCGCAGCTGGCGACGTCGCTGCTGGACCGGGACCGTCGCGGCGACCGGCAGCGCGCCGAGGCCCTGCTGGCGCAGGTGCGGCACGCCCAGGACGTGCTCGGCGGCGGGCAGCACCTGGGGGGCGTCGAGGTCGACGGCGGGGTCGTCGCCGCGTCCAGCCTGCTCGACAGCGGGTTCGGGTTCGGCTACTTCCAGGTGCAGCACGTCGGGGCGACGTCCTGGTTCCTGCTGGCCTCGACGCGGTCCAACCCGATGCGCTGGGACGGGCTGCGCTGAGGGGGCGGGGCCGCGGAGGACGTCAGCCGGTCGGACGTGCGTCGCCGTCCACGTACTGCCACCCCTCGTCCCCGCGGACGAACCGGCTGACCTCCCGCATCGACCCACGACCGGCCGGGCTGCGCCAGAACGCCTCGAACTCGACCGTCCCGGCGGTGTCGAACGCGCCACCGCCGGACGTGGCGAGCACGTCCAGGCGGTACCAGCGCACGTCGTCGTCCAGCACGAGGTCCGCGGGCCGGGTCGAGGGGTGCCAGGAACGCCGCAGGTAGGCCGCGTCGCCGACCGCGAACGCGCTGAACCGGGACCGCATGAGCTGCTCGGCCGTGCCGGCGGCGCGCTCGCCGGCGTGCAGCGGCGCGCAGCACTCCGCGAGGGGCAGGCCGCTGCCGCAGGGGCACCGGGCGGAGGAGACGCCGGTCATGGGACCAGTATCCCGGGTCGGGGTGGGCGCCGTGGGTGAGGGTGGGAACCCTGGGGGCCGCCCGTCGTTGACCCGGGCGCACCCACCGACCGAGGAGCGCACCCCATGAGCACCGAGTCCGCCCGCATCACCGCCGCCGTCGTGGCGGGCGTGGGCACCGTCGGCTACTACGCGACGCCCGACCTGCTGCGCTCGCGGCGGGCGCGCGGCTGGGCCAAGGCGGCCTGCGTGCTGGTGGTCACCGCCGCGGGCGTGCCGGAGGCCTACCGCGGGTGGCGGGCGACGCGCGACGCCGCGGCGGGGGCGCCCGGGGCAGGATCCGACGCCGGCTCGCCCTCCGGCGGCACGGTGCCGGACGGCGCCGACGCCCCGCGCGGCGCGCTGTCCGAGGCGTGGCGGAGCGTGCCCCCGGGCTGGCGTGCCGCCCTCACCGGCGGCGCGCTCGCGGGCGCTGCCACGTCGGTCGCGCTGACCGTCGGCATCGAGCGGGCCCTGTTCCGCCGCGGCGAGGCCCGCCGCGCGTCGGGGGTGCGGCTGCCGCACACCCGCACCGGGGTGGCCCTCGGCGTCCTGGCGGCCGCGCTCGCGCTGTACCCCGACCCCGTGGACGGGTCGCGATGAGCCCCGCCGTACCGCCGCGTGCCCTGGTGCTGGCGGGCCGCGGCCGGTACGGCGACCCGTGGCACGACCACGCGGCGACGTCCCACCGCGTCGCCCTGGAGCTCACCGCGGCGGGCCTCGACGTCGACGTGCGCAGCACCTTCCCGGACGCGCTCACCGGCCTGACGCCCGCCCACCTGCTGGTCGTCAACGCCGGCCGGGGGACCGCGGACGACGACGACGCGACCTGGCTGCCGCTGCACGAGCGCGTGCGGGACCACGCAGCCGCCGGCGGCCCCGTCCTCGCGCTGCACCAGGCGGCCAACACGTTCGGGGACAGCCCGTGGTGGGAGCACGTGGTCGGTGGCCGGTGGGTCGAGGGGACCTCGTGGCACCCGCCGCAGTCGGTCACCGCGTTCGACGTCCGCACCGGGCACCCGCTGACCGACGGGCTGGGGCCGCTCGTCGTCGACGATGAGCGGTACACCGACCTGGTCGTCGCGCCCGACGCGCACGTGCTGGTCACGCACGAGGAGGGCGGCGCGACGCACCCGGTGGTGTGGGTCGCCCCGGGCGGACGGGCGGTGTACGACGCGCTCGGGCACGACGTGGGCTCGTACGGCAGCGCCGCGCGCGCCGCGCTGCTGCGCCGCGAGGCACGCTGGCTCCTCGGGCTGCCCGTGGCGTAGGCGCGCCGTCAGCGCAGCACGGCCACGTCGTCCCCCGTCCACAGCAGCAGCAGACCCTCGATGTCCGCGACGGCCGCCGCGTCGGGGACCTCCGTGCGCCAGACCGGTGCGCCGTCGGCCGGGTCGACGGCGACGACCACCGCGCGGGAGCCGAGCCTGTCGATCCCGGTGACCACGAGCCGCACCCCGTCCGTGGCGACGCCGGTGACGCGCAGGTCCTCACCGAGCAGCTCGGTCGCCGACGCGTCCCAGAGCACCACACCGGTGCGGGCGTCGAGGGTGGTGACCTCGTTGCCGTCGTGCACGTGCACGCGGCCCGTGAGGACCACCGCCTCCCGCGTGCTGACCGCCGCCGTGGCGTGCCACCGGGACTCCCCGCTCGTGACGTCCCACGCGCGCAGCCCGCCGCCGGTGGTCAGGGTCAGCGCGGGCGCGCTCGCGTCGTCGAAGGTCACGGGGACGGGGTTGCCGTCGAGGTCCACGTCCAGGTCCCGCCCGACCAACCGGGTGCGGCCCTCCACCTCCACGACGAGCGCACGACCGTCGGGGGTCGTGCCCTGCACGGTCGACAGCACCCCGGCCGAGCCCAGCGTCGCGCCGTCGGCGGCGTCCAGCAGCTCGGCACCACCGCCCAGGACGGCGACCGCGTCGTCCCCGACGGGCACGACCCGCACCTCGGCGCCCCACCGCAGCCACCCCCCGCCGCTGCCGGTGTCGGCGTGCACGCGCCACCGCTCCTCGCCCGTGGTGGCGTCGAGCGACCACACGGAGGTCCCGTCGGGCTGCGGTGCCGCGAGCACGACGGTCCCGCCGACGACGGCCAGCGCCGCCGCCACGGTGTCACCCGACCCCGCCGGGTAGCGGTCCGTGACGGTGCCCGTGGCGGTGTCGACCACGGCGATCTCCGCCCTGGTGGCGGGCTCGCTCGTGGCCGTCGACGACCCCGCGGCGTCACCGTCGCGGGTGCGCACCGCCGTCGCGTCGTGCATGAGGCACACCACCCGGCGCGGCAGCGCGGGACCGTCGGTGCAGTCGAGCCCGTAGCGCGCCGCCGCCGGCGGCAGCGGGGGGTCGGGGGCGGCGAGCAACGAGGCGGTCCACCCCGGCGACCCCGTCGTGCCGTCCCGCGACGTCAGCAGCATCGACCCGTCGGGGAGCAGCCGCTCCTCCAGCAGCTGCGCACCGACCACCGTCACGTCGTACGTGTCGGCGTCCAGGCGCCATGCCGGCTGCGGCGCGACGGCCAGCGGCACCAGGACACCCGGGACCAGGGCCAGCGCGGCGTTCTGGTCACGCTCCCGGGCGTCGGCGACGACCTGGGCCACCACCAGCACCAGGGCGACGACGAGCAGGAGCGCCACCCACCACCGGCGACCACGGGGCTCCCGGACCGGTCGCGGGGCGGGAGCGTCCGGCTCGTCGTCGAGCTCGACCACCAGCGGGCGACCCACTGTGTCCACGCTACCGACCCGGTGCCCTGACGGCCCCTTGTCGGCCGCGCCCGTCAGCAGCCCGTCGGCGCGCAGGACGACGCCGGCCCGGGCCCTGCGGACCTGTGAGGTCGGTGCGACCGGACCGGGACGTGCGTCACCCCCCGGCCAGGGGGGAGGGACCGGGGGGTGACGGGGGGCGGACGCCGCAGCGTCCACGGGTGGGGTTCGGCGCGGGCCCCACGCCGGGCCCGCGCCGGCTGACCGCCGGGCTGCCGGTGGTGGCCGGCGCCCGGACGGTCAGCGGTGCGATCAGCCGTCCGTGGACTGCCGACGGCGCGCCAGGACGAGTGCGGCACCACCGGCGATGGCGGCGAGGGCGGCGAGCAGGCCGACCGTGACCTGCGCACCGGTCGCGGCGAGCGTGTCGCCGTCGTCCGTCGCGGACAGGACCTCGGCGCGCTCGGTCGCGGTGGGCGTGGGCGTCGGTGCCGACGGGGTGGTCACCGCGGGGGTCGGCGTCTCGGCCGGTGCGGGCAGCACCTCGGCGCGCTCCGTCGGCGTCGGGCTGGGCTCGGGTGCCACGACGACCTCCTCGACCGGTGTCGGCTCGGGGCTGGGCGTGGGCGTGACCGACGGCTCGGGCGTCGGCGTCGGCGCCTGGGTCGGCTCGGGCGTGGGCTCCGGGGCCGGAGCCGGGACCACCTCGCCCGCGTCGCACAGCGTGCCGAGGTCGACGAGCTTCTTCACGTCGTAGTGGCCGTAGTAGGCCAGGATCTCGGGCGCGAAGCCGCTGCTCGGCGGCACGATCACGGTCGGCACGACCGTGGCCAGGTCGACGCGCGTGCCGGCGATGCCGTTGCCCACCAGGTCCACCTGCAGGCCGTACGCCTCGGGGGCGGCGCAGACCGCGGCGGCGTCCTCGGTGCCGAGCTCGAGCGGGATGATCTCCGCCTTCTTCGGCAGCTTGGTGGACGCGCCGTGGCGCAGCGAGCCGTCCGCCGACGGCCACGCCCACACGGGGTGCAGGGCGACGCGGTGCTGGGGGCCGCTGTTGTGGAAGGCGGCGGGCTTGCGGGTGTCCAGCTTCTTGTACAGGAAGTAGCCGGTCGCCTTCTCGCACGTGTAGGAGTCCCACGCGATCGGCTCACCGGCGCGCTTGCCACCGCAGAGGTCGGCAGGTGCGGGCGCCGGGGTGCCGGGCTTGCCCGGTGCGGGCTTGCTCGAGCCGGGCTTGCCCTTGTCCGGGCCGGACGAGTAGCCGGGCTTGGTGGAGCCGTGGTGGCCGCCGCCGGCGGTGGCGGCGGTGGCGGGCAGCACGAGCAGCGCTGCGGCGGACAGGAGGACGATGGGGAGACGGGGGTTCACGGGGGCACTCCTCGGCCGCGGACGCGTGGACGGGTGCCGGACGGCAGCGGCCGCGCCATCGGGCGTAACGGACAATAGAGGCAAACACCCGGTTCGTGGTGAACTTCTGTCCAACTCGTGACCAAATCATCCATTCGGTCGCAGAGGGGACCGCCTGACCAGGGGGTCTGCCGGACCCGCTCGACGGGATGCGCTGTCCGCCGCACCCCTGTCGCGCCCGTTCCCCGGTGCCCCGGGGGCGTCCCTGCGGCCGGTCGCGCGGTGCGGTTCGGGCGGTGGCCGGGGGAGAGTGGTGAGGTGACCGCGTCAGGCGGTGGCGGCGAGCGAGGCGACGGCGCGCGCCAGCAGGTCGACCGACGCGTCGGCTCGCTCGTCGTCGTGGTCGGCGACCCAGGCCTGGATGATGCCGTCCGACGCGGACAGCACGAGTGCGGCCACGTGCGGGACGGGTGCCGACCACGTGACGGCCCCGTGCTGCGACCACGCGGCGAGCTGTCGCTCGATCTCCGCCAGGTACTGCTGCCGCTCCCAGGTGACGACACTGGGTCCCGCGTCGTCACGGGCGGCGCGGATCAGCTCGAACACCATCGCCTGGTGCTCGGGGTCGGCGCGGACGATGTCGAGCTGGGCGCGCACCGCGCGGCGCAGCGCCGTCTCCAGGTCGTCCGTGGCGACGGCGGCTCCCCAGGCCGCCGCGGCGCCGGTCAGCTCGCGGTCGACGAGGGCGCGCACGAGCGCCGCCTTGGAGCCGAACGCGTAGTGGAAGATCCCGTGCGGCAGGCCGGCCCGGGTCGTCACGGCGCGGGTGGTGAGGCCGGCCAGGCCCTGCTCGCGCAGCAGGGCGACCGCGGCGTCGAGCAGCTGCGCCCGGCGCTCGTCGACGGGTCGGTGGGACCCGCTCCCCGTCGTGCTCACCGCACCATCCTAGGCAGACTTGGCCAACCGACTTGGACGCATGGCCAACTCGGCCTAGCGTGAGCACCTCGCATCCCCGCGCCCCCCTCGTGCACCGTCCGCTGGAGAACCCGTGATCATCGTCGCCCCCGCTGCACCGAGCGACGTCGGCGCCGCGGCGGTGGTCCTGGCCGAGGCGTTCGCGGACGACCCGGTGACGGCCCCGCTGGTGGGAGGCGGGGAGCCGGCCGACCGGCAGGCCCGCCTGGAGCACCTCTTCGTCGCCCTGCTGCGACCGGCCGTCGCCGACGCGACCGTCGACCTCGCCCGGCACCCGGGCGACCCGGACGTGCTGGGCGTCGCGATCTGGGAGGCCCCGGGCACGGTCACGAGCGTCGTGCAGCTCGCCGCGCAGCTGCCGTCCTTCGCCCGCGCCTGCGGGATCGGCGGCCTGCTGCGGGCCGCGTCCACCAAGCACGCGATCGACCGGCACCGCCCGCGGTCCCCGCACTGGTACCTGCAGGAGGTCGGCGTCGCGGCCCGGGCGCGCGGCGCCGGCGTCGGCACGGCGCTGCTGCGCAGCCGGTTGGCCGTGGTCGACGCGCAGGACGCCGCCGCCCACCTCGAGTCGTCGACGGAGCAGAACCGCCGCCTGTACCGGCGGCACGGGTTCGTCGACGTCGGCCCGGTGCGGGGCCTCGCGTCCCCGCCCATGGTGATGTCACGCCCGCCCGCGTCCCGGCGCGCCGGGGCGGGCGCGGCCGCCACCCGGTCCGCCACCGTCTGACGCGCCGGCCCGCTGCGAGCCGTCGGGAAAACCCCTTGGCGGCGCGCGGGGCGCGACGTAGCGTCGTCGGTACACGGAAGGGAGGTGGTCCGAGACATGAAGTCTTTCCGGACGCGTGAGGTGGCTGCCCGCTAGCCGCCCGAGTCATCGGACGGACTGCTCGATCCGCTCATGCTCCGCCGGCACCAGCCGGCAGGGCGGCCGGCGAGTACCGGCAGTCACCGCAGCCCGTGGGAGCCGCGACCTCGTCCCTCGCGGCAGGGCCCCCGTCCAGGGGACCCGGCCCACGGGCTGTTCCCTGCCCGCCGGGGGTCCGCCTCTCGCGTCCGCGACGGATGAGAGGCTGGTGCCGTGGCACTCAAGTCCCCCGCAGAGATCGAGCAGATGCGCCCCGCGGGGCGGTTCGTGGCCGACGTCCTGACGTCGTTGCGCGAGTTCGCCCGTGTCGGCATGACGACGAACGACCTCGACGCGCACGCCCGCGAGCTGATCGCGAAGGCCGGCGCGCACTCCGTCTACCTGGGCTACCACCCGAGCTTCGGGGCGATGCCGTACCCGGGCGTCCTGTGCACGTCGGTCAACGCCGACGCGCTGCACGGCCTGCCGTCGGAGCGGGTGCTGCAGGACGGCGACGTGCTGAGCATCGACTTCGCGTGCCAGGTCGAGGGCTGGGTCGCGGACTCGGCGCTGACGTTCCAGCTGGGCACGCAGACCCCCGAGGCGCAGCGCCTCATCGCGGCGACCGAGCAGGCGCTGGCCGCCGGCATCGCCGCCGCGCAGCCGAACGCGCGGATGGGCGACGTCTCGGCGGCGATCGGACGCATCGCGCGCCAGGGTGGCTACGGGCTGAACACCGACTTCGGCGGGCACGGCGTGGGCCGGACCATGCACGAGGACCCGCACGTGCCGAACGACGGGCGCCCCGGCAGCGGCGGCCGGCTCAAGCCGGGCCTGGTGATCGCGATCGAGCCCTGGTTCATGGCCGGCGGCAACGACTACGTCGTCGACGACGACGGGTGGACCATCCGCACCGCCGACGGGTCGCTCGCCGCCCACGCGGAGCACACGGTCGCGATCACCAAGCGCGGTCCCGTGGTCCTGACGGCCCGCGACTGACCCGTCGGGGTGAGGCGCAGGCGTCCCCGATCCGGAACGCCTGCGCGAACGGGTCGCCGCCCGCCAGGATGTGCGGGTGGACGCACACCAGGACACGTCGGGCATCCCGGCCGCACGGCCCGTCGACCCGCAGGCCTACCGCGGGCCCGACCCGCGTGACGCCGGCGACGCACCCTGGTACCGCGACCCGGACCTGTGGGTGCGTGCCGTCATGAGCGGTGTGCTGGTCCTGGCGTGGGTGCTGACCGACCTCGGCCCGGCCGCGCTCGTCGCGGCGATGACGGTCGCGGGCGTCAGCACCGTGCGCGCGCGGACCCGCCGCGACGGCACGCGCTGGTGGACCGTCCTCGAGGTGGTCCTGCTCGTGGCCCTCACCGTCGCCACCCTGCTGGCCACCCGGCCCGCCCGGCCCCTGCCCGGTGCCGAGCTGGCCGCCCAGCTGGTCGTCGGAGCGGCTGTGGGCGTGGCGGTCGCCGCCGGGGTCGCCGCCCTCAGCCGTGGCGGCGCAGCTCCGACGGCACCTCCGACGGCACCGCCGACGGCGGTGTGACGCCCACCGGCTCGACGAGCACGAGCGCGTCCGTGTCCAGGTCGAGGACGCGCGACCGCGCCGGTGGTGTCAGGGCGGTCTCGAACCGCACCGTGGCCTCGCGTCCGCGCACGTGCACCACCCAGCCGCGTCCGAGGGTCGCGTGCTCCACGTCCAGCCCCGGCCGGGAGTTCGACGCGTCCAGCGGACGGCCCACCGCGGACCCGCCGAGCGGGCGGCCGACGACGGCCTTCTCCGCGCCCACCAGCCGCGCGTCGTCCGCGACGAGCGCCGCGACGACCTCGTCGACGTCGGGTGCGGGGGTGCCGTCGAGCGATGCCGGCTGCGAGGGGTCGGGCACGGCGGTGCCGGGGTCCCCGGTGCGGTCCTCGCCGTCGTCGGGCCCGGGGGCGGTGCCGTCGGGTCCGCCGTCCGTGCCCTCCGTGCCGTCCGCGCCGTCGGTGCCCTCCGTGCCGCCCGTGCCGTCCGTGCCCTCCGGCCGGTCGCCCGCGGGCGCCGCCGCGTCGACCACTGCCAGCCGCCCGCCCACGTGGTCGTGCTCCCCGACGACGGCCCGCCGCGGGGCGTCGAACAGGTGCGCGTCGAGGTCGAGGGCCAGCTGGGCGTGCGACGACAGGGCGTGGAACGCGACGCCCAGCAGCCGCACCGGCTCCACGACCCCCGCCGCGAGCACCGCACGCCGCGCGGCGTCGCGCAGCTCGGACTCCGAGGCCGTCGGGTGCGGGAACGTCACGGAGCGCGTGACGGTCGAGAAGTCGGCGTAGCGGACCTTGGCGACGACGGTGCGCGCCGCGCCGCCGTGCCGCTCCAGGCGCTGCAGCGCCTCGTCGACCACGTCGTCGACGGCCGACAGCACCAGGGCCTTGCCGCGCAGGTCGGCAGCGAAGGTGCGCTCGGCGCCGGCGGACTTGCGCTCGGAGGTCGTGACGACGGGCCGGTCGTCCAGCCCGCGGGACATCAGGTACAGCCCGGTGCCGTGCGCCTCGCCGAGCGTCATCGTCAGGGTGTCGAGCGGCTGGCGGCGCAGGTCGGCGACGGTCCGCACGCCCAGGCGCTCGAGCGCGCCCTGCGTCGCGGGGCCGACCCCGGGCAGGGTCCGCACGTCCAGCGGCAGCAGCACGTCGTCCTCGTCCTCGGGGCGCACCACCACGACGCCGCCGGGCTTGCGCAGGTCGGACGCGATCTTGGCGACCAGCTTGGAGCGGCCGACGCCCACGGACACGGTGAGTCCGGTGAGCTCGGTGACGCGGGCCTGGACGCGCGCGGCGACGTCCTCCGGCTCCCCGACGTCGCCGGGCGCGAGGGCGAGGTCGGCGAAGGCCTCGTCGATCGACAGGGGCTCGACCGCGGGCGTGAGGTCCCGCAGGACCCCCATGATGACCTGCGAGTACGCGGCGTAGGCGGCGAACCGGGGCGTCAGCACCGCGGCCCCGGGGCTCAGGCGCCGGGCCCGTGACATGGGCATCGCGGAGCGCGCGCCGTGCCGCCGCGCCTCGTAGGAGGCGGTCGAGACGACCCCGCGCCCGCCGATCCCGCCGACCAGCACCGGCTTGCCCCGCAGCGACGGCTTGTCGCGCTGCTCGACGGCCGCGAAGAACGCGTCGGCGTCCAGGTGCAGCACCGTCGCCGCGTCGCGCATGCGCACGGCGGCGACGAGGCGCTGCGCACGGTCGGCTGCGGGGTCCACCCCACCATCTTCCGACGCCGCACCGGGCCCGCCGCCCGGGGCGGCGCGTGCCGTACCTCACCGGGGTCGAGCGTGGCCGAGGGCGGGGAATGTGAGGTCGATGAGGATCACCCCCACGTTGTAACGATCCAGCAGGCTGTCGCGAGGATGCTGCGAGGATGGCCCGGTGACCAGTCCGTACCGCGTGATGACCGTCTGCACCGGCAACATCTGCCGTTCCCCGATGGCGGAGATCGTGCTCCGCGAGCGGTTCGCGGAGGCCGGCCTGGCCGACGCGGTGCGGGTCGACTCCACCGGCATCAGCGACGAGGAGCACGGCAACCCGGTCGACTGGCGGGCGCGCGCCGTCCTGCGACGGCACGGCTACCCGACGGGCGACGGCCACCGGGCGCGGCAGACCCGTCCGACCGACCTCGCCGCGCGGGACCTCGTCCTGCCCATGACCGCGGCGCACGCCCGCGCCCTGCGCCGCCTGGCGGACGGCGACCCGGCCCTGACCGGGCGGGTCCGCATGTTCCGGACCTTCGACCCGGCCGCGCCGACGGAGCCCGGTCAGCCCGAGCACGTCCTCGACGTCGACGATCCCTGGTACGGCCCCGAGGAGGGCTTCGAGACGACGCTCGCCGAGATCGAGGCGGCGGCCGACGGCATCGTCGACTTCGTCCGCGAGGCGCTCGCCGCGCGGCAGGACGCGCACCCCGACGACGCGGCGGATCACCCCCGCGCCTGACGTGACGTCCCGCCGGGGTGTGGCACGGTGCTCGCTGTGCCTCCCGTGACCCCGCCTCCCGCGATCCGCCACGTCCTGTTCCCCGGCCGTCACCACATGGTCACCGCGTTCCAGGTCGCGTACCTGGGCGACCTGCTCGCCGGCAAGGTCGTCGACACCGCCGGCGAGCCCGTGACCTGCGCGCCCGACGCGCGGGTGGTGTGGGCGCTGACCTCCGCCACGCACAGCGGCACCCGGCGCAACCCCGTCCCGGCGCACCGTCGCGAGGCGATGGTCGAGACGGTGACGACGCGCGCGGGGCTGCCCTCGCTCGTCGTCCCCGTGGCCGACGTGCCCCCGAGCCCGCGGTTCGCGCACACCGTGCTGGCCACGTGCGAGCTGGTGCTGGGTGAGGCGCTGACGCCCGCCGAGACGGTCGTGGCGTGCTCCACGCCGGACGTCGCGGCGCTGTACGCGGCGGAGGGCTTCCGCATCGCGGCCGTCGAGGCCGGCGACCCGCGCGACCCGGTGCGGCCGTGGGACGTGCTCGAGCGGATGGTCGCCGGCGACGACGCGTGGCGCGCGCTCGCGCACCCGGACGCCGTCGCGTTCTACGAGCGGTACCGCCTCGACGAGCACGTCCGGCTGGTGCACACCGACCCGACCGTGCAGGACGACGGCGACCTCACCGAGACCCGCGACTACACGACCTACACCGCGGCCTTCGACGACGCCTCGGACCGCAAGTGGGCGCAGGTGGCCCCGCACGTGCGCCCGGGTCGGGTCGTCGACCTGGGCTGCGCGGCCGGCGGGCTGCTGGAGCGGGCCGCGAAGGACCCGCGCCTGGCGGAGTCCGACCTGTACGGCGTCGACGTGTCGCGCCACCTGGTCGCCGAGGCCGAGCACCGCCGCGCGCAGGGCGTGTTCGCCAACCCCAACGTGTTCTTCGCGCAGCGCAACCTGCTGCTGGGCCCGGTGTTCCCGGACCGCTCGGTCGACACGACGACGACGATCGCGCTGACCCACGAGATCTCCAGCTACGGCCGCGGCCGTGACGACCTGGAGCTGCTGGCCGCGCGGATCTTCGCGCACACGCGGCCGGGCGGCGTGTGGATCAACTCCGACGTGCTGGGCCCGGCGGACCCCGAGCGCGTCGTCGACCTCGTGCTCGACGGGGACGCGGCCGTCCCCCCGCGGGACCTGTCGGGGCTGCCGCGCGCCGAGGCCGCCGCCCACGTCGCCGCGCTGTCGCCCGCGGCGCGGCTGGTGCAGTTCGCGCGGGACTTCCCGGCCCTGTCCGGCGCGGCCGTGGAGGTCGAGTGGGTCGAGGTCGGGCAGGTCCGCAGCGTCGCGCGCACGCCCCTGCGCACCGCGATGGAGTACCTGTACACACGCGACTACACCGACTCCTGGCTCTCGGAGTGCCACGAGCGGTTCTGCGACATGACCGGTGACGACTGGCGTGCGCTGCTCGAGGGCGTCGGGTTCGAGCTCGAGCCCGGCAGCGGGCCGTGGCGCAACGACTGGTTCGTCGAGAACCGGCTGCGCGTCGGGGCCGCGCTGCGCGACCCCGTCACGGGCGCACCCGTCGAGTGGCCCGACACGCACGTGCTGACGGTGGCACGCCGGCCCCTGGCGCCGGTGGCCACGGCCGGGTAGCCGGCCGCTCCCGTCCCGGTCGTCCGCCGGTCGGCCGGGACGTGTCGGCTGCACAACCCCGCAGGTCACGCGTGCGTCGGGGGACTGTGCCCGCCAGTAGTGTCCGGGCCGTGGCAGGGGAGCGCAGCGGCGTCGTCCGGACATGGCGCGGCGCGTCGGGACGTGCGCTCGGACGACGGCTCCACGACCTCGCCCTCACCGAGACCGTCCGCTCCTCCCTCGGGGGTGCGGTCGGCATCACGCTCGGTGTGTCGGGCCACGCGATCGGGGCAGGTGGGCCCTGGACCCTGGTCGACGGCCTGCTCGTCGGCATGGCGGCGTACCAGGCGCTCTACGTCCTGCTGACGCTCGCGATCTACCTGCCGGCCGGGCCGGAGGTCGTCGCGCGCGCCGCCGCGTCGATGCCCCGACGCGGGCCGCTGCACCGGTGGCTGCTGCTCACCGAGCCGGGGGCCGGTGCCGCGCTCGCGGTCGGGCTCGGCGCCATGGTGACGGCGGTCGTCGTGCTGCCGCAGAGCGGCGGGCTGCCCAGCGGTCTGCCCCAGCCGGCGCTCGTGGCGGTCGGGATCGTCCTGGTCGTCAGCGCGTGGGCGACGATGGTCGTCACGTACGCGATCGACTACCTGCGCCGCGACCTGCTCGACGGCGGGCTGCGCTTCGCCGGGGACGAGCCGCGCGTCTTCGCGGACTACCTGTACGTCGCGGTGGCCGTCGCCACCACGTTCGGCACGACGGACGTCGAGGTCACCCGCAGCGCGCTGCGCCGGACCGTCACCGGGCACGCGCTGGCGGCGTTCGTGTTCAACGCCGTCGTCGTCGCGATCAGCGTCGCGTCGATCGTCTCGCTGGCGACCTGACGTCTCGCGGCGCGGTGCGCCCCGGGGCCGACCGGCACCGACGCACCGCGGGAGCGTGGACACTGGGGCCCATGAAGGTCGCCGCCCGCGCCCACGTCCCCCCGTTCGCCGTCATGAAGATCCTCGCGGCCGCCAACGCGCGCCGCGCCGCCGGGGAGCACGTGCTCAACCTGTGCGCCGGTGAGCCGTCCACGGGCGCCTCGGAGGTGGTGCGGCAGCGGGCGATCGAGCTGCTGACGTCCGGGGACCTGGGGTACACCGAGTCGCTCGGCGCCCCTGGCCTGCGGGCCGCCATCGCCGAGCACTACCGCGCCACGTACGGCGTCGACGTGGATCCGGCCCGGGTCGCGGTGACCACCGGGTCGTCGGGCGGGTTCATGCTCGCGTTCCTCGCGGCGTTCGACGTCGGCGACCGCGTCGCGCTCGCCCGCCCCGGGTACCCGGCGTACGCGAACATCCTCACCGCGCTGGGCTGCGAGGTCGTCGACCTGCCGTGCGGTCCCGAGCAGCGCTACCAGCCGACGGTGGCGCAGCTCGAGGCGCTGGACCGGCCCGTCGAGGGGCTGGTCGTCGCGTCGCCCGCCAACCCGACGGGCACCATGATCGAGCCGGGCGAGCTCGCGGCGCTCGCGGACTGGTGCGGCGAGCACGGCGTGCGGCTGGTCAGCGACGAGATCTACCACGGCATCACCTACCCCGACGCGTCCGGCGCCACCCCCGCGACCGCCACCGCCGCCCGGTACCTCGGCACGGGCGCCGTCGTCGTCAACTCGTTCTCCAAGTACTGGGCCATGACCGGCTGGCGGCTGGGCTGGCTCGTCCTGCCCGACGACCTGGTCGCACCCGTCGACGCGCTCGCGGGCAACGTCGCCCTGTGCCCGCCGGCGCTCGCGCAGCACGCGGGCGTCGCGGCCTTCAGCCCCGACGGCATGGCCGCCGCGCGCGCCAACGTCGAGCGGTACGCGGAGTCCCGCGCGCTGCTGCTCGACCGGCTGCCGGACCTGGGCTGGGACCCCGTCGCCCCCGCGGACGGCGCGTTCTACCTGTACGGCGACGTGTCGCGCACGGGCCTGGACGCGGTGACGTACTGCGCACGCCTGCTCGACGAGGCGGGCGTCGCGATCACCCCGGGCAGCGACTTCGACCCCGTCGGTGGCCGGAGCTGGGTGCGGCTGTCGTTCGCGTCCTCGCCGCAGGTGGTGGCGGAGGCGGCCGACCGGGTGGTGGCCTGGCAGCGCGGGCTCTGACGCCGCGGGCGGCAGCCGCGCCCGGGCGACGCAACGCGCACGACACCTGCCCCCCGTAGCCTCACCCGCATGGACGTGGCGGTGCTCGGGGCGACAGGCGACGTCGGACGGCAGATCTGCACGCAGCTCGTCGAGCGGCAGGTGCTGCCGACGACGTCGCGGCTGCAGCTGGTCGGGCGCCCCGGCGGGACGTCCGGGCGGGCCGTGCACGGGCTGCGCGCCGACCTGGTCGACGCCTACGACGAGCACGCGCCGCTGCTGGACGTGGCGCTCGACCCGGCCGAGGTGGTCGCCGACGTCGTCGTCGTGGCCGCGGGTCGCACGGCCCCCGCGGGCAGCGGCGGCGTCCCGCCGAGCCGGGCCGTGCTCGCCGCCGCCAACGCCGACGTGTTCCGGGCGTACGCGGACGCGCTGGCCGCCCACGGGTCCGGCAGCGAGGTCGTGGTGGTGGTGTCCAACCCGGTCGAGCTGGGCGTCGCGATCCTCGCCGAGCGGCTGGGGCGGCACCGGGTGGTCGGCATGGGCGCGTGGCTCGACACCCTGCGGTTCCGCCGTGAGATCGCCGTGCAGCTCGGCGTGCGGCGGCACCGGGTCGGCGGGTTCGTCGGCGGGCAGCACGGCGACGACGCCGTCCCGCTGTGGTCCACCGTGCGGATCAGCGGCCTCGACGTCGCCGAGCGGCAGCGGGCCGTCGCGCGGCTGCGGCAGGGGCGCACCCTCGCGACGTTCCCCGCGGAGGTCGCGCGGGCCAAGGCCGAGCTGCTCACCGTCGCCGCGACCGACGTGGCGGCGGCGTTCGCGCTCATCGACTCCTGGCCGCCGGACCTGCGCGCGCTGGCCCGCCCGTGGATGACGCACCAGTCCGGCGCGAAGACGGCCACCGGGACGGCGTCGGCGACGATCGACCTCGTGGAGACGATCCTCGACGGCCGGGACATCGTCGTGGCCGGGCAGGTGGCGCTCGAGGGAGAGGTGAGCGTCGGCGGGTCGCCCGTGCACGGGGTGCTCGGCGTGCCCGTGGTGCTCGGCCCGGAGGGGTGGTCCCGCGTGCTGCTCGACCCGCTGCCGCCCGACGAGGACGCCCGGCTGGCCGAGGCCGGCGCCGCCGTCGCCGCGGCGTGCGCGCCGTGGACGGGCGCCGCGGCCGTCGCTGCCACCTCCGACCCCCCCACCTCCGACCCCGCCACGCCCACGACCGGGGAGCCGCCGCGATGACCGACACCGCCGCCCCCGCCGGTCTCGCGGGTGACGACGACACCCGGTGGGTGGGCTGGGTCCGCACCGAGCACCGCACGGGCGCGATCTCCGCGCTCGCGGGCGTCTTCTCCACCCGCGGCGTCAACGTCGACTCCATGGCCACCGGCGACGTCCACGACGACGCGGGCCTCGTGGTCGTGACGTTCCGAGCGGGGGAGCGCCGGGCCCGCCTCCTGGCCCGCACCGTCGAGCGGCTCCCGCAGGTGCGCGGCGTGCGGGTCCGCCGCGTCGACGACCCGGGCGTGCGCGCGGCGGCCGTCGTGCACCTGCCGGCCGGGACCGCCTTCCGTCCGCCCGCAGGGGCGGGGGTGCGGTGGTCGGGCGGCAGCGGCGCGGGGGAGCCGCTGCTGGTCGAGGGCCCGCTCGTCGACGTCGAGACGACCGTGGCCGCCGCGCGTGCCGCCGGGGCGACCGGTGACGCGACCGTGATCCAGCCGCCGCGCGGCTGACCGGCCGCGGGTGGTCGTGGCGCGCAGGCCGCGGCGTCAGGCCGTGGCGGCGCCGGGCCGCGTCACGCCGACGGCGGCGTCTGCACCACGCTGATCATCGCGGGGTCGATGACGTTCCCGACGCACTGCACGACCCGCTCGACGTCCGCGACGCGGGCGTCGGACGCCATGACGATCCCGCCGCCGGCGGACGGTGCGTCCGCGCTGACGTAGGCGTCGACGACCGCCGCGTCGTCGGCGCACGCCGCGACGGTCCGCAGGTCACCGGCCACGAGCACCGTCCACGGACCCTGTGCGGGGATCTCGACGGCCGGCCCGCCGCCCCCGCTGCCGAACGCGGCGAGCGCCCCGAGCAGGCTGCTGCCGACCAGGGCGGCCACCACGACCACAGCGGTCGTGCGGGTGCGCTTGGCGCGGTCGCGCACAGTTCCTCCAGCAGGTCGGGTCCCCAGCAGGGTAGCCCGGCGACCTGGGGGTCCCGACGCGGGCGCCCTGCCCCGCAGGTCGTCGGGTCACGCCTGCGGAGGTGCGCCGCGCGCCGCGCTCCTAGAGTCGTCGGCGTGACCAGCGGGGACGTGCGCATCGGCATCTCGGGGTGGCGGTACGCCCCCTGGCGGGGGGTGTTCTACCCGCCCGGGCTGCAGCAGCGGCGCGAGCTGGAGCACGCGTCACGGCAGCTGGGCTCGATCGAGATCAACGGGTCGTTCTACTCGTTGCAGCGCCCCGACAGCTACCGCGCGTGGCGGGCCGAGACGCCCGACGACTTCGTGTTCTCGGTCAAGGGTCCCCGCTTCGTCACGCACATGAAGAAGCTCGCCGGCGTCGAGGTGCCGCTGGCCAACTTCTGGGCGTCGGGGGTCCTCGCGCTCGAGGACCGCACCGGTCCCGTGCTGTGGCAGCTGCCGCCCAACCTGGGCTTCGACGCCGACCGGCTCGCCCGGTTCTTCGACCTGCTGCCGCGGTCCACCGCCGCGGCCGCGCGCCTGGCGGAGCAGCACGACGACAAGGTCCCCGAGGGCCGCGCGCTGACGACCGTCGAGCAGGACCGGCCGCTGCGGCACGTCCTCGAGGTCCGGCACGACACGTTCCTCACCCCGGCGTTCCCCGCGCTGCTGCGGGCGCACGACATCGGCCTCGTGGTCGCCGACACCGCGGGGCGCTGGCCGCACCTGGAGGACCTGACCAGCGACGTCGTGTACGTGCGCCTGCACGGGGAGAGCGAGCTGTACGTCTCCGGGTACGACGACGCGTCGCTGGACCGGTGGGCCGCGAAGGTCCGCGCCTGGTCCACGGGCGCCACCCCGCCCGACGGGCCCCGGGTGTCACCGCCGGCCGCGGACCGCCCCCGGGACGTGTACGTCTACTTCGACAACGACGTGAAGGTCCGCGCACCGTTCGACGCGATGGCCCTGGCCCGGCGCCTCGGGGTGGGGCCAGCGGCACAGGGGGGCACCGGCGCCGACGCTGGACTCGCGTAGGTTCGTCCTCGTCCCGACCTGAAGGAGCGCACACCATGCAGTGCCCCGTGGACCAGGCCCAGCTCGTCATGACCGAGCGCCAGGGCGTCGAGATCGACTACTGCCCCGTGTGCCGCGGCATCTGGCTGGACCGGGGTGAGCTCGACAAGATCATCGACCGTGCCGGGCCCGCGGTGCCGGGGGTCGACCCCCGGGCCGTCCCAGGCGCTGCCGCGCCGGACCCCCGTCTCGGTGACACGCGCAATTACGGCTCGTACGACCGGCCGCCCGAGCGCGGGTACGACCGCGATGACCGCGGCGGCTACGCGCGCGGGTACGACGACCGCGGTGGCTACGGCCACGACCGGGGCAAGCGCAAGAAGCGCGAGTCCTGGCTCGAGGACCTCTTCGACTTCTGACGGCCCCGGGTGTCCGGACCGCCCTCCCACCCGGGGTGGGAGAGCGGTCCGGTCACGTCGTCAGGCGGGGCGCTTCTGCGGGGACGTCTCCGCCGTCTTGCCCGGGTCGCGCTCGACGACGCCGCCGAGGACCTCGTCGATGCGGGCCATCGCCTCGGCCGGGATCGTCACGCCTGCGGCCTTGACGTTCTCGGTGACCTGCTCGGGGCGCGACGCGCCGATGAGCGCGGCGGCGACGTTGTCGTTCTGCAGCACCCACGCGATCGCGAGCTGCGCCATCGACAGGCCCAGCTCGTCGGCGACGGGCTGCAGGCCCTGCACGCGGGTGAGGACGTCGTCGTTCATGAACCGCTTGATCATGTTCGCGCCGCCCTTCTCGTCCGTGGCGCGCGACCCCGCGGGCGGCTGCTGGCCGGGCTTGTACTTGCCGGTGAGCACGCCCTGGGCGACGGGCGACCAGACGATCTGGGAGATCCCCAGCTCGCGCGACGTCGGGACGACCTCCTCCTCGATGACCCGCCACAGCATCGAGTACTGCGGCTGGCTCGAGATGAGCTGCACGCCCAGGTCCTTCGCCAGCGCGTGGCCGGCACGGATCTGGTCCGCGGTCCACTCCGAGACGCCGATGTACAGCGCCTTGCCCTGGCGCACGACGTCGGCGAACGCCTGCATCGTCTCCTCGAGCGGCGTCTCCGTGTCGTACCGGTGGGCCTGGTACAGGTCGACGTAGTCGGTCTGCAGGCGACGCAGCGAGCCGTTGATCGACTCCATGATGTGCTTGCGCGACAGGCCGACGTCGTTCTTGCCGCCCGGTCCGGTGGGCCAGTACACCTTCGTGAAGATCTCGAGCGACTCGCGCCGCTCGCCCTTGAGCGCCTCGCCGAGGACGCTCTCGGCCTTGGTGTTCGCGTAGACGTCCGCGGTGTCGAACGTCGAGATGCCCGCGTCGAGGGCGGCGCGGACGCACTGCGTCGCGGTCTCGTTCTCCACCTGCGAGCCGTGGGTGAGCCAGTTGCCGTACGTGATCTCGGAGATCTTGAGCCCCGAGCTGCCGAGGTAGCGGAATTCCATGGCCCCATCCCAGCACCTTCGTCGCCGTCGCGCCGTGCAGGGCTGGTGCGGCGGTGCGGCGTGCACGGGTGGACGCTGGAAGGGTGCCGGAAGCCGACCGTCCCGTGCCCGGCCGCGAGCCCACCCCGCGCGGCGTGCCCGTCGCACCCTGGCGCGCGCGTGCGCCGGGCATCGCCGTGGCCCTGGGTCTCGGCGCGGCGGGGGCCGCCCTGGGGTCGGCGGTGCCGCTGCTCGGCGGCGCCGTGCTGGCGCTGGCGATGGGTGTGGCGCTGCGCGAGGTGCTGGCCCGCGGACCGGTCGCGTGGGCGCACGCGCTGGAGCCCGGGGCCCGCACGTGCTCCACGTTCGCGCTGCAGGCGGCGGTGGTGCTGCTGGGGTTCGGGCTCTCGCTGGGTCAGGTCGCGCGGACCGGGGGAGCGGCGCTGCCCGTGATGCTCGTGACGCTCACGGTCGTGCTGGTCCTGGCGGTGCTGCTCGGTCGCCGCCTCGGCCTGGACTCCGACACCCGCACCCTCATCGGTGTCGGCACGGGCATCTGCGGGGCGTCGGCCATCGCGGCGACCAGTGCCGTGATCCGGGCGTCGCAGACGACCATCGCGACGGCCATGGCGACGATCTTCACGTTCAACGCGCTCGGCGCGATCACGTTCCCGCTGCTGGGTGAGGCGATGGGGCTGTCGCAGGAGGGGTTCGGGACGTGGGCGGGCACCGCCGTCAACGACACGTCCTCGGTCGTCGCCGCGGCCACGGCCTACGGCGCGCTCGCGCTCGAGACGGCCGTCGTCGTCAAGCTCACCCGCACCCTGGCGATCGTGCCGGTGACGCTCGCGCTGGCGGTGCGGCAGGCGCGGCGGGACCGCGCGGCGGCGCACGCCACCGGCGGTGGGACGCCGTGGACCCGGCTCGTCCCGCCGTTCCTCGTGCTCTTCCTGGTCGCGTCGGCCGTCACGACGCTCGGCTGGTTCCCCGCCGCGTGGGAGGCCGGGGCCGACACCGGGGCACACGCCCTGACCGCGGTCGCACTGGCGGGCGTCGGGCTGCTCACGCCCGTCGACGCACTGCGCCGCGCCGGCTGGCGGCCGCTCGCGCTGGGCGGTGCGCTGTCACTCGCCGTGGCGGCGACCAGCCTCGGGATGCAGGCGGTCACCGGCCTGCTGTGACCCGACCGGCTCGGGGTCGCGGGCGGCGGCCACCGCCGCGTCGATCCGCGCCTGCAGGGTCGCGGCGGACCGCCGGCGCCACCACCGCACCCCGAGCACGCCACCCACGACGAGCACCAGCAGCGCGAGCTGCGTCCACGGCACCGTCCACACGGTGACCTGCGCGGACCCGGTGCGCAGCGCGGCGTCGACGACGTCCTCGCCCACCACCCACGGGCGGGTGTCGACGTGCCCGGTGACGCGCACCACCGGCCAGACCGGGACGGCCGCCTCGACGAGCACCTGCTGACCGGGCAGCACCTCGCGGACCTCGGTGCGGTCCTCCGCGGCGGCGACGCCGAACGGGCCGGCCAGCGTGGTCACGGCGCGGGCCGCGAGGCGGACGTCGCCGGTGTTCTCGACCCGGTAGCTCACGTGGACCGTGCCCGGGGCGAAGGGGTTCCACGACGGCTCCCACCGTGTCGTGACGTCGGTGGGGGCCAGCCCCGCCTCGATGTCGCCCGTGACGCGCAGGTGCAGCCGCACGCCGTTGCGCGCCGCGAGACGCAGGTCGTCGCCGGCGACGAGCTCGGCCACGACGCCGGCCGGGTGGTCACCGGGTCGGGCGTCGGCGGGCACGGTGATCGTCAGGGGCACGGTCACGGCGGCGCCGGCGTCGAGCGAGACGAGGAGCGTGCCGTCCTCCTGGGCCTGCGCGCCCTCGACGGTGCCGAGGGCGACCCACGACCCGCCGTCGCGGGGCGGGGTCCCGGTCGGCGGCAGGTCGAAGTACCCGCTGTCGGACAGCACCCCGTCCCCGGCGTAGACGGCGAACGTCGCGGCGGTCTCACCGAGGTTGGTGATCGTCACGTGCTCGGCCACCGACGCGCCGGGGTCCAGGACGTGCCGCAGCGAGATGCGGTCGTCGGGGCCCTCCGCGGTCGCCGGCTGGACCGTCCACGTCACGGTGTCGTCGGGCTGCGCCGGCGTCGGCGCGACCTCGGCCGCCGCCGTCGCCGCGGTCGGCCAGGCCACGGCGACCAGCGCAGCGAGCAGTGCAGCGAGCAGTGCAGCGACCAGCGCGGTGAGCAGCACGGTGGCGCCGGCGGGCCGGGAGGTGCGGGGCAGGTCGGCCGTGCGCGTGCGGTGCATGGGTGTCTCCTCGGGCCGACGCGCGGCGGGGTGGTGCCCCGCCGCGCGTCGGTTCGTCGGTCCGTCGGTCAGTCGACGGGGAACAGCGACAGGCTGAGCGTGCCCGTGTACTCGCCGGGCATCGTCTCGACCGGGACGTCGAGCACGAGGTCCGCGCCCAGCGTCGTCGTGCCGAGACGGCCCTCCGGCGTGGCCGACGCCAGACGCCCCGGGATGACGAGGCCCTCGCCGCCGGTGAGCGCGGTGGCGCGGGCGTCACCGGCGACGATCCCCGCACGCGGGGTCTCGACACGCGGCGTCCAGCCCAGGTGCTTCGCGTCGAGCAGACGCGAGCCGGAGTCGAACGAGTACGCCTGGCCGGTGACCGCCCACCCCGTGACCCCCGCCTGCGAGACGGAGCGGGAGTCGACGACCGTCACCGCGGGCAGCTGGCCCCGGAACCGCAGCGCGGTGCCGGTGTTCTGCGGCCCGTCGAGCGTGACGCTGTCGGCCGCGACCGACAGCGCCAGGACGCCGTCCTGGCCCTCCGGCACGACGGCCTTCAGCTCGACGCCCTCGGTGGTGGCCGGGTCGCGGAACAGGCGCGGCAGCAGGTCGATCAGGTTCTTCGACCACACGTCGAACCCGTGCGGGCCCTGCGTGACGCCGGCGAACTCGTGGTCGATCCCGTTGGACTCCAGGAGGTCCAGGAGGTCCATCGTCGCCTGGTACGTGAAGTCGGTCTTGTCACCGGTGTAGATCCGCGCCAGGCGGGTCTCGGCGTTGACGGCGGCGGGGTCGAACTGCGGGGTGTTGAAGAACAGGCCGCCGGAGAACGCGCCCATCCACCCGAACTGGCCCGGGCGGGTCAGCCACGTGTTGAGCGTGTTCATGGCGCCCATCGACAGCCCGGCGATGGCCTGGCCGGCCGCGTCGTCCGCGATGTTGTACTCGGCCCGCGCGGCGGGTGCGAGGTTCTCCATGAGCTCGGCCGGGAAGTCCGGCGAGTTGCCGTTCCCCATGACGACCACCATCGGGACGATCGCGCCGTCCTTGATGTAGTGGTCGAGGATCTGCGGCGCGCGGCCCACCTCGACCCAGTCGCCGTAGTTCTGCCCGCCACCGTGGTTGAGGTACAGCACGGGGTAGGGCTCGGCGCGGTCCGGGTCGTAGCCCTTCGGCGTCCAGACGTACGCCTTGCGCTCCTCGTTGGCGACGGCGCTCTGGTAGGTCAGGACCTCCAGGTTGCCGCGGTCCTCCGCAGGAAGGTCCCCGAGCAGGCGGTCGGTCTCGCCCGGGACGAACAGCGGGCTGACACCGGTGAGGGTGTTGACCGTGTCCTCGGGGTCCTTCACGTCGACCCCGTCGACCACGTACCGGTAGTAGTAGAACCCGTCGAGCGGGCCCATCTGCAGCCGCCAGCGGTCGCCGACCTTCGTCATCGGCACGCGGAACCACGCACCGTTGGGGGCCCAGTTGGCCCACACGGTGACGTCCTTGGCGTCCTTGAACTGCGTGCCCGTCTCGAAGGTGACGATGCCGTCCTCGTCCACGTGCGGCGTGGTGATCGACCCGGTGGCGGGCGCCGTGTAGCGCTCGTCGAGCGGGCCGTGACCCTCGCGCGGGCCGTGGCCGGCGTCGGTGAAGACGCGCGACGCGAAGTCCCGCAGCCCTTCGCGCCACGTGTCCCACGTGCCGCCGGTGTCGGGGTCGACGCCGTCGAACTCGTGCTCGACACCCGCGCGCTCCAGTGCCCGCAGCATGTCGTGCGTCGGGTTGTAGGCGGGGTCGAGCACGTTGCCGACGTAGACGCGCAGCCGGTCGGTGCCCTCGTTGATCTCACGCGCCGTCGTGGCGCTGATCGATCCCGTGAGGCGCCCCGAGAACGACGCGACCTCGCGGAAGACGCCGGGGTCGGTGCGCAGCACCGTCAGCGCCTGCTGGGCGCCGGCGCCGATCCCGGCCAGCGCCTGGTCCTCCTGCGACACGTGGTACGCGTCGCGGGTGGCCGCGGCGACGCCGTCGAGGAGGTCGGCGCCCGGGTCCGAGCCGCCGATCTGCGACATCACGACGACCATCGGCGTCAGGTCGCCCTCGGCGGCGAGGTTGTCGAGCACCTGCCGCGCACGGCCCAGCTCGGTCCACTCGTCCGCGGACTGGCCCGTGTCGGCCAGCAGGTGGAGCACCGGGTAGGCATCCTCGCGCTCGGCGTCGTAGCCGGGCGGCGTCCAGACCAGCGACGTGCGCTCGTCACCGGAGACGGGGCTCTCCCACGTCAGCTCCGTGACCGCACCGCCGTTCGGGACGTCGGCCATCCACTGCACCGACGGCCCGGGCACGAAGAACGTGCTCCAGGTGGGCTTCGACGCGATCGTCACGGGGGTGTCCGGGTTGCGGAAGGACTTCTTGGTGCGGTCCGGGAACGTCGCCGTGTACTGGTAGTAGTACAGGCCCGGGTCCAGGATCCCGACCTGCGTCGGGTAGTCCGTGCCGCTGGGGTCCATGGCCAGGTCGGACCACGTGCCCGCCGGGCCGATGTTGCCCTGCAGCTCCACGACCTGCGGCGTGCCGCCGACGAGCTCGTGGACCACCGCCTGCGGCGCGGTGAACCGGTAGTACCCCTCGGGTGTCACCGACACCCACGGGTCGGGCGCGACGCCCTCGGCTGCTGCTGCTGGTGGTGCCATCACTGCCGCCGTTCCCAGTGCGAGCGCGGCCCCTGTGACCACGGCTGTCGTCCTGTGGTGCGTGCCGCGTGGCCCTCTGCGAGTCATCCCCATCGATACTCCTCCTCGGTCGCCGACCGGCAGGAGGACGCGGACGACCTGGCCCTCCACGTCGAGGGCGGGATCGCGGTGCTGCTTCCCCCTGCGGTTGCCGCAGGCGTCCACGACGCCCACGACGTGCCCGCCGGTCTGCAGCGTTGCAGGAGCGGGTTGTCCGAATGCTGTCCGGTCGGGAGGTTTAACGTCAAGCCTCCACGCCCGGCGGGTCGATCTGGTGGCCTGGTCATGTATCACGGGCCCGCCCTTGACCGGGGTTCCGACCGGGGCAGAGACTGCGAGGACGGGAGCAGACCGGGCCGCACCGCTGCGGAGCCGGACGCCCAGACACCGCTCGCGGTGTCGTGCGGTTGCCCCGACGCAGGGGGAGCGTCGTCGGTCGTTGGGGGTGTCGGTGCGGGTCCGGTGACGCCGCGGCCTGCGAGGTCCGCCCGGCCGCGTGGCGGACGGGGGCGGCATGGCGTGGTTCCGCGTCGCAGCGCCCTGCCGCCCTGCGACGCGTGCCCGGCTGACGGCAGCGGGCCTGCGCGACGCGGACGCGGCGGACGCCGACGGACGAGCGGTCGCGGCCGACGAGCCCGGCGTCGTGCTGCTGACCGACCCGCACGCGGCACCTGACCCGGCGCGGCTCGCCGACAGCCCCGGCCGGGTCCTCGTGGCCCTCGCACCCGGCGTCGACGTCGACCCGTGGTCGCTGCTCGCGTGCGGGGCGGCGGACGTCGTGCACCTCACCGGCGACGACCTGCGGCCCGTGCTCGACCGGCTGCGCCGGTGGCAGGACGTCGACGAGCTCGTCCGTGCGGAGGCCCGGCGGGCAGGTGCGATCGGCACGTCGTCGGCCTGGCGGCTGTTCCTGCGGGACCTCGTCGAGGTGGCGCGCTGGTCGACCGCGCCCGTGCTGCTGCTGGGGGAGACGGGCGCCGGCAAGGAGGTCGCGGCGCACATCGTGCACCGCGTGGACCTGCGACGACGCGAGCACGAGCTCGTCCTGCTGGACTGCACGACCGTCGTGCCGACGCTCTCCGGCAGCGAGTTCTTCGGGCACGAGAAGGGGGCCTTCACGGGTGCGACGACGGCCCACGAGGGCGCGTTCGCGCGCGCTGACGGCGGCACGCTCTTCCTCGACGAGGTCGGTGAGCTGCCCGCGGCGCTGCAGGCCGCGCTGCTGCGCGTCGTGCAGGAAGGGACCTACCAGACGGTCGGCGGCACGCGGCGCCGCCGCACGGACTTCCGGCTCGTCGCCGCGACCCACCGCGACCTGCGGACCGAGGGGTTCCGCGCGGACCTGTACCACCGGCTGGCGGCCACGACGCTCCGGGTCCCGCCCCTGCGCGAGCGCCCCGACGACGTGCTGCCGCTGTTCCGGCACTTCCTCGCCGAGCAGCGGCTCGGCGGTGACGTCGCAGCGGTGCGCGCGGCGGTACGCCACCGGCCGTCGGTCGAGGCCGGGAGCGACGAGGCAGAGGACGCCCCCGAGGTGTCGCGCGAGGTCGCGGACGCGCTGCGCGGCCACGACTGGCCGGGCAACGTGCGCGAGCTGCGGCAGCTCGCGGCGCGGGTGGCCGCGCGGCACGTCGGCGACGGTCCCGTGACGCCGGGCGACCTGCCCCCGGAGGACCGTCCCGTCCGGGCCGTCACCGCGCCGGCCGTCACCGCGCCGGCCGTCACCGCGCCGGCCGTCACCGCGCCGACCGTCACCGCGCCGGCCGTCACCGCGCCGCACCCGTCGTCCCTCACCGCTGGGACCCCGTGGGAGTCCGGGCTCGAGAGCGCGGTGCGGGAAGCGCTGAGCGCGGGCGTCGGCCTGCAGGAGCTCAAGGCCCGCACGGCCGACGTCGCCACGCGCGTCGCCCTCGACGTGGGCGGCGGCACGGTCGCCGCCGCCCGGCTGCTCGGCGTGAGCCGCCGCGCGCTCGGCTACCGCACGGCGGCGCGGGCCCGTCCTCAGCCGACGGACCCCAGCTCGGACGCGAGCTCGTAGAGGTACTCCGCGATCTCCTTCCACGCGACGTCCGCGCCCTTCTGCTGCGGCTGCTTCTTCGGCGTGAGGTCGTAGGCGTCGCGGTAGTTCGAGAACCGGTAGAACGCGTACCTGACCAGCGGCTCGACCATCGACCCGCGGACGACCGGTCCGACGTCCCGGCCCCACCGCGGTTCGGTGTGCGCGGGGAGCGCGAGCGGCGCGGGGCTCAGCGCGTACCAGTCGCCGAGCCTGCCCAGCCACGCGACGAGGTCCTTGTCCGCGGGGCGGGCCGGGGGCGTCGTGCTCGTGGTGGTCGGCACCAGCAGGTACGGCATGACGGCGCGCGGCGCGAGGTCGCCCGGCTGGTGGCGGTAGGTCAGCAGGAACGCCTGCTGGTACGGCTGCTTCGCCTCGGCCTTGTGCTTCTGGATGCTCTTGAGCCCGGCGAGGACGCCGCGGACGTTGTGCGGCTTCACCTCGGCGAACCCGAGCTTCCCCGCGCTGTACGCGGGCACGGGCTTCCTCGACAGCGGCGGCGCCGGCAGCATCGTCCCCGGCTCGATCATGATGCTCGACATGTCGGTCTCCTCGCGTGGATCGGTCCCGGCTCACACCGGGACGGGGGTGGTGGCCGGCGCCCTGCGGACGGCGGCGACGAGCCGGCGGACGTTGCCCGCCAGGACGAGGGCGAGGTCCTCGCGCGCGAGCGGCAGCGCGCGGACCTTCGCGAGCTCGGCCGCCGGGTGCAGGTAGGGCCCGTCGGTGCCGAGCAGCACCTTGTGGGCGCCCGCACGCCGCACGGCGTCGAGCAGCACGTCGACGTAGCGGACGCCGGACGTGTCGGTGTGGACGTTGGGCAGCCGCACGAGCAGGTCGGCGAACCGGGTCTGCGCGCGCCAGTCGTCGGCGAACGACGACAGGTGCGGCACGACCCACGCGACGTCGGGCCAGCGCGTGGCGAAGTGCGCGACCTGGTCGACGTCGCCGCCGGGGTCGTGCACGACGGGCAGCGCGCGGGCGTCGGCGACGCGGGCGACCTCGTCGGTCATCGGGCCGTCGCGCCAGTGCACCTTGACCGCGCGGAACCCCCACGCGTCGACGGCCGTGGTGACCATGGCCCCGATGCGGCCCGCGTCGGGGCGCGTGCCGACGAACACGACACCCGTCCACCGGCGCGGGTCGGCGGCCACGATGCGGGCGACCCGCCGGTTGGCGGCGGGGTAGTCGTCCGACGGCGGGGCCATGAGCAGCGTGTGGTCGACGCCGGCGCGCCGGGCGCGGACGGCGTACCGGTGCAGCGCGGCGTCGGGGCGGTCGTCGCCCAGCGGGTCGGGCATGACGTCGCCCAGGCCGGCGTGGCAGTGGGCGTCGACGATCATCGCGGCACCGCCGTCGGGACGGTGGGCAGGCCGGTGCCCGGCACGGCGCCGCGCAGGGCGGCCAGGACGTGCTCGACGTCGGCCGGGGCGTGCTCCGCGGTGACGACGAACGTCAGGACGGGCCCCGGCAGGCACGCCGGGGCCAGGACGAGGGCCCGGACGCCGCGCCCGCGCAGCACGCGTGCGACCCGTGCCGGGTCGGGGACGCGCGCGTGGACGACGGGGAACGGGCGCCCCACGACCGCGAGCCCCAGCCGCCGCAGACCCGCGCGCAGCGCGCGGACCAGCCACCACAGGCGACGCCGGCGCCGTGCCAGCACCGGGCCGCCCGCGGGGTCGGTCGCGCGGTCCGCGGCCCGCAGGTCGGCGGCCGTCGGCGGGCTCGCGTGCCACCGCGTGCCGTGCACCGCGAGGCGCGCGACGACGTCCCGCGGCCCGGTCGTCACGGTCAGGGGCGCCCCGAGGCCCTTCGCCAGCGAGACGACCTGGACCGCGCCGACGGGCCGCCCACCGGCCCAGCGCCACGTGCCCGACCCGCCGGGGCCGAGCACCCCGAACGCCTGCGTGTCGTCGACGACGAGCGTGCCGCCCGCCGCGCGCACGACGCGCTCGAGCGCGGCGAGCGGCGCGGGCCGGTTGCACGCGGCGCACCAGCCGTCCGTCACGACGACGGGCCGCCGCCCGGTACGCGCGCCCCGCCCGTGCCCCGCGCCCTCGCCCGCGAGGAGCCGCGCGACGTCGTCGACGTCGTGGTGCCCGAACGCGCGGACCACCGGCGCCGTCGCACCCGCCGCGAGCCTGACCAGCGGGTACGCCCCCGCGTCGACCAGCACCGCCGACGGTGCGAGCACGTCCACGACGTCGACGAGCGCGTGCAGCGCCGAGCGGTGCACGATGCCGGCGGGAGCCCCGAGCCGGGCCGCGACGCGTGCGGCGACCCGGCGGGCGGCCACCGGCTCGTCGAGCGCCGCCGCACGGCCCGTCGTCAGGGACGTCCACCCGGCGCGGTCGCCTGCCGGGTGGTGCAGGCCGAGGAACAGCGAGGACGTCAGGTCGAGCACGACGCACGCCCCTAGGCGCGCACGCGTGCGCGGTTGCGGCGGGCCAGCAGCACGGCCGGCATCGTCGCGTCGACCCCGAGCTGCAGGTCCACCCCCGTGACCGTGCGGTACGCGTGCACGTACCGGTGCACGGGGTCGCGCATGAGCCGGGCCCAGTTGGCGGCCGAGTCGGCCGTCAGGGAGATGTCGCTCCAGTCGCCCCAGCGGACGCTCATGACGAGCTGCTCGCCGTGCACCGCCAGCTCGTGGAAGCTCATGACGGACGTGTCGCCCCAGCCGCACAGCGCGCGCACCGTGTCGACCTTGTCCATCCAGGGCTCCTCGTACGGCACCATCGGCCGCCCGCCCAGGAACTCGCGCATCTCGGGCTGGGCCAGCACGTACTGCATGGCCATCGCCTCGATGCGCGACTGCAGCGCCACGCCGTCGAACTGGTTCTCCGCGCCCGGCGCGAGGGTCCGGTGCAGGTCGCGCAGCGCGTTGAGGACGGGGAACCCGTCCGCCACGACCGTGGTGTCGTCGTCGAGCCGGTGGAACCGCAGCGCCTCGTGCAGCAGCGTGTGGAACGACTCGAGGAACTGGCTGCGCCGCTCCACGTACTGCAGCGAGCCGGGCACGGCGCGGCCGATGAGGCTCAGCCCGTACTCGTACTCGTACTCCGCGGCGCGCCGCCGCACCGTCAGGCGGTCGATCTCGTGGTCGCCCCACGTGTACAGCAGGTTGCGCAGCGGACGCAGGTAGCTCAGGGAGAACCGCTCGAGCGCGAGACCGTTCGGCAGCCGCCGGTTCTGGAACCGCGCGAGGATCAGGTTCATCGCCTGGAAGGTCGCGCCCTCCTCGTCCCAGTACGTCCAGATCAGCTCGACGGGTGCCGGCCGGACGAGCAGCTCCTCGTCGATGTCCGCGACGCCGTCCGCGGCCGTGCGGCCGAGGCGCGCGTCGGGGTACCGGCTCGCGACGTTCTCGAGGTACGGGAGGTTGCCGCCCTCGAGGTAGTTGCCGCCGGGGTCGATGATCGTCGTGGTGTCGCGCTCGAGGAACTCCCGGGTCGCGCGCAGGATCACGTCGTACGCGGCCGGCGAGAACGCCCCGTTCGTCTCGCGCTGCAGCGCGCGGTCGACGTGCAGCTGGTACTCCGCGAACCGGCGCGCCCGCGTCACCCGCAGGATCTCCTGCGTGAGCACGACGTCGCTCGTGGGGGTCGTCGCCGTGCGCGCGAGCTGCACGCGCGCGGGCGGCGGCTCCTCGTCGGCCGTCACCGTGCCGACCACGTGGAACTCGCTCTCCGCGACGACCACCTCGGGCGTCACGCCGACGTCGACGACCTGCACGACGTACGGCCCGGAGGGTGCGTCGACGAGGGGCACGCCGACCTTCGCCGCGGTGCCGTTCGCGTTCGTCTGCACCACGCGGTCGATCGTCCCGAACTCCACCGGACCGACCAGCCGCGCCTCGTACCGGTGGTTGCGGACGAGCTCGGTGGCGGTGAACCGCACCTCGCCGTCGACGAACCGCGGCGTCTGGATCTTGACCATGGCACTTCCCTTCAGGGCTGGGCGCTGGCCGCGACGGGTGCCGCGGGGCGCTGGTGTGCGGGACGGGGACGCGCGTGATGGGGGCGCGCCATGACGTCGATGGACGAGCGGACCGCCCAGGCGGCCAGCACGTCGGCGAGCACCGCGGACTCCTGCTGCGGGGCGACGAGCCCGGCGCCGCGCGCCTGGCCCATGACGGCGAACACGAGCGTCGGGGGGCGCCGGGCCAGCACGCCCAGGTCGTCCCCCCACGTGCGCCGCAGCGTCAGCAGGTGCTCCGGCGTCCGGGTCGCCAGCGGCAGGACGTCGGCGATCGCGCGACCGCCGAGCAGGGGAGGGCGGTGCCCGGCCATGAGGTCGGCGAAGTCGTCGGCCGTGCCCTCGAGGCGGGTGATGTCCGCCTGCAGCTCCGGGGTCACGTCCTGCACCGGGTAGCAGGCCTTCCACGCGGCGACCAGCGCGTCCCACTGCGGGTGCGGGTAGAACGTGCGGCCGATCGCCGCGGACAGCAGGACCCGCACGTACGGCATGGGGTGCGGGTCGCCGCGCGGCGGCCGGAACGTCAGGGAGCGCGGCAGGCTCACGACGGCCAGCAGGCCCAGGGTCGAGGAGATGCCGAGCTTGCCGACGGACCACAGGTCCGCGACGCACTCCGAGACCGTCGAGTGCCACCCGTCCCACGCGGCGGCCTCCGCCGGCCCCGCACGCGCGCGCCGCCGGGCGATCGCGTCCTGCAGGGACGGCACCAGCTCGAGCTGGGCCGCGACCTGGTGGCCCACCTCGTGGATCAGCGACGACGCGACGCCGTGCCCCACCATCCGCTCGCGCGGGACGCGGATGACGGCGACGGGCGACAGGCGCCCGCCCGGCAGCCGCGTGCGCGCCCGGCGGATCGCCGCGCCGGCCCCCCGGGCCAGGTAGCAGACCAGCGGCGGCGGCTCGACCGGCGGGTCCGGCATGCCCACCGCGTCGGCGGCCAGCCGGTCGAGGCCCGACAGCCACACGCCGGTGCCCTGCTCGCTGCGCTGCGTCACCACCTCGGCGAACACGTCGAGCTGGGACAGGACGTCGTTGAACCGCATGCGGATCGCGACGAACCGGCGCTGCTGCTCCCACGCGGGCGCGGCCGCCCCCGGGCCGGTGAGCCAGTCGAGGAAGCCCTCGACCTCGTCCCGCAGGGCCGTGCGGCCGACGTGCAGGAACCGCTCGATCGCCCGGTGCGCGTCGTACGGCAGGGCCGCCGCCAGCACCATCGTCTCGGTCATGACGAACGGCCGCAGCCGGCCGAGGCGCACGAGCAGCGCCTCGGCCTCCTGCGCGACGAGCGCCGGCGCGAGGGTGGCGCCGTCCGGGACGGGGTGGCGGTCCGCACGCGTGGTCATGCGAACTCGAACCCGCTCTCGCCGGTGCCGTCGTCGGCACCGTCCCAGACGTCGGCGCCGTCCTCCCACGGCGTGCTCCACCCGGGCCACGGGCCCGCGACGGGCCAGACGTCACCGCCCCACGCGCCCCACCGCGGGTCCGGGCGCGGAGCCCGACGGCGGCCGGACCGGCCGGACGACGTGCGTCCGTCGCCGGCGTACCGCGACGTGCCGGACCGGCCGTACCCGGACGAGCCGAACCCGCCGGGCGAGCCGTACCCGCCGCCCTGCGGCCGCCCCGTGCGCGGGCCGTACGCGGGTCCCACCCGCTGCCCGCGCCGGCTGCGCCACCCGGGCGTCGAGGGCCGTACCAGCGCGGGCGCGTAGCGGCGCGCGGCGGCGATCGTCGCGCTGCGGGCCACGGTCCGCGGCGGTACCGAGGGTGGCGCGGCGGCCGCGTACCGGGCGGTGGCCCGGCCGAGCTGCACGAACCGACGGGCCGCCTCGAGGTCGGCCTCCTCCTCGCCCAGCGCCTCGGCCTCCTCGGCCTCGAGGAGCTTGGAGGCCATCGAGCCGAGCTTGCCGCCGATCGCGGTGCCCACGCCCGGTGCGACGAAGCTGCCGATCGCCGACCCCACCACCGGCAGGGCGACCTTGGCGACGCTCTTCAGCGCACCCGTGACGGCCTTGCCGACGCCCGAGCTCAGGAACTTTCCCGCACCCTTGACGAGCTTGCCGAGGAACTGGTCGAGCTCCTCCTCCGACGTGATCTCGAGCAGCTCGTACGCGAGCTCGTCCTCGGACTCGCCCTCGCCCGACCACTCGGACTCGCCGGACCACTCGGACTCGCCCTCGCCCGACCACTCGGACTCCGACTCCGACTCGCCGGACCACTCGCTCTCACCGGACGTGCCGGGCAGCTCCCACTCCTGCAGGGACACCTCGCCGGACCACTCGCGCTGGTCGTTGCTCTGGTAGGTCATGGCACCTCTCCTCACGCGTCGAGCAGGACGATGTTGCGGCCGCGGCGCACCCAGCGGCCGGTCGTGCGGTGGCCGCCGGGCCGCGTGGGGCCGCCGGGTGCGGGCGGTCGCATGCCCGCGACGACGGGGGCGAGCGGCGGCAGGTGGCGGCGGGCCGCGGCGGTGGCGGCACGCTGGGCGGCGACCTGCGGCGGCACCCCGGGGGGCGCGCCGGCCGCGATCCGTGCGGTCTCGTCGGCGAAGCGCACGAACGCGCGGCTCACCTCGTACTCGCGGTCCTCCTGGGACAGGCCCTCCAGGTCGGCTTCGAGCCTGCCGGCGACGAAGCCGCCGACCTTGCCGCCCGCGTCGGCGCCGATCCACGGCACGGCGCCACCGACCATGCGCCCGACGTGCGGCAGCGCCTGCTTGGCGGCGGACTTCAGCAGCCCGCCGACGGCGCGGCCGGCGCTCGACGACGCGAACGCCTTGCCGGCGCCCACCGCGCTGCGCAGCACGTCGCCGAGGAACCGGTCCAGCTCCTCCTCCGACGTGACCTCGAGCAGCTCGGTCGCCAGGCCGATCTCGGTCTGCCCACCGAGCTCGTCCTCGGACTCGCCCTCCCAGGCGTTCTCCTGGCCCATCTCGAAGAGGGCTCGGTCGATGTCATGCATGGGCGCATCCCTTTCCCCGCTGCGGACTCCGTCACCCCCCTCCATGCACGTTCCGTGCCACGGGCGTGCGCGCGCCGCGCGTCCGGGGGTGCGAAGAGCTCTTCCCACCCACGAACCGCGCTTCCGTGACCCCGTTGACGCGGGGGACCGACGTCACCCAGGGTCGGGTCCATGCACGCGGCCATCGCGCTCTCCGGCGACGACGACGACGACCTCGACCGGGCGAGGCTCCGGTTCGCCCCTCCTGACAACGAGGTGCCCGCCGCCGTCGGCGTGAGCGGCGTCATCGGGCGGTCCCCCGACGCTGCGGTCCTGCTGGTCGGCCTCTCCCGCTGCACGGTGGGTCTGCAGATCGACCTGGCGATCCGTCTCCGCCTCGATCCGGAGCCGTCCGACGACGTGCACGCGAGGTTCCACGCGGGGCTGCTCGTCGGCGTCGAGCTCGCCGACGGCCGGACCGTCGTCGCCGGCCGACCCGCCTGGCCCGCGCCGGACGGGCCGTTCCTCGCGTACCGCGGCGGGGGTGGCGGTGGCCGTGAGTGGTCGACCCAGCTGTGGCTGACCCCGGAGCCGCCGCCCGGCGACCTGGTGGTCGTCGTCGCGCACCCCGGCCTCGGCATCGACGAGTCGCGCGTCACCGTGGCTGCCGCGGCGCTGCGGTCAGCCGCCGGCAGGACCGAGGTCCTGTGGCCCCGCGAGCCCGAGCGGCCGCGGCACGCCGTCGAGCCGCCCCCCGTCGACGTACCGCCCGGCGGCTGGTTCGAGCGGGCGTTCGCCGACCCGACCACGGCCTGACCGCACCGCCGACCCGGAGCACGTCGACCCCGACGACCAGGCGCGTCCGCTCACCGAGCGGTGGACGGGGTCGCGCGGTACTTCGCGACCGTGCGGCGGGCCACGCGGATGCCGCGGGCCGCGAGACGCTCGGCCGCCTCGGCGTCGGTGTGCGGCGGGTCGTCGGACGCGAACAGGGCCGCGACGGCGTCGCGCGCAGCGAGGGACGTGCCGAACAGGTCGGCGAGCGGCAGCACGCGGCGGCCCGGCAGCGCGACGACCGCCCCGGCGACGACGCGCGAGACGGTCGACGCGTGCAGCCCCAGGCGGGCGGCCACCTGCGCGCGGGTCAGGGGCTGGTGCGCCGACGGCCCGTGCCGGACGAAGCCCTCCTGCACCTCCACCGCCACCGCGGTGACGCGGCGCAGCGTGTCGGCACGCCGTCCCAGCAGGTAGACGAGCTGCCGGGCCGCCGAGACGTGGGCGTCGCGCCACGCGGCCGCCGCCGCGTCGAGCGGCAGGGCGGTGAGCTCGTCGTCGAGCCTGATGCCGAGGTCCTCCGGCCCGAGCGCGTCGACGACGAGCCGCCCGTCGACCTCACGGACGACGACGTCCGGCGGTGTCGCGGGGCCGTCGGACGCGCCACGGGGCAGCGGTGCGGGCGTCAGGCGCCGCACGACGTGCATCGCCGCCTCGAGCGCCGCCGGCGACGCGCCGACGTCCCGCGCGAGGTCCGGGGTGCCGATGCGGGGGAGGTGGTCGCGGACGAGCACGAGCGCGAGGTCCGGCGCGCCGTGCCGCACGTGCCAGCGCGCCTGCGCGACGAGGCTCGCGCGCAGCCCGCGCTCGGCCGTGCCGGGGGGCGCGACGGCGCGGACAGCGGCCAGGGCGGCCGCGAGCCGCGGTGCCGGCGGGTCGGGTGCGTCGGACGGCAGCAGGCCGCGGTCGTCGAGGAGCGCGACGGCCGCGTCGACGTCGTCCTCCGCACCCGGCGGGACCAGGGCTCGCGCGTCGCGGCGGACCCGGTCGCGCTCGTCCGCCGGCGCGGCGGGGTCCTGGGAGCGCAGATCGGCCCCGGAGCCGCTGCACGTCGGGCACCGGCCGCGGTGCAGCGTCGAGGCGCACCAGCGGCACCGCCGGGGGGTCCCTCGCACGAGCGCCGGGTTGTCGGCCACCCGGGCGTCGACGTCCGCGTCGACGTCGGCCTGCGTCGCGGCGAGCACGTCGAGCAGCTGCCGCGCGACCGTGGTCAGCGTGGCGTGCTGCTCCAGCCCGTGCTCCGTCGCCGGGCCGTGGACCGGCTCCACGTCACCAGTGTCGCCCCCCGTCCGGGACCGGCGGCCGCGGCGGCGGTCCGACCGCCGCCGCCCCTCCGCGGCGGGGACCCGTGCCGTAGGCTGGCCGGCAGATCCAGCACAACTGAACACGCTGCTCGAACCGCGGCGGGAGAGCTCCCGCCGGCCGTCCGTGAGGACGGCAGCGCGGGACGCCGAAGGAGCAACCCTCCCCGGGAATCTCTCAGGCACCCCGTACCGCCGCGGCCAGGCAACTCTGGAAAGCGGCACCGGCCAGGTCCGGTGCCCACCGACGGTGCAAGCCGGCGCGCCCCGGAGCCGCGTCCCGTCGGGGCGTGCTCATGGCGGACCGGCCAAACTCTCAGGTCACCCCGTACGGGGTGGATGACAGAGCGGGGAGCCCCTGCCCGTCCCGGGCCGTGCGTCGGCACGACCGGACGACCCCGTGGAGCACCCGTGACCGAGCTCGCCGTGCCGCCCGTCCCGTCCGCCGCCCCGACGCCCGGCGTCCCGCCGCGCCGCTCGCCGGCCGCCGACGGCTTCGCCGACCGGCACATCGGCCCCCGCGGGGACGAGACCTCCCGCATGCTCGCCGCGCTGGGGTACGACGACCTCGGCGCGCTCGTCGACGCCGCCGTGCCGGCCTCGATCCGCACGGACCGCCCGCTCGACCTGCCCGCCGCACGCTCCGAGGAGCAGGTGCTGGCGGACCTGCGGGCGATCGCCGGCCGCAACCGCGTGCTGCGCCCGATGATCGGGCAGGGGTACTACGGCACCGTCACGCCCGCCGTGATCCGCCGCAACGTGCTGGAGTCGCCCGCCTGGTACACGGCCTACACGCCGTACCAGCCGGAGATCTCGCAGGGTCGTCTGGAGGCGCTGCTCAACTTCCAGACCGTCGTGTCCGACCTGACGGGTCTGGACGTCGCGAACGCGTCGCTGCTCGACGAGGCGACGGCCGTGGCCGAGGCCGTCGCGCTGATGTGGCGCGCGTCGCGGGCGACGACGGGCACGGTCGTGCTGGACGCCGACCTGTTCGGCCAGTCGCTGGCGGTGGCGCGGGGGCGTGCGCAGGCCGTGGGGCTGCCGGTCGTCGTCGCGGACCTCACCGACGGGCTGCCCGAGGTGGACGGGCCGCTCGTGGGCGTCGTCGTGCAGCAGGTGGGGGCGTCGGGCGCGCTGCGCGACCTGCGGCCGGTCGTCGCCGCTGCCAAGGAGCGCGGCGCCCTCGTCACGGTCGCCGCGGACCTGCTCGCGCTGACGCTCGTGACGTCGCCCGGCGAGCTGGGCGCCGACGTCGCGGTCGGCTCGGCGCAGCGCTTCGGCGTCCCGCTGTTCGGCGGCGGTCCGCACGCGGCGTTCATGGCCGTGCGCACCGGGCTCGAGCGCACGCTGCCCGGGCGCCTCGTGGGCGTGTCCGTCGACGCCGACGGCGCCCCCGCCTACCGCCTCGCGCTGCAGACCCGCGAGCAGCACATCCGCCGGGAGAAGGCCACGAGCAACATCTGCACCGCGCAGGCGCTGCTGGCGATCGTCGCGTCGATGTACGCGGTTTACCACGGGCCCGACGGGCTGCGGGCGATCGCGCGGCGGGTGCACGGGCTCGCGCGGGCGGTGCAGCACGGGCTGCGCGACCTGGGCGTGACGGTCGTGCACGAGGACGTGTTCGACACGGTGCGCGCGCAGGTGCCGGGCCGGGCGGCGGACGTGGCACGGGCCGCCGCCGAGGCGGGGATCAACCTGTGGGTCGCCGACGCCGACCACGTGCAGGTCGCGTGCGACGAGACCACGACGACGGCCGACGTGCAGGCCGTGCTGGACGCGTTCGTCGTCGCCGGCGTCACCACCGCCCCGGTCGGGGCCGACGGGACGGCGCCCTCCGGTACGTCCGAGGGTGGGCGCGCCGAGCCGCGCGCCGAGCTGCTGCGCAGCACCGACTTCCTCACGCACCCCGTGTTTCACGTGAATCGTTCCGAGACGGCGATGCTGCGCTACCTGCGGCGCCTGTCCGACAAGGACCTGGCGCTCGACCGGACGATGATCCCGCTGGGCTCGTGCACCATGAAGCTCAACGCGACGGCCGAGATGGAGCCCATCTCCTGGCCCGAGCTCGCGGACGTCCACCCCTACGCGCCCGCCGACCAGACCCAGGGGTACGCGGCACTGGTCACCGAGCTGCAGGACTGGCTCGCGGAGATCACCGGCTACGCCGCCGTGAGCGTGCAGCCCAACGCCGGCTCGCAGGGCGAGCTCGCCGGGCTGCTCGCCATCCACGCGTACCACGAGGCCACCCGCGCCGAGGGCGCCGAGCACCGCGACATCTGCCTGATCCCCGCGTCCGCGCACGGCACCAACGCGGCCTCCGCGGCGCTCGCGGGCCTGCGCGTGGTCGTCGTCGCGACGGCCGGGGACGGTGAGGTCGACCTGGCCGACCTGCGCGCCAAGCTCGAGCAGCACGGGCCCCGCGTCGCGGCGATCATGATCACGTACCCCTCCACGCACGGCGTCTACGAGGCTCACGTGCGCGAGGTCTGCGACCTGGTGCACGCCGCGGGCGGGCAGGTCTACATCGACGGCGCCAACCTCAACGCGCTGGTCGGGCTGGCCCGACCGGCCGAGCTCGGGGGCGACGTCTCGCACCTCAACCTGCACAAGACCTTCTGCATCCCGCACGGCGGCGGCGGTCCGGGCGTGGGGCCGGTCGCGGTGGCCGCGCACCTGGCGCCGTACCTGCCCGGCGACCCGACGCCGGGCGCCGGGGTGCGGGGGGAGCGTGCCGCCGGGTCGGTCGTCGCGCCCGTCGCGGCCGCCCCGTGGGGCTCCGCCGGCATCCTGCCGATCTCGTGGGCGTACGTCGCGCTCATGGGCCCCGACGGGCTGCGGCGCGCCACGGAGACCGCCGTGCTCGCGGCGAACTACCTGGCCACGCGCCTGCGGGAGCACTACCCGGTGCTGTACGCCGGCCCCGGCGGGCTCGTCGCGCACGAGTGCATCCTCGACCTGCGCCCGCTCACCAAGGCCACGGGCGTGACCGCCGAGGACGTCGCCAAGCGGCTCATGGACTACGGCTTCCACGCCCCGACGCTGTCGTTCCCCGTGCCCGGCACGCTCATGGTCGAGCCCACCGAGAGCGAGGACCTGACCGAGCTCGACCGGTTCGTCGACGCGATGGTCGCGATCCGCGGCGAGATCGAGGCGGTCGCCGAGGGGCGCTGGCCGCTCGCCGACTCGCCGCTGCGCCAGGCGCCGCACACCGCCGCGTCGGTCGCGGCGGACGTCTGGGAGCACCCGTACGGCCGCGAGCAGGCCGCGTACCCCGTCGCGTCGCTGCGCACCGACAAGTACTGGCCGCCCGTGCGCCGCATCGACGGCGCCCGCGGAGACCGTCACCTCGTGTGCTCGTGCCCGCCCGTCGAGGCGTACGCGGACGACGTCCGATGAGCACGACCGGCCAGTCCCCGCAGCCCTCCACCGCGACCGGAGCCCCGATGACCGAGCAGCACTCGCCCCTGCACGACGAGCACGTGGCCCTCGGGGCCGCCCTCACCGCGTTCGCGGGCTGGCAGATGCCGCTGCGGTACACCTCCGACCTGGCCGAGCACACGGCCGTGCGCACGGCCGCCGGGCTGTTCGACCTGTCCCACATGGGCGAGATCGAGGTCGCGGGCCCGGAGGCCGGCGCGTTCCTCGACCGCGCCCTCGTCGGGAACCTGAGCGGCCTGCGGGTGCTCGGCGCGCGCTACACGATGGTCGTCCAGGAGGACGGCGGGGTGATCGACGACCTGGTCGTCTACCGGACGGGTGAGCACACGTACCTCGTCGTCGCCAACGCCTCCAACCACGACGTGGTGCTCGCCGAGCTGCGCGAGCGGGCCGCCGGGACGGGCCTCGACGTGCGGGTCGAGGACCGCTCCGCCGCGACGGGGCTGGTCGCGGTGCAGGGACCGCACGCGCTGTCCGTCGTGGAGGCGGTGCCCGGTCTCACGCCGGACCCGGACGGCCCCGCGGACGTCACCCCTGCGACCCTGCGCTACTACGCCTGCCTCCCGATGCGGTTCGAGGGGCGCCCCGTGCTCGTGGCCCGCACCGGGTACACCGGGGAGGACGGGTTCGAGTTCTTCGTCGACGCCGCCGGCGCCCCCGCCCTGTGGCGGGCGCTGCTGACCGCCGGGGCCGACCACGGGCTGGTCCCGGCCGGCCTCTCGGCGCGCGACTCCCTGCGGCTCGAGGCCGGCATGCCCCTGTACGGCCACGAGCTGGACCGCACCACCACCCCGCACGACGCCGGCCTGGGTCGCGTCGTCCGGCTCGACAAGGTCGACGCGGACGGTGAGCCCGTGCCGTTCGTCGGCCGCGACGCCCTCGCCGCGCGGGCCCACAGCGCGCCCGCACGCGTCCTCGTCGGGCTGCAGGGGCTGGGTCGACGCGCCGCCCGGCACGGGTACGCCGTGCACGCGTCGACGCAGCCGGACGCACCCGTCGTCGGGACCGTGACCTCCGGGGCGCCGTCGCCCACGCTCGGCCACCCCGTCGCCATGGCGTACGTGACCCCCGAGGTGAGTGCCGAGGGCACCGAGCTCGCGGTCGACGTGCGCGGTCGGCGCGAACCGGTGCGCGTCGTGCCGCTGCCCTTCTACCGTCGTCCTCGGTGACCGCGGCCCGACCTGCCGCCCACCACGCCGTCCCGCCACCGCCCGACCCGACAGGAGCCCCCATGGCCGCCGAGCTGCCCACCACGCTGCAGTACACCGCCGAGCACGAGTGGGTCGACGACTCGTCGCCCGTGACCGTCGGCATCACCTCCGTCGCGGCCGAGGCGCTGGGGGACATCGTCTTCGTCGAGCTGCCCGCGGTCGGCGACACGGTGGAGGCGGGGTCGGTGATCGGGGAGATCGAGTCGACCAAGTCCGTCTCCGAGCTGTTCTCCCCGGTGTCGGGCACGGTGGCCGAGGTCAACCAGGCGGTCGTCGACGACCCCTCGCTGGTCAACGCCGACCCCTACGGCGCCGGGTGGCTGCTGCGCGTCGACATGACGTCCGCGGGTGCGCTGCTGACCGCGGACCAGTACCGCGCGATGAACCCCTGACGGAATGGGGTAGGTGGTGCTACCCAGGACTGCGCCGTCCGGGGGACATCATCGGCGTCCCGCCATGCGTCCGGGTGCTTGCCCGAACGGGTGATGTGACGCACAGTGCTGAACGACGGCCTTCACTCGTGACGTATCAGGGGGTTCCGAGAGTCGTCATGTCAGGTGCAGCTATCGGCACCGCGGGGGGGATCTCACGGTGATTCGAGGAGAACGGCCGATTCCGCGTCATACCCACGACGCATGTCGCTCTCATCCGGTACGCAGCCGACGCGGGTCCGGAGAGTCCGGGCCCGCCGCCCACCGGAGGACATCATGACCATGCTGGACACGAGCGTGACCTTGCACACGACGGCGGCCCACACGCTGACCCGCCGCGAGCGGGTCGTGCTGGCGGAGCTCGCCGAGGACGTCACGCTCGAGGAGATCGCGACGCGGCTGTTCGTCACCCGTAACACCGTCAAGTCCCAGGTGCGCAGCGTCTACCGCAAGATCGGCGCGTCCACGCGTGCCGAGGCCGTCGCGTGGGCCGAGGCCCACGGCATCCGCTGACCCGCACGCCCAGGGCCGGAGGGTCTGCCTCGGCAGCGCTCCGCCCACCGCTCGTCCCGCCCGGGCGGACTTCCCCGGCCGTACGTGACGACCCGCACCCGCCACGCCACACCGTCGTGACGCGGCCGCGGCGGGCGGCGTCACGCCGCCGTGACGGCCTTGCCGGACGGGGGTCCGTCGTCCCGACAGGACGACGCACAGCGGGTGCACGTCCTCCTCACAGGGTTGTGACCTGCGAGGGTGCGCACCCATGACGACGCTGTGACTCGCGGGCCCACGTCGCCATGACGCCTCCGCGACGTCCGGCCGCGGATCGTCCACCGCACCGGTGCGGGCGGACTGCCGTCCGTCCCTCGTGACCCTGCTGTGATGCGCGGCTGGCAGACTCGTGCCATGACTCCTGTGCTGGTCGTGGCGGCAGCCGTCGTCGACGACCTCGACGACCCGCGTCTGCTGCTCGCCGCGCGTCGTGCCACCCCCGCCAGCCTCGCCGGCCGGTGGGAGTTCCCCGGCGGCAAGGTGGAGCCGGGTGAGACGCCCGAGGAGGCCCTGCACCGCGAGCTCCGTGAGGAGCTCGGCGTGCGCGTGGGCCTCGGCGTCGAGCTGCTCGGCCCCGACGGCGGGGTGTGGCGGCTGTCCGACCAGTACGTCATGCGCCTGTGGTTCGCCGAGGTCGTGGAGGGCGAGCCCGAGCCGGTCGTCGAGCACGACCAGCTGCGCTGGCTGCCCACCGGGCAGTGGCTCGACGTGCCGTGGCTGGACGCGGACGTCCCGATCGTCGAAGGGCTGCTCGAGTTCGTCGCCGGGTTCGCCAAGGACGCGCGCTCCGTGGACCGCTCCGCCTGAGCCGCGGACGCCCTGCCCGCTGAACGCGGACTCGCCGTCGTGCGACGGCCGAGCCGGCCGCCGCTCGGCCTGTTCGCCGTGAGCGAAATCGGCCTCCTGAACGGTTGGCACTCTCGACCCCCGAGTGCTAATTCTTGAGGTGTAGCCAGCCGGCGGCCGAGCCCGCCGGGAGCACCGGGGCACCGGGAGGTCCGGTCCCCACGTCGAGGAGGTGATGGGCCGTGGCTACTCGTTTCGACCCGTTCCAGGAGATGGACCGCGTGCTCGCACAGGTGCTGGCGTCCGACCGCGCGTCGGCCACGATGCCGATGGACCTGTACCGCGACGGCGACCACTACGTCCTGAACGTCGACCTGCCGGGCGTCGACCCCGGCACCGTCGACGTGAGCGTGGACGACCGCACCCTGACCATCCGTGCCCAGCGCAGCGCCCGCCCCGAGCACGACGTCCAGTGGCTCGCCAAGGAGCGCCCCGTCGGCCAGTACGCGCGGCAGCTCACGGTGGGCCGCGGCCTGGCGCTCGACCGCATCAACGCCACCTACGCCGACGGCGTGCTGACCCTCACGGTCCCCGTGGCCGAGGAGGCCAAGCCGCGCCGCATCGAGGTCCAGCACGGCACCGGCACGACGCCCATCGAGGCCGGCTCCGCCGACTGACCGGCGCTCCGAGCGCCCGGGTACCAGGGCTGGATCGCTCCGGGAGCGATCCAGCCCTTTCCTGTCGGAGGGTGGTTGAGCACCCCTGGGAGGCCGGCCGTCCGCTGCTGCGGGGGCGACGTCGCGCGGCGCGCGGGATGGGTCAGCGCGGCGCGCGGGATGGGTCAGCGCGGCGCGCGGGATGGGTCAGCGCGGCGCGCGGGATGGGTCAGCGCGGAGCGGCGAGCGTCGTCGTGAGACGGTCGAGGGCCTCCGTCAGGATCCCGGTGGACGTCGCGAGGTTCAGACGGACGTGACCCTCGCCGCCGGGTCCGAACGTCGGCCCCGCGTTCACGGCCAGGCGCCCGCGCTCCAGCAGGAGGCGTGCCGGATCGGCCCCGGTCGACGCGACGGCCGGCACCTCCCGCAGGTCCAGCCAGGCGAAGTACGTCGCGGCCGGGCGGTGCCACCGCGCCTGCGGCAGCCGGTCGGCGAGCGTCGCGGCGACGAGGTCCCCGTTGCTCCGCACGGCGGCGAGCACGTCCGCGAGCCAGGCGTCGCCCCGGCGGTAGGCCGCCTGGTGAGCGATCGACGCGACGTGGCTGACACCGTGGCCGACGATCTCCGGCAGGCGGCGCAGGTCGTCCGCCGCGGGGCCGGGGATCGCCAGCGCCGTCTTGAGGCCCGCCAGGTTGAACGCCTTGGACGCCGAGTGCAGCGCGATCGCGTCCGGGATCACGGTGGTCGTCGGCACGAACGGCTCGTCGCCCACGACCAGCGGGGCGTGGATCTCGTCGGCCACCACGCGCACGCCGTGGCGGGTCGCGAGCTCGCCGACGCCCCGCAGCTCGTCGGCGGAGTGGAGCGTGCCGGTCGGGTTGTGCGGGTGGCACAGCAGGTACGCGCGCGCGTCGCGGAACGCCCGGTCGAGGGCGTCGAGGTCGAGACGACCGGCGGGCGTGAGCGGTGCGTCGACCACGCGCCGGCCGGCGTGCTCGACGAATGCGCGGAACGGCGGGTACACGGGCGGGTTCACGACGACGCCGTCGCCGGGCGCCGTGACCACGGCGAGCACCTCCGCCGCACCGATCATCACGTCCGGCACCATGCGGGTGCGCTCCACGGGGACGTCCCAGCCGTGCTGCCGCGCGGCGAACTCGGCGAACGCCTCGGCGTACGCCACGCCCCGAGGGCTGTTCGGGCCCGGTTCGTAGCCGGTGTCACCTGCCGCCACCGCGGCGGTGGTGGCGTCCACGACCGCGTCGAGCGGGAGGACGTCCATCTCGGCGACGAACGCGGGCAGGACGTCGTCGGGGTAGGTGTGCCACTTCAGCGAGGTGCGCCGCCGCAGGTCGGCGACGGTGACGTCGAACGGTGAACCCATGCCCGCAGGGTAGGGCTGCCGCGGGGTGGCCCGCCCGCCGCGCCGGGCGGGGGAGGGCTGGAGCGCCCTCGCGCGGGCCCCGGAGCGACGGCGAGGCCCCGGTCGCCGGGTGGCGGCCGGGGCCTCGGGTCGTGCCGGGGGCGTCAGAGCGTGGCGCGCACCGTGCGGGTGGCGGCGACCAGGTGCTCGAGGGAGGGGGTGACCTCCTCGTAGCGGCGGGTCTTGAGGCCGCAGTCCGGGTTGACCCAGAGCTGGTCGACGGCGATGGTGCGGACCGCCTCGGTGAGCAGCTCGGTGACCTCCGCCTCCGAGGGGACGCGCGGCGAGTGGATGTCGTAGACACCCGGGCCCACGGCGCGCGGGTACCCGGCCGCGGCGATGTCGCCGAGGATCTCCATCTTCGAGCGCGCGGCCTCGATGCTGGTCACGTCGGCGTCGAGGCCGTCGATCGCGTCCATGATCTCGCCGAACTCCGAGTAGCACAGGTGCGTGTGGATCTGGGTGTCCGGGCGCACGCCCGCCGTCGAGAGACGGAACGAGCGGACCGACCAGTCGAGGTACGCGGCGTGGTCCTTCTCGCGCAGGGGGAGCAGCTCGCGCAGCGCGGGCTCGTCGACCTGCACGACCGCGATGCCGGCGGCCTCGAGGTCGGCGATCTCGTCGCGCAGCGCCAGGGCGACCTGGTTCGCGGTGTCACCGAGCGGCTGGTCGTCGCGGACGAACGACCACGCCAGGATCGTCACCGGGCCGGTGAGCATGCCCTTCATCGGCTTGGCCGTGAGGGACTGCGCGTACTGCGCCCACGCCACCGTGATGGGCGCGGGCCGCGACACGTCGCCCCACAGGATCGACGGACGCGTGCACCGCGACCCGTACGACTGGACCCAGCCGTTCTGCGTGACGGCGAACCCGTCGAGGTTCTCGGCGAAGTACTGGACCATGTCGTTGCGCTCGGGCTCACCGTGCACCAGCACGTCCAGGCCGATGCGCTCCTGCAGCTCGACGACGCGGCGGATCTCCGCCTTCATCTCGTCCTCGTACTGCCCCGCCGTCAGCTCGCCCTTGCCGAAGGCGGCGCGCGCCTTGCGGATCTCGGGGGTCTGCGGGAACGAGCCGATGGTCGTCGTCGGCAGCGCCGGCAGGTCGAGGCGGGCGGCCTGGGCGGCCTTGCGCTGGTCGAACGGGCCGCGGCGGAACTGCTCGTCGGTCAGGGCGGCGGCACGCTCGCGCACCTCCGGACGCACGACGCCCGGGGCCGTCGCGCGGGAGCGCACCGCGTCGGACGCGGCGAGCAGCTGCTCGTGGATGGCCTCGCGGCCCGCGGTCAGGCCCTCGGCGAGCGTCGCGACCTCGCGGACCTTCTCGTCCGCGAAGGCGAGCCAGGAGACCAGCGTGCGGTCGAGCGCCGGCTCGTCCTCGAGCGTGTGCGGGACGTGGAACAGCGACGTCGACGTGCCGACGGTGACCGCGGCGGCGCCGAGCGTCCCGAGCTGCTCGAGGACCGCGAGCTTGGCGTCGAGGTCGGCGCGCCAGATGTTGTGGCCGTCGATCACCCCGCCGACGAGCGTCTTGCCGGCGAGGCCGGGGACGGTGACGGTCGGCGCGTCGCCGCGGACGAGGTCGAGCGCGAGGCCCTCGACGTCGGTGGCCGCGACGACGGGCAGCGCGGCACCGAGGTCGCCGTACGGGGCGGCGAGCAGGATGGCCGGGCGCTGCGGGCGGGCGAGCTCGGTCGCCAGTGCGCGGTAGGCGCGCGTCGTGGCGTCGGCGAGGACCTCGGCGGAGACGCCGACGGAGTCGGAGACGAGCGCGGGCTCGTCGATCTGCACCCAGGTGGCACCGGCGGCGGCGAGCTCGGCGAGCAGCCGGGCGTACACGGGGAGCAGGTCGTCGAGGCGGTCGATCGGCGAGAAGCCGGCCGGGGCGTCCTCCGTCGGCTTCGCCAGCGCGAGGAAGGTGACGGGACCGACGACCACGGGCCGGGTCAGCACGCCGTCGGCCAGCGCCTCGGCGAACTCCGCGACGGGTCGGTCCGACGCGTAGCGGAACGCGGTGTCCGGGCCGATCTCCGGGACGAGGTAGTGGTAGTTCGTGTCGAACCACTTCGTCATCTCGAGCGGGAGGTCGTCGCCGCGGCCGCGGGCCACGGTCGAGTAGCCGGCCAGGTCGAGGCGGCCGTCGGCGTCCTGCAGGTCGGCGAACCGGGCGGGCACGGCGCCGACGAGCGCGGTCGCGTCCAGCACCTGGTCGTAGAACGAGAACGCGCTGGGGATGGCCGGGGCGTCGGTGGCCAGCCCGAGCTCCGCCAGGCGGGTGCGGGTGCGGCGGCGCAGGTCGGCCGCGACGGCCTCGACCTCGTCGGCCGAGGTCCGGCCGGCCCAGAACGCCTCGAGGGCCTTCTTGAGCTCGCGGCGCGGGCCGATGCGCGGGTAGCCGAGGACGGAGCCTGCGGGGAAGGCCGGGGTCGCCGGCGCGGGCGTGGTGTCGGTCATGACAGGGTTCCTCGCGGTGTCGTCGTGGTCGCGTCGGCGGGGGTGCCGTCGGGCGCGGTGAGGTCGTGGGCGGCGACGGTGCTGCGGCGGCCGCCGACGAGGTCGGCGCCGTCGAGCAGGTCGAGCGCCGCCTCGTGCTTGTTGAAGGTGTAGACGTGGACGCCGGGCGCACCGCCGTCGAGGACCCGGTTGACCAGGTCGACGCCGGCCCGCGTGCCGCGGCGGTGCCGCTCGACGGGGTCGTCGGTGGAGCCGAGCAGGTCGAGGAGACGGTCGGGCACGGGGACGCCCGTGAGCTCTTGGACGCGGTGCAGCCGCGCGGGGTCGGTGGTCGGGATGATGCCCGGCACGATCGGGATCGTGACGCCCGCGGTGCGGGCCTCGGCGACCAGCCCGAGGTAGGCCTCGGCGTCGAAGAAGACCTGCGAGATCGCGAAGTCCGCGCCCGCCTCCTGCTTGGCCAGCAGCGCCTGGACGTCCTGGGCGCGGGTGCCGCCGGTGGCGTGGTTGCCGCGGGGGAACGCCGCGACCGCCACGGACAGCGGGCGGACGCGGGCGCGCACGGCCTGTGCGGCGCTGCGGCCGCACCGGCGGCGCTCGATCTCGCGCAGCAGCTCGACGAGCTCGGCGGCGGTGTGCACGCCCTGCGGGTGCGGCCGCCAGTCCGGCTCGCCCGCGGGCGGGTCGCCGCGCAGCGCGAGGAAGGAGCGCACGCCCTCGTCGAGGAACTCCTCGACGATCGTGGTCACCTCGTCGCGCGAGGTCCCGACGCAGGTCAGGTGGGCGATCGGGTTGAGCGACGTCTCGCGCAGCAGCCGGCGGACGAACGCTCGCGTGGTCTGCCGCGTGTGGCCCGACGCCCCGTAGGTGACCGACACGAAGTCGGGCTCGACGGACTCGAGCTCGCGCACGGTCGCCCAGAGCCGGGGGGCGGCGTCCGGGTTGCGCGGGGGGAACAGCTCGAAGGAGACCGTGGGGCGGTCCAGGGCGCCCGCCGGGTCGGTCCGACGCCGTGCGGCGCGGGAGGGCTCCGGCGCCGCCGACGCCGGCCCGGACGCCGCCGCGGAGCTCGTCGGCGGGGCGGTGGTCGGGATCTCGGCCACGACGCTCATCGCGCCGGACGCGCAGCTGTCGGGCGGGACGCCCCGCACGAGGGGTCGGTGGCACGGTTGCGCACGCTCATCGTCACTCCATCGTTCCTGGCGGAAGCACCCACACCCTCACGAGGAGGGGGGTTGCTGCGGCGTCGTCGAGCCAGGTCTCTCAGCCGCTCTGGATGGTCGCCGAGGATCGTACGCCTGTGCCCGGATGGCGGACAGCGCTACTCGGAATGTGAGACGCCCTCGTCCGGCCCGCAGGCGTCGCGGGCGGTCGTCGACGGCGGCGCTCGCCGGCCCCCTGCAGGTCAGCGGCGCCGACGCTGCAGGACCGAGCCCTCCCGGCTCGTGCGCTGGTGCGGCAGCCCCGGGGACGAGGTGGGGACCAGGACGGGGACCGCCAGCAGACCGTGCTGGACGGCCTCGAGCACCACGGCGTCCGCGTCGTCCTCGCTCAGCCACGCGTCGTGCGCGGCCCGTACGGCCGCGTACCGCCCGTCGAGCTCCCGATCCTCCGCCATGCGGGCACACTAGCCGCGAGGTGGGCCCGTGCCGAGCCCGTGGGCGCGCTGTCACCCTGGGGGAGTATCGGCGCCCGTCGCGGCGGCCGCCCCCCGCCGCACCACGACGCAGCCCTCGAGGTGGTCGTCCACCACCCCGCACGCCTGCATCGCCGCGTACGCGGTGGTCGGGCCGACGAACCGGAACCCGTGGCTCTTGAGCTCCTTGGCCAGCGCGGCGGAGTCCGGCGTGCTGGACGGCACGTCCGCGAACGTGCGGGGCCGCGGCCGCGGCCCGGGCGCGTACGACCACAGCAGCTCGTCGAGGGTGCGCCCGGACGCGTGCAGCGCGAGCACGGCGCGCGCGTTGGCGACGGTCGCCTCGATCTTGGCGCGGTTGCGCACGATCCCGACGTCGGCGAGCAGCCGCTCGACGTCGTCCTCGCCGAACCGGGCCACCGCCTCGGGGTCGAACCCGGCGAACGCCTCCCGGAAGGCGGGCCGCTTGCGCAGGATCGTGATCCAGGCGAGCCCGGACTGGAACGCCTCGAGGGCGAGGCGCTCGTACAGCGCGTGCTCGTCGTGCACGGGCACGCCCCACTCGTCGTCGTGGTAGGCGGTGTAGAGGGGGTCGCTGCCACCGAAGCAGCGGAACGGCGGCGTGGGTGCTGACGTCATGCCCCGAGTCTGGACCGGCCTCCCGACGGCCCGCGCCCCGCGCGGCGGCGCGGTGGGGACCCGCGCGCGCCGCAGGGCTGTGGGCGGCCGGACGAGCGCCGGGGCCGCCGGCGCACGGGAGCCGTCAGGTCAGGCCGGCGAGGGTCTTGCGGATGCGCGTGGGGCTCACGGGCACCGGCGTGCCGAGCTGCTGGGCGAACAGGCTGACGCGCAGCTCCTCCAGCAGCCAGCGGACGTCGTCGAGCGTCGCGTCGCGGGCCGGGTCGGGGGAGGCGGTCCGGGCGCGCTCGCGGGCGCCCGTGTACAGCTCCTCGACGTCGTGCACCTGCCAGGCCAGGTCGGCGTCGCGGGTGGGGTTCTCGGCGGCCTTGGCCAGGCGGTGCCGCGCGGCGCGCAGGTAGCGGACCAGCTGCGGCAGGCGCTCGGCGCCGACCTCGGAGACGAACCCGTCGTGGACCAGGCGGGCCGACTGCTCCCGCACGTCCTGCGCGGTGGCGAGCAGCGCGAGGCTGTTCGCGCCGCGGACCTCGGCGTCGAGCTCCCGCGACGCGGTGAGCACGGTGACGAGGTCGCCGACCACGCGGTGCACGTCGTCCTCCAGGCCGTCGCGGACGGCCGCGCGCAACGTCGCGTACGCCTCGGCGTCGCGTACGTCCCGTGCCGTCCGCCCGCCCAGGTGGCGGGCCACGAGCCGGTCGATCGACGCGAGCTGCACGTCGGCGACCAGCGCGTCGGTGCTCGGGTACGGCGACGCGGCCAGGGCGAGCGCCTGCGTCCCGCTCCAGCGGCTGGTCACCCGTGCGGTCGCCAGGCCGACGTCGAGCAGCAGCAGCCGGCGCAGACCGCGGCGCGCGGCCGCCTGCGCGACGGCGCCGTCGGCCAGGACGCGCAGCGCGACGCCCGCCCGCGGGCCCGTGCCCTCCTCGACGATCGTCGGGTAGGCACGCACGACGCCGCCGGCGGCGGTGGTCGCCTCGACCACGTCCGGCAGCGGGGCGGGCAGGTCGGGCCAGGTCGTCAGGCCGGTGCGCTCCAGGTCGGGGGTCGGGGCGCCACCGGGGCCGGGGGTCGGTCCGGGGCGTCCGGTCGCGCGCGGGGTGCCGCCCGGGCCCGGCTGCTTCCCCGCGTCGGCACCGCGGGCCGGGCGACCGGACCGCTCGGCGTCCCCCGCAGCCGGGGTGGTGGTCGCGGGCACGCCCGCCTGGGCGGCGGCCTCCTCCATGGCGGCGCGCACGGCCGTGCGGACGGCGGACGCGACGGCGTCCTGCGCGCGGTCGGCGTTGCGGCGCTGCAGGGCGAGCAGGTCCTTGCCCTCGTCGATGACACCGCCGCGGTCACCGACCACGCGGAACGTCATGCGCAGGTGGGCGGGCAGGCGGTCCTCGTCGACGGCGTCGGGGGGCACCTCGACGTCACGCAGCGCACGCACGGCCCGGGCGAACATCTCGCGGAACGACGGGGCGGCGTCGCCGGCGCGCACGGTGTCGACCCACGACGCGGAGTGCTCGTCGAGCCACGCGTCGACAGCCCGCGCGACGTCCGGCGCGGGCACGAGCTGCACGCGCACCGGCTTGGGCAGCGCGCGGATCGTCGCCGTCAGCAGCTCGGCGCGCATGCCGGGGACCATCCAGTCGAACCCCTCGGGCCGCACGCGCGGCAGCTGCGAGATCGGGATGTGGACGGTGACCCCGTCGGCCTCGGTGCCGGGCTCGAACTGGTACGTCAGCGGGAACGACAGCTCACCCTGCGGCCAGCGCGACGGGAACGCGTGCTCGTCGATCTCGGCGGCGTCCTCACCGACCAGCAGGTCGCGCGTGAACGACAGCAGGTCGGGGTCGGCGCGCCTCGCGGACTTCCACCAGGTGTCGAAGTGCCGCGCGGAGACGACCTCCGGCGGGATGCGCGCGTCGTAGAAGTCGAACAGCGCGTCGTCGTCGACGACGAGGTCCCGGCGGCGGGCGCGCGCCTCGAGCGCCTCCGCCTCGTCCAGCAGGCGGCGGTTCTCGTGGAAGAACGCGTGGTGCGTCGTCCACTCGCCCTGCACGAGCGCGTGCCGGATGAACAGCTCGCGGGCCTGCTCGGGGTCGGTCCTCGCCAGCAGCACGCGGCGCTGCGCGACGACGGGCACGCCGTACAGCAGCACCTTCTCGTTGACCATGGCCGCGCCCTGCCGCGTCGACCACGCCGGCTCCGAGTACGTGCGCTTCACCAGGTGCGCGGCCGCCTCCTCGACCCAGTCCGGGTCGACCTTCGCGACGTCGCGCGCCCACAGCCGGGACGTCTCGACGAGCTCGGCGGCCATCACCCACGACGGGGGGCGGCGTGACAGGCCGGACCCGGGGAAGATCGCGAAACGCGCTCCGCGCGCGCCCAGGTACTCGTTGCGGGCGCGCGCGTCGGGGCGGCGGGGCTTGCCGTCGCGGCCCTTGGGCGCGTTGCCGGCGGCTACGTCGGTGACGAGCTGCATCCCGATCTGCGACAGCAGCCCCGGCAGCATCGCGCGGTGGATGGTGTCACCGTCCCACGTCCAGCGGGTCTGCACGGCGTCGGGACGCTCGACGGTGCCGGCGTCCTGCGTCGGCGCGCCCGTCGGGGTGTGCCGTCCGCCGTCGCGACGCCCGTCACGCCCGTGCCCGGCGGCGGCCGGGACGTCGTCGGACGTCGGGGTGGGGGCGCCCTTGGCGTGCACGCCCAGGCCCTTGGCCATCTCGCGCAGCTGCGTGACGACGTCCTGCCACTCGCGCACGCGCAGGTAGTGCAGGTGCTCGGACTTGCACATGCGCCGGAACGCGGACCCGGACAGCTCGCGCTGCCGGTCGCGCAGGTACGTCCACAGGTTGAGGTAGGTGAGCAGGTCCGACGACGGGTCGGCGAAGCGGCGGTGCAGGGCGTCGGCGGTCTCGCGGGACTCCGCGGGGCGCTCGCGCGGGTCTTGGATCGACAGGGCCGCGGCGATGACGAGCACCTCGCGCGCGACGCCGCGGCGGCCGGCCTCGACGACCATGCGCGCCAGGCGCGGGTCGATGGGCAGCTGGGCGAGCTGGCGGCCCGTCTCGGTCAGGCGCGTGCGGCCGTGGACCTCCTCCAGCGCGTGCAGCTCGGTCAGCAGGGCGACGCCGTCGCGGACCGACCGCACGTCCGGCGGGTCGACGAACGGGAAGTCGACGACCTCGTCCGGGGACGTCACGACGCCCACCGCGATCATCTGCAGGATCACGGACGCCAGCGACGTGCGCAGGATCTCCGGCTCGGTGTACTCCGGGCGGGACTCGAAGTCCTCCTGCGAGTACAGGCGGATCGCGATGCCGGGCGCCACACGCCCCGAGCGCCCCGAGCGCTGGTTGGCCGACGCCTGCGAGACCGGCTCGATCGGCAGCCGCTGCACCTTCGTCGCCTTGGAGTACCGCGAGATGCGCGCGGTCCCGGGGTCGACGACGTACCGGACGCCCGGCACCGTCAGCGACGTCTCGGCGACGTTGGTCGCCAGGATCACGCGGCGGCGCGTGTGCGGCTCGAAGACTCGGCGCTGCTCGGCGGCCGACAGCCGCGCGTACAGCGGCACGATGTCGACGCCGTTCGGGTGCTTCGGGTCGACACGCGGGCCGAGCGAGCCGCGCAGCGCGTCCTCCGCGTCGCGGATCTCGCGCTCACCGGACAGGAACACGAGGATGTCGCCCGGGCCCTCGGCCATCAGCTCGTCGACGGCCTCGGTGATGCCCGTGACCATGTCGCGGTCCGGGCCGTCGTCGGGGGACAGCGGCTGGTACCGGATCTCGACCGGGTAGGTGCGGCCGCTGACCTCGACGACCGGGGCCGGGACGCCGTCGGGGTGCGCCGCGGTGGGCGGGCCGGCGAAGTGCCGCGCGAACCGGTCGGAGTCGATCGTCGCCGACGTGATGACGAGCTTGAGGTCCGGGCGCTGCGGCAGCAGCCGCGTGAGGTACCCGAGGATGAAGTCGATGTTGAGGCTGCGCTCGTGCGCCTCGTCGATGATGAGCGTGTCGTACATCCGCAGCATCGGGTCGCGCTGGATCTGCGCGAGCAGGATGCCGTCGGTCATCACCTTGACGAGCGTCGAGTCGGACGACTCGTCGGTGAACCGCACCTGGTAGCCGACGACGCCGCCCAGCGGGACGTTCAGCTCGTCCGCGATGCGCTCCGCGACGGTGCGGGCCGCGATCCGCCGGGGCTGCGTGTGGCCGATCTGGCCGGCGCGGCCGCGGCCGAGCTCGAGCGCGATCTTCGGGATCTGCGTCGTCTTGCCCGAGCCGGTCTCACCCGCGACCACGACCACCTGGTGGTCGCGCAGGGCGTCGGAGATCTCCCGGCGGCGGGCCGAGACGGGGAGCTGCTCGGGGTAGACGATCGCGGGGAGGGCGACCGCGGCGCGGGCCTCGGCGGTGCGCGCGAGGCGGGCGTCGTCGCGGCGGGTGCGGTCGGCGCGGGCGGGCTTGCGACGCTCGTCGCGACGAGGGCGGCCGCGGTCGTCGTCGGCGCGGCCGCGGGATCCGTCACCGGCGGCACGTTCGTCGCGACGTCGCCCCTCGTCGCCACGTCCCGGACCCTGACCCCTGCCGCGGCCGCCGCGACGACGACCCGTGGGCGTGCTGCGGGCGTCCGTGCCGGTCGCGTCCGCGCCACCCTGCGCGGCAGCGCCCCCGGGGGACGTGCCCTCGGGGGCGGCGGGGGTGGGATCGGACGTGCTCACGACCGTCCATCCTCGCAGGACTCTGCGCGACGGCTCATCCTGATACCGCCGACGGGCGCACACGCCGGGCGTGCGGGGTCCCCTGTGCCGAGAGTCCTGGCTCCACGACTGCACCGCGTACGGCATCGTGCGGGAGATGTCGCACACGGCCTGCCATCAGGTCGTCGCCTGCCGCACGGACTCCACGTCGACGAGCCCCTGCACCACGGGCCCGATCATCACCAGGTACATGAGCGCGAAGAACAGGGCCCCGAGCAGCGTGAAGCCGATCGCGTTGCCGACGGCGCCGGGTCCGCGCAGGTGGCCGAGCACCTTGCGGACGAGGTGCGGGGGGTGCTTGACGTCCCAGGAGTTCAGGCGCACGTGCCGGCCCAGGTAGATGCCGAACGCGACGAGCACCAGGAGCACGCCCTCGATGACGCGCGCCGACGTGCCGGCCAGGGGTGTCGCGGTGTCGTCCCCACCGACCACGAGCAGCACCAGCACCATGAGGAACACGTTGAGCACGGTCGTCAGCACGCCGGACATCGCCAGCACGAGGACGAGCAGCACGTCGTACCACTCGGGCACGCGCTCGCCCTCGCGGCGGTGGTTGAGGTTGAGCTCGGTGATGAGGTAGCCGGAGTTCGGCAGCAGCAGCAGCCACACCAGGCCGAGCACCACGGCGACGGCCCACACCGCCGGCCGCGGCACGCCCACGACGACCAGCGGCAGCACCACGACGACGGCGAGCCCGAGGACCACCAGCGGCGCGACCGACAGCACGAGGTTGAGCAGCATCGGCCGGTACAGCCGGGTCCGGTAGACGGGCGCCCGCGCGACGACCAGCGCGGCGGCGAACACGTTCATGAGCAGGACGCCGATGATGAGGCTGGTCAGCACGCGTGCTCCCTCGTCCGGAAAGCGCCCATCATGGCGGCACGGGCACCCGCGCTCCAGGGACGGGCACGCAGGGACCGTCAGGGGCAGGTGTCGGTGGCCGGCGCCCCTGCGAGCCGGTCGCGCGTCCACCCGACGAGGTCCGGGACCAGCGGGGAGTCCGCCTCGACCAGCGCGACGTGGTCGAGCCCGTCGTAGGTGCGGTGCTCGACGGCGTAGCCGGCGGCGCAGCGCGCGGCCACGTACTCGTCCTGCGAGGACGCGACGACGATCGAGTCGGCCGTGCCCTGCGCGACGAGCAGCGGTGCGGCGATCGGCCCGGACGGCACGTTCTGCGTCAGCCGGTCGCCGAACGCCCCGGTGAACGGGTCGGCGTGCGCCCACACGGGCTGGTCGAGCAGCAGCGCCGTCAGCGCGGACACGACGACGCCGCGGTCGGCGAGGCACCGGTGCGCCATCTCCCCCACCACGGTCCGGGCACCCGGCCGCACGACGTCGGCGAACCGCACGTCCGGGTACGTGGCGGCGTAGCCCTCGGCCAGGTAGGCCGCGAACAGCGCGCCCACCGACACGTCCGGCAGGTGCGCGAGCAGGGCGGACGGGTTCGACGCGGGCGCCAGCGCCGCCACGCCGAGGACGTCGACGTCGGGCGCGTAGTCGGGTGCCACGATCCCCGTCCACAGCGCCGCGCCGCCGCCCTGGGAGTGGCCCCACACGACGTTCCGGTCGCTGAGCGTCACGTCGTCCAGCTGGTGCGCCGCGCGGACGGCGTCGAGCACGTCGTGCGCGGCGGGCTCCCCGACGAGGTAGGCGTGCGGACCCGCCGTGCCGAGACCCGCGTAGTCGGTCGCGACGAGCGCCCAGCCCTGCGCGAGCACGTCGTCCTGCACGAACAGCGCGCCGGCGGCCAGGCCGTCGGGCAGCACGGACGGTGCGCAGCCGGGTGTGACGCCCGTCGTGCCGTGCGCCCACGCGACGACGTCCGCGGGCTCGCGGGCGTCACCGGTCGCCGTGTCCGGTGCGACGACCAGGCCCGAGGCGACCGTCGGCGTGCCGTCGCCGCGCGTCGTGGTGTAGAGGATGCGCCACGCGGTGGCGCCGTGAGGGATCTCGGCGCTGGTGAACGGCTCGCTGCGCAGGAGGCGCCCGGGGGCGTCCGGGACGTCGGCGGGTGCGGCGTAGAAGTCGTCGGGGCGGGCGGTGCCACCGTCCAGGGCGACGCCGACCGCGGCGAGGGCGAGCGTCGCGACGAGCGCGGCGACGTTCACGACGAGCCGCCCGCGTCCCGGCCGGGCGCGGCGGTCCTGCCGCGACGGGCGGCGCCGCAACGTGCCGCGCAGCGCGGCCGCGACGCCGCGGATGCCGGTCACCAGCACGCGGATCCCCACGAGCACGGCCACGACCAGCACGGTCACGTCGGGCCACGCGAGTGCCAGGACGCCGAGCACGACCGACGTCACGCCCGACAGCGCGGCGTTCGCCCGGCCGGTGCCGCAGCCCCGCCGGGCGGCCAGGGCGTCCAGCGCGCCGTCGACGACGAGCGCGACGCCCACCACGCGGGCCAGCACGGCGATCGTCGGCCCGGGCCAGACGACCACGACGCCCGCGGCCAGCAGGTACGCGACGCCCGCGAGCCACCACCAGCGTGCCGCCGCGCCCGCGTCCGAGGCCGCGGTCGGGCGGTCCGCCACCAGGTGGACGACCCCCAGCGCGGTGAGCCCCGCGACGACCGCGACGACGAGCACCGCGAGGGACACGAACGGCCGCAGCGCCAGGACGGCGCCCACGGGCACCGCCAGCGACGAGACGACGAGCAGCGCCCACCGCGCGCCCGGGTGCGCACGTCGCGCGGGCTGGACCATGGCGTGAACGTAGCGACCCGCGGACGCTCGTCGTGCATCAGGTCGTGATCGCGTCGCGCGGGGTGGTCCCGGGAGGGAGCGGCCCGCGTGCGGATGAGAGAGTGCTCACCTTTTCGGGTGATCCGGTCCTCGTCCGGTCGTGGAGGGCGGCATGCTGGTCCCTGGGCGATTCGTCCGGATCGCCGCCGACGTCGACGGGAGCGCCGTGCTCGCACAGCCGTGGCCGCCCCCGGCCCCGGGCCCGCGGCAGCCTCGCGACGCGCACGGGTCCGTGTGGGCCAACGACGTGGGACGTGCGCTCGTGCGGCGCGCGGGACCGCCGTTCCCCACCGTGGACGCGGTGGCCCCCGCGGGGTGGCCCACCGCCGACCCCGCGACCCGCCGCCGTCGTGGTCAGGGGCAGCGCGGTGAGCGCGACCCGTGGGTCTCCGACGGTCCAGAGCCCGACGCGCCGGCGCGCGCCCGTCCGCTGCCCGCGCGGTGGCTGCCGCAGGAGGAGTGGATCCCCGACCCCGCGCCGGCCCCCGAGCAGCGCTGGACGCCGGAGCAGGACTGGCTCGGTCTCTTCGCCGCGCAGGCCGGCCCGCGGCCGGCCGACGAGCACGCCCTCCCGCCGCCGCCCAGGGGTCGCGGGTGGCTCGTCGCGGTGGCGGCGGTGCTGCCGCTGGCGCTGGTCGCGGCGCTCGTCGCCGCCCTGGCCTGACGGCGCCCCGGACCGGTCGCGCCCGCGTCGCTACCGTGGGCACGTGAGCGACGCGACCCCCGGCCCCACCGCCGCCCCCGACACCGAGCTGCGGACCGACGGTGAGCGGCGCACGGTGCAGGCGCTGGACGCCGCCGCCATCCCCTACGTCCGGACGCGGCACGGGCGCGTCGGGTCTCTCGCGGAGGCCGCCGCCGCCCGCGGCATCGAGCCGGCCGACCTGGTCAAGACCATCGTCGTGCGCCGCGGTGAGGACGACTTCCTGCTGGTGCTGCTGCCCGGCGACCGTCAGATCTCCTGGCCGCGGCTGCGCGCCCTGCTCGGCGTCTCGCGGCTGTCCATGCCGGACGCCGCCGTGGCCAAGGACGTCACGGGCTTCGAGCGCGGCACCATCACCCCGTTCGGGACCACCCGCACCTGGCCGGTGGTCGTGGACCGGCGCGCGACGGGGCGGCGCGTGTCGATCGGCGGCGGCGGTCACGGCGTCGGGATCGAGCTGGCGACCGACGACCTGGTACGTGCGCTGGGTGCCACCGTCGCGGACGTCAGCGACGACGGCTGACGCCGCGCAGGTCACGTCCCGGTCACAACCGACCGGCGGTCGGGGTGCCGTCCGGGAACACCGACGGGTCCGGTCGTGTTGGCAGGCAGCGAGGCGTCGTCCCGCCGCGCCGATGTGGGCGGTGGTGGGTACCGTCTTCCCGCCCGTCGCACCCCGGTACGACGACGTACCGGCCCGAGGCACGAGGAGCACGAACGCCCATGACCGAGCTCACCAGCGCGGCACTCGAGAGCACCCCCGACCCGACGGACCACGAGATCCGTGTCGAGCACCGCGGGGGTCGGGCCGTCGTGTGCCTGGTCGGTGAGATCGACGCGTCCCTGCGCGAGTCGGCCTCCGCGTCGATGGGCATCGCGCTGATGAGCGGGCTGCCGCTCCTGGTCGACGCCAGCGAGGCGACGTTCATCGACTCGTCGGGCGTGGCGTTCGTGCTGCAGCTGCACCTCGCCGCGTCCGAGGCGGGGGTCGACCTGAGGCTGCACGACCCGCACCGCGTGCTGCGCGACCTGCTCGACATGGTCGGTCTGGGAGAGGCGGTCCCGGACGACGTGTGACGCGCGGCCGCGGGTCGACCGCGGCGATGTCGGACCGCTCGGTTACGTTCCGGGCATGCGGTTGCTGCACACGTCGGACTGGCACCTGGGGCGCTCCCTGCACGGGGTCGACCTGCTCGACCACCAGGCCGCGTACCTGGACCACCTGGTCGACCTGGTGCACGCGGAGCGGGTCGACGCGGTCGTCGTCGCGGGCGACGTGTACGACCGGGCCATCCCGCCCGTGGAGGCCGTGACCCTGCTGTCCGACACCCTCGCGCGGCTCGCCGAGCACACCACCGTCGTGGTGACGTCGGGCAACCACGACTCCGCGACCCGGCTCGGCTTCGGGTCCCAGCTCATGCGCGAGCGCGTGCGGCTGCGCACGCGCGTCGCGTCGCTGGCCGAGCCGGTCGAGGTGGGTGACGTGCTCGTCTACGGGCTGCCGTACCTCGACCCGGACGTGTGCCGGGCGGAGCTCGCACCGGTCGACGCGACGGGCACGCGCACGCTGCTCGCGCGCTCGCACGAGGCCGTGACGTCCGCCGCCATGGCGCGCGTGCGGGCCGACGCGGCGACCCGGCGCGGGTCCGCGCGGCCGCGCGTCGTGGTGGCCGCGCACGCGTTCGTCGTGGGCGGCCGGGCCAGCGAGTCGGAGCGGGACATCCGCGTCGGCGGCGTCGACCACGTGCCCGCCGCGGTGTTCGCCGGCGCCGACTACGTCGCGCTGGGCCACCTGCACGGCCCCCAGGTCGTCACCGGGCCGGACGGCACCGTGCTCCGGTACTCCGGCTCGCCCCTCGCGTACTCGTTCTCCGAGCAGCACCACACCAAGTCCTCCGTGCTGGTGGACCTGTCCGGGGCGGCGCCCGTGACGACCCTCGTGCCCGCGCCGGTGCCCCGCCGCCTGAGCGACGTGACCGGCCCGCTCGACGACCTGCTCGGCGCCGCCGGTGAGCCGTACGTCGGGGACTGGGTGCGGGTGACGGTGACCGACGACGCGCGCCCCGCCGACCTGTTCCGCCGTGTCCGCGAGCGGTTCCCGCACGCGCTGGTCGTGCAGCACCGGCCCGCGCGGCCCGACGAGGAGCGTGCGCGGCCCGTGCTGGTCACGGCCGCCGCCGACCCGGTCGAGGTCGCCGCGGACTTCGTCGCGCACGTCACCGGTGCCCGGCCCACGGCCGCGGAGCGTGCGGTGCTGCGTGCCGCGCACGAGCACGTCGCCGCCGCGGAGCGGAGCGCCTGATGCGGCTGCGCTCGCTGACCGTCCAGGCCATCGGCCCGTTCGCCGACCGGCACACCGTGGACCTCGACGCCCTCGGCGCGTCCGGGCTCTTCCTGCTCGAGGGCCCCACGGGCGCGGGCAAGTCGACGCTCATCGACGCGATCGTCTTCGCGCTGTACGGCAAGGTCGCCGGCGCCGACGCCTCGGACGAGCGGCTGCGCTCCGCGTACGCGGCCGACGACGTCGAGAGCGTCGTCGACCTGGTCTTCGAGGTGCCCGCCGGCATCTACCGCGTGCGCCGCACGCCCGCCCACCAGCGCGCCAAGCGCCGCGGTACGGGCACCACGACCGCACAGGCGAGCGTCAAGGCGTGGCGGCTGCCGCCCGACGCCGACGTGTCCGGCGGCCCCGACGCCCTCGACGGCGTCGGCGTGCTGCTCGGCACGCGCCTGGACGAGGTCGGGGCCGAGCTGCAGCGCGTGGTGGGGCTGGACCGCACGCAGTTCGTCCAGACCGTGGTGCTGCCGCAGGGGGAGTTCGCGCGGTTCCTGCGCGCGACCGGCGAGGAGCGCCGGGTGCTGCTGCAGAAGATCTTCGGCACGCAGGTGTACGAGCAGATGCAGCAGCGGCTCGCTGCCCTGCGGGCCGAGGCCGCGCGCACCGTGGAGGCCGCGCGCGGGCGCCTCGGGGAGTCGGTCGCGCACCTGCTCGGCGCGTGCGCCGGGGGACCCCAGGAGCAGGACGCGGCCCGCGCCGCGCTCGAGGAGGCGGTGCTCGCCACGCCCGCCGCACCCGCGGTCGGCCAGGTGCTCGCCACGCTCACGGCCGGGCTGGACGCCGTCGCCGACGCGCTGACCCGCGAGGCGGACACCGCGCGCGGCGCGTGCGAGGCGGCGCAGGCGGTGCACGAGCAGGCCCGCGCGACGGCCGCGCTGGTGGCCCGTCGCGACGCGCTGCGCGCGGAGCACACCCTGCTCGACGCCGCCGCCGCCCGGCACGCCGACGACGTGGAGCGCCTGGGCCGGGCACGGTCCGCCGCGGCGGTGCGTCCGCTGCTGACGGGCTGGGAGGAGGCCCGCACCACGCACGCGTCGGCCACCAAGGCGCTGGTGGCGGCGGCGGACGTCGCACCCGCCGACCTGCTGCCCGCGGACCTGCCGACCCTCGACGTGCCGCGCGACCTGCCGACCCTCGACCTGCCGACCCTCGAGCTGCCGACCCTCGCCCCGCAGCCGGGTGACCCGGCGGACGGCGACCCGGCGGCGCTCGGGCTGCCGGCGGAGCTCGGACTGCCGGGTGCGCTCGGCGAGGACGCGCTCGGCGCCTGGCGGCCCCACCTGCGGGCGGAGCACGACGCGGCGGCGGCCGCGGCCGCGTCGCTGCGCCGTACCGTCGACGTCGAGGCAGGGCTCACCGAGCGGCGCCGCGCGGTCCGTGACCTCGCGGCCGTGCTCGACGACCTGCGGGCCGAGGTCGACGCGGCCACGACGTGGCTCGCGGACCGTCCGGCGGCGCGGGCCGTGCTCGAGCAGGAGCGCGACGCGGCACGCGCGCAGGCCGGGCGGGCGGACGCGGCCGAGGCGGCGCGCACCGCCGCCCGCGCGCTCGTCGCCGACGTGCAGGCCCTCGTCACCGCGCGGGCGGACCTGGCGACGGCCGAGGCCGCCGTCGCCGCCGCGGCCCAGGACGCCCGCGCCGCGCTCGGCGCCGAGGCCACCCTGCGGGCCGCACGGGTCGCCGGACTCGCGGGTGAGCTGGCAGCGGACCTGGCGGACGGGGACCCGTGCCCGGTGTGCGGCGCCTGCGAGCACCCCGCGCCGGCGACCGTCGGCGCCGACCACGTCACGGCCGAGCAGGTGCAGGTTGCCGAGCAGGCGCGGGCGGACGCCGAGTCCCGGCTCGCGGCGGCCGGCGCACGGCGCGCAGGGCTCACGGAGCGGGTCGACGGCCTCGCCGCGCGCACCGGTCAGCACGACACCGGGTCCGCCGGGGCGGCACTGCGCAGCGCCGACGCCGAGGTGGCAGCGGTGGCCGCCGCGGCCGCGCGGGTGACCGAGCTCGACGCGCAGCTGACGGCCCACGACACGGCCACCCGACGCCGCGAGGCCCTGCGGGACGAGGTGCTGGCGCAGGTGCGTGCCGCCGAGGTGACGCTCGAGACGGAGCGCGACGCGCTGGGCCGCGCCGAGGCCGAGGTCGTCGAGGCGCGGGCGGACCACCCGACCGTCGCCGCCCGGCACGCTGCGCTCGAGGCACGCGCACGGCAGGCCGTCGACCTGCTGGACGCGCTGGACGCCGAGCGCTCGGCCGCCGCCGACGCGGGCCGCCGCCGTCGGGAGCTGGACGCCGCCCTGGCCGAGCACGGCTTCGCCACGGACGCCGCCGCGCGCGACGCGTGGTGCCGCGCGCCCGAGCTCGCGGAGCTCGAGCGGCGCGTCGTCACGCACACCGCCGACCTCGCGCGCGTGACCGCGGGGCTCGCGGAGCCCGAGGTCGCCGCGCTGCCGGACGACGTGACCGTCGACGTGGCCGGTGCCCGGGCCGCCGAGGTCGCCGCCCGTCAGGTCGCCACGGACGCCGACGGCCGGGCGCGCGTGGCGGCGTCCCGCGCCGAGGCGGCCGGTGACGGCGCCGAGCTCGTCCGCCGCGCCGCGGAGGGTCTCGACGCCGCCGTGGCCGCGGCCGCGCCGGTCACCCGGATGGCGAACCTCGCGTCCGGCACCGGCTCCGACAACGCGCACGCGCTGTCGCTGGCCACGTACGTGCTGGGCCGGCGGTTCGAGGACGTGGTGGCCGCGGCCAACGAGCGGCTCGCGGTCATGTCCGACGGGCGCTACGAGCTGGTGCGCTCCGACGAGAAGGAGGACGTGCGCGCGCGGGCGGTGGGCCTCGCGATGCGTGTCGTCGACCACCGCACCGAACGCGCGCGCGACCCGCGCACCCTGTCGGGGGGCGAGACGTTCTACGTGTCGCTGTGCCTCGCGCTCGGCATGGCCGACGTCGTCACCGCCGAGGCCGGGGGCGTCGAGCTCGGCACCCTGTTCGTCGACGAGGGCTTCGGGGCGCTCGACCCGCACGTGCTCGACCAGGTGCTCGCCGAGCTCGGTCGGCTGCGCCAGGGCGGCCGCGTCGTCGGCATCGTGTCGCACGTCGAGGCGCTCAAGCAGGCCGTGGCCGACCGGATCGAGGTGCGCCCGACCCCGGGCGGACCCAGCACCCTCACCGTCCTGGCCGGCTGACCCGCGGCGACCGCCGCGTCACCACGTCCAGCCGCGGGCGGCCAGCTCGACCTCCTCGCGGAACCGCTCCTGCGGGTCCCCGAGCGCGGCGGGCCGCACCTCCACACCCGCGAGCCGGCACGCCTCGGCCAGCAGCTGGTCGTACGCGAGCTGCGAGGCGATGATCCGCTCCGCCCGGGCGAAGGTGTGCTCGTCCACCTCGAGGCGGCGCACGTGGTCGGCCACGGCGCCCAGCCGCTCCTGCACCCGCAGCGTGAGGAAGGGGTCGTACGGGTCGGGGCGTCGCCGGCGCAGCCGTCCGGCCAGCGCCTCCAGCCGGTCGGCCAGCGCGGTGCGCCAGCGTGGGGGCTCGTCCGGCGAGGGGATCAGTGACCACACCAGGCACAGCAGCACCGTCGGGGCCACCGAGATGAGGATGAGGAGAGCCCAGGTCATCGCGCCTCCGTCGTACGTGCCACCAGCCTAGGCAGCGGATGTGACGTGTGCCACATGTGTGCCGGGCGCCCGGGGTGCGCCCGTGGCTCTGCACGCGCGACGCTCCCGCGCCCCCTACGGTGTGCCGGGGATCGGCGTCGACGGACGGGGAGCGCATGGGAGCCAAGGCCGCGGTCGCGGGGTTCGTCGCGATCGGACTCGTCGTCGGTGGCGCCTACCTGGCCGACGGCCTGGCGCGCGACGAGGCCGAGGGCCGGGTCGCGGACGTCATCACGCGCGAGCTGCAGGTCGAGGGGACGCCGGAGATCCGGATCGGCGGCTTCCCCTTCCTCACCCAGCTGCTGGGACGCTCGCTCGACGACGTGACCGCGACGGCCGGTGCCGTGACGCTCGACGGGCTGCGCGTCACCGACGTGACGGTCGACGCGACGGACGTCTCCCTCGAGACGCCGTACCGCGTGGGCGACGTGCGCATCGACGCGACCGTCCCCACCGCGTCGATCGAGCAGGCGGTGCGGGACGAGGCGGACCTCGCCGTCACGGTCGACGGGTCCACGCTGCGCGCGTCCGGCGAGGTCCTCGGCCTGACGCTGACCGCCGGGCTCGTGCCGCGCGTCGAGGGCGGCCGGCTGCTGGTCGACGTGCAGGACCTGACGCTCGGGGCGGGCACCCTGCGGCTCGACCAGCTGCCCGGCAACCTCGCGGAACGACTCGTCGGGATCGAGGTGCCGCTCGACGGGCTGCCCCCGGGCATCGTGCTGCAGGCCGCCGAGGTCGTGCCCGACGGGGTGCGGGTGAGGGCCACCGGCGTCGACGTGGTGCTGGAGGACGCGCGGTGAGCGGCCTGGCCGACCTGTGGACCCAGGTCACGACGCCCCAGCCGGCGCCCGACCGGCTCACCGTCGCCGTGGTCGCGCTCGTCGTCCTCGTCGCGCTCACCGTGCCGGGCGTGTGGCACCTGCTGCGCCACGGCCTGACGATCGTGCACGAGGCGGCCCACGCCGCGGTCGCGGTGCTGGTCGGGCGGCGCCTGTCGGGCATCCGTGTGCACTCCGACACGTCCGGCCTCACCGTCTCGCGCGGGCGCCCCCGCGGCCCCGGGATGGTGGCCACGGTCGCCGCGGGCTACCCGGGGCCCGCCGTGCTGGGACTGGCGGCCGCGTGGCTGCTGTCCCGGGGGTACGCGCTGGCGGTGCTGTGGCTGCTGCTGGTGGTGGTGGTGCTCGTGCTGCTGCAGATCCGCAACTGGTACGGGCTGTGGGCGGTGCTGGTCAGCGGGGCCGTCCTCGTCGTCGTGACCGTGTGGGCACCGGCGCAGGTGCAGACCGTGGTCGCGGCGGGCCTCACGTGGTTCCTCCTGCTCGGCGCACCGCGCGCGGTCCTGGAGATGCAGTCGCAGCGGCGGCGCGTGCGACGCGGCGGCGGTCGTGACCAGTCCGACGCGGGACTGCTCGCGGGTCTCACGCACCTGCCCGCGGCGGCCTGGGTCGGGTTGCTGCTGGTGCTCTGCGTCGCGCTCCTCGGCATCGGCGGTGCGTGGCTGCTCGCGGCCTGGCCGACGCCCTGACCTGCGCGCCCGTTGTGGGACGGTGTGACCACGTGTGCGCCGAATGCGCTCCGCGGACGCGTCGGACGGAGCGCAGGACGACTGTTCAGATCTGCGATAGTGAAGCGGTGAGCACAACAGCAGACGTCGCTTCCCGGCCGGGACGTAACGAGTCGTTGTCGCTGCGACGGGCGCTCGCACTGCTCGAGGTGTGCGCCCAGGAGACCGACCCTGCCGGCCTGACCGCAGCCGAGATCGGCCGACGCCTCGGCGTCCACAAGTCCACCGTGCTGCGGCTCGCGGCACCGCTGCTGGAGTCCGAGCTGCTGCGCCGCGACCCCACCAGCGGACGGTTCCGCCTGGGTCCCGGCGCGCTGCGGCTGGGCCACGCCTACCTGTCGAGCCTCGACGTGGAGACCGTCGCCGCCGGTGCGCTCGACGACCTGGCCCGCACCAGCGGCTGCCTGGCCGTCCTGACCGTGCCGGACGGCGTCCACGTCCGGCTGGCTGCCCACCGCTCCGGCCCCGGCAGCGCCGGACGGTTCCCCGGTCGCATCCCGGCCACCGTGCCGATGCACTGCTCCGCGACCGGCAAGGCGATCCTGTCGGTCGCCGGGGCCGCCACCGTCGAGCGTGTGGTCGCCGCCGGCCTGCCGCCCGCGACGGGCCGCACCATCACCGACCCGGGCGAGCTGCGGGCCGAGCTGGTGCGCACCCGCCGGCGCGGGTTCGCCGTCGACGACCGTGAGCTCGACGCGGACCTGCGTGCCGTCGCGGCGCCCGTCCTGGACCACACGGGGGGCGTCGTCGGGGCGTTGGCGCTGGTCGCGCCCGCCGCGCGGATGCCCGCGGCCGCCGTGCAGGAGCACGCCCGCGCCGTCGTCCTGGCCGCCCGCGCCGTGACCCGGCGGCTGGGCGGCGCCGTCATCGGACCGCGTGAGGCGTCGCCCGCACCCGCGGAGGCCCACCAGGTGCGTCGCGGCGCCTGACGTCACGGCCGCAACCCGCGGCGAGCGGGTCAGCCGCCGCCGTTCGCGGGCCGGTTGCCGCGTCGCCGGTGCGCGCGTCCGTCAGTCCACGACGACGCACCGGTCGATCGCCCGGGTCAGCGCGGTGTGCTCCGCCGCGGTCACCCACAGGCCGTACGCCGCCTTCACCACGGTCTGCCGCAGCGCGTACGCGCACCGGTAGCCGCTGCTGGGCGGCAGCCACGTCGCCGCGTCCCCGGCGCCCTTGCGCTGGTTGGCGGTCCCGTCGACCGCGAGCAGGTTGGCCGGGTCGTTGGCGAACGCGGTGCGCTTCTCCTCGGTCCACCCCTGGGCGCCCTTCTGCCAGGCGTCGGCCAGCGCGACCACGTGGTCGATCTGCACCTCGGACGACCGCTCACCGCGCTCGAACGGGATCGTCGTGCCGGTGTACGGGTCCAGCAGGGTGCCGCGCAGGACGACGCAGTCGTGCGTCCCGGGCTTCACCTCCACGTCGACGAGGTCGCGCCGCAGGATGTCGTTGCGCGTGTCGCAACCGTTGCGGTCGACGTCCTCCCAGCGCTGCCCGAAGGCCTCGCGGCTGTACCCGGTGCGCGGTGCACGACCCTTGACGGCCAGCTGCTCCAGGGCTGTGCGACCGGCGGCCAGGTCGTCGGCGGTGACCGGGTACTGCGCCGCTGCCCGGGCGTCGAGGACCACCGGAGCGCCGAGACCACCGGCCAGCCCGACCAGCAGGACGAGCACCCACGGCCAGGCGCGACGGGCGGACGAGCGGGCGGGGACCACGGACCGGGGACGACGGGGCACGGGGGGAGCATGCCGCACCGCGGTGACAGTCCCGCACTCCCTGGTGCCGGCGTGCGGTGGGCGCGTCCGCGGGCGGCCGGGGTCGGCTCGGTGGAGGCCGGGGTCGGCCGGGCGGGGGTCGGGTCGCCGGCTCAGGCCACCGGTCCGGGGCTGCCGGGCTCGTCGGCGTCGTCCGGCACGTCGGCCGGCAGCGCCTCGTGCCCCGGGCGGCCGTGGGTGCGCCCGTGCTCCTTGAGCCGGGCCTCGTACACGTGGCGGCGTCCAGCGGTCAGCTCGTCGCGCACGTGCCGCTCGGCGTCGGCGAACGCGCGGTGGTACCCCTCGTCGAACTCCTCGACCACCTGGAACGTCCACCGGCCGGGCAGCACGTTGCGGCCCACCACGTCCGCACGGACCCGGTCGGCGAGCTCCCCGTGCCCGGCCGCCTCCAGGTCGTCGAGCGCCTGCTGGAGCTCGGCGTCCGCGCGGCCGATCAGGCGGTGGAAGGCGTACAGCGTGCCCCGGGCGTGCTCGACGACCTCGAAGGCGGCCGTCACCGCACCGACGGCTGCCACGGTCGCGTCGTCGGTGCCGGGCGGCGGCAGGTGGTGGTCGTCGGGGCCGTCGTCCGCGACCGGTCGCGTCGTGTCGTCCATGCGCCCACCCTGCCGAGGACGCCGGCGGTCCGCATGCGGGGCGTGCGACCGGACGCACCGGACCGCGTCCCGGGACGAACGTCCGGTGGCCGCCGTCCCGGGGGGGCGTCATGCTCTCGGGTGACGTCCAGGCACCCGAAGGAGGGACGATGACGACACCGAGCCCGGCGGACCGTGCCCGCGAGTACCGCGGCGTCCTGCGGCGCAGGTCCGTGGAAGACTCGATGGCCCAGCTCGACGACCCGGATCGTCGGCTGCACCGCACCCTCAACGCGTGGGACCTCGCCGTCCTCGGCGTCTCGGTGGCCGTGGGCGCCGGCATCTTCTCGGTGGGTGCGACCGCGGCGGCGAACTACGCCGGCCCGTCGGTCATCCTGTCGTTCGTCATCGCCTCGGTCGTCTGCGGCCTGGCGATCATGTGCTACGCCGAGTTCGCCTCGACGATGCCGGTCGCCGGGTCCGCGTACACGTACTCGTACACGACGATGGGCGAGCTCGTCGCCTGGATCATCGGCTGGGACCTGATCCTCGAGATGCTCCTGGCGTCCGCGGTCATCGCCAAGTTCTGGGGCGTGTACCTGTCCGACGCGTTCGGGCTGTTCGGCATCGACGTGCCCGCCACGGTGGAGGTGCTGGGCGCCGACGTCGCGTGGGGCCCGATGCTCATCGTCGCCGTGTTCACGGTGCTGCTGGCCATCGGTACGCGCCTGAGCACCCGCGTGAACAGCGTGTTCACGATCATCAAGGTCGGCATCACGCTCTTCGTCATCGTCGCCGGGTTCTTCTACGTCAAGGCGGAGAACTGGACGCCGTTCGTCCCGCCGTCGCAGCCGGCCGAGTCCGGCACCAGCGCGCTGCACCAGCCGCTGACGGGCTTCCTGCTGGGCATGGAGCCCTCCATGTACGGCGTCATGGGCGTCCTGTCCGGCGCGGCGCTGGTCTTCTTCGCGTTCATCGGGTTCGACGTCGTGGCGACCACCGCCGAGGAGACCAAGAACCCGCAGCGCGCCGTGCCCCGCGGCATCCTCGGCGGGCTCGCGCTCGTCACCGTCCTCTACATCCTGGTGACCGTGGTCGTCACCGGCATGGTCAGCTACACCGAGCTGGCCGAGTCCGGCTCCCCGTCCCTCACCACGGCGTTCGTGCTCGTGGGGGCCGACTGGGCGGGCCGGGTGATCTCGGTCGGCATCCTCGTGGGCCTGACGAGCGTGCTCATGGTGCTGCTGCTCGGCCTCACGCGCGTCATCTTCGCGATGAGCCGCGACGGGCTGCTGCCCCGTCCCCTGTCGCGCACCTCCTCGCGGTTCGGCACCCCGACGTGGCTGCAGGTCGGTGCGGGCGTGGTCGTGGCGCTCATCGCGGGGCTGTCGGAGGTCGAGCTGCTCGAGGAGATGATCAACATCGGGACGCTCTCGGCGTTCGTGCTGGTCAGCTTCGGCATCCCGCTGCTGCGCCGGTCGCGCCCCGACCTGACGCGCGGGTTCAAGGTGCCGTTCTCGCCGGTGCTGCCGATCATCTCGGGCCTCGCGTGCATCTGGCTGATGCTCAACCTCACGACGCTGACGTGGCTCCGGTTCCTCGTGTGGGTGCTCGTGGGCCTGGTCGTCTACTTCGGGTTCTCGTACCGGCACTCGCTGCTGGGCAGGGGGACGCCGGTGCCGGTGACGGCTGCGGACGAGCCGCTGCTGTAGCGGCCGGGCCGCGGTGACGGGCGTCCGGGTCGGTTCACCCGGACGCCCGTCCGCAGGAGTCTGCGGACCCACCCCGGTGGTGTGCGCCCTGGGGCATACTTGCGCGCACAACCCACCCGAAGGGACCCCTCTCCGTGACCGTCTTCCTCGTCATCGGGGGCATCGGCCTCGTCGTCCTGCTCGCGTCGCTGGTCTTCGGCGACATCTTCGAGTCGTTCGACATCGGTGAGGGCGGGTTCTCCGGCATCGCCGCCGGCGTGGGCGCCGTCGTGTTCGGCGCCAGCGGGGTCATCGCACTGTCGTCGGACCTGCCGCTCGTCTGGGCGTACGTGATCGGCGTGGGCTTCGCCGTCGTCGCCTTCGCCGCTGCCCAGGGCCTGGTCAAGCGGCTCTCGGAGACCGAGGACGCGCCGCCGCCGCCGCTGGACGGCGCGTTCGGCACGACGACGTCGACCACCGGCCCGTCGGGCGGCGAGGTCCGGCTCGAGGGCGTCCGCGACCTGGAGGCCCGGCTCGCCTGGGCCGACGAGGAGATCGCCGCGGGCACACGCGTCGTCGTGGTCGCGGTGTCCGGGTCCCGCGTGCACGTGCGTCCCGTGTGACGTCCTCGACCACCTGAGCCGCACCGCGGCCCCGGGCACCATCCGCAGTACCCACAGGAAGGAGCCCGGCCCGGCCGGGACACCATGCTCGAGCTCGCGCAGGGAAGCATCACCGTCATCGCGGTCGGCGCGCTGATCATCGCGTTCGTCGCGGTGATCGCGCTCATCACCAAGCGCATCCGCCGGGTGCCGCCCAACGAGGCGCTCATCATCGTCGGTCGCGGGGCGGGGCGCGGTGCGGCTGCCGACACCGGCCAGCGCGTGGTCGTCGGCGGGCGGGTCTTCGTCTGGCCGGTGCTGCAGCAGGGCTTCCCGATCTCGCTCGAGCAGCGTCAGATCGGCATCACCGTCGAGGGCGTCGACAAGAACCGCATCAAGCTCGCCATCAAGGCGTCCATCAACTTCAAGGTCCGCGGCGACGAGGAGGGCGTGCGGCGTGCCGCACAGCGCTTCCTGTCCCAGCAGGCGACGCTCACCGACGTCATCCGGGAGTCCCTCGAGGGGTCGCTGCGCGCCATCATCGGCGACATGACGATCGAGCAGATCATCTCCGACCGCAAGTCGCTCCAGGACGCGGTCGTCGCCTCGACGAAGACGGACCTGGCCGAGCAGGGTCTGCAGGTCGACCTGCTCAACATCTCCGACATCTCGACGCCCGGCTCGGACTACCTGTCCAACCTGGGGCGCGCCGAGGCCGCCCGCGCCCGGCAGGTCGCCGAGGTCAAGGAGGCCGAGGCCCAGCAGGTCTCCGAGTTCGCCAAGATCCGGGCGATGGAGCAGATCGCCGAGCGTCAGCGCGACCTCGCGCTCAAGCAGGCCGCGATCAAGGCGGAGACCGACAAGGCGAACGCCGAGGCCAACGCCGCCGGCCAGCTCGCCCGGGCCGAGCAGGACAAGCTCGTCGCCCTGCAGGAGCGCGACGCCCTCGCCGAGAAGGCGAAGGTGACCGAGGAGCAGCTCGACATCGACGTCCGCAAGCCGGCCGAGGCGTCCGCGTACGCCGCGGTCCAGCAGGCCAACGCCGAGCGTGACGCCGCCAACGCGGCCGCCGAGGCCGACGCGTACCGCCGCATGAAGGTCGCCGAGGCCAACAAGATCGCGACGGTCCAGGACGCCGAGGCCGCCGCCGAGGCCACCATCCGCGCCGGTAACGCCGAGCGCGACCGGCAGCTCGCCGAGGCCAAGGCGCTCGAGGCGCTGGGTCTGGCGCGCGCCGCCGCCGCCCGTGCGGAGGGTCTGGCGCAGGCCGAGGCCACGCACGCGCAGGCCGAGGCGCTGCGCGAGCAGGGCGAGGCGGTCCTGGCCCAGCAGGTCATCGCGCTGCTGCCCGAGATCGTCCGCGCCGCCGCCGAGCCGATCGGCTCGATCGACCAGCTCACCGTGGTGTCGACCGACGGCGCGTCGGCCATGACGCGGACGGTCGGGCAGGTGCTGGGCGAGGGCCAGGAGGTCATCAAGTCCCTGACCGGCCTCGACCTCAACACGCTCGTCGCCGGCATCGCCGGCCGCGCCGTGGGCACCAACGGCGCACCCGCGGGCAGCAACCGCAGCTGACCGGCCCGGGCTGGATCGCCCCTCGTCATGAGAGGGCGATCCAGCCCGGTCGCCGAGAAGAGCTCCTCCGGCAGCGACCCGCACGGAATCCCCGGCGGGCGCGCCGGGTTGTGCCAGGCATGCCCCTCACCGGTGAGTACGCCCCCAGCACGTCGGACCGCGCCCGCGAGCAGGTGGAGCTGTACGAGAGCTCCGGCGGGACGCGCGGCACGACGCTCGACGGGCAGCCCGTCGTCGTCCTGTGGACCCTCGGCGCGACGAGCGGGAAGATCCGCAAGACCCCGCTGATGCGCGTCGAGCACGGCGGCGAGTACGCGGTCGTCGCGTCGCTCGGCGGTGCGCCGACGCACCCCGTCTGGTACCGCAACATCGTCGCCCACCCGCAGGTCGAGCTGCAGGACGGGCCCGTGCGCAGGGACTACGTCGCCCGCGAGGTGACGGGTGCGGAGCGGGACGCCTGGTGGGCGCGGGCGGTCGAGGTGTGGCCGGACTACGAGGCGTACACCCGGCGCACGGACCGGCTGATCCCCGTGCTCGTGCTCACCCCCGTCGACCGGCGCGACCAGGGCTGACCACGGCAGGAACGGGCGTCGCGCGCACCGGCGCGGACCGGGCCGCAGCGTCCTGTCACGGCGTGGGCGTGCGGAGCCGGCGGCGGGTCAGGCGGGTGGTGACCACACCACGCTGCGGGCCGAACAGGTGCACGAGCGCGAAGACGACGCCCTGCGTGAGCACGATCGTCGCGCCCGACGCCGTGTCGGCGTAGTAGCTGACGTAGAGGCCCACGACCCCGCAGGCCGCGGACAGCGACGGCGCGATCAGCAGCATGCGGGAGAACCGGTCCGTCAGCAGGTACGCCGTGGCGCCGGGGACGATGAGCATGGCCACGACGAGCACCACCCCGACGGCCTGCAGGGCGACGACCGCGGTGAGCGCCAACAGCCCCAGCAGCAGCGCGCCCAGACGCCGCGGGCTGATGCCGATGGCGTGCGCGTGCATCGGGTCGAACGCGTACAGCGTGAGGTCCCGGCGCCTGACCAGCAGCACGGTGAGGACCACGGCCCCCAGCCCGCCGATCTGCACCAGGTCGGTGCCGGACACCCCGAGCAGGTTGCCGAACACGATGTGGTTGAGGTCCGTCTGGCTGGGCGTCACCGACACCAGCACCAGTCCGAGGGCGAACAGCGACGTGAACACGATGCCGATCGCGGCGTCCTCCTTGACGCGGCTGGTGTCCCGGACGAACCCGATGAGCACGACCGCCAGCACGCCGAACACCACGGCCCCGAGCGCGAACGGCGCCCCCACCACGTACGCGAGGACCACGCCGGGCAGCACGGCGTGCGACACCGCGTCACCCATGAGGGACCACCCGATGAGCACCAGCCAGCACGACAGCACGGCGCACACGACCGACGCGACGACGATCGTGACCAGGGCGCGCACCATGAAGTCGTAGGTGAGGGGCTCGAGCAGCAGGTCCAGCGGGCTCATCAGGGCACCTCACGGACGTCGGAGCCGAACGCGAGCGCCAGGTTCTCGGGCCGCAGGACGTCCTGCGGCGTGCCGTGCACCAGGACGTGGCCGTGCAGCAGCGCGGCCTCGTCGGCCAGGGCGGGCAGCGCGTGCAGGTCGTGCGTCGAGACGAGCACGGCGGCCCCGGCGGCGGCCAGCTCGCGCAGCAGCCGGGTGATCGTGGCCTCGGAGCGCTTGTCGACCCCCGCGAACGGCTCGTCCAGCAGCAGCACGGTCGCGCCCTGCGCGAGCCCGCGCGCGACGAACGCCCGCTTGCGCTGCCCACCCGACAGGCGCCCGATCTGCCGGTCCGCGAGGTCGGTCAGCTCGACCCGGGCCAGGGCCTCGTCGACGGCGGCGTGGTCGGCGCGGCCGGGGCGGCGCGTCAGGCCGAGGTGCCCGTAGCGGCCCGTCATGACGACGTCCCGCACCGACAGCGGGAACGTCCAGTCCACGTCCTCGCTCTGCGGCACGTAGCCCACGGCACCGCGTCGGCGGGCGGCCGCGGGGTCCGTGCCGTCGACCAGCACCGTGCCCGCGTCCGGGCGGACGACCCCCATGACGCACTTGAAGAGCGTGGACTTGCCGGAGCCGTTGACGCCGACCAGCCCGCAGACGCGGCCGTGGTCGAGGGTCAGGCTCGCCCCGTCCAGGGCCCGCACGGTGCCGTAGCTGACGTGCAGGTCGCGGACCTCCAGGGCGTGCGTCACGAGGTGCGCCCGGTGAGGCCGTCGACGATGACGCGCACGTCGTGGCGCAGCAGGTCGAGGTACGTCGGGACCGGACCGTCGGGCTCGGACAACGAGTCGACGTAGAGCGTGCCGCCCAGCACCGCGCCGGTGGCCTCGGCGATGCGGCGCATGGGGGCGTCGGAGACGGTCGACTCGCAGAAGACGGCCGGCACCTCGTCCGCGCGGACCGTGTCGACGACGGCCGCGACCTGCCGCGGCGTGGCCTGCTGCTCGGCGTTGACGGGCCAGATGTAGTGCTCCGTGAGCCCGGCGTCCCGCGCCAGGTAGGAGAAGGCGCCCTCGCAGGTCACCAGCGCGCGGTGCTGCTCGGGCAGGGCTCCCAGCGCGGTGACCAGCTCGTCGTGGACCTGCTGCAGCTCGGTGCTGTAGGCGTCGGCGTTGGCGCGGTAGTCGTCGGCGTGCGCGGGGTCGAGGTCGGCGAAGGCGTCGGCGATGTTCCGCACGTACACCTGGGCCTGCAGCGGGCTCATCCACGCGTGCGGGTTGGGCCGGCCGGCGTAGGCGTCGCCCGTGACGTCGATGACGTCCACCCCGTCGGAGACCACCACGTGCGGGGCGTCCAGGCCGTCGACGAACTGCTCGAACCACCGTTCCAGTCCGAGGCCGTTGTCGAGGACGAGGTCGGCGCGACGGGCGCGGGCGATGTCGCCGGGGGTGGGGTCGTAGCCGTGGACCTCGGCACCCACGCGGGTGATCGACTCGACCTGCAGGTGCTCGCCGGCGACGTTCGCGGCGATGTCGGCCAGGACGGTGAACGTGGTCAGGACGACCGGGCGGCCGTCGTCCGCGGGGCGTGCGGTGCAGCCCGCGAGCAGCGCGAGGACCGTGAGCACGGCTCCCGCGCACCACGACCGGCGGTGCTGCGGGGAGGGGTGTCGCATGCTGCCGAACCTAGTTTCGGCCGACCGAACTCGCAAGATCCCCCGGACGTAACTTCGTGCGCTGACCAAGGATGGACGCCATGACGCTGCCCACCCTGCCCACCCGCCCGGTGGCCGACCCCGCCGCCGTGGTCCAGGGGGACACCTACCGGATCACCGTCCTGACCGACGGTCTGCTGCGCCTGGAGCACTCCCCGGACGGTGTCTTCGAGGACCGACCGTCCACGTTCGCGCTGCACCGCCGCCAGCCCGTCCCCGAGTTCCGCGTGGTCGACCGCGGCACCCACCTCGAGGTCGTCACGCGGCGCCTGCGCCTGACGTACGACAAGGGGCCGTTCACCACCAGCGGGCTGTCGGTCGCGGTGCTGGGCGCCGTCACCACCTGGCACTCGGTGTGGCGCTACGGGCAGGACGACGACGGTCGCAACCTCGGCGGCACGGCCCGCACGCTCGACGAGGCGGACGGGGCCGTGCCCCTGGAGCCGGGCGTCGCCGGCCGCTACGGGTACGCCGTGATCGACGACTCCCGCTCCCTGCTGCTCACCGAGGACGGCTGGGTGGCGCCGCGCGACGACCGCCGCACCGACCTGTACGTCTTCGCGTACGGGCACGACCACGCCGAGGCGGTGCGCGCGCTCTACGCGGTGTCCGGCCCGCAGCCCGTGCTGCCGCGCTGGGCGCTGGGCAACTGGTGGAGCCGCTACCACCGCTACACCGCCGAGGAGTACGTGGCCCTGCTCGACCGGTTCCGGGCCGCGGGTGTCCCCTTCTCGGTGGCGGTCCTCGACATGGACTGGCACGTCACGGACGTGGACCCGGCGATCGGCAGCGGCTGGACCGGCTACACCTGGGACCGTGAGCTGTTCGGCGACCCGGCGGCCTTCCTCGCCGAGGTCCACGCCCGCGGTCTGCGCGTCACCCTCAACGTGCACCCGGCGGACGGCGTCGGCCCGCACGAGGAGGCGTACGGCGCGATGTGCCAGGCCCTCGGCCTGGACCCGTCGACCCGTGACCCGATCGCGTTCGACGTCACCGACGAGGCCTTCCTCACCGCCTACCTCGACGTCCTGCACCGCGGCCTGGAGGACGAGGGCGTCGACTTCTGGTGGATCGACTGGCAGCAGGGGCCGCACTCGCGCGTCGCCGGCATCGACCCGCTGTGGATGCTCAACCACTTCCACTTCCTCGACAACGCGCGCGACGGGCGCCGCCCGCTGACGTTCTCGCGGTACGCCGGGCCCGGGTCGCACCGGTACCCCGTCGGGTTCTCCGGGGACGCGGTGGTGTCGTGGGCGTCGCTCGCGGCCCAGCCGCACTTCACGGCCACCGCCGCGAACATCGGGTACGGCTGGTGGAGCCACGACATCGGCGGGCACATGTTCGGCGCCAAGGACGACGAGCTCGCGACGCGCTGGGTGCAGCTCGGCACGTTCTCGCCCGTCCTGCGGCTGCACTCGTCGAACAACCCGTTCCTCACCAAGGAGCCGTGGGCGTTCGGCCCGGAGCACGCCGCGGTCCAGACGGACTTCCTGCGGCTGCGCCACCGCCTGGTGCCGTACCTGCACACCATGAACCACCGGGCGGCGCGCGAGGGCGTGCCGCTGGTGACGCCGATGTACCACCGCTGGTCGCGGCACCGCGAGGCGTACGGCGTGCCCGGGCAGTTCCTCTTCGGGTCGCAGCTGCTGGTGGCGCCCGTGACGTCGCCGCGGGACCGTGGGTCGGCCACGGCAGCGGTGCGTGCGTGGCTCCCGGACGGTGCGTGGGTCGACGTGCTGACCGGCCTCGTCTACGACGGCGGCCGCGAGCTCGTGCTGCACCGCGACCTGGCCGCCGTGCCGGTGCTCGCGGCGGCCGGCGCGATCGTCCCGCTCGACGCGGCGGACGTGCCGGACGACGACCCGGTCGAGCCGTGCGCGCTGGAGGTCCTCGTCGTCGTCGGCGCGGACGGGGCGTTCACGCTCGTCGAGGACGACGGCACGGGCGACGGCCTGGACTCCTCCCGCGTCGCGCGCACGCCGCTGACGTGGGACCAGGCGCGCGGTGCGCTGACCGTGGGACCGGTCGAGGGGGCCGCCGGCGTCGTGCCCGCGACGCGCACGTGGACCGCGACGTTCGTGTCCGTCGCCGACGACGTCACGCCGGTGGCGACCGTCGAGGGCGCACCGGCCGAGCCCGTCGTCGCCCGTGCCGCCGACGGCCGGCTGCGGGTGACGGTGGCCGACGTGCCCGTCGGGGCCACGCTGCGCGTCGGGCTCGGCGAGGCGCCGGCGCTGCGGCCGAACGACGTCGCGGGGCGGCTGCACCGGCTGCTGGACGTCGCGCAGGTGGGCTACGAGCTCAAGAGCCGCGTGCTCGACGTGCTGACGTCCGACCGTCCGCTGCACGTGCGGCTGTCGCACCTGGCCGCGCTCGACGTGCCGCCGGCGCTGCGCGGGGCGCTGGAGGAGGTCGTGCTAGCGCGCGTGCCCTGAGGGTGCGAACGGGTGACGACGGGGTCGGTGGCCCGGTCGACACGGACAAGTCCGGCATCATGAGGGCCCCACCCTCTGGAGGACCCTCTCGTGCGTGCTGCCCGCCGCCGTCGCCCGGCTCGTGCCGGCCTCGTCGTCGTTCTCGTCGCCGTGCTGCTCGCCGCCTGCACCGGCGGCGGCGCGACCCCGGACGGCGAGACCGACGGGACGCCCACCGCCGACCCCGGGCCGCGGCCCGAGGACGTGGTGGCGAGCGAGGTGGTCGTGACGTCGGAGGCCGAGGTGCGCGTCGACGTGCACCCGGTGGTGCGCGTCGGGGACCTCGCCGTGCTGACCCTCGACCTCATCCCGCCCGACCCGTTCCCGGAGACGGGCAGGGTGCACGTGCACGGGTGGGACGTCGACGGGCTCACGTACCACCTCACCAGCGAGGCCCCGTCGAACGTGCGGCTCGTCGACCTCGTCCGTGACGTGGTCCTGCACGGCGGCACGGACGGCGAGGGCGCCCCGGTCGTGGCACCCGAGGGCTGGGCGACGCTGCGGGACCCCGCCGGGACCCGCCTGCAGATCCCGTTCGCGGCCCCGCACCCCGACGCCGACGAGGTGGCGCTGTTCCTGCCCGGGGCGCCGCTGGTCGCCGCCGTGCCCGTGATCGACGGGGACGTGCCGGCGAGCGTGCGTCCGGCGTCGGCCGCCGCGCCCACCGGGACGCCCGGCGCGTCCGGGTCCGCCACGGCGAGCGCGTCGCCGGCGCCGGCCCCCGAGGTGCTCGACCTGGACGCCGTGGTCGCCGCGCCCGTGTTCCCCCTGGAGTCGACGAGCATCGAGCTCGCCGGCGCGGTGACGACCGTGGAGTCGCAGGAGCGCGTCGACGTGTCCCTCGGGTCGGACGTGCTCTTCGAGTTCGACCAGGACGTCCTGACCCCGGCGGCCGACGAGGCGCTGCGCCTGGTGGCCCAGCGGCTGACGGAACGCGCGCCGGGCGACGTCACGGTCGTGGGGCACACCGACGACCAGGGGGACGAGGCGTACAACGCCGACCTGTCGCAGCGCCGTGCCCGGACTGTCGCCGACGCCCTGGGTGCCCTCGTCGACCCCGCGTCGTACCCCATGGGCGTCGAGGGGCGGGGCGAGTCCGAGCCGGTCGCGCCGAACACGTCGGACGAGGACCGGGCCCTGAACCGTCGCGTGACGGTCACCCTCACGTCCACGATGGTGACCCGCACCGAGCTGACGACCGGGGGCGAGCTGCCCCCGTTCGGCCAGGAGGGCCAGGTCGGCACGGCGGGCACGCCGCTGCCGGTCGACGCCCTCATCGACTGGGAGGTGGAGGCGACCGCGCGACGCGTGCACGGGCACGTCGTGGTGGACCTGGTCGCCCGCAACGTCGACGACCGCTCCAGCTCCGGTGCCAAGATCGGCTCCCTGGACGGCGGGGACCGGGGCCGGGGCGAGGGCACGACGGCACCGAGCGCGTCGTCGAGCGGCACGATCCTGCACGGCGCGACCCGGGTGCTCCCGCTGGACTACCGCACGGGCGTCTCGGAGCGGCACCCCGGTGGCGAGTGGTTCGCGCTCGCGGACCTCACGGTCGGCGGCGACATGGACCCGGGGCAGGCGCGCACGTTCTCCTTCGTCTACCCGGAGCTGGACGTCGACACCGTCACGTTCCAGGCGGGGACCGGGCGGAGCTCGTCGTACGACTTCCGCATCCTCGACATCCCCGTCGCGGCGGAGGGGACGGGCTGACGCCGCGCCGCCGCTCGTAGGCTGACGACGTGGACGAGTACACGATGACCGGGTTCCGGGTGCGCGAGCACCGCGTCGAGGTGCCGGTCGACCGGGGGGACCCGCAGCGGTTCGGCTCGGTCGAGGTGTTCGCGCGCGAGGTCGTCGACCCGGAGCGCGACGGCGAGGACCTGCCGCTGCTGCTCTTCCTGCAGGGCGGCCCCGGCGGCATGGGGCCGCGCCCGACGCCCGGCGGCGGGTGGTGGGCGACCGCGCTGCGCACCCACCGCGTCGTGCTGCTGGACCAGCGCGGAACGGGCCGCTCGTCGCGGATCGAGGGGGCGGACGTCGCGGCGTTCGACGACCCCGCCCGGGCCGCGGACTACCTGGCGTGCTTCCGCGCGGACGCGATCGTCGAGGACGCCGAGCACCTGCGCCGCACCGTGTACGGCGGGCGGCGGTGGACGACGCTGGGGCAGTCCTACGGCGGGTTCCTCACCCTCACGTACCTGTCGCGGTACCCCGAGGCGCTCGAGGCGTGCTGGATCACCGGTGGTCTGCCGCCCGTCGGCGCCACGGCCGAGGACGTGTACGCCGCGACGTACCCCCGGCAGGCGGCCCGCAACCGCGCGCTGCACCGCGCCTTCCCGACGGACGTCGAGCTGCTGGGGCACCTCGCCGACCGGGTCGCGGCGGGGGGCGTCGTGCTGCCGACGGGTGACGCGCTGACGGTCGAGCGGCTGCAGACCCTGGGGATGTCGCTGGGCATGAGCACCGGGGTGGACGACCTGCACTGGCTGCTGGACACCGCGCTCGACCGCCACGGCGAGCCCGCGCCGGGGTTCCTCGCGCAGGTCGCCGCGCGCACGGGGTTCGACACCAACCCGCTGTACCTGGTGCTGCAGGAGGTCATCTACCACTCGGGTGAGCGTGAGCCCGGGTGGGCCGCGGCGGCCGAGCACGCCCGCCACCCGGACTTCGCGGCCACCGCCCGCCCGCTGCTGCTCACCGGCGAGGCGGTGTACCCGTGGATGTTCGACCAGGTCGCGGCGCTGCGCCCGTTCGCGGCCGCCGCCCACGAGCTCGCCGCCCGGACCGAGTGGCCCGCGCTCTACGACGTCGACCGGCTCGCCGCCAACGAGGTCCCCGTCGCCGCCGTGCAGTACCTCGACGACCCGTACGTCGACGTCGACCTGGCGCGCGCGACCGCGGCGGGCCTGGGCAACGCGCAGGTGTGGCTCACCAACGAGTACCTGCACGACGGGCTGCGCGTCGCCGGTGACACGATCCTGCCGCGGCTGGCCGACCTGACGTCCGGCCGCTGGACGGTCACGTCCGGCTGACGCGGTCCGCGGTGGGCCGAACGGGCGGAGTCGGGGCCGTCGCCCCGACGACCGGGGCGAATCGGGCATCATGAGCAGCCCCACCCCTGAGGAGATCTGACCCGTGCCTGCTCGCCGCCTCCGTCCGCTGACGACCCTGGCCGCCGCGCTCGTCCTGGCCCTCGGGGCCTGCACGACGGGGGACCCGGGTCCCGCCGCCGGCGCGACCACCGCGGCCGGTACGCCGTCGGCCGCGCCGGCGCCCCAGCCCGACGACGTCGTCGCGTCGTTCGTGGTCCCCTTCAACGGTCACGACGTGGACGTCGAGGTGTACCCCCTCGTGCGACACGGCGAGCACGTCGTGCTCACGGTGGACTTCACCGCCCGGGCGCCCGCCGTGCCGGAGGAGGACAGCGTGATCCTCTTCGGCCTCGGGGGCCGGGCCTTCACGACGGAGATCCTGCACGGCCCGGTCAACCTGCGGCTGCTCGACCTGGAACGCGACGTCGTCCACCACGTCGCGCGCGACGCGCAGGGACGTCCCGTCGTCACCGACGGCGACTGGGACGTCATCGGGACCGCGGACGGTACCCGGCTGCAGACGGCGTACGCCGCCCCGCCGCCGGACGTCCGGAGCATGTCCCTGTTCCTGCCCGGTGCGCCGCTGGTCGCGGACGTCCCGGTCGTCGACGGCGACGCGCCGGCCCCGGTCCGTGCCGTCGCCGGCGCGACCGCCACGCCGGCGGAGGAGCCCGACGGGCTGGACTGGGACGCGGTCGTGGCCGCACCGACGTTCCCCCTGGAGTCCGCGAGCGTCGAGCTCGCCGGCGCCGTGACCACGACCGAGTCGGTCGAGCGGGTCGAGGCGTCTCTCGGGTCCGACGTCCTGTTCGAGTTCGACCAGGCCACGCTGACGCCGCAGGCCGGCGAGGCGATCGCGCTCGTCGCGCAGCGGCTCGCCGAGCGCGAGCCGGGACCGGTCACCGTCGTCGGGCACACCGACGACCAGGGGGACGACGACTACAACCTCGACCTGTCGCGGCGTCGGGCGCAGACGGTGGCCGACGCCCTCGGGGCGGCGGTCGGCCCGTCGTACCCGTTGCAGGTCGAAGGGCGGGGCGAGGCGGAGCCGTTCGTGACCAACGACTCCGACGACGACCGCGCCCGCAACCGGCGCGTGGCCGTGACCCTGGAGTCGACCGTCGTGACGCAGACCGAGGTCACCGCCGCCGGGGAGCTGCCGCCGTTCGGGGAGGACGGCACGGTCGGCAGCGCCGGCGGAGGGCTGCAGCTCGGGGACGACCGCGCCCGGTGGCTGCTGGACGCGACGGCCCGTCACGTCCACGGGCACCTGGTGGTCGACCTGGTGGTGACGGCACCCGAGGGGCAGGACGAGGCGGTCTTCGCGGCCCTCAGCAACGTCCTGTCGTCCCACCGCGGCGACGGGACCGTCGTGCCGATGCAGAACGCCGCCCGCGTCTCCGTCCTCGACGGCGCGGTCCGGTTGTTCCCGCTGGACTACCGCACGGGTGACCGTGAGGGCTTCCCGGGAGGGGAGTGGTGGAGCGTCGCCGACCTCGAGGGCACGCCCACGCTCACCGGGGGTCAGCGGCGCACGTTCAGCGCGGTCTACCCCCGCATGGACACCGCCGAGGTCACGCTGCAGGCGGGCGACGGCGGCTTCAGCTCCAACGACTTCCGGATGACCGGTGTGCCCGTGGTCGCGGACGAGTAGGGGACCGTCGGGCTGACGCGCGGAACCCGGTGCGCCCCGCGGGCCCCACGCCCGTGCGGGGCGCAGGACCGCGCGCAGCACGTGCTCAGGCCGAGCTGCCGGTCCCGGCGTCGCCGGGCCGTGCCGGCGGGGTCCTCCCGTCGGTCGGGGCCTCGGGCCGCCGGCCGTCGCCGGCCGGGGGCTGCGGCCTGCCGCCCCCGTCGGTGGGCGCCTGCGGCCACGCGTCGTCCCCGGTCGGCGGCTGCGGCGCGGTCCCGCCGCCCGGGGCCCCGCCCGGCCCGCCTGTCCCGCCCGACGCGACGCCCGCCGTCGCCGTGGCGCGCTCGGTGCCGCCGGTCGCGTCCCCACCGGCGCGCAGCCCGCCGACCGACTCCCCGGACGCGGACCCCCCGACGACGAGCCGGTACGTCGCGTCCGCCACGACGTCGCCCGACGAGTACACGACGTTCCGGACGTCCCGGCCGGTCTCGAAGGTCGCGACGAGCGTGCCGTCCTCCGCGACGACGTGCACGACGCTCCCGGCGGGCACGGCCTCGTCGGACGTCAGCGACACGAACGACTGCGGGCTCGACACCGCCGGGGTCTGCGCCATCTCCCCCGCGCCGGTCGCGAGCAGGACGCCACCGCTGACGGTGATCGCGCCGTTGGCGTCGAACGCCGCCTCGGGGCCGCGGGCCGGTCCGTCGACCACGACGGTGCCGCCGCTGATCGTCACGGTGCCGTTCGAGTCGATCCCGTCGCCGTCCGCGTGCAGCACGACCGTGCCGCCCGTGACGGCCACCTCGACGCCCTCGACGGCCTGCTCGGGTGCGCTGGTCGCGGGGTCGGAGCCGTTGACGGCGTCGTCGGACGCGACGACGGTGACGTCGCCGCCGGTGACGGTCACGACCGTGCCCTCCAGGCCCTCGACACAGGCCGCGACGTCGACCGTGCCGCCCTCGACCAGCAGGCCCGCCTCGGCGTGCGCGGCGTCGTCCCCGGCGGACAGCTGCACGTCGCCGTCGGTGACCGTGAGGTTCCCGTCGGAGTGCAGCGCGTCGTCGGCCGCGTCGACGCGCAGCTGCCCGCCGCCCACGACGAGCGCGGCGCCCGCGGCGAGCCCCTTCGGGCTCAGGTCGTCCGTCACGGACGCCGCCTGCGACGCACCCCCGCCCGCGACGGCGGACACCGACCCGCCGCCGACCAGCACGTCGGTGGTCGCCGTGATCCCGTCGTCGCCGGACGTCACGTCGGCCGTGCCGCCCGCGACGTGCACGTACCCGCGGGTCGCGTCGTCGTCCGCGTCGGACTTCAGGCCGTCGCCGCCCGCCTCCACGGTGAGCGCACCGTCGAGCACGACGAGCGCGTCCTTGCCGCGCACGCCGTCGTCGACGGCGGTGACCGCGACGGTCCCGGACGCGAGGACGAGGTCGTCCTTCGACGCGATCCCGTCGTTCGCGTTGCCGGTGACCTGGAGCGACCCGGCGCCGGCGATCGTGAGGTCCGCGGTCGAGAACAGCGCCGCGTCCGGGGCGTCCTCGGCGTCCGCGTCGGCGTACGTCGCGGCGTCCGCCAGGGTGTTGGACGACCCCTGGGCCAGGCCCACCACGACCTCCTCGGCGGCGGTGACCTGCAGCGCCGACGTGGTCGACGACGTGATCGACGCGCCGTCCAGCACCACGGTCACCTGCTCGTCGTCCGCGGTGTCGACGACGACCTGGCCATCGGTGAGCGTCCCGGTCAGCACGTACGTGCCGGCGGCGGTGATCGTCACCGTGCCGCCGTCGACCTGCACACCGTCGCCGTCGGCGTGCGCCGTGGTGCCGTCCAGGGTGACGGTGACGGCGCTCGCGGCGTCCCAGGTGGTGTCCGACGTGACGTGGTCGTGGTTCGCGGCGAGCTCGGCCTCGACGGTCGTGTCGGCGTCGGCCGGGTCGACGTCGGTGACCGCGCTCGTGGCGGAGTCGGTGGCCGCGTCGGTCGCGTCGGCCGACGGCGTCGCGGTGCTCGTGCAGCCGGCGAGGAGGACGGCGGTGAGCGCGGCCGGCAGGGTCAGCCGGGTGAGGGTGCGTCGCATGGGTGCTCCGTTCGTGGGGGCCGGTCAGCCGGCGGGGACGAGGGCGGGCGCGACGTGCCGGTCGAGCACGGGCCGCCAGGGGGTGCAGGGCAGGCGCGGGTCGAGGACCGCCATGCCGGTGCCGTACTTGGACAGGCGCACGGGCCGGTGGCCGTGGCGCCACAGCAGACGGTCGGCGGCCGAGGGCGTCGAGCCGGTCTTGGTCTCGACGACGGCCAGGCCGTCGAGCCGCAGGGCGGCGTGGGACGGCGCGACCGTGCCGGTCCCGGCCCAGGTGAGCCCGGTGTCGACGGTGACGCGGGAGGGTGCCGGGCCCGTCAGCAGGAACGTGCGTCGCGCGTACCGCGTGACCAGCGCCGGCGTCAGCGGGCCGGCCGGGGCGGGCACGGTGGCGGCGTCGAGCACACCGGCGACGAACGCCGTCGCCGCACCGGTCAGCGGGGCGGACGGGTCGGCGTCGTACGGCACCCGCGTCTTGACGGTGGTGCCGCGCGGTCCGCGGGTCTTCACCTCGACGAAGCAGGCGGCGGAGTCCAGGTAGGTGCGGGTGCGGACCTTGAAGCGCCGGCGCCTGCGCTGCGCGGCGCCGCGGAAGCAGGTGAGGTCCGGGGTGTCGAGGTACACCGACGCGTAGTCGAAGCGCTCACGGCCGTCGACGCGCAGCACCCGCAGGCCGTCGTCCAGCCGGTCGTGCAGCGCGGCCACCAGGGCCTCGGCGACGGCCACGGGGACGACGTACTTGCGGTCGACCCGGGTCTGCAGGCCGGCACGCGCCGTCAGCTCCTCGAGGGTCACGCCGGCGAGGCCGCCGAGCGGGACGGACCCGGACGGGGCGCTCACCGCGCCACCCCCGCCAGGACGGGTGCGTCGGCGGACGCCGCGTCGGCGGGACGGCGCGCGCCGTCGAGGAGGGAGTAGCGCACCTCGACCCAGGTGGTGTCGTTGACGAGGTCGAGGCGCTGCACGTCCACCGCGTGCACCCGCGCGCCCAGCAGCTCCTCCAGGTGGGCGACCAGCGCCGCCTCGGACGTGAACGCCCGGTCCAGCACGACCGTCTGCGAGCGGTACCGGCGCAGCAGCCGCGGCGAGTCGCCGACCGCCATGACCGCGACCACCAGCGCCATCAGCCCCACGCCGAGCGGCACGGACGTGACCCCGAGCCCGCCGACGAGCCCGAGGGCCAGCGCCGAGAAGTAGTAGGCCACCTCGCTCTGCGCCAGCTCGGTGGACCGCAGCCGGATGATCGACAGCACGCCGAACAACCCCAGCCCCAGGCCGGCGCCGACCGTCCCGGACCCGAGCGCCGCCGACACGGCCAGCACGCCCACGTTGACGCCCAGGTAGGCCACGACCAGGTCGCGGCGGCGGTGCCGCGGCACGTAGAGGGCGAAGGTCAGGACGACGACGGCGACGAGGTCCGCCGCCAGCAGCGTGAGGTCGGGCACGGGTGCCTCCGAGCGTCGGTGACCCGCCGGGTGCGGGTGGGTCCATGGAGCCGCACGCGCCTGTGACGACGCTGTGGGGACGCTGGGTCGAGGCTCTGACCTGGCGTGTCCTGCAAACGGGTGAGCGTGCCCGCCCGGCGGGCCCGCGTCCGGAAGGTCCGGCATCATGGCCGCACCCCACCCCCGGAGGACCCTTCCGTGCTCGTCTCCCGACGGACCCGCCCCCCGCTCGCCGCCGGTCTCGTGCTGGCCCTCGCCGTGCTCGCCGGCTGCACGGCGGGTGACGCGGACACCCCCGCCCCCGACGCGACCCCGACGCCCACCGTCGACCCGGGCCCGCAGCCCGAGGACGTCGTGGCGACCGCCGTGATCCCGGAGGGCGGCATCGACGTCGAGGTCGGGGTCCACCCGGTCGTCCGGGCGGGTGAGTACGCGGTGCTCACCCTCGACCTGACGCCGCTCGAGGAGCTGCCGGACGGCGACCCCGTGCACGTGAACGGGTTCGCCGGCGCGCTGTCGCGCAACGTGACGCTCCGTCCGCCGTCGAACGTCCGGCTGGTCGACCTCGAGCGGGACGTGATCCACCACCCCGGCGTCGGAGGGGACGACTGGCCGGTGGTGGCGCCGCGCCAGTGGGACGTGCTGCGCGGGCCCGAGGGCAGCCGCGTGCTGATCCCCTACGCGGCTCCCGCGGACGACGTCACGAGCGTGTCGGTCCTGCTGCCCGGCGCCCCGCTGTTCGCCGACGTCCCGGTGATCGAGGGCGACGTCCCGTCGAGCGTGCGCCCCGACGCCGGAGGCGGTGACCCGTCGGCGACGGGCACGCCGACGGCCGCGGGCACGGCGACGGCGACCCCGTCGCCCCGGCCCGAGCCGGAGACGCTCGACCTCGACGCGATCGTCGAGGCGCGCACGTTCCCGCTGGACTCGAGCAGCTCGGAGCTCGAGGGGGCCGTCACCACGACGGAGTCGACCGAGCGGATCGACGTGCAGCTCGGCTCCGACGTGCTCTTCGAGTTCGACCAGGCGACGCTCACCCCGGCCGCGAGCGAGGCCGTCGCGCTCGTCGCCGCGCGGATCGCCGAGCGCGAGCCGGGGACGGTCGACGTCGTCGGGCACACCGACGACCAGGGGGACGACGCCTACAACCTCGACCTCTCGCAGCGGCGCGCGCAGGCGGTCGCCGACGCCCTGGCGGCGCAGGTCGACGCGTCGTCCTACCCGCTGCAGGCGCAGGGCCGCGGTGAGGCCGAGCCGTTCGTCGCCAACGACTCCGAGGAGAACCGGGCGCTCAACCGCCGGGTGACGGTGTCCCTGACCTCGACGGTCGTGACCCGCACCGACGTGACCACCACGGGTGAGCTGCCGCCGTTCGGTGAGAAGGGCACCGTCGCCCCCGGCGACGCGCCCCTGAAGATCGTCAACCTCGCGCGGGCGTGGGAGGTCCAGGCGACGGCACGCCGCGTGCACGGGCACGTCGTGGTCGACCTCGCCGTGCGCGGCGACGACGAGGAGGACGGCCTGGGGTGGGCCGTCGGGTTCCTCCGCGGGAAGCACCCGCACCGCGGCGACGGCACGCGGACGCCGGAGAACGTCGCCGGCCGTGCGGTGATCCTGCACGGTGCGTCGAAGCTCTACCCCATGGACTACACCACCGGCCCGACGGACGGCGCCCCGGACGGGGAGTGGCTGACCGTGACCGACCTGGACGCCGGCGCGTGGATCGACGGCGGACAGACACGGATGTACTCGTTCGTCTACCCGCGCATGGACGTCGACACCGTCACGTTCCAGGTCGGCAACGGCATCACGTACAGCGACGACTTCCGTCTGCTCGACGTGCCGGTCGCGCCCGACGCCTCGCCCACCGCGGACGGGTGACGGCCGGCCGGCGAGGGAGGTGCCCTCGGCGCGCGGCGCGTCAGCCCGCGTGCCGCACGTCGAGCGCCGCGTCGAGGTCCTGCAGGATCCGCTCGCACTCCTCGACGTCCCACGGCGTGCCGGCCAGCTCGAACTCGAACAGCACGGGCCGTCCGGACCGCTGCGCGATCTCGCGCGCGGCCTTCTGGTAGTACTGCCCGAAGTTGCGGTTGCCGGACCCCATCACCCCCACGAGCAGGCGGCGGTTGTGCGCCGAGCGCAGGAACCGGCGCACCGCCTCGGGGATCGTGTCGTTCGCGTCGTTGCCGGTCTTGTACGACGGCGTCAGCAGCACCCACGGCCCGTCGACCTCGCTGGTGCGGTGCTCGCGCTCGGCGAGGTTGTGCACGGGCCGGTCCAGGCGCTCGGCGAACGTGCGGACGAGTCCGCTCGCGGACGAGTAGTAGTAGACGGGCGTGCGACGCATGACCCCAGCCCACCTCCCGGGCGACGTGCGGGCCGTGGACGTTGGTCCTGGCCTGGCCTGGCCTGGCCTGGCCCGGCCCGTGGCCGGCACCCGCGGTCAGGTGACCAGGTGGTGCACCGCGTAGACCAGCCCGACGACCGCGGCCAGCGCCACCGCCGTGCTCGTCCACACCAGCAGCCGGGCGACCCGGCGGGTGCGACGCTCGTCGGTCATGCCTCCGCCAACGCCTCCGGCGACTCGGGCAGCACCTGGCCGCCGTCGACGACGATCCCCTGCCCGGTGACGTACCGGGCGCCGTCGGACGCGAGGAACGCGACGACCTCGCCCACGTCCTCGGGCTCGGCGAGGAACCCCAGCGGCACGGACCGCGCCATCCGGGCCATGTACTCCTCACCCAGCGCCCGCAGCCCGGGCGTCAGCACGTTGCCCGGCAGCACCGCGTTGACCGTGATCTCGGCACGCGCGAGCTCGATGGCGGCGGTGCGCACGAACCCCATCTGCGCGGCCTTCGTCGCGCCGTAGTGCGCCCAGCCGGGGTACCCGGTGATGTTGCCCGTGATCGAGCTGGTCACGACGACGCGCCCGCGGCCCGACGCGGTCAGCGCCGGCAGCGCCGCCTGCACGGCGTGGATCGTGCCCTTGAGGTTGACGCCGACGATCCCGTCGACGTCCGTGTCCGTCATGTCCGCGACGCGCGCCTGCGGGTAGACGCCCGCGTTGGCGGCCAGCACCGACAGCCCGCCGAGGTCCTCGACGACCCGCGCGACGACCTCGCGGCACGCGTCGGCGTCCCGCACGTCCAGGACGTGGGCCGCCGTGCCGCGGGCGCGTGCGTCGTCGCACTCCTGCTCGGTGAGCCCCGTGACGACGACCTGCGCGCCGTGGCGCTGCAGGGTCTGCGCGATGCCGTGGCCGATGCCGAGGGTTCCCCCCGTCACCAGCGCGGTGCGTCCGGCGAGCAGCTCGGCCATGACGGTCCCCTCCCACGGCGACGGACGGCGCCGTCCCCGTCCGACTCTCGCGCACCCCGGCGCGGCCCGCACCCCGGCGCGCCGCCACCCCGGGTGGCCCGTCGGTACGCCGGGCGGCGCGCGTTCCCCGCCCCTACGATCCGAGGATGGGCGCAGGGGGAGCGCAGCGCAGGATCCTGGTGACCGGTGCTGCCGGTCCGGCAGGCCGGGCGCTGGCGAGCAGGCTCGTGCAGGTGGGCGAGACGCGCGAGGTCTGGGCGATCGGCGCGGACATGGCACCGGTCCCGGTGCCCGGCTACGAGGCGGTCGAGATGGTCGCCCCGGCGGTGGACCCGCGGTACGAGGAGGACATGCTGGCCCTCGTCGCAGGGCTGGAGCCGGACCTCGTGCTGCCCACGGTGTCGGAGGAGCTGCCACGGATCGCGACGCTCGGGCGGGCCGTCGGCTGGGGCCACCGGCTCGTGGTCTCGGCTCCCGGCCCGGCCGCCGTGGCGGGAGACAAGCTGCTGACGATGTGGGCGCTCGCGCGGGCCCGGGTCGACGTGCCGGTCTTCGCCGTCGCGAGCAGCTTCAGGTCCGCGGCGCAGGTCCTCGACTGGGCCGGTGGGCCGGCCGTCGTCAAGCCGCGCGTGGCGCGCGGCGGGCGCGGCGTGCACGTCCTGGACGACCCCGACGACCGGGTGTGGGGGCGGGTCGACGCGTCGTGGCTCGTGCAGGGCTTCGCCCCCGGCACGGAGTACAGCCCGCAGGTGTACCGCTCGCCGACGACGGGCGAGTGCACCGTCGTCGTCCTGCGCAAGGCGGCGCTCGAGCACGGACGGATCGGCAACGCGACGGCCGTGGACCGGGTGCCGGAGGGTGACGAGGCGGACGTCGCCGACCTGGCGGAGCGGACCGTGCGCGCGCTGGACCTCGTGGGCCCCGTCGACATGGACGTCCGCCGGCTCGCCGACGGCACCCCGGTGGTGCTGGAGGTCAACGCCCGGTTCGGTGCGGTCTCGGCGTCGGCGCCCGAGCTGCTGGACGCGGTCCTGGACGACTGGCCCGGCTGACCCAGCGCGTCCTCGGCGGTGGTGGCGACGTCGACGGACATCCCCCCGTGCCGTTCGAGCGCGATGCGCAGGAACTCCAGGGCGTCCGCGTCGTCCTCCAGCACGAGGGCGGTGCACGGGTCGTGGACTGCCATGGTCCCCCCGGGGGGCGTGCGCCGCTGCCGCTGTCCACCGGAGGGACGCGCGGCGGACGCCGCCCGGCGCCGGTGCGGGACGACGGCCCCGCCCCGGATGTCACCGGATGTCGTGACTTTCCGGACGGCATCGTCCTACCGTGTCGGGACGTCGCCCGCGGCAACCCCCGGGGGTGTCGTGGCCGCGGCCGCCCGGCCGCCGGTCCCTCGTGCAGAAGGGGACACCACCGTGGCAGCTCGACGCACCACCGCCCTCGCGGGCACCCTCGCCGCGCTCGTGCTCGGCACGAGCGCCCTGCTCGTCCCACCCGCGGCCGCCCACGGTCGCGGCGGTGGGCCAGGCCACGGCCCGGGCCACGGGTCCGGCCACGTCGTCGACGCCGAGCGGTTCGCCCGGCAGGTGACGACCCGCGGCGTCTGGCGGCACCTGGAGGAGCTGCAGCGCATCGCCGACCGCAACGACGGCAACCGCGCCGCGCTGACGTCCGGGTACGAGGCCAGCGCCCGGTACGTCGAGCGCACGCTGCAGCGTGCCGGGTACACCACGACGCGCGACCCGTTCACGTTCGAGTTCGAGGTGGTCGACGCCGCGACCCTGACGACCGACGGCGGGGCGACCTACGACGTCGACCAGATGCAGTACGCGCCGAACTCGCCCGAGGGCGGCGTGACCGCACCCGGGTCGGTCCCCGCCGACGTCACCGGGTGCACGGCCGACTCGTGGGCGGGCGTCGAGGTCACCGGCACCATCGCCGTGGTCAGCCGGGGGGTCTGCTCGTTCGCCGAGAAGGCGGTCGCTGCGGAGGCGGCCGGCGCCGTGGGCGTCGTCGTCTACAACAACGTCGAGGGGATCCTGTTCGGCACCCTCGGTGCGGAGGGTGTGGCCACGGTGCCCGTGGCCGGTGCCGACCTGGCCGACGGGCAGGCGGTCGTCGCGGACATCGTCGACGGCGGCGCGACGCTCACCCTGGACACCCGGTTCCACGTCCAGCAGGAGGAGAGCTTCAACGTCATCGCGGAGACGCGGGCGGGGCGCGACGACAACGTCGTCATGCTCGGTGCGCACCTGGACGGCGTCGAGGAGGGCCCGGGCCTGAACGACAACGGCAGCGGCTCGGCGGTCCTGCTCGAGGTCGCGGTGCAGCTGGCCAAGCAGAAGAAGCTCAACAACACCGTGCGGTTCGCGTGGTGGGGTGCCGAGGAGCTCGGCCTGCTCGGGTCGACCGCGTACGTCGAGGAGCTCGCGGGTCAGGAGGGCGAGCTGGACCGCATCGCCACCTACCTGAACCTCGACATGGTCGGCTCGCCCAACTACATCATCGGCGTCTACGACGCGGACGAGTCGACGTACCCGGCGCCCGTGACGGTGCCGCCGGGTTCCGCCGAGACGGAGGCCGTGCTGACCGGCTGGTTCGACGCGACCGGCCAGCCGTGGGTCGACACGGAGTTCTCCGGCCGCTCGGACTACCAGGCGTTCATCGAGAATGGCGTGCCGGCGTCCGGCCTGTTCACCGGCGCCGACGACATCAAGACCGCCGAGGAGGTCGCGCTGTTCGGCGGCACCGCCGGCATCACCCACGACCCGAACTACCACAGCCCTGGCGACGACCTGTCGAACGTCAGCCGTGAGGCGATCGGGATCATGGCCCCGGCGGTGGCGTTCGCGACGGCCAGCCTGGCCAACGACACCTCCGCGATCAACGGGGTGTCGGGTCCCGGCGACCAGGGCCACCAGCACGGACCCTGGAAGCCCGGCAAGGGCAAGGGGCACGGGCGCGGCCACGCGGGTGCCATGGACCTGCGGACGTCGTGACGCGCTGACGGCGTGACAGCCGGTGGCCCGGGTGCCTGCGGGTGCCCGGGCCGCTGTGCGTCCGGCGCCGTGCGCCCGGCGATGCACGTCCGGCGCTGCACGTCCGGCGCTGCTCGTCCCGTTGGCGTGGCCGCCCAGCCTCGCTCAGGACGGGCGACATCTTGCTCCTCCGCGCGGTCTCTGCCAAGGGGGTGCATGACCTTTTCTTGACCCGCGGACACGCGGAGGCCAAGACGCGACCGCAGAATCGCCCGCTTGTGACGAAAATGTGAAGATTCTCACCCGCACGTGCCGCTCGGCCGGGTCAAGGAGCAGGATGCGAGGTGGCCGCCCAGCCTCGCGCCCAACCCGCCGCGCACCGCGCCCCGGCGTCTCTGCGTCCCGCAGCGTCGCCGTGTTCCCGGCGCTTGTGTGTTCCCGGCGTTCCTGCGCGCTCAGCGTTCCTGCGCGCTCAGCGCAGCCCGGACCTCGTGGCCCCGACCTGCGGCGTGTCGCCGATCCGCGGGAACGGTGCGAGCGAGAACGCCACCTCGACGGGGACGTCGAAGAACTGCGCGATGCGCAGCGCCAGGTGCAGCGACGGGCTGTACTCGCCGCGCTCGAGGTACCCGACCGTCTGGTAGTGCACACCGAGGGCCTCGGCCAGCTCCCGCCGGCTCACGCCGCGCTCGGCGCGCAGCACGGCGATGCGGTTGTGCACGGTCTCGCCGCCCGTGGGGCGGCGACGCGCGTCCTCGGCCGCGTCGGGGGCCGCGTCGTCCGGCGTGCCGGGGCGAACTCCGTCAGCCACGCTGCAGCGCCGCCTGGACGCGGTCGGCCAGCGCTCCGGCCGTCTGCCGGGCCTGGGTGCGGCGCAGCAGCAGCGGCGCCGCGACCAGGCCGACCACGGCCCACGCGAGCAGGACGACGGCCGCGACCTCCGGGTGCCAGGCGCCGCCGATCTCGAGGGACTCGGCGCCCGCGGGCAGCGTCGTCGCGCGCAGCCCGTGCGCGAGCCAGTACAGCGGGAACACCTGCGCGACGCCCTCCGCCCACGGCGGCACGGTCTGCGGGCCGAAGACGCCGGAGACGAACGCGAGCGCGACGATCGGGGCCATGACGAACAGCATGACGCGCGTCGGGCGTCCGGCGAGCGCGCCGCCCACGATGCCCAGCGGCAGGATCGCGAGCGTGCCGAGCAGCAGCCACCCGACCATCGCGGCCCACCCGGCCGCGCCCTGGTGCATCGGGTCGCCCAGCAGGAACGGCCACGGCAGCAGGATGATCGCGAGCATGGGCAGCGCGCCGAGCAGCTGGCCGACCACGACGCCGACCGTGTAGGTCGTCGTGCCGCGCGGTGCCGTGCGCAGCCGCAGCAGCGTGCCGTCCTCGGCCTCCGCCGCCAGTGCGAACGCGGGGCCGATGGCCATGCCGAACAGCACGACGGACGCGAGGATGCCGGGCAGGGCGAGGTTCGGCAGCGTCAGGCCCCCGCTGCCGGGCACGACCGTGTCGCGCTGGGACACGAGGTAGACCAGCACGGCGAGCCCGATGAGGACGTTCCAGCCGAGGTCCTCCGGGTTGCGCAGCATGTGCCGGAACTCGGTCACACCCCGGCGCAGGCCGAGCCGGACCGCCCAGGGCAGGGGTGCGGACGTGCTCATCGGGTCACCTCCAGGTCGTGGCGGGCCGTGTCGGCCTCGTGCCGGCGGACGATCTGCAGGTACGCGTCCTCGAGGCTCGCGCGGACGACCTCGAGGTCGTCGACCCCGCCGCGGGCGAGGAGCTCGCGCGTGAAGGCCACCGGGTCGTGCGTGCTGTGCACGTGCCGCGTGCCGTCAGCGCTCCAGCGCACCTCCGACGGTCCGGCGACCTCCCGGGCGACGGAGGCAGGGCTGCCGTCGGCGACGACGTGCCCTCCCGCCAGCAGCAGGATCCGGTCGGCGACGACCTCGGCCTCGGCGAGGTCGTGCGTGGTGAGCAGCACGACCGTGCCGTCGCGGTCGACCACCTCGTGCACGATCTCGTGGAACTCGCGCCGCGCCGCGGGGTCGAGGCCGGCGGTCGGCTCGTCGAGGATCAGCAGGTCCGGGCGCCCGACCAGTCCGACCGCGATGTCGAAGCGGCGGCGCTGACCGCCCGACAGGGTCGCCATCCGCTGGTGGGCGACGTCCGTGAGCCCCACGCGGGCGAGCAGGTCGTCAACGGGTCGGGGTCGCGCGAGCCCCGGCCGTGAGTACGGCTGGTACGCCTCGGCGAGATGGCCGAGCAGCTCCCGCACGCGCCAGCGGCGGTGGTCCCGCCACGACTGCAGCACCACGCCGATACGGGCGCGCCAGGCGTCGTCGCCGTGCTCGGGGTCGGTGCCGAGCACGGTCACGTCGCCGCCGTCGCGACGGCGGAAGCCCTCGACGACCTCGACCGTGGTCGTCTTGCCGGCGCCGTTGGGGCCCAGCAGCGCGACCACCTCGCCGGCCCCGACCTCGAAGCCGATCCCGTCGAGCACCGTCCGCCCGCCGTACGCCATGTGCAGGTCGGTGACCCGGATGGCAGTGTCGTCGCGTACGTCCATGTAGTAGGTCTACTACATGCCGTCGTACTTGCGCTACGGCTGAGTTGCGCCGATCGGTGTGGAGATCACCCACCGGTGACCGAACGGGTCGACCAGCCACCCCCGTCGCTCGTCCCCCTGGTCGCTCGGCTCGCGGTCGACGGTCGCCCCGGCGTCGACGGCCCGCGCGTACGCGGCGTCGACGTCACCCACGGTGAGCGCGACCGCCCCCGTCGCGTGCCCGAGCGTCGCGGGCGCCCAGGCGCCGTACTCGTGCGCCTCGTCGGACAGGAAGAGCGGCGCGCCGTCGATCGAGAGCGCGGCGAACCCGACGCGACCTTCCTCCTCGTAGCGCTCACCGACCTCGACCGCGCCGAACGCCGCCGCGTAGAAGTCGATCGCCGCGTGCGCGTCGTGGACGGTCAGGTAGGGCGTGATGGTCGTCATGGCGCCTCCTCGTCGAGCCGCGTGGGCCTGGGTGCCCGCGTGCGTGCCGGCACTCAGGAACTTACTGCGCCCCTCTGACACCCGCGCCCGGCCGGGTCCTCGCTGTGGGCCCGGGGTGATAGGACGTTCCCATGACGACTGCCACCGACGGCGACACCCCTGCCGCCACCCCCTTCGAGGACCTCGACGACTACATCGCGCTGCCGCGCCTGTCCGGCCTGGCGCTCTCGCCCGACGGCACCCGGCTGGTCACGGCCGTGCAGACGCTCGACGCCAAGCGCACCGCGTACGTGACCGCGCTGTGGGAGGTCGACCCCACGGGCGAGCGTCCTGCGCGCCGCCTGACGCGCTCCGCCAAGAGCGAGGCCTCCGCGGCCTTCACGCCGGGCGGGGACCTGCTGTTCACCAGCGCGCGCCCCGACCCCGACGCCACCGACGCGGCCGACGACCCGAAGCCCGCCCTGTGGCTGCTGCCCGCCGACGGCGCCGAGGCGCGCGTGATCGCCGACCGCGCGGCCGGCGTCGGCGGGGTCCGAGCCGCCACCGCTGCCCCCGCGGTGCTCGTCGTGTCCGACGTGCTGCCCTCCGCCGCCGACGACGAGACCGACGAGCGGCTGCGCAAGGAGCGCAAGGACAAGAAGGTCGCCGCGATCCTCCACACCGGCTACCCGGTGCGGTACTGGGACCACGACCTGGGCCCCGGCTCGCCGCACGCCTTCGTCGCGACGCTCACCGACGACGTCGCGGCCCCGCTCGCCGGGCAGCGCGACCCGCGCCTCGCGCTCGCGGACGTCACGCCCGACGCGGACGTGGCCCTGCGTGAGGAGTCGCCGACGCTCAGCCCGGACGGCCGCACGGTCGTGACCGCGTGGCACCGCCCGGGCGCGCGTGGCGTCCTGCGGATGCAGCTCGTGGCGATCGACGTCCAGACGCGCGAGCGCCGCGTGCTCGTCGACGACGCGGACGGCGACCTCGCGCACCCCGTCGTGTCGCCCGACGGCCGGTGGGTGGCCTACGTGCGCGAGACGATCTCGACGCCGCACCGGGCGCCGTCCGTCCAGCTGTGGGTCGTGCCGCTCGAGGGCGGCGAGGCGCGCCACGTCGCTGCTGCGTGGGACCGCTGGCCGACCGACCTGGTGTGGCTGCCGTCGTCGGACGCGATGCTCGTCACCGCCGACGACGACGGGCGCGGTCCCGTCTTCCACGTCGACCTGGGGACCGATGCGGTCACGCGTCTGACCAGCGACGACGCCACCTTCGCGAACGTGCAGGTGGCGCCCGACGGCCGGACGGCGTACGCGCTGCGCACGTCGTACCTCGCCCCCGCGCACCCGGTGCGGATCGACCTCGCCGCCGCGCTCGCGGACGGGCCCGTCGCTGCCGAGCCGCTGCGCTCGCCCGCGGCCGACGTCCCGCTCCCGGGCCGTCTGGAGGAGGTCGTCACCACCGCCGCCGACGGCACCCGCGTGCGCTCGTGGCTCGCGCTGCCCGACGGCGCCGGCGCGGACGCGAAGGCGCCGCTGCTGCTGTGGATCCACGGCGGCCCGCTCGGGTCGTGGAACGCGTGGTCGTGGCGCTGGAACCCGTGGCTGCTGGTCGCGCAGGGCTACGCCGTGCTGCTGCCCGACCCCGCGCTGTCCACCGGCTACGGCCAGGACTTCATCCAGCGCGGCTGGGGCGCGTGGGGCAAGGCGCCGTACACCGACCTCATGGCCGCCACCGACGCCGCGCTGCAGCGCGACGACGTGGACCCCGAGCGGACCGCCGCGATGGGCGGGTCGTTCGGCGGCTACATGGCCAACTGGGTCGCCGGGCACACGGACCGCTTCCGCGCGATCGTCACGCACGCGAGCCTGTGGGCCCTCGACCAGTTCGGCCCGACCACCGACGCGTCCTACTACTGGGCGCGTGAGATGACGCCCGAGATGGCGCTGGAGAACTCGCCGCACCGGTTCGTCGGCGACATCGTCACCCCGATGCTCGTCATCCACGGCGACAAGGACTACCGCGTGCCGATCGGCGAGGGCCTGCGCCTCTGGTACGAGCTGCTCGCGGCGTCCGGCCTGCCCGCGGACGAGGAGGGGCGCACCCCGCACCGGTTCCTGTACTTCCCGGACGAGAACCACTGGATCCTCACGCCGCAGCACGCGAAGGTCTGGTACGGCGCCGTCGAGGCGTTCCTCGCCGAGCACGTGCTGGGGCGCACGGGCGACGACGCGGTGGCCTACCCCGAGGTGCTCGGCTGACCGTCGCGGACGCACGACGGCCGGCTCACCCCTCGGGTGGGCCGGCCGTGTCGTCGGGCCTGTGGCCCCTCAGAGGTCGGCCGGGTCCACCAGGAAGTCGGCCTCGTCGGCGATCTCGCCGCCGACGGCCGCCTGCAGCACCTTGGCCACGCCCGCGACCAGGGGTGCCGACCGGCTGCGCGCGACGCGGTGCCCCAGCGACGGCTTCTCCTGCTCGATCTGGTCGATCTCGAACGGCTCCCAGCGCACGCGGTACGCCACGACGCCGTCCTTCGTCCAGGGCAGGCCCTCCATGAGCGGCGGGAGCTGCTCGCACGCGGCGACCTCGACGGCGAGCATCCCGTCGACGCCCAGGTCCACCAGCACCCCGAACGCCTCGGCCGGCGGCGGTGCGGCGAGCATGAGCTCGTCGAACGCGTCGGCCTCCGCCATGAGCCGCCGGCGGTCGTCGGGGTCGACCACGCCGTGCTGCTCGAGCGCGGCACGCAGCCCGGAGCCGCCCGCCTCGGGGGACCCGCCCACCGCGCCCTGCGAGCCGCGCCCGGCCAGGACGGTCGGGCCGGTCCACGACCCCGGGGTCGCGACGGACAGGTAGGCACGCGGCTGCACGCGCTGCACCAGCGCGAGCACGTCCGCGGGCTCCAGCCAGCGGTCGGTCAGCACGGTGAGGTCCGTGGCGGCGTCGGGGTCCGGCGTCAGGACGACGCCCGTCTGCGTGCGCACGGCACCGCACAGCCGGCGCGCGGTGGCGACGAGCCACCGCAGGACGCGCTCCTCCTCGCGGACCGGCAGCCCGTCGGGGAAGGCCCGCTTGAGGCCCTCGCGGTCCCCGCCCGGCCAGGGTCGCTCGCCGCGCTCGCGCGGGGCCTCCAGCACCCACACCATCACGCTGGACGCGGGCAGGCCGAGGGCGACGGCGTCCTGCGCCTCGATCGAGTAGGGGCCCGCGAGCCGGGACAGGCGCGCCAGACGCAGCGCCCGGACACGCGGCGCGCGGCGGCCGACGGTGCGGATGCCGAACGCGGCGGTGACCGCCGGCATCATGCCCGTGCGCGTGGTCGTCTCCGGGGTGACGTCCTCCCACCCCACGGTGCGGAACCGGCTGGCGGCGAGCACCTCGACCTCCTCGGGCTCGATGCCCGCGGGCAGGGCCAGCAGGTGCCGGTCGGCCAGGGTCGGGTCGTCCAGGGGCAGCCGCGGGAAGGTGGGCTCGGCCATCAGACGTCCGTCCGGTGGAAGCCCTGCCAGGACCGCGACGCGGTCGGGCCGCGCTGCCCCTGGTACCGCGACCCGTACGCGGCGGAGCCGTAGGGGTGCTCGGTGGGGGAGGTCAGGCGGAAGAAGCAGAGCTGCCCGATCTTCATGCCCGGCCACAGCAGGATCGGCAGCGTGGCGACGTTGGACAGCTCCAGGGTCACGTGCCCCCGGAAGCCGGGGTCGATGAAGCCCGCGGTGGAGTGCGTCAGCAGCCCCAGGCGGCCCAGCGACGACTTGCCCTCGAGGCGCGCCGCGATGTCGTCGGGCAGCGTGACCTGCTCGTACGTGGACCCCAGGACGAACTCCCCGGGGTGCAGCACGAACGGCTCACCACGCTCGACGTCGACCAGGCGGGTCAGCTCGGGCTGCTCCGCGGCGGGGTCGATGACCGGGTACTTGTGGTTGTCGAAGAGCCGGAAGTACCGGTCGAGCCGCACGTCGATGCTCGACGGCTGGACCATGGTGGGGTCGTACGGGTCGAGGGCGACCCGGCCGGACTCGAGCTCGGCGCGGATGTCGCGGTCGGAGAGCAGCACGGATCCACCGTAGTGGAGCCGTGCCGGCCGCCCGGGGACCGTCCGGTGCGCGGTGCGCGGCGGGCCCGTGATGCGAGCGGAGCGGTGAAAGGTCACGGGGCATTCCAGGGGAACGTGCTTCGGGATATGCTGTGGCCGCTCCGGTGTGGGAGCGCTCTCGCCGCTTCGGGGCGACGCGCTTCGACGGGGGAGCCCGCGCGGACACCCGCCCGATGCAGTTCCGTGAGGACGACCAGGTACGTGAGCAGGGTCGCCGACGCCTGGCACCCACCATCCGGTGGGGCCTCGGTGGTGGGCCGTGCGACGAGGCACGAGAGGCATGCGATGCGGTTCGGCCACTTCGACGACGAGGCGCGCGAGTACGTCGTCACGACGCCCCACACCCCCTACCCGTGGATCAACTACCTCGGGTCCGAGCAGTTCTTCTCGCTGCTCTCGCACCAGGCGGGCGGGTACTCGTTCTACCGCGACGCCAAGATGCGCCGGCTCACGCGGTACCGCTACAACAACATTCCCGCCGACGCGGGTGGCCGCTACCTGTACGTCAACGACGGCGGCGACGTGTGGACCCCGTCCTGGCTGCCGGTCAAGGCGGACCTCGACCACTTCGAGGCGCGCCACGGCCTGGGCTACTCCCGGATCACCGGTGAGCGCGGCGGCCTGCGCGTCGCGACCACGTTCTTCGTCCCGCTGGGCGAGAACGCCGAGGTGCAGCGCGTCGCGGTGACCAACACGTCCGACGCGGAGAAGACGGTCACGCTCTTCTCGTTCGTCGAGTTCTGCCTGTGGAACGCGCAGGACGACCAGACGAACTACCAGCGCAACCTGTCGATCGGCGAGGTCGAGGTCGAGCAGGACGGCCCGCACGGCTCGGCGATCTACCACAAGACCGAGTACCGCGAGCGGCGCGACCACTACGCCGTGTTCGGCGTGAACACCCGCGCGGACGGCTTCGACACCGACCGCGACACCTTCGTCGGCGCGTACAACTCCCTCGGCGAGGCGGCCGTGCCGCGCGCCGGTGCGTCGGCCGACTCGGTCGCGTCCGGCTGGTACCCGATCGGCTCGCACTCGGTGCGCGTGACGCTCGCCCCGGGCGAGACGCGCGACCTCGTCTACGTGCTGGGCTACCTCGAGAACCCGCAGGACGAGAAGTGGGCCGACGACGCGCACCAGGTCGTCAACAAGGAGCGCGCCCACGCGCTGCTGGGCCGGTTCGCCACCGCCGCGCAGGCCGACGCCGCCGTCGAGGCGCTGCAGGCCTACTGGACGGACCTGCTGTCGACGTACTCGGTGCGCTCGAGCGACGAGAAGCTCGACCGGATGGTCAACATCTGGAACCAGTACCAGTGCATGGTCACGTTCAACATGTCGCGCTCGGCCTCGTACTTCGAGACCGGCATCGGCCGCGGCATGGGCTTCCGCGACTCCAACCAGGACCTGCTGGGCTTCGTCCACCTGGTCCCGGAGCGGGCGCGCGAGCGGATCGTCGACATCGCGTCCACGCAGTTCGAGGACGGGTCGGCGTACCACCAGTACCAGCCGCTGACCAAGCGCGGGAACAACGACATCGGCTCGGGCTTCAACGACGACCCGCTGTGGCTCATCGCCGGCGTCGCGGGCTACGTCAAGGAGACGGGCGACTTCTCGATCCTCGACGAGCCCGTGCCGTTCGACAACGAGCCCGGCTCCGAGGTGCCGCTGTTCGAGCACCTGACCCGGTCGTTCGACTTCACGGTGAACCACCGCGGTCCGCACGGCCTGCCGCTCATCGGGCGTGCCGACTGGAACGACTGCCTCAACCTCAACTGCTTCTCCACCGAGCCGGGCGAGTCCTTCCAGACGACGGAGAACCAGGCCGGCGGCCACGCCGAGTCCGTGTTCATCGCGGCGCAGTTCGTCCTCTACGGCGAGCAGTACGCCGAGCTCGCGGAGCGTCGGGGCCTGTCCGAGGTCGCGTCGCAGGCCCGCAAGGTCGTCGGCGAGGTCCGCGAGGCCGTGCTGGAGCACGCCTGGGACGGCCGCTGGTTCCTGCGCGCGTACGACTTCTACGGCAACCCCGTCGGCACCGACGCCACGCCCGAGGGCAAGATCTGGATCGAGCCGCAGGGCTTCGCCGTCATGGCGGGCATCGGCGTCGGCGACGGCCCGGAGGACGCGGACGCGCCCGCCATCAAGGCGCTGGACGCGGTCGACGAGATGCTCGGGACGCCGCACGGTCTGGTCCTGCAGTTCCCGGCCTACACGACGTACCAGATCGAGCTCGGCGAGGTCTCGACGTACCCGCCCGGGTACAAGGAGAACGGCGGGATCTTCTGCCACAACAACCCCTGGGTGATCATCGCCGAGACGGTCGTCGGACGCGGGGACAAGGCGTTCGACTACTACAAGCGGATCACCCCGGCGTACCGCGAGGACATCAGCGACGTCCACAAGCTCGAGCCGTACGTGTACGCGCAGATGATCGCGGGCAAGCAGGCGCCGCGCGCCGGTGAGGCCAAGAACTCCTGGCTGACGGGCACCGCGGCGTGGAACTTCGTCGCCGTGTCGCAGTACCTGCTGGGTGTGCGGCCGGACTGGGACGGCCTCGTGGTCGACCCGCAGATCGGCCCGGACGTGCCGTCGTTCACCGTCACGCGCGTCGCCCGCGGCGCGACGTACGAGATCACGGTGACCAACTCGGGTGCGCGCGGCGCGCGCGGCTCGCTCGTCGTCGACGGGACCTCCGTCGAGGGCAACCTCGTGCCCTACGCACCGGCGGGCAGCACCGTCCGGGTCGAGGTCACGCTCTGACCGGCGCGCCCGCGCGTCCGGTGCCGACAGCAGGGGGCTGCCACCGATGACGATCACCGCACAGATCACCGAGCCCGCACCGGTCGCACCGGCGGTGGCGGCGCCGCCCGGCGCCGTCACGCTCCGCAACGCCCGGTGGGAGGTCGACGTGCTGCCCGGCACGGGGGCCGCCCTGGGTGCGGGACGCATCCGCACGTCCGACGGGGTGTGGCGCGACCTGCTGCGCCCCACCCGGCGTGCGTCGTCCGGCGACCCCGAGAAGTGCGCGAGCTTCCCGATGGTGCCGTGGTCCAACCGCATCCGTGACGGTGTGCTGCCGTTCGCGGGGCGGCGCTGGCAGCTGCAGCGCAACGCGGCCGACGGCACCGCGATCCACGGTGCCGTGCGGTACGCGCACTGGGAGGTCGTCGAACGCACGGCCACCGCCGTCACGCTCGCGGTGGAGACCTGCGGCCAGATCGGCATCAACTTCCCGTGGCAGTTCGGCGCCACCGTCCGCTACGCGGTGGACGGTGACGACCTCGTCGTCACCACGTCGGTGCGCAACACCGACGTGGAGCCGTTCCCCGCCGGGTTCGGGCACCACCCGTACCTGAGCCGTGCGCTGCTGCCCGTCGGCGCGCCGATCCGGGAGTACCCGCCCACCGCCGGGCCGCTGCTGCGGGTCGCGGCCGAGGCGGGCTACCGGCTGTCCGGTGCCCTGCCCGACGGTCCCGCCGGGCCCGTGCCCCCGCGCGCCGACTTCCGCGCGGCGCGCCCCCTGGGGTCGGGGTTCGTCGACGACGTGCTCACCGGCCTCGACCCGGCGGCCCCCGTGCACGTCGAGTACCCCGACGAGGGGGTGGCCGTCGACCTGACGGTCGACCCGGTGTACCGGCACCTCGTGCTGTACGCCCCGCGCCGCCGCTGCTACTTCGCCGTCGAGCCGGCGACCAACGTCAACGACGGGTTCACGCTCCACGACGCCGGGGTCCCCGGCACGGGGGTGTTCGTCCTCGAGCCGGGTGAGGAGCGGTCCGGGACCTTCCGGCTCCGCGTGCGCGTCTGACGCGGGTATTCGATGGCGCCGGGGTGCCGGTGCGCAGGATGGTGGCGCCATGACCAGGACAGACCCCGCGACGACGTGGCGTGTGCAGCCCGCGCCGCCGCTGCCCCCGTCCCCGGACGACCCGGGCGCCTGGGCGTACGCCGGGATGTGCGAGATCGAGCGACTCGACGAGCTCGACACGTGGGGCTGGAGCGACCTGTGGACGCCGCTGCACGTGCGGCTGCCGCTGCTGCGCCCGACGCCCTACTCGCGGACCCTGGTGTGGGTCGCGGTCCAGGGCGCCGACGGCGACGCGCGCGACGTCGTCGGCTACGCGACGCTGTCGGAGCCGCTCACGGCGAACGAGCACACCGCGCACGTCGCCGTCGGCGTCCTGCCGGAGCACCGCGGACGTGGCATCGGGGCGGCGCTGCTCCGCGCGGCGACCGACCAGGCGGCCGTGGACGGTCGCGGCACGCTGCACGCGTACTCGACCCACAGCCCGGAGCCGGAGCCCGGTGCGGGCGCGCTGGAGTCGCCCGTCGGCAGCGGTCGCGTCCCCGTCGAGGACCCCGGCGTGCGGTTCGCGCAGGCCCATCGCTTCCGCCTCGAGCAGGTCGAGCGCTACTCCGTCCTGGAGCTCGGCGACGAGCACGGCGCGGGCACGCCCGAGCTGACGGAGCACCTGGCGGCGGCGCGCGCCCGGGCGGGCGAGGAGTACCGCACGCACACCTGGCTCGACGAGGTCCCGGACGACCGCCTGGAGGACGTCGCCCGGCTGTACACGCGCATGAGCACGGACGCGCCGATGGGCGCCCTGGACGTGCAGGAGAACCCGTGGGACGCGGACCGCGTCCGCGCGAGCCTGCAGCGTGCCGCCGACGCGGGCCTGCACCAGCTGGTGACGGTGGCCGAGCACGCCCCGACCGGGCGGCTCGTCGCGTTCTCGGTCCTGCGGGTCCCGCACCCCGACGTGCCGTTCGCGTTCCAGGAGGACACGCTCGTGCTGCGTGAGCACCGCGGGCGGTCGCTCGGCATGCTCGTCAAGGGCGTCAACCTCGAGCGGCTGGATGCCTGGCGCCCGGGCGTGCGGCGCGTCCACACGTGGAACGCGCAGGAGAACGACCACATGCTCGCGATCAACGTGGCGCTCGGCTTCCGGCAGGCCGGCGTCGCCGCCGCGTGGCAGCGCACGGAGCGCGGCGCCGCCACCCCGGACGCCTGAGGCCCGAGGGCCGGGCGCCGAGGCCCCGGACGTCGACGGGCGGGCGTCGGCGGCCGGGGCGTCGACGGGCGGGACGTCGACGTCGTGCCGGTCAGTGGCCGTGGCCGTGCGCGTGGCCCTCCCCGGCCGGGCCGGGAGGTGCGCTGACGGCGGCGACCGCCGCGACGACCGTCGTGAGCGGGATCGCCAGCACCAGGCCCGTCGCACCGGCGAGCGTCCGGACGATCTCCTCCGCGAACGCGCCGGACGTCAGCGTGACGAGCACCGGCTGCTGGTACAGCTCGAGCAGCAGGAGCAGCGGCAGCGACGCCCCGGCGTACGCGAACGCGATCGTGTACACGGTCGAGGCGATGTGGTCGCGGCCGATCCGCATGCCCCGCGCGGTGAGCGTGCGCCAGGACGCGGACGGGTCCGCGGCGCGCAGCTCCCACACCGCGGACGCCTGCGTGATCGTCACGTCGTTGAGCACGCCGATCCCCGCGAGCACCACGCCGCACAGGAACACCCCGCGCAGCACGTCCGTGCCGTCCGCACCCAGCACCCGCGCCAGCGCGAACGTGTCCTCCGAGGTCACGGGCTGCAGCCGCGCGGCGTGGGCGCCCAGCACGCCCAGGCCCGTGACCATCGCCACGCCCAGCAGCGTGCCGACCAGCGCCGTCGTGGTCCGCACCGACACCCCGTGCGCCAGGTAGAGCACGACCACGACGATCACGGTCGAGCCGGAGAGTGCCACGACCAGCCCGTCCTGCCCCGCCACCAGCGCCGGCAGCACGTAGGCCCCCAGCACCGCGAAGGCCAGGCCCAGCCCGAGCAGCGCCCGGAGCCCGCGCAGCCCTGCCACCAGCGTCGTGACCAGGGCGAACGCCAGGGCGAACGTGCCCAGCGGGAGTGTCCGGTCGACGTCGTGCCAGGCCCACACCTCCGGGTCGCCGTCCGCGGGCGGGTAGTGCTGCAGGAGCACGTGCGTCCCGGGCGGCACGTCGCCCGCCTCGGTGCCGCCCGTGGCGAGCACCTGGACCTCGCGGCCGGACGCCGTGCGCGCCGTGACCTCCAGGCAGTCGACCGTCTGCGGCACGGTCCCGTCGGGCAGGACGTCCTCGATCGTCCCGTCGCACGAGCGGACGGTCGAGCCGACCACCTGGGCGCCGACGTACGTCGTGCCGGCGTCGACGAGGCCCGTCGAGGGTGCACCGCCCCCCGGCCACGTCAGCGCGACGCCGAACGCCGCCGCCATCGAGGCGAGGACGACGACGACCGCGAGCACCGCGCGCGTCACCCGCCCGTCGCGCAGCGGGCCCGTCCGTGGGGTCGTCGCCGGCGCGAGGGCGTCGCGCGCGGGGGCGGACGCGTCGTGGACGGGGGCGGGGGCCGCGGGGTCGGTCGGACTCACGCCGCGAATCCTGCCCTGTGCGGGCGTCGGGGGCGGGCAGGCCGTGCGACGGTGCGCTGGATCGACCCGTCGCGGGTGCGGCGGTCAGGAGAGGGGGAGCGTGAGGCGGTGGCCCCAGGGGTACGTCGTGTCGCGGCGGAAGCCGAGGTGCTCGTAGAACGCGATGGCCCGGGTGTTGCGCGCGTCGACCCCCAGGTGGACGGCCGGGACGCCGCGGTCCCGCAGCCGGTCGGCGAGGCCCTCGATGAGCCGCCGGCCCCAGCCCTGGCCCTGCAGCCGGGGGAGCAGGTCGATGTGCAGGTGCGCGGGGGCGTCGGGCGGGGCGGGCGACGGGTCCGGGTGGTGGATGCGCTCGACCAGGACGTGGTCCTCGGTGCCGTCGCCCGGGTCGTCCCGCAGCGCCAGCCGGGCGCGCAGGGCCGGCCACCACGCGCGCTCGCACCAGGCGTCGAACGCCGTCGTGTCCGCCGTCGCGACCACGTAGCCCCCGACCCCCTGCGCGTCGACCACGACGAGGCTCAGGTCCGGGTCGGCCACCGGGTACGGGCCGCAGTACACGTGCCCGAGCAGGTCCGGGTCGCGGTACAGCGAGGTCGCGTCCTGCCCGGCGGCGCCTGTCTGCAGGCACACGCGGTACATGCCGGGCAGGTCGCTGGGGTGGAAGGGGCGCATCGACGCGGTCACGGGGCGACCCTGCCACCGACCACCGTCGCCCGGCCAGGGTCCCGCACGCACAGGCCGGCCGGCGGGTTGAAGAACCACGCCCGGTACCGGGTAGGATCGACGCCGCAGCGCCCGTGAGGGCGGCTGGCGGGTGTAGTTCAATGGTAGAACATCAGCTTCCCAAGCTGATAGCGCGGGTTCGATTCCCGTCACCCGCTCCACGCGAGGCCAGGCCCGGCGCACAGCCCGGACCTGGCCTTCGTCGTCCCGCGGGCCGTGCGCGCCCCGCCGCCTGCCCCGCGTGGGCAGCGCGGGTGAGAGGCCGATGTGAAAGCGCTGGTCATAAGCGTTTAGGCACCCTGACGGCGTCAGCCGCCGCGCTAGTTTCCGCACCGTCGACGCATGCGGAGCGTCGCGTCCCCCGTCGTCTCACCGGTGAGTCGCGCGCGCCCGCGCGCCCTCCCGACGGTGGGGGTCGTCCTGGCGCCCCGGCACGGCCGGCGGTCGCCTCCGCCGAACCCAGGGAGACACTGCGTGACCACCGAAGGACGTCGACTGCCGAGAGCGCTCCCATCGACCGTCGCCGCGGTCCCCACCCCCCGCTCGGGCACCCGCGCGGTGACCCCGGGGCTGCCCCTCGCCCTCGAGTCGCCCGCGGAGGAGCCCGAGCGGCGCAGCCGGTCCGTCCTCGCGGTCGGGGCGGTGCTCCTGGTCGTCACGGTCGCCGCGCTCGTCGTGGCCTTCCGGATCATCGTGCCGGCGGCACCCGCGGCCGCGCCGGCGCCGGAGCTCGTCGACACCGGCGTGACCGAGGTGCAGGAGCGTCCGGGGACGGTCGTGGGCTACGGCCAGGAGTACACCTACGGCGACGGCCTGGGCGTGGTCGTCGGGTACCCGCAGGTCTACGAGCCCAGCGACAACGCGACCGGGTTCGAGGGCGGCTCCCCGGTCAAGGCGCAGGTCGTCGTCACCAACTCGACGGGGGAGTCGTTCCGGCCCAACACCATCCAGGTGAGCGCCACCTCGGGCGGGCAGCCCGTGGCGGGGATCTGGGACCCGGACCAGGGTGTCGGGCTCACCGGCCCCGACGTCAACGTGCCCCCCGGCGGCATGATCAGCTTCGAGGTGGCGTTCGCCGTGCCGGACGGCGGCGACCTGCGTCTCGAGATCGTCCCGGCGCTCTACGGGTACGGGGCGATGGTCGTGGAGGCGCTCTAGCCGGTGCGGTGGTCCCCCCGGCGTCCGTCCGGAGGAACGTGCCCGCGATCCCGCCCCGTGGGAGCGCGACCATGCTACGTTGGCCGCGCCCTTCGGGAGTTGCGCGGTGCAGACCGTCGCGCCCCCGGCACCGCCGCACCGGGTCGTGGTCACGCCGCACGTCGCGGCGGCCGGTGCGTGCTGACCGCGCGCCGGGGCCGCCCCGGTCCTGGACTCCAGGAGCACCGCGTGACCCTCACCGCCCCGTCCGCCCGTCCCGCCCGCGCAGCCCGGCCGCGCCGCCTCCACCGGGTCGTGGTGGGCCTCGCGGCCGCGACACTGCTGGTCGCACCGGGCTGCGCCGCCGGCGCCAGCGCGGACGCCGGCCCGACGACCGCCACCGCCCACGCGGGTGCCGAGGTCACCTTCGGGACCCCGTTCGAGTACGCGGACGGCCTGCTCGTGGACGTCACGGCCCCGGCCCGGTTCACACCCACGGCGCAGGCGGAGTGGGACCGTGCCGTGCCGGGCGTGCTCGTGCGCGTGCGCGTCTCGATCACCAACGGCACCGACGCGGAGTTCCGGCCCAACACGCTGATCGCCACGGCCGTCTCCGGCGGGCAGGACGCCGTCGCGGTCCTCGACCCGGGATCGCAGATCGGCCAGACCGGTCCGGACGCCGCGGTGCCCGCCGGCGGCTCCGTCGCGTTCCCGCTGGCGTTCCTGGTCCAGGACCCCGCGGACGTCCGGTTGACCGTCGAGCCCGCGCTCGGCGGCTACGAGCCGCTGGTCCTCACCGTCGGCTGACCGTCGCACCGGGTCGGGGCGGACATGGCAGGGGCGGCCGACGTGTCCGGTGCGCGCGCCGCGGTGCGCCCTGTGCGCCACCGAGGGGCGCACCGGCCGCGTGCCGGGCGTCACGCCCCCCGGTGCGTCAGACTGCCCGGGTGACCGACCTGCTCTCGTCGCCGCGCCTGCTGGGCGACGGGACGACGATCGCGCACCGGCCCGACTGGGCGTGGCTGCCGCCCGGCGCCGCGCCGACCGACGCGGACCTGGCGCGCGCCGGCCGACAGGCCGAGCAGCTGCTCGCCGGGCACGGCGTCACGTACGGTGCCGACCGCCTCGACACCGACCACCACTGGCGGCTCGACCCCCTGCCCGTGGTGGTGGACGAGCGGGAGTGGGCGCGGCTCGACGCCGCGCTCGTGCAGCGGGCCGAGCTGCTCGACGCGGTGCTGCACGACCTGTACGGGGCCCGGCGGCTGCTGGACGACCGCGTGCTGCCGCCGACGGCCGTGCTGTCGCACCCCGGGTTCCTGCGGCCGGTCGACGGGCTGCGCCTGCCGGGCGGTCGCGAGCTCGTCCTGACCGCCACCGACCTGGTCCGCGACGCGTCCGGTGAGTGGTGCGTCCTCGCGGACCGCACGCAGGCACCGTCGGGTGCGGGGTACGCGATGGAGGACCGCCGTGTCGTCGCGCAGGTGCTCGCGCCCGTGTACCGCCAGGCGTCGATCGCCCGGCTCGGTCCGTTCTTCCACGCGCTGCGCAAGGCGCTGGTCGAGGTCGCCCCGCCCACCGCCGGCGACGCGCCGCGCGCAGTGCTGCTCTCGCCCGGGCCGGGCAGCGAGACCGCGTTCGACCAGGCGTACCTCGCCTCCATGCTCGGACTGCCGCTGGTCGAGGGCAGCGACCTGGTGGTGCGCGCGGGCCGGTTGTTCCTGCAGGGGATCGACGGGCTCGAGCCCGTGGACGTCGTGCTGCGGCGGGTCGACGCGGAGTGGTGCGACTCGCTGGAGCTGCGCGCCGGGTCGCGCCTGGGCGTGCCGGGGTTCGTGCACGCGCTGCGCCGCGGCACCGTGAGCGTCGTGAACCCGCTCGGGGCGTCGGTGCTGGAGAACCCGGCGCTGCTGGGCTACCTGCCGCGGCTCGCGCGTGCCGTGCTCGACCAGGACCTGACGCTGGCGTCGGCGCCGACCTGGTGGTGCGGCGAGGAGCGGGCGCTGCGCCACGTGCTCGGCCGCCTGGACCGCCTGGTGGTCAAGCCGACCGTGCACGGGCCGCGCACGACCACCGTGCTGGGCTGGACCCTGTCCGCCGCCGAGCGCGAGGAGCTGGCCGCGCGCATCACCGCCGAGCCGTGGCGCTGGGTGGGGCAGGAGCCGGTGGGTCCGGTCCTGGCGGACGAGGACGGCCCGCGAGCCGCGGTCATGCGGACCTTCGCGGTCGCGCACGCGGGCACGTACACCGTCATGGCCGGGGGCCTCGCGCGCGTGGCCGACGACGACCAGGTCGTCACCTCGTCCGCCGGGGCGTCCGCCAAGGACGTGTGGGTGCTGGCCTCGCAGCCGGCCGAGCCGGACGCCACCGTGCGGGAGGACGTCGCCGGGGCCGGCGGCCGTGCCGTGGGCTACGGCATCTCGCCGCGCGCCGCCGAGAACCTCTACTGGATGGGCCGGTACGCCGAGCGCGCGGAGGACGGCGTGCGCGTGCTGCGCGCGGTGGCCGACCGCTGGGACGACTACCACCGCACGCCGGGCAGCGCGGGCGGCCGCGCGCTCGAGGTGCTGCTGACGGCGCTCACACCGGCCGCGCTGGCCGACGGAGCGCAGGCAGCACCCGCGTCCGACGTCGACCCCGCCCACGTCGTGCCGAGCCCGCCGGCGCTGCGTGACCTGCTGCTCGACCAGGGCACCCCCGGCTCCGTCGCCCGGGCCGTGCGCCGCCTCGGGGCGTCCGCTGCCACGGTGCGCGACCAGCTCTCGACCGACACCTTCGGGCCCCTCGCCCGCATCGAGCGCACGCTGCGCGACGAGCGGACGCGGGTGCGGGCACGTCAGCAGCCGGGCGGCGGCCTCGACGTCGGCCCCGTGCCGCCCGGGTCGGTCACCGCCGGGCTGCGTCCCACGCTCGACCGGGTGCTGGAGAGCCTGCTCGCGATCTCCGGGATCGCGGCCGAGGGCCTCACGCGGGACGTCGGCTGGCACCTGCTCGACGCCGGCCGCCGGCTGGAGCGTGCCCAGCGGCTGGTCGCGATGCTGCAGGCCACGCTCGTGGTGCGGCGCCCCGGTGACGTCGAGGACCTGCTGCTGGAGTCGGTGCTGCTGGCCGCCGAGTCCGCCATCACGTACCGGCGCCGGCACCAGGGTGGTGCCGACGTCGCGAGCGTGCTCGACCTGCTGGTGCACGACCGCACCAACCCGCGCTCGCTGGCGTTCGCTCTCGACCGGCTGCTCGCCGACCTCGAGGCCGTGCCCGCTCCCCGCTCCGCCGCGCAGCGCGACCACCTGCTGCACGGTGTGGCGGGCCTGGTGGCCGAGCTGGACACCGTCGCCGTCGGCAACGAGGTGTCCGAGGACGGGCGGCGCGTGCGGCTGGCCGACGCGCTCGGCTCGATGCTGTGGCGGCTGCGGGAGGCGTCCGACGAGATCGAGCGCGTGCACTTCGTCCGGCCCGCGCCCAGCCGTGCCCTGGACGACCTGTGGGGGTCGACCTACGGCGACCCGGGCGAGGGGGGTGAGCGGTGAGCGTCCGTACGTACGACCTGGTGCACCGCACGACGTACGAGTACGCGCAGCCCGTCACGGACTCCTACGGCCGCACGACGCTGACGCCGCGGGACCTGCCGGACCAGCGCGTGCTGGCGACGTCGCTCACGGTGGACCCCGAGCCGGCCGACACCGGCGAGCACGTCGACTGGTTCGGCAACACGACCACCTACTTCGGTGTGACGCGCCCGCACACACGGCTGGTCGTCACGGCCCGTTCGACGCTCGAGGTCAGCCGCACGGTCCCGCCGCGCGCGGAGCTGCCCGACGTCGGGTGGCGTGCCGTCGCGCGCGCCGTCACCGCGGGCGACCTGGGGCTGCTGCGCACCGACGCCGCGGGGGTGGTGGCGCTGCGCGAGGCCGTCCTGCCGTCGGCGCACGTCACGTTCGTCGACGAGGTGCGCCAGTGGGCGGCCCCGTCGTTCGTCGACGAGCGCCCGCTGGCGGACGTCGTGACGGACCTGGTGCACCGCGTCCGCGCCGAGCTGACCTACCGGTCCGGGTCCACCACGGTGAGCACCACGCAGGCGCAGCTGCTCGCGCAGGGGGCGGGCGTGTGCCAGGACTTCGCGCACCTGATGATCGCGGCGCTGCGCGTCCACGGCGTGCCCGCGCGGTACGCGTCCGGGTACATCGAGACCCGTCCCCGCCCCGGGCGGCCCAAGCTGCGAGGCGCCGACGCGTCCCACGCGTGGGTGTCGGTGTGGTTGCCGGGGCACGGCTGGCTCGACGCCGACCCGACCAACGACCAGCTCGTCGACGACCGGTACGTCGTGCTCGGCTGGGGCCGCGACTACCACGACGTGCCGCCGCTGCGCGGCGTGATCTTCACCGAGGGCGGCGGTGCGACGCCGCGCGTCGAGGTGGACCTGGTGCCGGCCGGTTCCGAGCCGTTCGCCTGACCGGCGTCTTCCGACGCTGGTCCCGGACCGCCGGTCAGCGTGCCCGGGCGCGCGCGTCGAGCTCCTCGTGCGGGACCACGAACCCGCCGGCGTCGACGACCGTGCCGCCGGCTGCCCGCCACAGCGTCGCCACGACGCGCGCGATGCTCGGCGTGACGCGCTGCCGGGCGATGACGTGCAGCGGCGAGGGGTGCGCCTGGTCCAGCTCGTGCGGGTCGTGCGGCTGCCACGTCACGCGGTACGCCCACGGGCCGTGCTCGCGCCAGTCGAGCGTCGACAGCACGACGGGGACGTCCCGGGAGCGTGAGCAGCCGAGCTGCAGCGTGCCGTCGTACTCGTAGGTGGCGGTCAGCGCGAAGCCCTCGCCGGCACCACCCGGCGCCGGCGGCGTGAGCCGGCTGCCCGCCAGTGCGGGCCGCACCAGGGGCAGGACGTCCGCGGTGCTCAGCGGCACGGCGGACCACAGCGTCAGGTCCACGGCGGACGCCGGGTCGGGCACCACGGTGCGGTCGCGCGCCGCGGGCAGGATGCCGCCGGCGGTGCGCCGCGCCACCGCCGTGGCCCAGCCCGTCACCAGGTCGGGCGGGAGCGTCGCCCCGGGCACGGGGGACGCCGGCAGCGCGTAGAGGTCGCTGTCCTGCGGCGGCAGGGTGAGCGCCCGTGCCTCGGCCGCGTCGACGGGGTACGGGCCGACGACCTCGACCGAGCCGTCCAGGCTCAGGGCGCCGGCCGTGCGGACGGGTGCGACCGCGATGCCGCGGAACCGCGCACCGGTCATCGGCCGGGCGGCGGCCGCCTGCGCCGCGGAGACCGGCTCGCGCGCCCAGAGCGCCGAGGGGAACCAGGCGCGGGCCAGTGGCAGGAGGTCCGTGCCCCGGGGGACCGCGAGGACGTGGCTGCCGTCGAGGGCCGCGAGAACCGCGGACGGTCCGGTCATGGCCGGACAGTAGCGGGCGAATGCTGCAGGCGTGTTTCGGCGGTCGCCCGCCCGGGGATCCCGCGGCGAGGGGTCAGGCGCGCACGTCGTGCAGGTGGTGCACGACGTCGTGCAGGAAGTACTGGCCGAGCGTGCGGACGGTGAACTCCGACCCGTTGCTGCGCCGGCCGGTGCGCTCCCACGCGTCACCGCCGACCGCGTCGAACCGGTCGGCCGTCACCGCGGCGGCGGCGGCGAGCTCCTCGGCCACGACCACGGGGTCCTGCAGGTCGTAGCGGTCGTCGAGCGCCGTCGCGTCCTGGTCCCAGTTGTCGAACGGCGGGTCGTCGTGGTCGAGCATCAGCTGCACCCGCTCGCCGAACAGCCGCATGACGTCCCGCACGTGGGCGCCGTACTCCAGCGGCGACCACACGTCCGCCGCGGGTCGCACGTGCGCGTCGTCGCGGTGCAGCGCGGAGACCCACCGCGGCACGAGGTCGCGGACCGTGCCGCCGATGCCCGCGGGCTCGACGTCGGAGGCGGCGAACCCGCACTCCGGGCACCGCTCGCGCAGCACCCAGGTCCAGTCCTTGCCGTCCGGCGCGATCGCGGGCGGCAGGGTCGTGCCGGGCTCGGGATGGTGGTCGGTGTCCACGACCGCCACGCTAGCGGCACCCCACGAGGGTGGGAACCGCCCGGTTCGTCACGTGGATGCCCGTCGTCCCGACCGGTGATGGTCGGGCGACGCGCCCCCTCCCGCGCGCCGCCCGACCGGGCATCGGGGGCGACGGGCTCCCACGAGAGGCGTCGCCGTCGATGCCACCGGCGCCGACGTTAGCCGGACGACCGTTGCACGACCGTTGCACGACGAGATCCGTCACGGCGCGCGCCACGACGACCCGGCAGGGGGCGGACCCGCTCGTCAGCGGGGGTGCGCCGGGGATCGGTGCACCCGATCTCACAACCGCTTCGACGGCGCTGTGAGGGGGTCGTGACGCGGGACGACGACGAAATCCGTCGTGCGTGGCTGCGGGGCGCGGCGCCGGGCGGGCCGGCGGCGGGCGCCGTGCTCAGCGCAGGGTGCGGTTGAGCTGCGCGAGGCGGGTGTGGGCGCGCAGGTGGGCCGCCGACCCGATGGGCGCCACGCGCGCGAGCGTCTGCCACGCCTCCCAGTCGTCCGCGCCGGGGTCGCTCGCCGTCCAGCGCGCGACGAGACCCGGGTCGCCCGACGCGAGCGTGGCGGCGCGCACCTCGTCCTGCACCGTCGCCCGCACGCGCTCGACGCCCGGCGCGGTGGACCGCGGCAGCACCGAGCCGGCGTAGGCGCTCAGGGCGCCCGCGACGTCCCCGATGGCGAGCGCGTCCCGTACGGCGTCGACGTCGGTACGCAGCGGCGCGGTGAGCCGGTAGGGCCGGGACTCGGACAGCAGCGGCCCGACCAGGCGCCGCAGTCGCGAGATCTCGGCGCGCACCGTGACCTCGGACAGCTCGGACTCCGACAGCAGCACCGCCAGCTCGTCCCCGCGCAGCCCGGCGGGGTGCTCGGCGAGCAGCAGGAGGATCTCCGCGTGGCGGCAGGTCAGGCGGCGGCGGCCCGCGGGCGTGTGCAGCGTGCCGCCCTGGGTGCCGAGCACGGCCAGGCGTGCACCGGGCGGTGCGCCCGCGCCGGCGGTGAGCGTGGCCTCCACGGCCGCGACCGTCGCGCGCACGAGCGCCAGGGCCATCCACGAGGCGGCGTCGTCGCGGCCCGTGACGTCCAGCACTCCCAGCAGCCGCCCCTCCGGGTCGTGCACCGGCACCGCGGCGCAGCTCCACGGGTGCACGACGCGGGCCCAGTGCTCGGTGCCCAGCACCTGCAGCGGCCGCCGGGTGGCCAGCGCGGTGCCGAGCGCGTTGGTGCCCACGGCGTCCTCCCGCCACGCGGCGCCCTCGACGAACCCGACGCCGTCGAGCTCGCGGCGCACCGCACGGTCGCCGTCGACCCACAGCAGCCGGCCCGACTCGTCGCTCAGGGCGGCGACCCAGTCCGGGCCGGGCTCCACCAGCAGCCGACGCACCGTGGGCACCGCACCCGACAGGGGGTGGGTGCTGCGCAGCTCGGCCAGGTCGGACCCCGCGACGTCGACGGGTGGCGTCGGCAGCTCCGGGTCGACGCCCACGCGACGGCTGCGGCGCCAGGAGTCGGCCACGACCGGCCGCACCTGGCGGCCGGGGTCGTCGCCGGAGACCACGAACCGCTCGTGGGCCGCCCGCACCACCGAGACGCGGCGCGTGCCGTGCTCGTCGAGGTGCCAGTCCCCGGGACGCTCCGCGGGGATGGGACCCGGCACGGCCGTGGCGCGCGCGCGACCCGCAGGAGGGCCCTCCTGCGGGTGGTGGGCGTGTCGGCTCATCGCGTTCGGGCTCTCGTCGGGCGGGGTCGTCCAGGTGACGCTGAGGCATTGTAGGCGAAAGCGACGAACCGTCGTGAGCAATGTCACACTTTGGCCCGTGTCACCCCTCTTCCCGGACGGTCTTCCTGACAGGATGTGTCAGGATGTCAGCATGCCGAAGATCATCGGGGCCTCGCTGCACGAGCACCGCGAGCAGACACGCCGCCGGCTGTTCGAGGCACTGTCGACGCTCATGAACGAGCGGGGCTTCGACGCGATCACCCTGGCCGACATCGCCGCCGCGGCGGGCGTGGGACGGACCGCCGTCTACAACCACTTCCCCGACAAGGAGGCGCTGCTCCTCGGTTTCATCACCCACGAGACCGAGCAGTACGCGGCCGGCCTGCAGGCGTCCCTCGACGACATCGACGACCCCGTGGACCAGCTGCGCGCCTACGTGCGGGCCCAGGCCTCGCTGACGCGGGTCTACCACGTCGCCCCCGGGCCGGAGCTGCGTTCCGTGCTCTCGCGCGGCGCCCAGCAGCGCGTGCGCGAGCACGTCCTCGTGGTCGAGCAGATCCTGCGCCGCATCCTCGCCGCCGGCATCGCCTCCGGCGCGTTCCCGGACCAGGACCTCGACACGACCGTCCCGCTCGTCAACGCGTGCCTGACCGGCCGGGGCCTGCCCGACGGCGGGCCGGAGCGCGAGCACGCGATCGCGCAGACCGAGGCGTTCGTGCTGCGCGCCGTCGGTGCGCGCGCCGCGGTGCCGGTCTGAGCGGGCAGCGGGGCCGCCGCGCCGGGGGGCGTGACGCGGCCGGACGCGGTGGTGCCGGGGCAGCCCGGGACGGTGGCGGCGGGCGCGGTGCTGCCGGTCGGGACGGTGGGGGAGCGCGCGCCGGCACCGGGCGTCCCGGCGCGAGCCGTTCCGGCACCGGTCGTGGCGGTCGCGCCACCGGTCGCGGGGACCGCGGGCCGTACGGGGACCGTCGTCCCGCGCGCGGCGCGGCCCCGGCACGCGAGCCACTGACGTCGGTCGAGCTCACCTACCTGCCCGGCCTGCGGGACGTGCTCGCCGCCGAGGTCGCCGAGGCGCTGCCCGGCGCCCGCGGTCTGCGCGACGTCCCGGACCGGGACGACGCCCTCGCACTGGGCCTGCCCGGACCGCTCGCCGCGGTGACCGCGCTGCGCACCGCGGTCGCCGCGTGGGTCGTCGTGCACCTCGACGTGCCGCGTCCCCGGTCCTTCACCAGCCCCGAGCACCTGACCCGGATCGTCGACGCCGTGTACGCGTCGCTGCGTGTCGCCGGCTCGTCGACCTTCCGGTTCGAGGCGGCCGGTGCGGACTCCGCGGTCTTCGCGCGGCTCGCGGGTCTGCTGCACGAGGCGACCGGGCTGCGGCACGACCCGGAGGCGGGCGACCTGGTGGTGCGCGTGCGTCGCGGGCCGCGGCGGGGCGACGTCGACCCGGGGTGGGACGTGCTGGTCCGTGTCGGTCCCCGTCCGCTGTCCGCGCGCACGTGGCGCGTCGCCGACTTCCCCGGCGCGGCCAACGCGACGATCGCGGCGGCGGTCGCGCGCCTGGCCGGTGTGCACGAGCAGGACCGGGTCCTGAACCTGATGGCGGGCTCGGGCACGCTGCTCGTCGAGCGGCTGCTCGTCGCCCCGGCGGCGGCGGCGGTGGCCGTCGACCTCGACCCGGCGGCGCTCGACGCCGCGCGCGCCAACCTCGAGGCGGCGCGGCTGCTGACGCGCCCGCCCCGTCCGGTCCTGCTGCGGGCCGACGCCACGGACGCGGCGGCGCTGCTGGACGTCGTCGGCGAGCCGCTCGGCGGTGCGGCCGACGTGGTCCTGGCCGACCCGCCGTGGGGCACGCTGCACGGCTCCCACGCCGACGCCCCCCGGCTCCACGCGGGCCTCCTGCGGGCCGCGCACGCCGTGAGCGCGCCCGGTGCCCGGCTGGTGGTGCTGACGCACGAGGTCAAGGTGATGGACCGGGTGGTGCGCGAGGCCGCGGACCTGTGGACGCCGCGCTCGGTGACGCGTGTCTACGCCAAGGGACACCATCCCCGCATCCACGTCCTCGACCGTCGGTGACCGGGTCGCGGCGGCCCCCGGTGACGGGGTCGCCGGGCCGTCGGCGCTGCCCTCGCCTGGGACGCACGTCCTGCTGAAACGCTTAGCACTCTCGCGCTGCGCAGGGTGAGGCCGCACGGTGGTCGAGCCCTCGTGGCGCCCTGTCGTCCTCGGATCGCATCGTTGCGATCCGCCCGGGCGAGCGCGGACGGGGCTCCGTCGTCACCGACCCCCCAGGAGACATGCATGTCCATCCTCACCCGGAGCAGCAGCCGGTTCGGCCGGCTCGCCCGGCTCGCCCTCGCCGTCCCCCTGGCGGTCGCGGCCACCGGCCTCGTCGCCACGTCCGCGTCCGCCCACGGGTCGGTCACCGACCCGGCGTCCCGCAACTACAGCTGCTACGACCGGTGGGGCGACGACCACCTCAACCCGGCCATGGCGCAGCAGGACCCCATGTGCTGGCAGGCGTTCCAGGCCAACCCCAACACCATGTGGAACTGGAACGGTCTGTACCGTGAGGGCGTCGCCGGCCGGCACGAGGCCGTGATCCCCAACGGCCAGCTCTGCTCCGGCGGCAAGACGCAGAACGGTCTGTACGCGTCGCTCGACACCCCGGGCCCCTGGACGATGACGAACGTCCCCACGTCGTTCACGCTGACGCTCACCGACGGTGCCAAGCACGGCGCGGACTACATGCGCATCTACGTCTCGAAGGCGGGCTTCGACCCGACGACGGAGGCGCTCGGCTGGGACGACCTCGACCTCGTCAAGGAGACCGGGCGCTACGGCACCACGGGCCTGTACCAGACCGACGTGAACCTGGCGGGCCGCTCCGGCCGCGCCGTCCTGTTCACCATCTGGCAGGCCAGCCACCTCGACCAGCCGTACTACCTGTGCTCGGACATCAACATCGGTGGTGGCGGCGGCAACCCCGGCCCGACGCCCACGCCGACCCCGTCGGTGACGCCCACGCCGACCCCGTCCGTGACGCCCACGCCGACCCCGTCGGTCACGCCGACCCCGACGCCGTCCGTCACCCCCGCGCCCACCACCGCACCCGGCGGGGCGTGCACGGCCACGGTCAGGGCGGCCAACACGTGGTCGGGCGGCTGGCAGGGTGAGGTCGTCGTGACCGCCGGTTCGGCCGCGATCAGCGGCTGGAAGGTCACGGTCGGCGGCGCGACGATCACGCAGGCGTGGAGCAGCACGCACAGCGGCGGCGTCCTGACGAACGCCGACTGGAACGGCTCCCTGAGCGCCGGCGCCAGCACCACGGCCGGCTTCATCGCCTCGGGCGCTCCCGGCTCGCTGACGGCCACCTGCACGACGGCCTGACGCATCCCCCCCGCCGGCACACGCCGGCGGCAGCACGACCCCGCGGGGGCACGACCCGCGGGCGGCACGGCCTGACGGCCGGGCACAGCCACCCCTCCGGCTGCGCCCGGCCGTCGCACGTCCGGGGTCGGCCGACGGCTGCCGCGCTCCCTGGACGACCACCGGTCGGTGGGGGACGGTCGACAGGGGGTCGACGTGCTTCCCCAGTGGTCTGCGGGTGCGTCGGGCGGGCCGGTGACCAGCTGGTGGCGGGTGCCTTGCGCGCCGGTGCGCGTCGGGGAGGATGTGCGCGTGACGTCGACCGCTGCCCCCCGTCTGCCCCGTGTGCGCGCGTCCGAGCTGGTCGGACGCGGCTGGCTCAACACCGGGGGCAAGGACGTGACCCTCGCCGACCTGCGCGGCAAGGTCGTCGTCCTCGACTTCTGGACGTTCTGCTGCATCAACTGCCTGCACGTCCTGGACGAGCTGCGGGAGATCGAGCAGCGGCACCGCGACGTCCTGGTGATCATCGGCGTGCACTCGCCCAAGTTCGTGCACGAGGCCGACCCGGTGGCGCTCGCGGCCGCCGTCGAGCGGTACGAGGTGCACCACCCGGTGCTCGACGACCCGGACCTGGTGACGTGGCAGGCGTTCACCGCGCGGGCGTGGCCGACGCTCGTCGTCATCGACCCCGAGGGGTACGTCGTCGCGCAGATGGCCGGCGAGGGGCACGCGCACGCCGTCGAGACGCTGGTGCGCGAGCTGGTCGCCGAGCACGAGGCGAAGGGCACGCTGCACCGCGGCGACGGCCCGTACGTCGCGCCGACGCCGCAGCCGACGACGCTGCGGTTCCCCGCCAAGGCGCTCGAGCTGCCGGGCGGCACGTTCCTCGTCGCCGACGCCGGGCACCACGCGCTCACCGAGGTCGCGGCGGACGGCGAGACGCTCGTGCGGCGCATCGGGTCCGGCGAGCGCGGGCTCGTCGACGGCGGGCCGGACGAGGCGCGCTTCAGCGAGCCCAACGGCCTGTGCCTCGTGCCGGGCGACCTGCGTGAGCGGCTGGGCTACGACGTGCTCGTCGCCGACACCGTCAACCACGCGCTGCGCGGCGTGCGCCTCGCCGACGGGCACGTCACGACCGTCGCCGGAACCGGCGAGCAGTACATGGTCGGAGCGGTCGACAACGTCGCACCGTTCGAGGGCGACCCCGCGCACCCGGCCGAGCAGGGCGTCGGCGACCGGTGGCCGGCGCGGCAGGTCAAGCTGTCCTCCCCGTGGGACGTCACGTGGTCGCAGCCGCTGGCCGCCTTCGTCGTCGCCATGGCCGGCAACCACACGCTGTGGGCCTTCGACCCGGAGCAGGGGTCGATCACGCACCTCGCCGGCACGATGAACGAAGGGCTCGTGGACGGCGCGCCGGCGCAGGCGTGGTTCGCGCAGCCGTCGGGGCTGTCGGTCGACGCCGCCGGCCGCATCTGGCTCGCCGACGCCGAGACGTCCGCGCTGCGCTGGGTCGACCCGGCGGACGCGTCGGCCACCTCCGTCGTCGGGACGGGCCTGTTCGACTTCGGCCACCGCGACGGGGCGGCCGACCAGGCGCTCCTCCAGCACCCGCTGGGTGTCGCGGCGCTGCCGGACGGCTCCGTGCTGGTCGCCGACACCTACAACGGCGCGCTGCGGCGGTGGGAGCCGGGCGAGGGGGACGCTCGGGGCACCGTGACCACGCTCGCGACCGACCTCGCCGAGCCCAGCGGGCTCGTCCTGCCCGCGGGCGACACCGACCACGTGCTCGTCGTCGAGTCCGCGGCCCACCGCCTCACGCGCGTGCCGCTGCCCGCCGGTGCGGGCACGCAGGTCGACGGCGGTGCGCACCGCACGCAGCGCCCGGTGACCGAGATCGGCGCGGACGTCGCGCTCGAGGTGGTGTTCCACCCGGCAGCCGGGCAGAAGCTCGACGACCGCTGGGGCCCGTCGACGTCGCTGCAGGTCTCGGCCACGCCGCCCGCGCTGCTGCTCGACGGCGGCGGGGACGACGTCGCGCTCACCCGCACGCTGCGGCTCGACCCGGCGGTCGGCGAGGGCGTCCTGCACGTGACCGCCCGCGCCGCGAGCTGCGACGCCGACCCGGCGGTCGAGCACCCGGCCTGCCACCTGGCCGCCCAGGACTGGGGTGTGCCCGTGCGCGTGGTGGCGGGCGCCCCGGAGTCGCTGACCCTGCCGCTGCACGGCTGAACGGCTGCACGGCCGACCCCGCGGCCACGGCCGCACGGCTGACCCTGCCGAGGCAGGTCACGGCTCCGACGACGCGGTTCCGACGGCGCGGTTCCGACCGGCGCGGCCCCGGGCGCGCGGGGTCTCAGTCCGTGCCGACGCTCTCGGGCGTGCCGGCGCCGTCGACGGCGATCGCGACGAGCGCGCGCAGCGCCGTCTGCACCTGCCGGCCGGTCGACGCCGCGGCGGCGACCGCCACCTCGACGACCCACTCGTCGCGCTCGACCGTCAGCAGGCGCGTCTCGGACGCGTCGGCGGGGCTGCCGCCGCGGGCGACGGTCGTGAACCTCTGCGACCCGGGCATGCGCTCACGGACGGCCCACGAGTCGCCGCCCAGCGTCTCGGTCGCCGCCGCCGCGAACGCGCAGAGTCGCGGGACCACTGCCGGGGCCGCGGCGCCGATCGCCACGGCGCCGCCGGCGGTGAGCCGCTCGACGGCCTGCACCGGGTCGGAGATGGGAGGGGTGGTGCGGGCGCGGGCCCGTGCCCGGCGTCGCTTGGCCTGGTACTGCGCCTGGTCGGCGCGCCGGAAGAGGTGCCGGGCCTCGACCGAGCCCATGACGGCCGTCGACGCGACCCCGTAGGAGATCGCGGCGCCGTGCGGCAGCGGGAACTTCGCCACCGTGGTGGCCATGGCCGTCGCGACCACCTCGCGCGGCTGGTCGACCGTGACCAGGCAGAACTCGTCCCCGCCGATCCGCGCGGCGGTGGCGCCCGGGATCGCGTCGGCGGCGCGCCGCAGGACGTCGGCCACGGCCCGCAGCAGGTCGTCGCCCGCGTCGTGCCCCAGCTCGTCGTTGACGCGCTTGAGGCCGTCCACGTCGCACATGACCACGCACGTCTCGCGCCCCGACGCCAGCGCCGCCTCGGCGGCCTGGTCGGCCGTGCGCCGGTTGGCCAGACCGGTCAGCGGGTCGTCGGCGACGATGTGGCGCATCTGCTGCTCGAGGTCCACCCGGGCGATCGCCCCGGCGGCGAGCGCGGCCAGCACCTCGGCGGTCGCCACGTCGTCGACGTGGAAGAGCGGGGAGTCGAAGTCACGGACGACCGTGATCTGGCCCCACACGGCGTCGTTGACGACGACCGGCGCGGTCAGGGCGGACGCGGCGCCGACCTCCCGCAGCATCTCGACCTCGACGCGGTCGCCCGCCGACGTGTCACCGGGGCGCACGGAGCGACCGTGCGCGTCGAACGCGTGGGCCACCCAGCTCTCGCGGTTGCGCAGCAGGGCGCGCAGCGCCGGACGGTCGTCGGCCCGGTAGGTGGTGCTGAGGAACTGGTGCCAGCGCGGGTCGTTGGTCGGGGGGTCGAGGTGGACGACGCGGCTGGTCTCCTGGGTGATCCGGGCGACCGCGCAGGCGTCGGCACCCAGCACGTCGACGGCAGCCTGGGCGGCCGCCTCGACGACCTCCTCGACCCGGCGGCAGGCGTCGAACCGGTGCGCGGCCACGGCGAGGCCACGCACGCCACCGAGGTCGGCGGCCGACAGGCCACCCCGGTGCGCACCCTTCGCCGTCGCGGCCCTACGCGTCACGGAGCCCATCATCGGGCCTGCGCCCCCCTTCCGCCGAGCACGGTCCGTGAGAGGTCCGTGAGATCACTCGTCCGCGCCGTCGTCCCCCCTCGCCGGGAGGCGGCGCCGCCGCGACGTCCTCGAGGGGCACGGGCAGCCGTGGGACGAGTGTCCCACGTGCTGGAAACGTTTCAGAGGGTTGTCGCCCCGGCCGCGGGTCCGCACCCTGAACGCCACACCGCACCGTTCGGTGCCCGCCCCCCGCGGCGACCTACGCCGCTCGCGTGAGAGGGACCTCCATGCCCCGCACCCTGTCCACACGCCGCGTGCTCGGGGGTACGGCCGCCACCGCGCTCGTGGCCGCGGCGCTCGTCGCCGTGCCGACCGCCGCACAGGCGCACGGCGGACTGACCAACCCGCCGACGCGGACCTACGTCTGCTACACCGACGGCCTGGCCGGCGGTCAGGCCGCGGGCGAGGCGGGCAGCATGAAGCCCACGAACCCCGCCTGCGTCAACGCCTTCAACGACAGCAACTACTCGTTCTACAACTGGTTCGGCAACCTGCTCGGGACCATCGACGGCCGCCACGAGACCATCGCCGACGGCAAGGTCTGCGGCCCGGACTCCCGGTTCGCCGCGTACAACACCCCGTCCTCGGCCTGGCCGACGACGCGCGTGACGCCCGGCCAGACCATGACGTTCCAGTACGCGGCCGTCGCGCGGCACCCCGGGTACTTCACCACCTGGATCACCAAGGACGGCTGGAACCAGAACGAGCCGATCGGGTGGGACGACCTCGAGCCCGGGCCGTTCGACCGGGTCCAGGACCCGCCGCTGCGCGAGGGCGGCCCCGCCGGCCCCGAGTACTGGTGGAACGTGAAGCTGCCGTCGAACAAGAGCGGCAAGCACGTCCTGTTCAACATCTGGGAGCGCACCGACAGCCCGGAGTCGTTCTACAACTGCGTGGACGTCGACTTCGGCGGCGGCGGCTCGACCCCCACCCCCACGCCCACGGCCACGCGGACCCCGACGCCGAGCCCGACGCCGACCCCCACCCGGACCCCGACGCCGACGCCGTCCGTGACGCCGACCCCCACCCCCACGCCGTCCGTGACGCCGACCCCCACCCCCACGCCGTCCGTGACCCCCACGCCGACGGTCCCCGCGGACTCGGTGTGCGAGGTCGAGGTGGACGTCACCAACGCCTGGCAGGGCGGGTTCCAGGGCAACGTGACGGTCTTCAACGCCACGATGGAGCAGGTCGACGGCTGGGAGGTGAGCTGGGAGTTCACCAACGGGGAGACCGTCCAGCAGGCGTGGAGCTCCACGACCACGCAGTCCGGCTCGACGGTGACGGCGCGCAACGTGGCCTGGAACTCGACGATCGGTCACCACAACGCGGTGTCGTTCGGGTTCATCGGCTCCGGGACGCCCCAGGCCGTGAGCGACGCGACGCTGAACGGCAACCCGTGCATCGTCCGCTGACGACCGTCCGCTGACACCGTCCGACCGACGACCGTCGGCCGGGCTGCGACACCGACGCGTCCGCACCCTCCGGGGTGCGGGCGCGTCGTCGCGCTGCGGACCCCCCGGCGCCGGACGGCGCTCCGGCCCGGCGCGGTCGCGGCGCGTCACCCCGTGCCGGGCAGGCCCCGTCCCTGGGCCGGGCGTGCGCGTTCCCTCCGACCGACCCCCCGAGGACGTGGCCCGCGGGCGTCAGCGCCGCGCCGTGACCGGTCCCGTCGCGCGGACGTGCACGCTCACGCCGTGCACGCTCGACGGCACGCCCAGCCGTCTGGCAGACGCGTCGTCCCCCAGGACGCGGACCAGGACGCCGTAGCCGTCCGCCTCGCGGGCGATCCCGACCGCCGCCACCCCGTCCCGTCCGGCCAGGGCGGCCTTGATCTCGTCCTTGGCCCGGCGGGCCTCGTCGAGGTCGGCCACTGCACACCTCCCGCGCCGGTCGGGCGCGCGGCCCGCGGCCTGCATCAGGCGAGCAGGGTCGCGTCGAGCGCCTCGAGGACGGCATCGATCGGGTTGACGTACGTCAACCCGCGACCATTGTCACCCCCGGTCTCCGACCCGGCAAAGAGCAGCCCCAGGGCGACCCCGTCCTGGCGGTAGACCAGCGAGCCGGAGTCGCCCCCGCGGGAGAACGGCAGGCGTCCGGCGCCCTCGATCTCGATCTGGTCGTCGAACCGCAGGTTGCCCAGCTCCTCGCCGTAGCCGACGACCACGTCGTCGAGCTCGATCGCCGTGACCACACCGGTCGTGACGGCCGTGGTCCGCCCGATCTTGCCGACGGTCTCCCCGCCGAGCGCCCGGGCCGTGCGGGTGATGCGACCCACCGGGTAGGTGGGGTCGACGTCCTGCTCGTCGAGCAGGGCGACGGCCGCGTCGACCACCGCGGTGCACCCCGCCGTGAGCGGGACGGCGCGCGCGAGCGTCCCGACGCGGTCGCCGGGCGGCCGGCCACCGTCCGCCGGGCCGGGCTGCAGGACCGTGTCACCCGGGCGGGCCGCCGGCGAGCCCGCGAGCACGTGGTAGTTCGACAGCGCGTGCACCACGCCCCCGACCAGCACGAACGCCCCGAGAGTGCCCGCCGTGACGTCGACGTGCGCGATGGACACCCCCGGGCGCAGCGGGCGCACGCGGCCGGTCTCGCCGAGCGCCTGCGCCGTGACCACAGGCGGTCGGGGACCCGGCACGGCGGGTGCGTCCCCGTCGGTGGCCGCTCCCAGGTCGGTCCCGATCCGGGTGCCGCCGAGGTCCGTCCCCGGGCCGGTGCCCAGGGTCACGCCGGGCTCGGTGCCGACGCCGCTGCCGACACCGCTGCCGGGTGAGCTCTCGGTGCCGTCCGTGTCCCCGCTCCCGGGGGTGTCCCCCAGCGGACGGATGCGGCCGGTGCGCCGCACGTCGACGGTGGTGCCCACCTGGCCGACCTCGTCGGCGACGCGGCGCGCGAGCTCGCGGACCCCCGGCACGTCCAGCCGGTAGCGCAGCGCGACACCGTACCGGCCGTCGCCGCGCGCCGCGAGGCCGACGGACAGCGGGGCCACGTGCACCCCGCTGGTCGACGCCCGGGCGTCCTTCTCGATCAGCTCGCGTGCCACCGTCAGGGCGTGCGCCTTGGCCTGCCGTGCCTCGTCCCGGTCCATGCGGTCCCCTCCGTCGTCGCCCCCTGCTGACGCCCGCGGTACGGCTGCGGGCGGGCGCCCATTGTGTCCGGGTGGTCCGACATGCGCCCCTCGTGCCCGCAGCACGGACGCAGCACGGGTGCACGCACGCCGACGCCCCGCCCGGGTGGACCGGACGGGGCGTGGCTCGCGGTGCTGCGTCAGGCCGTCAGGCCGTCGGGGGGAGCGGGGGCTCCTCGCGGTGCTCGACGACCTGCCGGTGGGTCGTGTTGGTGCGCTGGGAGTTGAGCGCCACCGCCAGGATCAGCGCGAGGGCGCCGGCACCCATGCAGATGTACCCGATGACCGTGAGGTCGATGCCCTCGATCCGGTCGGAGACCCCGAACGAGAGGATCGCCCCGATCACCAGGAGTGCGATACCGCCACCGATGCCCATGTCGCTCCTTCGTCGTGCCCGGTGCGGACCACGGTGGCCCGCCTGGCAGGCGAGTCTGGTGCCGTCGGGCGGGTCCCGCACGTCGAACGCCCGACGCGACCCGGACGGGTGTCCTGCAGGAGCTCGCCCGGACGGGCGCCCCCAGCGGCCCCGGGTGCGCCGGGGCCCGGTGGGGACGGTCCCGCCGCACGCCGCCGAGATGCCGGTGCACCGTGGTCCCGGTAGACACGTCCCATGGGTGTTCTCGTGCGGTCCGTCGCTCTCGGTCTCGCGGCGGGCGGTCGTTCCGCGGTCGCCGTCGCCGTCCCCGTGCACGCCGCCACGCGCGGTCACCACGGCCCGGCGGCACGCGCGCTGCGCGGCCTGACCACCGTCGCCGTGCTCGGCGAGATGGTCACCGACAAGCTCCCGGCCACCCCCAGCCGCCTGGTGCCCGTGCAGATCGGCGGGCGCATCGTCGCCGGCGCGACCGGGGCCGCCGCGCTGGCGGTCGTCGACCGCCGGGGGCCCGGTGCCGTGCTGGTCGCCGTGCTCGCGGGCGGAGCGGGTGCGTTCGCGGGGTCGGTGGGCGGGGCGTCGTGGCGGCAGTGGGCGGCCGAGCAGGGCCCGGACGTGCTGCGCCCGGACGTGCGTGCGGCGCTCGTGGAGGACGCGCTCGTGCTGGTCACGGCCCGCACGCTCGCCCACGGTCGCTGAGCGGGGAGCCGGGCCGCGGAGCCCGACCTCCGGACCACGGGCCTCGGCCTCGGGCCCCCTACGGTGACGTCATGCCCTGGCAGACCGTCACCTCGCGCGTCGTCCACCGCAACCCCTGGATCACGGTGCGGGAGGACGACGTCGTCGCACCCGACGGCCGGCCCGCGCGGTACGGCGTGGTCGAGGTGCGGCCGTCGGTGTTCGTCGTCGCGCTGACCGACGACGACGAGGTCGTGCTGGTGACCACGGACCGGTACACGGTCGGACCCGGCTCGGTGGAGGTCCCCGCGGGTGGCACGGACGGTCAGGAGCCGCTGGTCGCGGCGCAGCGCGAGCTGGCGGAGGAGGCCGGTCTCACGGCGCGGGAGTGGACGGCCGTCGGTGAGGTCGACGCCCTCAACGGCGTCGCCCGGGCCGTCGAGCACGTGTTCGTGGCCCGCGGCCTGACGCCCGTGGCCGAGCCGGCTGCGACCGCGCGCGAGCAGGCCGCGGAGGGGATCACCGCCGTGCGGACGGTGCCGTTCGGTGAGGTGCTGGCGATGATCCGCCGCGGTGAGCTGCGGGACGCGGAGACGGTGACGGCCGTCGCGCTCGCGGCGCTGCACCTGGGCCGGCTCACCTGAGACCGACCCGGGGGCGCACGGTGCGGTCGCACCGCACGCCCCCAGGCCGCTCGGGGCGTCCTCAGGCCAGCGGGGTCACCACGGCGGTGCTGCGCAGCGCGCGGTCCGCACCGGGGTACCGGCGCGGGCCGGTGAGCTCGACCTGCGCGCTGAGCACGTCGCCCTCGCTGGAGCCGCCCACCTGCACGCCGACCGTGCCCGGGTCGACGACGCGGCGCAGGTCCACGCCCGTGTACGACGTCAGGTCGGCGGGCACGGCGAACGTGACGCGGGCCGCGGCGCCCGGCTCGAGCGGCACGCGCGCGTACCCGGCGAGCTGCTTGACGGGCCGCGCGACGTCGGCGACGGGGTCGGACAGGTAGAGCTGCACGACCTCGGTGCCCGCCCGCTCGCCGGTGTTGGTGACGGTCACGGCGACGTCGAACGCGCCGTCCGTCGGCACACCGCACGAGGTGACGCGCAGGTCGTCGTACGCGAACGTCGTGTACGACAGCCCGTGGCCGAACGGGAACGCCGGACCCGGGTCGAGGTTGCTGATCTTGTCGAGCCGACGGGTCAGCGGTGCGCCCAGGTAGGTCTGCGGGCCGCCGCCCGGGTCGCGCGGCACCTGCACGGGCAGCCGGCCCGACGGTGTGACGCGGCCGCTGAGCACCCCGGCGATCGCGCCGGCGCCCTCCTCGCCCGGCATGAACGCCTGCACCACCGCCGCGGCGCGGTCGAGGAACGCGCCCAGCGCGTAGGGGCGCCCCGAGACGACCACGAGGACGACGGGCGTCCCGGTGGCCAGGACGGCCTCGACCAGGTCGTGCTGGACGCCCGGCAGCCGCAGGTCGCTCACGTCGCAGCCCTCGCCGGACGTGCCGCGGCCGAACATGCCGGCGCGGTCACCGACCGTCAGCAGGACCACGTCGGCGTCGCGCGCGGCCGCGACGGCGGCGTCGAACCCGGTGCGGTCGTCGTCGACCACGGCGCACCCGGGCTCGTGCACGACCTCGACGCCGTCGAGCTCGGCGCGCAGGGCGTCCAGCAGCGACGGGACCTTAACGCCCATGCCGAGCTCGGGGTGCCGGGGCAGCACGTGGATCGGGTAGGAGTAGCACCCGAGCAGCACGCCGGGGTCGGCGGCGGACGGGCCCACCACCGCGACGCGCCGTGTCGTGCGCCCGTCGAGCGGCAGGACGCCCGCCGGGTTGGCCAGCAGCACCACCGACTCCTCGGCCAGGCGCCGCGCGAGGTCCCGGTTGCCGGGGGCGTCCAGGTCGATCGGGTCGTCGTCGGGGGCGCCGCCCGGGGGCGTGCCGTCCGCGGCGGGGGCGTCGAGCAGGCCCAGCTCGGCCTTCTGCCGCAGCACCCGGCGCACCGCGCGGTCGACGACCGCCTCGTCCAGCCCGCCGTCGGCCACCAGCGCGCCCAGCAGGCCGAAGCACATGGTGTTGGGCAGCTCGACGTCCATGCCGGCACGCAGCGAGCGGGCGCCCGCGTCCGCGGCGTCGGCGGCCGTCCCGTGCGCGGTGGCCAGGAACGCGACCGCCCAGTAGTCGGACACCACGGTGCCCTCGAAGCCCCACGTGTCGCGCAGCAGGTCGGTGAGCAGCGCCGACGACGCCGCGACCGGCTCGCCGTCGAGGTCGGCGTAGGAGTTCATGACCGAGCGGGCGCCGCCCTCGCGCACCGCCATCTCGAACGGCGGCAGCAGCACGTCGGCGAGCTCGCGCGGTCCGACGGACACCGGCGCGTGGTTGCGTCCGCCGCGTGAGGCGGAGTACCCGACGAAGTGCTTGAGCGTCGCGACGACGCCCTGCTCCTCCATGCCCCGCACGTACGCGGTCGCGATGGTCGCCACGGCGTACGGGTCCTCGCCGACGGTCTCCTCGACGCGGCCCCAGCGGTAGTCGCGGACCACGTCGAGCACCGGGGCGAGGCCCTGGTGGACGCCGAGACGACGCAGGTCCCGCCCGATGGCCGCGCCGACCTCGTGGACCAGGTCCGGGTCGAACGCGGCGCCCCACGCCAGCGGCGCCGGGTACACGGTCGCGCCGTACGACGTGACGCCCGTGAGGCACTCCTCGTGGGCGATGGCCGGCAGCCCCAGCCGGTGGTTCGCGACGAGCTCGCGCTGCGTGCGCGCGAGCTTGGCCCGGCCCTCGTCGGCCGGGACCGGGTCGGTGCCCAGCACGCGGGTCAGGTGGCCCAGCCCGTGCCGCGAGGCGGTGGCGAAGTCGGGTCGACGCGCGCCGAACGTGTCCTGCATCGGTGCGACGACCTCATCCGCGCCGCGCCGGTCGAACCAGTGGCTGCCGAGCTGGGCGAGCTTCTCCTCGAGGGTCATGGCCGCCAGCAGCAGCTCGACGCGCTCGGGCGTCGGACGGGTCGTGTCGTGCCACGGGTGCGTGGTGGTGCCGGTCGTGCCGGTGGTGCCGGTGGTGCTCGTGCTCAACGTGGTCCTTCCCGAGGCGCCGGCGGCTGTGCCGGCGGGGCGGTGGAGTCGCGGACGACGAGGGACGTCGCCAGCTCGATGTGGTGCGAGTCGGGCATGCGGCCGGCGTCCATGGCCAGGACCGTGCGCAGCGCGACGCGCCCGATGTCCCGCAGCGGCTGGTGCACGGTGGTCAGCGGCGGGTTGGTCCAGGCGGCGACGTAGGTGTCGTCGTAGCCGACGACGGACAGGTCGCGCGGCACCACCAGACCGAGGCGGCGCGCAGCCTCGAGGACCCCCAGGGCCTGGGCGTCGCTGCTGGCCAGGAGGGCGGTGGGCGGGTCGGCGCGACGCAGCAGGTCGTCAGCGGCGCGCAGCGCGGCGTCGTGGTCGAACGCGACGTGCCGCACCAGCGCGGGGTCCAGGGTGACGCCCGCCGCCTGGCAGGCGGAGCGGAAGCCGTCGACACGCGCGACGGCGCTGATGGACGCCTCGGGGCCCGCGACGACGCCGATGCGGGTGTGCCCCAGGCCCAGCAGGTGCTCACCGGCGGTGCGCCCGCCGGTCCAGTTGGTCGAGCCGACCGAGACCAGCTCGGGAGTCGTCAGGTGCAGCGGGTCGATGACGACCACGGGCAGCCGCGCACGGGCGATGCTGTCGTACGTGGTGTCGGTGACCTGCGCCGTCACGACGATCGCGCCGGTGCGGCGTGCCGAGATCAGCCGCCGCGTCCAGCTGGACGGCGGCTCGGGCCGGTCGCCCCCGCCGCGCCGTACGCGCGAGACGGTGACGTCGACGTCCACCTCCTCGGCGGCGAGGGTGACGCCGCGCAGCACCTCCATCGCGTACGGGCTGTCGAGCTTGTCGACCATGAACTCGACCGTGCGCCGGGTTTCGGCGTGGCGCGCCCCGGGGGTGCGGTAGCCGAGCTCGGCGACCGCGGCCTCGACGCGCTCACGGGTGGCCGGTGCCACGTCGGTGTGCCGGTTGACGACCTTGGAGACGGTCGCGATCGACACGCCGGCGCGCTCGGCGACGGCGGTGAGCGTCGGGCGTCGTGCGGTTGCGGGCATGTGCCCCCCCTTCACGGTTCAGGCCGAACGTAACCGTCCCCGACCGAAAACTTCAAGGTGACCGTTGATCCGTTTCAGCGGTACCGGCGGTGAGATCGGCGCGTTGACACGGGTGACAGGCGAAACCTACGGTGAAAGCGTCGCCCCCCAGGGCGAAAAGTTTTCGACGAGGAGAACTGGAGTCTCAACGATGAGTTCCACCATTGCGCGGCGGGTGCGCGCGACCGCCGCCGTCGTCGGCGTCGCCCTCGCCCTGGCGGCCTGCGGATCCGGTACGACGCCCCAGCTCGGTGACGGCGGCACCGCCGCCCCCGGCGGCAGCGGCGACGCCGCGATCGTCTGGGGTCTCGAGGGCGGTCAGTCGGAGTCGTACCTCGCTGCGGTCGACCGCTGGAACGAGGAGCACCCCGACCGCCCCATCGAGCTGCAGATGTTCGGCAACCAGGGCTACAAGGACAAGCTCCGCATCGCCCTCGGTGCCGGCCAGGGCCCCGACCTGATGTTCAGCTGGGGCGGCGCGGCGCTGAAGACGTACGTCGACGCCGGCTACGTCGAGCCCATCGAGGACCCCGCGATCACCGACCGGTACCTGCCGTCGGTGCTCGACACCGTGACGTTCGACGGCAAGGTCTACGGGGCCGCGATCAACAACATCCAGCCCGTCGTCATCCTCTACAACGACGCGGTCTTCCGGCAGGTCGGCGCCGAGCCGCCCACGACCTGGGACGAGCTGCTCGACCTCGTGCCCGTGTTCGAGGAGGAGGGCATCGCCCCGATCGCCCTAGCCGGCCAGTCCAAGTGGCCGCAGCTGCCCTACCTGGGGTACCTCGTCGACCGCATCGGCGGGCCTGAGGTGTTCGACGCGATCGTGGCGAACGAGCCCGACGCGTGGTCCCACCCGGCGGTCACGCAGGCGCTCACCGAGATCCAGGCCCTCGTGGAGGCCGGCGGCTTCGTCGACGACTACGCGTCGATCGCCTACGAGACCGGCGCGGCCGACGCGCTGCTCTACACCGGGCGCGCCGCGATGATGGTCGTCCTGTCGCAGGCGTACTCCAACATCAAGACCGCTGCACCGGACTTCGTGGAGTCCGGCGACCTCAAGGCCGTCCCCTTCCCCGCCTACGACGGCGGTGCCGGGGACCCGGCCAACCTGGTGGGCAACCCGTCGAACTTCTGGTCCGTCAACGCCTCGGCGAGCGACGAGCACAAGGAGACGGTGCTGGCGTTCCTCGCCGAGCAGGTGATGAACGAGGAGTACATCGGCGAGATCCTCGACCGGTCCGCGGTCCCGGGCGTCACCACCGCGCGCGACCAGATCACCGAGCGCGAGGACACGTTCGCCGAGATGGTCGTCGACCTCACCGAGGCCGCACCGCACTTCCAGCTCTCCTGGGACCAGGCGATCAGCCCGTCGCAGGCCGAGCAGCTCACGACCCACCTCGACCGCGTGTTCCTGCTGCAGACCACGCCGGAGGAGTTCGTGTCGGCGATGAACGCGACGCTGGACGCGAAGTGACGACCACCCTCCCTGCCGTCCCCGCGGGTGCCGCCGGCACCCGCGGGGGCGGTGCCCCCGCGCGGCGACGCAGCGAGCGGCAGCCGGTCTCGGCGTGGCTGCTCGCACCCGCACTGATCCTGTTCGGCGGGTTCGCGCTCGTCCCCCTCGGCGGCGCCGTCGCGCTGTCGTTCACCTCGTGGAACGGGCTGGGCACACCCGCCTGGCTCGGCCTCGACAACTGGGGCGCGGTCCTCACCGACCACGTCACCTGGCTCACCCTGTGGATCACGCTGCAGGTGATGGTCGGCACCTGGCTCGTCCAGACGCCGCTGAGCCTCCTGCTGGGCGTCTACCTGGCGCCGCGCGGCCGGTGGCGGGCGTGGATGGCCGCGGTGTACTTCATCGCCCTGCTGATGTCGTCGTCCGCCGTCGCGCTGGTGTTCAAGAACCTGCTGGACCCGAACTTCGGTCTCGCGGGGCCGGCCGGCCCGGGGTTCCTGCGGCACAGCTGGCTCGGTGACCCGAACACCGTGCTCATCGCCGTGATCCTCATCATCGCGTGGCACTTCGTGCCGCTGCACACGCTGCTGTACCATGCGGGCGCGCGGCAGATCCCCGGCTCGCTGTACGAGGCGGCGCAGCTCGACGGCGCGGGCACCGTGCGCCGGTTCTTCTCGATCACGATGCCGCAGCTGAGGTACACGATCGTCACGTCGTCGACGCTCATGCTCGTGGGTTCGCTGACGTACTTCGACCTCGTCTTCGTGCTCACCGCCGGCGGCCCGGGCTACGCGACGCGGCTGCTGCCGCTGCACATGTACCTCACCGGCTTCACCGCCACCGAGATGGGCCGGGCCAGCGCGATCGCCACCATCCTCGCCGTCGTCGGCCTGGCGCTGTCCCTCGGCCTGACACGCCTGTCCGGCTTCACCCGGATGCAGAGCCAGCAGGAGGGCATGTGATGGTCACCACCGAGGCCGTGCGCCCCGCCACCTCCACCGCGGAGGCCCCGCCGCGCCGCCGCGACCGGATCCGCCCCAACCTGCCCGCCGGCGTCGGCTCGCTGCTGTGGCTCTCCGTCGTCATCGTGCCCGTGTACTGGGTGGTGGTGACGAGCCTGCGCACGCAGCAGCACTTCTTCACCGACCACCCGCTGGGGCTGCCCACCGAGCCGACGCTCGACAGCTACCGCCAGGTCATCGACAGCGGGTTCGACCGCTACCTGCTCAACTCGGTGGTCGTCACCGTGGGCGCCGTCGCCCTGACCATCGTCGTCGCGCTGCTCGCGGCGTACACGATCACGCGCAACACCTCGCGGTTCGTGGCCCGGTCGTTCTCGCTCTTCCTGCTGGGTCTGGCGATCCCGCTGCAGGCCGCGATCGTCCCGATCTTCTACATGATCACCAAGATGGGGCTGTACGACACGCTCCTGGCGCTCGTGCTCCCCACCGCGGCGTTCGCGGTGCCGATCACCGTGATCATCCTGGTGAACTTCCTGCGGGACATCCCCAAGGAGCTGTTCGAGTCGATGCGCGTGGACGGCGCGGGGGAGTGGCAGGTGCTCACCCGCCTCGTGCTGCCGCTGAGCCGCCCCGCCATCGCGACGGTCGCCATCTACGACGGCCTCAACGCGTGGAACGGGTTCCTCTTCCCCCTCGTGCTCACCCAGAGCCCCGAGCAGCGCGTGCTGCCGCTCGCGCTGTGGGCGTTCCAGGGCGAGCTCACCATCAACGTCCCCGCCGTCATGGCCGCCGTCGTACTGTCGGCCCTGCCGATCTTCCTGCTGTACGTCATCGGACGTCGTCAGCTCGTCGCCGGCCTCACCGCCGGCTTCGGCAAGTGACGACGCCCACCGTCCCGACAACCGAAGAAGGTCCGTCCACGATGTCCGACACCCGCCTCACCAGCGACCGGTGGCCGATCGCCGCCGCGATGCTCCCGTTCCCCGCCTCGCAGGACGCCCCGGCCGACACCTGGGTCGACCACCTCGCCCAGGTGGCGTACGAGGGGTTCACGGAGGTCGACCTCACCGACTCCTGGATCCAGCCGGGCGACCTGTCGCCGGCGCGCATCGAGGAGCTGCGTGAGGCGCTGGCGACCGTCGGGCTGGACCCGATCGCGCTGTCCGCGATCCGCCGCTCGGTGATCGACCCCGAGACGGGCGACGAGAACCTCGCGTACTCGCACCGCACGATCGACGCGGCGGCCGCGCTCGGCACCAAGATCGTCAGTGTCGGGCTGCACCGCCCGCTGCTGCCGGCGCAGCGCGAGGTGCTGTGGTTCTGGACCGAGGAGGGGCCGGCCGACTCGACCGACCCCGAGACGTGGGCGCTCGCGGTCTCCCGGCTGCGGGAGCTCGGCGAGCACGCCGCCTCGGTCGGCGTCGAGCTGTCGCTCGAGATGTACGAGGACACCCTGCTCGGGACCGCCGAGTCGGCCGTCCGCCTCGTGAAGGACATCGACCACCCGAGCGTCGGCCTCAACCCCGACCTCGGCAACCTCATCCGCCTGCACCGGCCGATCGAGGACTTCCAGGCGGCCGTCGCCGCGTGCCTGCCGGTGTCGAACTACTGGCACGTGAAGAGCTACTTCCGCGACGAGGACCGCAGCACCGGGTCGTACGTCGCGCTGCCCGCCCCCATGGAGATGGGCATGGTGAGCTACCGCACCGCCATCCGCACCGCCGTCGACGCCGGGTTCACCGGGCCGTTCTGCGTCGAGCACTACGGCGGCGACGGGCTGTCGGTGTCCGCGCGCAACGCGCGGTACATCCGCCGCATGCTCGCGGTGGCGACGGGCGAGGCGCGCGAGCAGGTCCTGCGCAACGTGGCGGCCGCCCGATGAGCGCCCGGGTCGCGGTCCTCGGGCTCGGGGCCATGGGGCTGCCCATGGCCACCGCGCTCGCGCGGACGTTCGACGTGGTCGCGTTCGACATCGCCCCCGAGCGCGTCGCGCTCGCCGTGGAGGCGGGTGCCACCGGCGCGGCGACGGTCGCGGAGGCGTGCGCCGGGACCGACGTCGTCGTCGTGGGGGTGCGGGACGGGGCCCAGCTCGACGCGCTCGTGCTCGGCGAGGGCGGCGTCGCGGACTCGCTGGCCGCCGGCGCCGTCGTGGTCGTGACGTCGACGGTGGGGGAGGCCGCGGTCGTGTCGGTCGCCGCAGCGCTCGCCGCGCGCGGCATCCTCACGGTCGACGCGCCCGTGTCCGGCGGCCCCGTGCGCGCCGGCAACGGCGACCTGCTCATCATGGTCGGCGCGGACGACGCGGCCCTCGCGGCCGCGCAGCCCGTGCTCGACGCGATGTCCTCGTCGCTCACCGTCGTGGGCGGCATCGGCGCAGGTCAGCAGCTCAAGACCGTCAACCAGCTGCTGTGCGGCATCCACACGGCCGCGGCGTCCGAGGCGCTGGCCCTCGCGCACCGCATGGGCCTCGACCTCGACGCGTGCATCGAGGTGCTCGGCCAGGGCGCGGCGGCGTCGTTCATGCTCGCCGACCGCGGCCCGCGCATCGCCGCGCAGCTGCGCGGCGAGACCCCGCCGCTGCGCTCGCGCCTCGACGTCATCGGCAAGGACATGGGGATCGTCGGGGACCTGACGCGGCAGCTGAAGGTCGCCACGCCCGTCGCCGCGGCCGCCGAGCAGCTCTACCGCACGGTGTCCGCCGCCGGCCACGACGCGTCCGACGACTCGGTCGTCGCGACGATGCTGGCCAAGGAGCGGACGTGGTGAGGCCCCTGGCCGACGACCCGGCGCGGTTCGTCGACGACGCGCTGGACGGGTTCGTCGACCTGTACGCCGACCAGGTGCGGCGCGTGCCCGGCGGTGTCGTGCGGGCCACGCCCGCGCCGGCGTCCGAGGTCGCGGTCGTCGTCGGCGGCGGGTCGGGGCACTACCCGGCGTTCTGCGGCCTGGTCGGCCCCGGCTACGCGCACGGCGCGGTCGTCGGCAACGTGTTCACGTCGCCGTCGACGGCCGACGCGGTGTCGGTCGGCGCGGCGGCCGCGGGTGACGCGGGCGTGCTCCTGCTCACCGGCAACTACGCCGGCGACGTCATGAACTTCACGCTCGCCCGCGACGAGCTGCGCTCGCGCGGCATCCCCGCGGAGTTCCTCGTCGTGACCGACGACGTCGCGTCCGCACCGGCCGACGAGGCGCACCGCCGCCGCGGCATCGCGGGCGACCACGTCGTGTTCAAGGTCGCCGGGGCGGCCGCCGCGGAGGGCCTGTCGTTCGACGAGGTCGTCGCCGCGGCCCGCCACGCCAACGACCGCACCCGCACGCTGGGCGTCGCGTTCGACGGCTGCACGCTGCCCGGTGCCGAGCAGCCCCTGTTCACCGTGCCCGAGGGCACGGTCGGGCTGGGCGTCGGCATCCACGGCGAGCCGGGGATCGGCGAGATGCCCGCGTGCACCGCGAGCGAGCTCGCCGCCCTCCTGGTCGAGCGGCTCCTGAGCGAGAAGCCCACCGACGCGGGTCCGCGCGTGGGCGTCGTGCTCAACGGGCTCGGCCGCACCAAGTACGAGGAGCTGTTCGTCCTCTGGCGCGCCGTGCGCCCGCTGCTCGACGCCGCGGGGCTCCAGGCCGTGCAGCCGGACGTCGGCGAGCTCGTCACGAGCCTCGACATGTCGGGCTGCTCGCTGACGCTCGTGTGGCTCGACGACGACCTCGAGCGCTGGTGGTGCGCGCCCGCGCACACCCCGGCCTACCGGCGGGGTCAGGCCGGGGTCACCGGCACCACGGCCACGCCGCCCTCGGCGCTGGCTGCGGAGCGGACGGAATCGGCCACGACCACGCCGTCGCAGGACGCGGCCCGGGTCCTCGACCCCACGGACGCGGCCGAGGCGCAGATCGTCGTCGCGGCGCTGGCGCGCGTCCGCGAGGTCCTCACGGAGCTCGAGCCCGAGCTGGGCCGGCTGGACGCCGTCGCCGGCGACGGTGACCACGGCCGCGGCATGCTCCGCGGTGCGGGCGCCGCGGCGGACGCTGCCGCAGCAGCCGCCGACGCGGGCCACGGAGCGGTCGCGTGCCTGCGGGACGCGGGCCGCGCCTGGGCCGACCGCGCCGGTGGCACCTCCGGCGTCCTGTGGGGCGCGGGCATCGGCGCCGTCGCGCACGCGCTCGCCGCCCGACCGGTGGCGGACCCGTCCGCACGGGTGGCCGCGGCCGCCCGCGCAGGCGTCGCCGCCGTCGTCACGCTGGGTGGCGCGCAGCCGGGCGACAAGACCATGGTCGACGCCGCCGAGCCGTTCGCCGCCGCGCTCGAGCAGGCCGCGGGCGCGGGCCAGGCGCCCGCAGCGGCGTGGGACGCGGCGATCGAGGCCGCACGCACCGCGGCGCAGGCCACCGCGGACCTGCGTCCGCGCCTCGGCCGCGCACGTCCGCTCGCCGAGCGCAGCGTGGGCACGCCCGACCCCGGAGCCGTGTCGTTCGCCGCGATCGTGGCGGCCGTCCGGTCGACCGTGGTACCCGAGGGAGAGGAGACGTCATGAGCGTCGCGAGGATCGTGGTCGGTGCCGACGAGGCCGGCCTGACGTACAAGGACGCGCTCGCCGACCTGCTGCGCGCCGACCCGCGCGTCGAGGTCGTCGAGGACGTCGGCGTGCACGCCGACGACGACACCGCGTACCCGCACGTGGCGGTGGCGGCCGCCCGCAAGGTCGCCGAGGGCGCGGCCGACCGGGCCCTGCTGGTGTGCGGCACCGGCCTGGGCATGGCGATCGCCGCCAACAAGGTGCCCGGCGTCCGCGCGGTGACGGCGCACGACACCTTCTCGGTGCAGCGCTCCGTGCTGTCCAACGACGCGCAGGTGCTCTGCCTGGGACAGCGCGTCATCGGCCTGGAGCTCGCGAAGGTGCTGGTCCGCGAGTGGCTGGACCACGAGTTCGACACGACGTCGGCGTCCGCCGCCAAGGTCGACGTGATCCGCGGGTACGAGGCCGAGGGTGCGACGGCGCCGGACGCCGACGCGGCCGAGAGCGGCACCGAGGGCTGCTGACCGAAGGACCCGGGCGTAGGAGCGGGAGGGGACTCCTGCGCCCGGGGGCCCGGTGGCCGGCGACGCCGTGAGGTCGGCGACGCCCTGGCCGTGAGGCCGGCGTCGCCACCCGCGTGCGGTCGGCGACGCCCTCGTGGCGGCGAGGGTCCCGCCTGCTGCGTGGCGTGCGAGCATGGGTCCGGGCCCGACTCATCGCACGGGCCCCCGGACGAGGGGCGCCGTACCCGGAGAGCGACAAGACGGCAGCCGCCGGAGGTCTGCCGTGTCCACCACGTCCGTCGCCTGGATCGTGCTCGTCGTGTCCGGGCTGTTCGAGGCCGTCTGGGCCACCGCCCTCGGCCGCTCCGAGGGGTTCACCCGGCTCGGCCCGACGGTCGTCTTCGGCCTCGGGCTGCTCGTGTCCATGGGCGGCCTGGCCTACGCGATGCGTGAGCTGCCCACCGGCACGTCGTACGCCGTGTGGGTCGGGATCGGCGCGTCCGTGACCGTCGCGTTCGCGATGGTGACGGGTGCCGAGCCCGCGAGCCTGGTGAAGATCCTGCTCATCCTCGGGATCGTCGGGTGCGTCATCGGGCTGAAGCTCGTGCACTGACGCCGCCGCCGCAGCGCACCCGCGGCTCGTCGTGCCGCCGCCGCCGCGCCGCGCGACGATGGGGCGGGACGACGGCCGGCGACCGACGGGTGGTACCGATGGACGCGGCGCGGGGCGCACGGTGGGGCACGCGGTGAGCGGCCGGCTGCCCGACGCGCCCATCCGGGTGCCCGTCGCGCTCATGCGGTGGGAGACCCTCACCTTCGTCCACTGGGCGTACCCTCCGCAGGTCGTGGCCGCGCACCTGCCGCCGGGGCTGGAGCCGCAGGTCCTCGACGGCGCCGCGTGGGTGGGGATCACCCCGTTCGTCATGCGGGACCCGCGTGTCCCGGGGCTGCCGACCCCGCCGGCGTGGTCGCGGTTCGTCGAGGTGAACGTCCGCACCTACGTGCGCCACCCGGCGAGCGGCACCGACGGCCTGTGGTTCCTCCGGCTGCTGTGCACGCGGCCGGCCGTCGTGGTGGGCCTGCGCGCGGCGGGGGTGCCGTACCGGATGGCGTCGGGACGCGTCGAGGACGGCGGCGACGCGACGCGCTACCGCGCCCGCGGCCGGGACGGCGGCATGCTCGACCCGCGCGTGGTGCCCGGTGCGCGGCTGGCCCCCGACCCCTGGCTGGTGTCGGTCACGGGCAGGTGGAACGCCTACGGGCGCCGCGCGGGACGCCTGTGGCGGGCACCTGTCGCGCACCCGCCGTGGCCCCTGCACGCTGCGACGGTCGAGCGGCTCGAGACCGACCTGCCGCAGGTGTGCGGGCTGCCCGCGCCGTCCGGGGCGCCGCACGTGGTGTGGTCGCCCGGCGTCGACGTGCGCGCCGGTGCGCCGCGGCTGCTGCCGCGCACGTGAGCGACTCGATGATCAACGTGTTCGACGCCACCGGGGTGATCACCCCGCAGGAGGAGGTCCATGGCGAACGGGAGGACGAGCGCCCGCGGGGGTTCACCGCGGTCCTGCTCTACGTCCTGGTGCCGCTGATGACGGTGGCGTTCATCGACGCCGCACTGAACGGTCACGCCACGCACCCGAGGGTCGTCGTCGGTGCGTTCGTGGGTGTGCTGGTCACCGGGGGTGTGGTGTTCAAGCTGCTGACGTCGTGGCGAAGGTAGGGGGCGCGTGGACATCACGACGGGGGCGTGTACGACGTGCGCGTCAGGCCCGCGTGGAGGCCGTCACGGCGTCTGGGCTACCGCCCTGACCGGTCCGAGGGGTCACTCGTCCGGGACCGTCGCGTTCGCGATGGCGACGCGTACCACGCCCGCGAGCCGGGTGAGGATCCTGCTCATCCTCGGGATCGCGGCCTGCGTGGTCGGGCTGGAGCTCGTCCACTGACGTGGGAGTCTTCAGCGGACCACATTCTGATCACCAGGGCACTGTCGAGGTGGCATGGGCACGTACTGGGACCTTGACGCTCTCAGGGATCTCTACCTGGAGGACAGCTGGATCCTGGACGTCGTCGCGCGGCCGGGCATCGTCGAGCTGACCGCGGACTTCGTGCTTCTGGAGTCCCATCCGCTGTACCGCACGCCCGCGGCCGGAGAGCAGTACTGCTATCAGCGCGGCACTCTGCGCTTCGCCGGCGTTCGGTCCCTCAGCTGGGAGCACCAAAGTGAGGTCTGCCCGGCTGTGGATGCCACTGGCGAGCGGGACTACGGTTCGATCGACACATTGGACCGGTCGGCCGACACCTTCACCCTGATCGGCGACTTCGGCCGCATGGTGATCGACGCACCCGAGCCTTCGGTCGAGCTGCGCAGCGGACGTCGGGGGCCTTGAGCGGCGTGAAGATCCTGCTCGTCCTCAGGGGCCTCGCCTGCGTGGCCGGGCTGGAACTCGTCCGCTGACGCCCGCGCTCAAGCCCCGTCGACGAGTGCCGTGTCGTCTTCCCAGTCGGGGTCGTGCACCCCGGGGAACACCACCGCGAGGTCTCGCACGGGACGCCAGGTCGGGCGGGTCTCGGTGAGGGGGACGAGGTCCGCGACAGACCGCCCGTGGACGGTCACGACGACGCGCTCGCCCGCCTCGACCCGGCGCAGCACGTCGGACGCGTCCTGCCTGAGCTCGCGTACCCCGACGGTCGCCATGAGCCCAAAGTAGCGCCGTGTGCTAGTCCGATTCGGGGTGACCGGGATCGCTCGCACCGACGAAGAGCGATGATCCCGGCGAGCGGTCATGCGAGGCCGTCTGCCGTTCACGAGGACGTCAACGGGATGTCCACCCGGACGTCGGTCGGCGGGCCCTCCCCGAGGAGGCGCAGGCGGGGCGATGTCGCGGACGCCTGGGTGAACACCTCCAGGGGCGCACCGTCGGCCGCCTCGTTCGCCCACTCGAGCACCTCGAGGACGTCTCTGGCATCGACGATCGTCCACTCGTCGACAGCCCAGGCCGCGTGCGGTGACCCGAGAGGGCTCCAGAGGCGCACGATGTAGACGTCGGGTTCCTCGGCCTCCGAGAGGTCGACGGGCAGCAGGGGTGGCTCTCATGGTGCACGTACCGCCGGCCCGTCCGGCGGGTCAGGCCACCGCCGCCGGCGCGAACTGCGTTCGGTACAGGTCCGCGTACAGCCCGCCGCGCGCCAGCAGCTCGGCGTGGGTGCCGGTCTCGACGACCTGCCCGGCGTCGACGACGACGATGAGGTCCGCCTGCCGCACGGTCGACAGCCGGTGCGCGATGACCAGGGACGTCCGCCCGACCAGCGCCTCGTCGAGGGCGGCCTGGACGGCGGCCTCGGACTCGGAGTCCAGGTGCGCGGTGGCCTCGTCGAGCACGACGACGTCGGGGGCCTTGAGCAGCAGGCGTGCGATCGCGAGGCGCTGCCGCTCACCGCCGGACAGGCGGTAGCCGCGGTCGCCGACGACGGTCTCGATGCCCTCGGGCAGGGACGCGACGAGGTTCCACACGTGCGCGCCGCGCAGGGCCTGCTCGATGTCGTCGTCGGTCGCGTCGGGACGCGCGAAGCGCAGGTTGCCCGCGATGGTGTCGTGGAAGAGGTGCGCCTCCTGGCTGACGACGCCGACCGTGTCGCGCAGGGATGCGGCGGTGACGTCGCGCAGGTCCTGCCCGGCGATGCGCACGGTGCCGCGCGTGGGGTCGTACATGCGCGTGACGAGCTGCGAGATCGTCGTCTTGCCGGCACCGGACGGCCCGACGAGCGCGACCATCGCCCCGGCGGGCACCTGGAACGTGATGTCACGCAGCGTGTCGGCCACCGGGTCCCGGCTCAGCGTCGCCACCGACTCCAGGGAGGCCAGCGAGACCTCGTCGGCGGACGGGTAGCGGAACCCGACGTGGTCGAGCTCGAGGGTCGCGCCGTGCGCCGCCACGGCCGCGCGCAGGTCGGTCGCGTCGGGCTTCTCGCTGACGGTGGGCTCGAGGTCGAGCACCTCCAGGACGCGCTCGAACGACACGAGGGCCGTCATGACGTCGACCTGCACGTTCGACATGGCCGTCAGCGGGCCGTACAGGCGGCCGAGGTACGCGGCGAGGGCGACGACGACACCGACGGTGAGCTCGCCCCGGATCGCGAGCAGGCCGCCGACGCCGTAGACGACGGCCGTGGCGATGGCCGCCACCGTGGTCAGGCCGATGCGGAACCACGTCGAGTACAGGGCGCGCTTGACGCCGATGTCCCGCACGCGGGCCGTCTGCTCGGCGTAGGCCGCGGACTCCCGGGCGGGGTCGCCGAAGACCTTGACGAGGTGCGCGCCGGCGACGTTGAACCGCTCGGTCATGGTCTGGGACGCGTCGGCGTTGAGCTCGTAGGACTCGCGCGTGATCCCGGCGATCTTGCGCCCGAACCACCGGGCGGGCAGCACGAAGACGGGCACCAGGACGAGCGAGAGCAGCGTGAGCTGCCACGACATCGACAGCATCGCGGCGAGCACGAAGACGATGGTCAGGGAGTTGCTGACGACGTTGGACAGCGTCGCGGTGAAGGCCTGCTGCGCGCCCAGCACGTCGCCGTTGAGGCGCTGGACGAGCGCGCCGGTCTTCGCGCGGCTGAAGAAGGCCAGCGGCATGCGCTGCACGTGGTCGAAGACCGCCGTGCGCAGGTCGTGGATGAGGCCCTCGCCGATGCGGGCGGACACCCAGCGCTCGCCGACGCCGAGCGCGGCGGACACGACGGCGAGCGCGGCGACGACGGCGGCGATGCCGACGACGAGGCGGGTGTCACCGGCGGCGATGCCGTCGTCGATGAGCCGCTGGAACAGCCAGGGGGTGGCGGCGCCGGCGGCGGCGCCGAGCGCGATGAGGACGAGGAAGACCGCGAGCTGGGCGCGGTACGGGCGGGCGAAGGTGAGGATGCGGCGCAGGGTGCCGGGGGCGAGGCGCTGGCGCGCGACGTCACGGTCCTGGCTGAAGCCACGCATCCCACGGCCGCCGGGGACGGGTCCGGGGTGGGTCAAGAGGACCTCCAGGGGTCGGAGGGCGCGGGTCGATCCGCGCAACATGCTGAGGTTACCTCACCATGAGCAATAGTCACCTCTCAGGTATTCCGTCGCCGTCCGGCCACCCGCATCCTGAGGATGTACGGGATCGGCACCGCCGAGGCGCCGGTACCCCGACGACTTCTGCGGCCGGCGACGGTCGACCCCGGCAGACGTCACCCGCCCAGGAGGTCTCCCGTGCCCGACGACGGCAGCTCCCCGCCGACCGCGATGCGCACCTTCGCCCACCTGCTCGCCAACACCGCGGTGGCCAACCTCACGACGAACTACCTGTGGTGGGCCCTCACGTTCTGGGCGTACCTCGAGACCCGCTCCGTGCTGGCCACCGGCCTCATCGGCGGGGCGTACATGCTCGCCGTCTCGTTCAGCGCCGTCTTCTTCGGCAGCTTCGTCGACCACCACCGCAAGCTCGTCGTCATGCGGGCCTCGACGGTGTTCTCGTTGCTCGCGTTCTCGCTCGCCGGCGGGGTCTTCCTGCTCGTGCCGGAACGGACGCTTCTCGACCTCGGCGCGCCGTGGTTCTGGGTGTTCGCGGGCATCATCCTCATCGGTGCGGTCGTCGAGCACATGCGCAACCTCGCGCTGTCGACGAGCGTGACGATCCTCGTCCCGGACGAGGACCGCGCGCGGGCGAACGGCCTGGTCGGCACCGTGCAGGGGATCTCGTTCATCGCGACGAGCGTCGTCAGCGGCCTGTCGATCGCGCTGCTGGGCATGGGCGGCACCGTCGTCGTCGTCCTCGGCCTCCTCGTGCTGACGATCGCGCACCTGATGGTCGTGCGCTTCCCCGGTGACCGGGTCGCCGCCGCGACGGAGGGGACGGGCCGCGCGGCGATCGACCTGCGCGGGTCGATCGCCGTCGTGCGGGCCGCGCAGGGCCTGTTCGCGCTCATCGTGTTCGCGACCTTCAACAACCTCATCGGCGGCATCTACATGGCGCTCATGGACCCCTACGGGCTGGAGCTGTTCTCGGTCGAGATGTGGGGGTTCATGCTCGCGCTCGGCTCGACCGGCTTCCTCGTCGGTGGTGCGGTGGTGGCGGCCCGGGGCCTGGGGCGCAACCCGATGCGGACGATGCTGCTCGTCGTCGTCGTCATGGGGGTGCTGGGGGCCACGTTCACCGTCCGGGAGTCGGCGGTGCTGTACGTCGCCGGGCTCTTCCTCTACATGTGCCTCATCCCCGTCGTCGAGGCCACCGAGCAGACGGTGCTGCAACGGGTCGTGCCGTTCGAGCGGCAGGGCCGGGTGTTCGGCCTGGCGATGGCGCTGGAGAGCGCTGCCGCGCCGGTGGCGGCGTTCCTCGTGGCGCCCCTCGCCGAGGTGTGGATCCTGCCGTACGCACGCTCGGACGCGGGCCGGGAGGCACTGCGCCCGCTGCTCGGCGAGGGCGAGGCCCGCGGCATCGGGCTCGTGTTCCTCGTCGGCGGTCTGACGATGGCGCTCGTCGCCGCGCTCGGGCTCCGCTCACGGGCGTACCGGACGATCTCGCGGACGTACCGGGAGGCAGCGCCGCAGGACCCGGGGGACCCGGACGGCTCCGGTGGGGAAGGGGCCCCGGTCGGCGCGGCGTCGGTGGCCGGTGCCTCCGAGGAACGTGACGGCGAGGGCGGGCGGCCGGTGGTCCAGGAGGCCGCCCTGCCGAACGACCGCTGAGCGTGCCTCACCGTGAGTGATGGTCACCTCTCGAGGGTTCCCCGGTAACCTCGAGGCGTGACGGACGACGCGCAGGAACCGGACGGCGACCAGCCGCGCCCGGGTGACTGCGCGCCCCCCGCGGGCACCGCGGGACGGCCCCGACCCGACCGGAACCGTCCCTCCGAGCCGTCCGAGGAGCTCCTCGAGCTCCTGCACGACGTGCTGCGCACGGTCCGCCGGGACGCCGCCGAACGGCTCGGCGACGACATCACCCCCGGCCAGCTGCGCCTGCTGCGCACCCTCGACCGGTGCGACCGCCCGCAGCGCCTCGGCGAGCTGGCCGTCGCCCTCGACGTCGCGCCCCGCTCCGTGACCTCGAAGGTCGACCAGGCCGAGCAGGACGGCTGGGTCCGGCGCGTCCCCGACCCCGACGACCGGCGCGCGACGCTCGTCGACCTCACCGACGCCGGCCACGACCTGCTCGACCGCATGTCCGCACGCCGCCACGAGGGTGCCCGCGCGCGGCTCGAGGTGCTCGACGCCGACGAGCAGCGCACGCTGCTGGACCTGCTGCGGCGGGTCGCCCGCGACTGACAGACTTCGGCACCGCCGGCAGACGAGGAGCGCCCCATGGCCTGGAGCACCAGCGAGCTCGCCGACCTGGCGGGGACGACCGTCAACACGATCCGGCACTACCACCGGCTCGGCCTGCTCGCCGAGCCCGACCGCCGGTACAACGGGTACAAGAAGTACGGCGTGCCGCACCTGGTGCGCCTGCTGCGGATCCGGCGCCTCGCCGAGCTGGGCGTGCCGCTCTCCGAGGTCGACCGCGTGGCCGACAGCGCGGGCACGGCGGATCGGCTGCGCGAGGTGGACGCCGACCTCGCCGCGAAGATCGAGCAGCTGCAGCAGGCGCGGGGCGAGATCGCCGCGATCCTCAGCAACAACGCGCCGCCCGACGTGCCCGCGGGGTTCGCGTCGGTGGCGGAGCACCTCTCGGAGGTCGACAGGTCGGTCATCCACATCTACTCCAAGCTCTACGACGAGAGCGCGCTGGCCGACCTGCGGGACATGGTCGCCGAGGACGCCGAGGCCGGCGACGACGGCAAGGAGCTCGACGCGCTGCCCCCCGACGCGGACGAGCCGACGCGCCAGCGTCTCGCCGAGACGATCGCGCAGGGCATCGCGCGCAACCTCGTCGACTACCCGTGGCTCAGCGACCCGGCCGGGCACCTGGCGACGAGCGGGCGCGTCGCGCAGGAGACGTTCGTCGAGGCCGTGACGGCGCTGTACAACCCGGCGCAGCGGGACGTGCTGACACGCGCCGCCGTCCTCGGGCACCAGATCGCGCAGGAGGTCCTGGCGGCGCGCGGCGACGCCGACGGGGAGGGGTCGCCACCCACCCCTTGACCCTGTTCCGAGAACACGGTGTCTCCTCGGGTCGTGATCGAGAACCGCTCGATCCGTGACTCGCACAGGAGACGACATCATGACCTCGTTGCAGGAGCTCATCGTCAGGTTCCAGGAGCTCGTGGCCCAGGTGCCCGAGTTCTTCCAGCCCTTCATCGTCGCGCTCGCCGGCGCCATCCCATTCGTCGAGGGGGAGCTCGGCGCGATGGTCGGGCTCGTCGGAGGGCTGCATCCGGCCGTCGCGGGCGTCGCCGCCGCCACCGGCAACTTCCTGTCCGTGGCCCTCGTGGTCGCGTTCACCGCACGGGCCCGCACGGCCGTCGTCCACCGGACGCGCGTGAAGGCGACCGTCGGCGGCCCGGCCACCCCGGACATCCAGGCGGTCGACGGGTTCGCCGAACCGGAGCCCGCCCAGCCGCTCTCGAAGGGGCGCCAGCGCGTCCTCACGTGGCTCAACCGCTTCGGCGTCCCCGGGGCGAGCATCCTCGGTCCGTTCGCGATCCCGACGCAGTTCACCGCGGCGATCCTCGTCGCCGGCGGGAGCCCTCGCCGCTGGGTCCTGCTCTGGCAGGCCGTGGCCATCGTGCTGTGGACGACCCTGACCACGGTGGGGCTCTGGCTCGCGCTCACCCACGTCGTGGGGGTCTGACGACATGAGACCCCGGATCGGGAACTCGCAGCGATGTCGCCGTCGCGGCCCCTGTGGCCGCGGCGGCACCCGCACACCCGAACCGGAGGACAACGAGGAGGACCCATGACACGCAGGACCGCGACGGTGCAGCCCGGCGACGGGCACGCGCTGACGCCCTACCGCCCCTGGCAGCTGCTCACCCGCTCCCTGTTCCACCTGCACCTGACTGACCCGGCCGGTGCACCGCGCACCTGGTCCGTCGACGTCCGGCACGGCGGTGACGACGACGGCGAGGTGCGGGCCGAGCTCTACCTCGACGGTCTGCGCCACGCCACGGCGACGCTCCCCGCGGCCTTCCCGGTGCCGGACGGCGCGATCGAGGTCGCGACCAGCGGGTACGGGCTGCGGCGCATCCACCACGTGCGGCACGACGGGTCGGTGCGGCAGCTCGTGCCCGACCCGGCCTCGGCCGAGGGGTGGCGTGCCCGCCTGGACCGGAACCACCCGGCGCTGAGCCGCGCCCTCGCGCTCGCGTCGGTGAGCGTGCTGCTCGTCGCGCTCGTGCTGGGCGCCCCGCAGATCGTCGAGCAGCTCACCGCGATCCCGCCCGTCGCGCAGGTCATCGGCCCGTGGACCGGCCCGTTCCGCCTGCCGGAGACGGCGAACATCGCGCTCGTGGTCGCCACGATCGCCGCGAGCACCGAGCGCGCGCTGCGGCTGCGCTACAGCCGGATCCTCGACGGCGGGTTCTTCAGCGGCGGCGAGTAGCGACCGGGAGGTGACCACGGCCCGCCGGGTCGGGTGCGGATGTCGCACCCCGGTGCCAGCATCGGGCCATGAGCGACGACACCTTCGGCACGATCCCGCCCGGTGAACACGTCTCCAGCGGGGCGCCACGCCTGCGCGCCACGTCGATCAGCATCAGCACACCGCGTCCGCACGAGGCCGCGCGGTTCTACGCGCGGCTGCTCGGCGGGCGGATCACCCACCTCGACGAGGCGGCGCCCGACGACCCGCTCGGCATCAGCTGGGCCCAGGTCCAGCCCCTGCCGGGGGACGTGGGCATGACGATCAACCTCGAGCACGAGCGTGAGTGGAGCCCACCGGTGTGGCCCGCGCGCCCCGGCGAGCAGCGCTCGACCCAGCACCTGGACATCCAGGTCGACGACCTGCCCGCCGCCGTCGCGTGGGCGCTGGAGTGCGGCGCGCGCGAGGCGTCACCGCAGCCGCAGGACGAGGTGCGCGTCATGCTCGACCCGGACGGCCACCCGTTCTGCCTGTTCCTGTGAGCGAACCGACGCGTCGTCCGCCGACGCGTCGCGGCGTGCTGGGGATCGGCCTCGTCGCCCTCGCGGCCGCGTGAGCCCCGGCCCGTCCCGACGCGGGCAGGACGCCGCCGCCCACGCGCGCGCCCACCGCGTCGGCGGCCCCCACGCCGCCGTCGTCGCTCGACCTCACCGCCGCGCTTGCGGACGTCGAGGCGCGCCACGGCGTACGGCTCGGGCTGCACGCGCTGGACACCGCGCAGGGCCGGACCGTCAGCCACCGCGCGGACGAGCGGTTCGCGTTCTGTTCGACGTTCAAGCCGCTCGCGGCGGTCGCCGTGCTCGCGTCCCGGGGCGTCGGCGGGATGGACGAGATCGTGCCGGTCACCGCGGACGACCTGGTGACGTACTCGCCGGTCGCCGAGACGCGCGTCGGTGCCGGCATGTCATGGCGCGAGCTGGGCGACGCGGCCGGCCGGTACAGCGACAACACCGCGGGCAACCTGCTGCTGCGCGGCGCCGGAGGGCCGGAGGGCCTGACGGCCTGGCTGCGGGGCGTCGGCAACGACGTCACGCGCAGCGACCGCTGGGGGGTGGCGGCGCTCAGCGCCCGAGGCGGTCGGCGAGGAACCGGCCGGCGCGGTCGAGGGCGAGGTCCGCCTCCTCCAGCCGTCCGGCGAAGTGCTGGAAGACGTGCGGCGCCCCGGCGACGACCTCCAGCACGACGTCGACGTGCGCCGAGGCGGCGCGTGCCGCGAGCCGGGTCGCGTCGTCGAGGAGCACCTCGTGGGAGCCCACCTGCACGAGCAGCGGCGGCAGTCCGTGCAGGTCGGCGTGCAGAGGGCTCGCGGTGGGATCGGACGGGTCGGCGCCCCCGAGGTAGAGGGCGGCGATCTGCGCGATCCCCGCCGCATCGAAGATCGGGTCCAGCGCCTCATGGGTGCGCAGGCTCTCGCCGGTCAGCGTGAGGTCGACCCACGGCGACATCGCGACGACGGCGGCCGGTAGCGGCAGGCCGGCGTCCCGCGCGCGCAGCAGGACGGCCAGGGCCAGGCCGGCGCCGGCGGAGTCGCCGGCCATGGCAAGGCGCTCCGGCGGGTCCTGGTCGAGCAGCGCCCGGTAGGCGGCCACTCCGTCGTCGACCGCCGCCGGGAACACCGCCTCGGGCGCCAGCCGGTAGTCGAGCGAGACGGCGCTCGTCCCCGCGCGCCGGGCGAGGGCGGTGGCCAGCGCGAGCCCGGAGCGCGCCGAGCCGATCGAGTAGCCGCCCCCGTGCAGGTAGAGCAGCGTGCCTGCCGTCGTCGTCGGAGGTTCCGCCCTCAGGCCGGGGACGCCGCCGACCGTCACGGGAGTCACCGTGACGTCAGGTGCGGCGGGTCGCGCGCAGTAGGCCTCGAACCCCGCCCGCTGCTCCGCGAGGGACGCGGCCGCCGCGTCCCCGCCGCGCAGCTCGCGGTCGATCTCGAGGAGCTGGTTCTCGGACATGCCGCCCCCGGACGTCGTTCCGATCTGTCCGTCCGACCGTACGTGCGGGCACCGACACGAGCTGCCAGCGGGCCCGGAACAGCAGCGCCGGCACCCGGCACTTCCGTCGAGCCCGGGCCTGCGGCACGCTGATCGATATGCGCGACGACGAGTCGGCGGGAACCGCCACGCGAGCCCAGGCCCTCGCGTGGCGGTTGGGGCGCCACGGGCTGGTCCCGCCCGGGGGGTCCACGGCCGAGGACGTCGTCGGTGGGCTCGTCGCGCTCCCCGCGCAGTCCGACGTCGACCTCGCGGTGCGGACGCGGCAGGCGGCGCCCGCGGAGGGGGAGGTCGCCGCGGCGCTCGCGGACGGCCGGCTGATCCGGACGTTCACCTTCCGCGGCAGCGTGCACGTCATGACGCCGGACGACGCCGCGGTGCACCTGGCGGTCCGGGGCTCCGGGCGGCAGTGGGAGCTGCGGAGCTGGCGCGAGTACTACGGCCTCGAGCCGCAGGACTGGCCGGCCTTCCGCGCCACCGTCCGCGAGGTCCTCGACGACGGCCCGCTCACGCACGACGAGCTGGTCGCGGCGCTCACCGCGCGGCCCGCGTACCGGCACCTCGGGCCGGCGGTCGAGGGCGGGGCGTGGGCCCTGCTCAAGGCGCTGGCCTGGCAGGGGGACCTCTGCCTGGGACCCACCCGCGACCGTCGCACGACGCTGCAGGCGCTCGCGCACGTCCCCGGGTGGCCGGGCATCCCGGACCTCGACGACGCCGGGCCCCGCGCGGTGGAGGCGTACGTCCGCGCGTACGGCCCGACGACGCCCGACGGCCTGCAGTACTGGCTCGGGAACGGGCTGAGCGCGGGACGACGGCTGGCGCGGTGGACGGCCGACGTCGGGGACCGGCTCACCACCGTGCAGGTCGGCGGCCGCGACGCGCTGGTGCTGCGCGAGGACGTCGACGACCTGCTCGCCGCCGAGCCGACCGATGCGGTGCGGCTGCTGCCCGGGTACGACCAGTGGGTGCTCGGCCCCGGCACGGCGGACCGCGACGTCGTCCCTCCCGCGTGGCGGACCGCGGCGACCCGCGGGACGCCGCTGGTGGTCGTCGGCGGCGTGGTCGTCGGGACGTGGGCCGAGCGCGACGGCGACCTGACCGTGCGGTGGGCGCACGAGGGCCCGGCGGCCCGGCGCGCGCTCGACGACGGCGTCGACCGGCTGGCGGTGGGCCTCGGTCGTCCGCTGCGGGTCACCGTCGAGGCGGGGTAGCGCGAGCGGGCCGACCTGCCAGGGACGGCGGGTCGGCCCCCGGGTGCGGTGTCACGGGCGCCCACTGTCGACGGTGGCGCCGGTGGCCGCAGGCCCGTCAGCCCGGGAGCGGCGCCGTGCCGATGACCGCGGCCGTCGCGACCACGGCACCGGCGAGCTCGACGACACGGCCGAGGACCGCGTCCGCGTCGTAGCCCAGCGAGGTCAGGGTGCCGGCGGCCACCGCGGTGGTGACCCCGTACGTCGCGTACAGCCCGACCGGTACGACCATCAGCCACTCGCGCCACGACCCGGCCGACCCCAGCACGGGCAGTGCGACGTTGCCGCCCGAGCGCCACACGTCGCGCAGCACCGGGGTGCGTCGCCACCAGCGCGGCGGGCGCGGCTCCCACGGCCACAGCAGCGGCACCCCGCCCGTGGTGAGCAGGTCCCCGACGACGTGCACGCTCGCCCCGAGCCCGACGGCCACCGGCAGCCACGTCCACTCCGTCGGCGCGGCGACGGTGACGAACCCGGCCAGGGCGAGGGCCAGCGCCCACGCGTGCAGGCGTCGGTTCCCCCCGAGCCGCAGCGCCTGCGCCGCGAACGCCACCAGCAGCAGCGACAGCACCCCGGCCCCGAGCGCGAGCTCGCCCAGCGCCTCGGTGTCGACGGTCAGGTGCCCGGCCGCCCACGCGACACCGGTGAGCACCGCGACGCCCAGCAGCGAGTGCGTGCCGTTGCGGTGCCCGCCCGCGACGGCGCCGACGGCGTCGCACACCCACTGCGAGACCGGCGGCAGCGAGTTCGCGATCGTCGCGTCGTGGTGGTCGGCGTCCGGGGCGAGCGCGGCACCCGCGCACACGAGCGCGCCGGCCACGACGCCCAGCGGCGACACCGGGTACCACCCGAGGGTGTACGGCGCGGTGGAGGCGACCGCGACCCACGCGGCCGCCCCGCACGCGGCGTGGTGCGCCCCCATCATCGTGCGGCCGGTCCCGTCGCGTCCGTGCGGCGGGGCGGGACGGTGGCGGCGAGCACGCGGACCTCCGGTGCAGGTCAAGGGGGTGGGTGACGCCCCACCTCAGCCGTTCGGGTGACCAGCGTCAAACGCCCGGTGTGTCCCACCGGGGCGTGTCCCACACCGGCACGCTGCCACGCCCGGCGGGTGCGGCCACCGTGCACGCCTCGGGTCGCGCCCGGCCTCCTGGGTCGCGGGCTACGTCGTCGGTGACGTCGGGAGCGCGGACCGGTGCAGCGTCGTCATGCGTCGACCGCGTCGAGCAGGTGCGCACCGAGGTGGGCGGTGAGCGCCCGGACCGCGTCGGGGACGAGGGTGTAGTACGACCAGACCCCGCGCTTCTCCCGGGTGACGAAGCCGGCGTCGGTGAGCACCTTGAGGTGGTGGGACACCGTCGGCTGCGACAGCCCGACCGGCTCGGTGAGGTCGCACACGCACGCCTCGCCGCCGTCGTGGGCGGCGATGAGCGACAGCAGCCGCAGCCGCGCCGGGTCGGCCAGGGCCTTGAGCGTGCGGGCGGTGCGCTCGGCGTCCTCGGCGCTCATCGTCGAGCCGGTGGCGGGGCTGCAGCAGCCCGTCGACGCGGTCGAGGTCACCGGGAGCAGGTCGAGAGCCATGCAGGCATCATGCGCCACGCATTGACGCCTGTCGATGTTGACAGCCGTCGATGCCTGGTCCACTCTCGGGTATCGACGGGCATCAATATGAGGAGAAGTGATGGCACAGGACATCCGGGAGCAGGTCCGGGCGCGCTACGCGCTGGCAGCCGTGCAGGGCAGCGGGGACGCGGGCTGCTGCGGCGGGGACCCGGTCGGGGGGTGCGGGCCGACGGACGGGCCGACGGACCTGGTGATCGACGAGCGGTTCGGCGCCGCGCTGTACGGGGCGCAGGACGCGGCGGCGGTGCCGGCCGAGGCGCTGGCGGCGTCCCTGGGCTGCGGCAACCCGCTGATGGTCGCCGAGCTGCGCGAGGGTGAGCGGGTGCTCGACCTGGGCTCGGGCGGCGGGATCGACGTGCTGCTGTCCGCCCGGCGGGTCGGAGCGACCGGGTTCGCCTACGGCGTCGACATGACCGACGAGATGCTGGACCTGGCCCGCGCCAACGCGGCCAAGGCCGGTGCGACGAACGTGGAGTTCCGCAAGGGCACGATCGAGGACCTCCCGCTGGACGACGCGACGGTCGACGTCGTCATCTCCAACTGCGTGGTGAACCTGTCCCCGGACAAGCCGGCGGTGCTGGCCGAGGCGTTCCGGGTGCTGGTGCCCGGCGGCCGGTTCGGGATCTCGGACGTCGTCGCCGAGGACCATCTCACTCCCGAGCAGCGCGCCGAGCGCGGGTCCTACGTCGGGTGCATCGCCGGGGCGCTGTCGCGCACCGAGTACCTCGAGGGCCTGGCGGCGGCGGGGTTCGTCGACGCCGAGGTCGAGTTCACCCACACCGTGGCCGACGGCATGCACGGCGCGATCGTGCGCGCCCGCAAGCCCGCACCCCAGGACGCGTGATCGACGGCGGTTCACCAGCGCGAGCCGCCCCCGGGCGTGGCCGGTCCCGCTGCCCGGCGCGAACCGGACGCGAGGGCCGCACCCACCCGGGGTGCGGCCTTCGCCGCGTCCGCGTCAGGCGGTGACGGGCTCCACGCCGAGCTCGGCGAGCAGGGCCAGGACGCGGCCGCGGATCTCGTCGCGGATCGGGCGGACCGCCTCGATGCCCTGGCCGGCCGGGTCGGCCAGGGCCCAGTCCTCGTACCGCGTGCCGGGGAAGATCGGGCAGACGTCGCCGCAGCCCATGGTGACGACGACGTCGGACGCCTCGACCGCGTCGGCGGTGAGGACCTTGGGGCGCTCGGCCCGGATGTCGATGCCCTCCTCGAGCATCGCCTCCACGGCGACCGGGTTGATCTTCTCGGCGGGCAGGGACCCGGCGGAGCGGACCTCGACGGCCCCGCCGGACAGGTGCCGCAGGTACCCCGCAGCCATCTGGGAGCGGCCGGCGTTGTGCACGCAGACGAACAGGGCGGACGGCTTGGTGTCGCTCATCGGGTCTCCACGGGGGTCACGTGCTGGGCAGGGTCAGGTCGGGCAGCAGGTCGGTGAGCAGCGCGCGGACGCGCCGGTCGATCTCGTCGCGGATCGCGCGGACGCCGGCCTCGGAGGCGAGGGCCGGGTCGCCGACGACCCAGTCCTCGTACCGCTTGCCGGGCAGGACCGGGCAGGTGTCGCCGCAGCCCATGGTGATGACGACGTCCGCCGCCCGGACGGCGTCGTCGGTCAAGGGCTTGGGGAACGCGTCGTCGTCCGCGCCGAGCTCGGCCAGCAGCGGGCGGACCGCGGCGTGCACGTCCGCGGCGGGCGTCGACCCGGCGGAGCGGACGGTGACGGCGTCGCCGGCGTGGTGGCGCAGCAGGGCGGCGGCGAGCTGGGAGCGGCCCGCGTTGGCGACGCACACGAACAGCACCTGCGGGCGGGTGCCCGCGGCGTCCAGCGACCGGGCGGTGTCGGTCAGCCGCTGGCGGGCGAAGCGCTCGGCGTTGACGACCAGGTGCGAGCGGAGCGCCGAGGACCGGGCCAGACCGGTGTAGGACTCGCGGACCACGCTGAGCACCGCCCCGGGGTCGCGGTCGGGGAAGGTCGCGACGAGCCGGTCGGCGATCCGCACCAGGGCGTCCTCGGCGTCGGTGAGGCCGGCCAGCGGCACCGCGGTCGCGGCCTGCGCCGCGGCCGGGGCGAAGGAGTCCAGCAGCGTGGTGACCGCACCGCGCAACGCCGGCTGCACGCGGTAGTACACCCAGGTCCCGCGGCGCTCGGACGTCAGCAGGCCGACGTCCTTGAGCAGCCTGAGGTGGTGGGACACCGTCGGCTGGGAGACGTCGGCGACCGTGGCCAGGTCGCACACGCACGCCTCACCGGTCGGCGTGGCGGCGATGAGCGACAGCATCCGCAGGCGCAGCGGGTCACCCAGCGCCTTGAGGGTGGCGGCGACGTGGGCCGCGGCGTCGGCTCCCATCGCGCGGTCGGCGGGCGAGGTCTGCGGTGTGCAGCCACCGCCCGCGGTGACGTCGGTCGTCGTCATGAGCGTGCCTCCTGCGGCTCGGCGGCGGAGGGGGAGGTCGGGGAGGGCGGGAACCAGCGGTCCCGCGCCCAGAGGCTGACGTAGACCAGCGCGACCAGGACCGGGACCTCGATCAGCGGACCGACCACACCGGCCAGCGCCTGGCCCGAGGTCGCGCCGAACGTCCCGATCGCCACCGCGATCGCGAGCTCGAAGTTGTTGCCCGCGGCGGTGAACGCCAGCGTCGTCGACCGCGCGTAGCCCAGCCCGAGGCCACGCCCGGCGGCCAGGCCCACGGCCCACATGACCCCGAAGTAGACCAGCAGCGGCAGCGCGATCCGGGCGACGTCGAGCGGTCGCGACGTGACGGCCTCACCCTGCAGGGCGAACAGCAGCACGATCGTGAACAGCAGCCCGTACAGCGCCCACGGACCCACCCGCGGGACGAACCGCTCCTCGTACCAGTCGCGCCCGCGCGCCCGCTCACCGATCCACCGGGAGGCGAAGCCGGCGAGCAGCGGGATGCCGAGGAACACGGCGACGTTGACCGCGATCTGCCCCACGGAGACGTCCAGGCCCGCGGAGTCCAGACCCAGCCAGCCCGGCAGCACCGTGAGGTAGAACCAGCCCAGCAGCGAGAACGCCACCACCTGGAACACCGAGTTGACCGCGACCAGCACCGCGGCGGCCTCACGGTCGCCGCAGGCGAGGTCGTTCCAGATCACGACCATCGCGATGCACCGTGCGAGGCCCACGACGATCAGCCCGGTGCGGTACTCGGGCAGGTCGGGCAGCAGCAGCCAGGCGAGCGCGAACATCAGCGCCGGCCCGACGACCCAGTTCAGCGCGAGCGAGCTCACCAGCAGGCGCCTGTCACCCGTCACCGCGGCGACCCGGTCGTAGCGGACCTTCGCGAGCACCGGGTACATCATCACCAGCAGCCCGAGCGCGATCGGCAGGGAGATGCCCCCGACCTCGAGGCGTGCGAGCCCGTCACCGAGAGCGGGGACGAACCTGCCCAGCACCAGGCCGGCGACCATGGCCGTCCCGATCCAGGCCGGCAGCCAGCGGTCGAGCATCGAGAGGCGCGGCCTCCCGTCGGCTTGGTTCGACATGGCTCTATATTGACAGAGATCAAACCAACGCCGCGCGAACGCGGGATGACGAGTCGTCGTCCCGCGTGCGCACCGCGGCCGGGTCAGCGGACCCGGGCGAGCCGGCGGCGGTCGGCTACCGCGCTGCGCGGGCGGGTGCGGGCCGGCGTGCGGCCAGCACCACCGCGGCGACGGCGGCGCAGGACGCGACGCCCGCGACGACGCGCAGCGCGACACCCGTCGACGAGTGCACGCCACCGGACACCCCGAGCTCGTCGGCCACGGTCATGCCCGTCGAGAACGTCACGACGAACCCGACCGGCCCTCCGAGCGCGAGCAGGACCAGGTAGGCGGCAGCCACCGCGCGGGCGGGCGGGCGCAGCCGTGCGACCAGCACCACGCCGACGGCCGGCAGCAGGACGCCGAGCGCCACCGCGACGAGCACGAGCGTCCGCGCGGACCGCCAGTCGCTCCCGGCCAGCGCGTGCTCCAGCTCGGCGGGGGTGAGCCAGGGGGCCGCGGCCCGCGGGTCGAGCACCAGGGCGTCGACGCCGAGCAGGACGGCGTAGCCGGCGACGAGCACGCTACCGGCCAGCGCGATCACGGTCCGAGCAGCCACGCCCGGACGGTAGGCGCGACCGCGCCGTCGGGGCGTCCTCCCGTGGTCGGACGCCTCGTCCGCGGCACGCGCGGAGCTCCCGGGCTACGGTCGGACCAGGCCCACACGAGGACCAGGCCACGGAAGGACCACCGGCGATGGCGCTGCTGACCTGTCACTTCTTCTCCGAGGCACTGGGTGTGAGCACGGCCGCGACCGTGCTGCTGCCCGAGTCGGCGCGCGGTCAGATCGGCATGGGTGGCGCCGACGTCGAGGGCCCACCGCCCGTGCTGTACCTGCTGCACGGGCTCTCGGACGACGAGACGATCTGGACGCGCCGCACGTCGATCGAGCGGTACGTCGCCGAGCGCGGGCTCGCGGTCGTCATGCCGCGTGGTGGGCGGTCGATGTACGCGGACGAGGTGCACGGCGGCGGGTACTGGACGTTCCTGTCGCAGGAGCTGCCGCAGGCCGTGCAGCAGTTCTTCCGTGTCTCCGACCGCCGCGAGGACACGTTCGTCGCCGGCCTGTCGATGGGTGGGTACGGCGCGTTCAAGTGGGCGCTGCGCGAGCCGTGGCGGTTCGCGGCGGCGGCGAGCCTGTCGGGGGCGCTGGTCGTCGGCGGGGAGCGGGCGCGGTTCGTGCGCGACGAGCTCGTGCCGCACGTGTGGGGCGGCGCCGACCCCGCGGGCACCGACGACGACCTGCTCGCCCTGCTCGACCGCGCCGATCCGGCCACGCTGCCCGCGCTGTTCGCGACGTGCGGGGCGCAGGACGACCTGCTGGACACGCAGCACGCGTTCGTCGAGCGGGCCGCGGCGCGGGGTGTCCAGGTCGAGGCGCACGTGCACCCGGGTGACCACGACTGGGCGTTCTGGGACGAGCACATCGTGAACGTCCTCGACTGGCTCCCGCTGCGGCGGTGAGCGGGAGGCGCCTGCTGCCGCGGGGTCCCCTGGCGCTCGACGGCCAGCTCAGATCAGCTCCAGCACCGGTCGGGCTCTCGGACTCGTCGACGGCGCGAACCCCGTGAGGTGAACACGCCGCCGAGGTCGGTGCGCTCGCCAGCAGGCCGACGTAGGCCGGGCCCAGCCCGGCCCGCCTACCCGGCGACCGACCCCAGCACCTCGGCGAGCTCCGCCGGCCGGCTCACCATCGGCCAGTGCCACGTCGGCAGCTCGACGTACGTCCAGTCGCCGTCGACCATGTGCGCGAGCGCCGGCACGTGCTGGCCCATCTCGCGCATCTGCTCGACGCCGAAGGTGCACAGCACCCCGGTGCGGGGCAGCCGCTCCCACGCGCCCGTCAGCGTGACCGGCTCGGTGGCGGTCCGCCAGGGCTGGGGCTGCGAGCCCGCGACGAGCGTGGCGACCGTCGCGTCGTCGACCTCCGGCACGTCGGCGGCGAGCGCGGCCCACGGCGGCGGCGGGAGCCTCCAGCCGTCGCCGTCGGTCATGACGACGCGCTCGTTGGCCGAGCGGGCCTCCGGCCCGTCGAAGTCGGCCTGGGCCGTGCCGTCCGGCAGCGGGCCCGTGTCGACGTACACCAGGCGGGCCACGCGCTCCGGCGCGCGGTCGGCGGCGCCGGTGATGACGAGCCCGCCGTAGCTGTGCCCGACGAGCACGACGTCGTGCAGGTCGTGCTCCTCCAGGAGGCGCACGACGTCGTCGACGTGGGTCGTCAGGTCGGTCTCGGGAGTGGCGAGGTGGGCGCGCTCGCCCATGCCGGTGAGGTCGACGGCGTGCACGGCGTGGCCCTGCTCCCGCAGCGAGTCCGCGACGCTGCGCCAGGCCGAGGCGCCGAGCCAGAAGCCGGGGACGAGGACGTAGGTGGTGGTGGTCATGACCGCGACGCTACGGTTGATTGTGGACAGGATCCGCCCGGTATGCAGAACGCGCCCGACGGGACACCGCCCGCGGTGCGGAGGAGGCTCGTGACCCGCCCGACCGCTCGCGTCCTCGCGATGCTCGAGCTGCTCCAGACGGGCAGGCAGCGCACGGTCGCCGACCTCGCCGCCGCGCTCGGGGTCGACGAGCGCACCGTCCGCCGCTACGCCGAGCACCTGGCCGACCTCGGCATCCCCGTCGAGTCGCAGCGGGGCCGGTACGGCGGGTACCGGCTCGCGCCCGGCCACAAGCTGCCGCCGCTGATGCTCACGGACGACGAGGCCGTGGCCGTGGTCCTGGGTCTCACGCTCGCGGAGCGTGCGGGCCTCGCCACCACCGGCAGCGTGGCGGCGGCCGGCGCGCTGACCAAGGTGACGCGCGTCCTGCCGCGGGCCCTGAGCGGACGGATCGAGAGCCTGCTGTCGACCGCGCAGTTCACGGCGCCGGTCCGTGCCGCCGTGCCCGCCGGCACGGACACGCTCCTGCGTCTGGCCTCCGCCGCGCAGGCGCGCCGCACCGTCACCATCGCGTACACCGCCTGGGACGGCCGGGAGTCGCGGCGCGAGCTCGACGTCTACGGCGTGGTCCTGCACTCCGGCCGCTGGTACGTCACCGGGCTCGACCACGGTCGCGGCGAGGTGCGGACGTTCCGCCTGGACCGCATCGCCTCGGTCGAGCAGGCCGACGGCTCCTACGACGTGCCTGCCGACTTCGACGCCGGTGAGCGCGTGGTGGCGGGCATCGGGGCAGTGCCGTGGTCGCACGAGGTCGCCGTCGTGCTGCGGACCACCCTGGCGCAGGCGCGCGAGCAGTTGCCGCCCAGCGTCGGGCGCCTGAGCGAGCACGCCGACGGTGTCCTGCTCGAGGCGCGCGCCGAGCGCCTCGACGGCATGGCTCGCATGCTCGCCGGGCTGGGTGGGGACTTCGAGGTCATCACCCCGGACGGTCTGCGCGACGAGGTCGCGGCACTGGCAGACCGCCTGCGGGCCGCCGCGGGACGCCGGGTGGCGCGTCCCTGAGTGGGGCCGCGGTCCCGGCGACGAGGCGCTGACCTGGACGGATGTCCACCGGGTGAGCCCGTGCCGACGTCGGCCCGGACGTGGGGCGCCCGGCGGACCGACCCTTGACGAATCCTCCTGTTCGCGTAGGTTAGCCGCGCCTCACTTAGGTGCACCTCACAACGCGGGCGATCCGTCGCGCGTGTCCGTCCAGGGGAGTAGACGCGTGCACGAGCTGCTGTCCGCCGCGAGCGCCGACGCCTACGTCGACGCGCTGCGCGGCACCGTCGACCGGGTCGCGACCCGGTTCCGCACCACCACCCAGCCGTTCTCCGGTGCGAGCCGCGAGCACCTCCAGGTGCTCGTCGACGCGGTCGACCTCGACGGCCCCGGCTGCGGCACGCCCGCGGCGCTGCGGGAGGTCGACGAGCTGTTCGCGCAGCACGCGGTCTGGTTCCACGACCCTGCCTACACCGCCCACCTCAACTGCCCGGTCGCGCTGCCCGCGGTCGCGGCCGAGGCCGTGCTCGCGGCGGTCAACCCCAGCGTCGACACGTACGACCAGTCGACCGTCGGCACGCTCATGGAGCGCCGGCTCGTCGCGTGGACCGCGGGACGCGTCGGGTTCGTCGCCGGGGGCGGGGTCTTCACGTCGGGCGGGACGCAGTCGAACCTGCAGGCGCTGCTGGTCGCCCGCGAGCACGCCCTCGCGACCCGGCCCGGGGCGGTGCTCGCGGACCTCGTCGTCCTCGCGTCGGCGTCCAGCCACTTCTCGGTGCAACGGTCCGCGCGCCTCCTGGGTCTCGCGCACGACGCGGTCCGCCTGGTGCCCGTCGACGAGCGCGGCCGCATGCGCCCCGACGCCCTGGCGATCGCGCTGCGGCACGTCGAGCGCGACGGCCGCCACCCCATGGCCGTCGTCGCCACCGCGGGCACCACCGACCGCGGCTGCGTCGACCCGCTCGCTGCCGTCGCGGACGTCTGCGACGCCGCCGACGTGTGGCTCCACGTCGACGCCGCGTACGGGTGCGGTCTGCTCGTCAGCCGCACGCGCCGGCACCTGCTCGACGGTGTCGAGCGCGCCCGCTCGGTGACCGTCGACTTCCACAAGGCGTTCTTCCAGCCGGTGTCGTCCTCCGCGCTGCTCGTGCGGCACGCGGCGGACCTGCGGCTCGTCGCCCACCACCACGACTACCTCAACCCCGCGGGCGAGGACGAGCCGAACCAGGTCGACGTGTCGCTGCAGACCACCCGCCGGTTCGACGCCCTCAAGCTGTGGGCGACGCTGCGCGCGCTCGGGCCGGACCGGCTGGGGGAGATGGTCGACGCGACCATCGACCTGACGGCCGCCGTGCACGACGTCGTCGACGCCGACCCCGACCTGCGGCTGCTGTCGCCCACCGACCTGTCGACCGTGCTGTTCCGCTACCAGCCTTCCGGGCTGGACGACGCCCGCGCGGACGCCCTGGTCGGGCGGGTGCGCCGGGTCCTGTTCGACTCCGGACGTGCCCTGGTCGCCCGCACCACGCTCGACGGCCGCCCGTGCCTCAAGCTCACGCTGCTCAACCCCGCGACCACGGTCGATGACGTCCGCGGCGTCCTGGACCTCGTGCGGCAGACCGCCGCCGCGCTCCTCGAGGGCGAGGAGCTGCTCCGCCAGGACGAGGCGGTGGCCCGGTGACCGCGCGCGCGACCGTCCGTCCCGACGCCCCCGTGCACGACGTCGTCGGCGTCGGGATCGGCCCGTTCAACCTGGGCCTGGCCGCGCTCGCGGACCCCCTCGACCTCGACACCGTCTTCCTCGACCGCGCCGCGGAGTTCCGCTGGCACCCCGGCATGATGCTCGACGGCGCGACGATCCAGGTGCCGTTCCTCGCGGACCTCGTGACGATGGCCGACCCGACCAGCCGGTACTCGTTCCTCGCGTGGTTGAAGGCCACCGGGCGGCTGTACCCGTTCTACATCCGCGAGAGCTTCTACCCGCTGCGCGCGGAGTACGACGCGTACTGCCGCTGGGTCGCGCAGCAGCTGCCGTCCCTGCGCTGGGGGAGGAACGTGACGGCCGTCGAGGGCGACCCGCACGACGACGACCTCTACGTCGTGCACGCCCGCACCGCCGAGGGCGTCGAGTCCTACCGCACGCGCCACGTCGTACTCGGCGTCGGGACGCAGCCCGTGGTGCCCGCCGCCCTGCGCGGGCTCGACGGGCCGGTCGTCCACTCGTCGCAGTACCTGCCGCACCGCGACCGGCTGCGCGCGGCCGGGTCGGTCACGGTCGTCGGGTCCGGGCAGTCCGCGGCGGAGATCTACCGCGACCTGCTCGACGCGACCGGCCCCGGCGGTCCGCGCCTGGACTGGGTGACGCGCTCGCCGCGGTTCTTTCCGATGGAGTACACGAAGCTGACGCTGGAGATGACGTCGCCGGAGTACACCGACCACTTCCACGCGCTGCCGACGGCCCTGCGCGACCGGCTCTCGCGCGAGCAGCGCGGCCTGTCCAAGGGGATCAGTGCTTCCCTCGTCGACGACATCTACGACACCCTCTACCGCATGAGCGCCGCCGGGCCCGTGCCGACGACCCTGCTGACCGACACCGAGGTGCGCCAGGCGGTGTGGGACGGGGAGCGCTACGTGCTGCGGCTGCACCACGCGCAGCTCGGCGTCGAGCACGAGCGCACCACTGAGGCGCTGGTGCTGGCCACCGGCTACGCCGCGCAGGTCCCCGACGTCGTCGCACCCATCGCCGAGCGCCTCGACCACGACGAGCACGGGCGTCTCGCGGTCGCGCGGGACTACTCGGTCGACGGCGGCCGCCGCCGCGTGTTCGTCCAGAACGGCGAGGAGCACACGCACGGAGTGACGGCGCCGGACCTGGGCTTCGGTGCGTGGCGGTCGTCCACGATCCTCGCCGCGGTGTGCGGCCGCGAGGTGTATCCGCGTGAGACGCGCATCGCGTTCCAGGACTTCGGGGTGCCCCGGGACGGCAGCCCGGCGCCGGCCGGGACCGTCGGTGCGCTCGCCGGGACGGGCGCATGAGCACGCCACGCTCGCTGCCGACCGAGCCGCTGTCGGCCCCGACGGTCCGCGACGAGGCGTGGCGACGCATCGGGCCCGTCCGCCTCGACCGCGTCGTCCCCGAGCGCGACGCCCTCACGCTGCACCACTGGCTCACGCACCCCGCGTCGGCGTTCTGGCAGATGACCGAGCTGGGCCTCGACGACGTCCTGGCGTACCAGCAGCGGCTCGCCGCGTCGACCGACGAGCACGCGTGGATCGGCCGCGTCGACGGCCGCCCCACGTTCATGGTCGAGACGTACGACCCGTCGCGCGTGCTGCTCAAGGGCCTGTACCGCGCCCGTGCGGGCGACGTCGGGATGCACCTGCTGGTTGCGCCGCCGCAGGGCGCGCCGTTGCACGGCCTGACCGACGCCGTCATGGCGGCGACCATGCGCTTCTGCTTCGAGACGTTGCGCGCCCAGCGGGTCGTCGTCGAGCCGGACGTGCGCAACACCGCCATCGCCGTGAAGAACGCGGCGGCGGGGTTCCGCGTGGTCCGGGAGATCGACCTGCCGGGCAAGCGGGCCGCGCTGTCGGTGTGCACGCGGGAGGACTTCGCCGCGAGCCGCCTCGGCAGCCGCCCGCGCCGCACGACCGCTCCGGGCCCCACCGCTCCGGGCCCCACCGGTCCGGGCGCCACGGTGCGCGGCACGCCGGTCGTCCCCGGCGCCCGCACCGCCCGGGAGGACGGGCGATGACGACCCGCACCGCACCCGCACCCCGCACGGCACCCGCCGCCCGCACCGCCCGCCCCGCACCCGCCGCCCGCACCGCCCCCACCCCGCACCCCGCCGACCACCTGACGCCCGAGCACCTGGCCGCCGCGCAGCGGCACCTGGTCACCAAGGCGCTGGCGGAGTTCGCGCACGAGCGTCTGCTCGCCCCGGCGCGCGACCGTGCGGCCGGCCCGGACGCGTACGTCGTCGGGCTCGACACGCCGGCGGGAGACGTCGCCTACCGGTTCCGCGCGCGACGCCTCGCGCTGGAGCACTGGGTGATCGACCAGGGGACGATCACCCGGCAGGTCGCGGGCGCCCCGGCCGACCTCGACGTGCTCGACCTGGTGCTCGAGCTGCAGCCCTTGCTGGGCATCGGCGACGACCTGCTCGCCGTGTACCTGGAGGAGCTGTCCGCGACGCTCGCGAGCGCCGCGTACCGGCGTGCGCACGGCGGCCCGACCAGCGCCGAGCTGCTGCACGCCGACCTGGCGACCGTCGAGCAGGCCATGACCGAGGGGCACCCGTCGTTCGTGGCGAACAACGGGCGGATCGGCTTCGGCGTCGCCGAGCACGACGCCTACGCGCCCGAGGCGGGCCGGCCCGTGCGCCTGGTGTGGCTCGCCGCGCGGCGCGCGCTCAGCCACGTCGCCACCGGCGCGGGGCTCACGGAGGACGCGCTGTACCGGCACGAGCTCGACGCCCCCACCCGCGCGCGCTTCGAGGCGCGGCTGCGGGTGCTGGGCCTCGACCCCGCCGACTACCGGTACCTGCCCGTGCACCCGTGGCAGTGGGAGCACCGCGTGGCCGTGACCTTCGCCCCCGACGTCGCGCGCCGCGACCTCGTCCTGCTGGGGGAGTCCGACGACACCTACCGCGCGCAGCAGTCGATCCGCACGTTCCTCAACACCGACCGCCCGGACCGGCACTACGTGAAGACGGCCCTCGCGATCCAGAACATGGGGTTCCTGCGCGGGCTGTCACCGGCGTACATGCGCGCGACGCCCGCGATCAACGACTGGGTCGCGGACCTCGTGGACACCGACCCGGAGCTCGTCGGGTGCGGCGTCCGCGTCCTGCGCGAGCGCGCGTCCGTCGGGTACACGGGCGACGTCTACCACCGCACGCCGCAGCCCAACGCGCACCGCAAGATGCTCGCGGCGCTGTGGCGCGAGCAGCCGTTCGCGTACCTCGCCCCCGGGCAGCGCGCGACGACGATGGCCGCGCTGCTGCACCGCGACGCCGCGGGCGACGCGTTCGCGACGGCGGCCGTCCGCGCGTCCGGGCTCGACCCGGCCGACTGGCTGCGCGCCTACCTGCGCGTCTACCTGCGCCCGCTCGTGCACTGCGTGCGCGCCCACGACCTGGCGTTCATGCCGCACGGCGAGAACGTGCTGCTCGTGTGGCAGGACCACGTGCCCGTCGGCGCGCTGCTCAAGGACATCGGCGAGGAGGTCGCGGTCCTGTCCGCCCGCCCGCTGCCGCCCGAGGTGGAGCGCGTCCGGGCCGTCGTCGACGACGACGAGAAGGCGCTGGCGATCTTCACGGACGTGCTCGACGGCGTGCTGCGGCACCTCGCCGCGGTCCTCGTCACCGACGGCGTGCTCACCGAGGGCACGTTCTGGGGCGTCGTGGCCGAGACCATCGACGCCCACGCCGCGGACCACCCCGACCTGCCGTCGGGCGTCGACCTGCGCGCCCCGCGGTTCGCGCACTCCTGCCTCAACCGGCTGCAGCTGCGCAACACGCTGCAGATGGTCGACCTGGCCGACCAGTCGTCGTCGCTCGTCTACGCCGGGACGCTGGCCAACCCGGTCGCACGCGGTGCCGTCGCCGGGCACGACGACGACCGGACGGGTGAGGCGGGCGGGCCGACCGCCGAGGCACCCGTCGCCGCGGGCGCGACCCCCGGGACTGTCTGACATGACGTTCGAGGTCTTCCGCGACGCGTGGGGCGTGCCGCACGTCCGCGCGTCCGACGAGCTCGCGCTCGCGTACGGCCAGGGCTGGGTGACGGCCCGCGACCGCACGTGGCAGGTGCAGACGGACCGGTGGCGCGCCGAGGCCCGGCTGGCGGAGCACATCGGTGACGGCGGCATCGCGTGGGACGTCGTCGCGCACCGCCTGCGGCTGCCGGACCTGGCGCAGCGTGCGTACGCCGCGCTCGGCGACGACGACCGTGCGTGGGTCGACGCGTACACCGCCGGGGTCGACGCCGGGCTCGCGTCGGCACCGCGGCCGGTCGAGGTCGACGAGCTCGACCGCGTGCTCGGCGGCAGCACGCCGGACGACCCGTGGCCGGCGTGGGCGCCGCTCGGGATCTTCCTCGTCGACCACGCGCTGTTCTCGACGTTCCCGCGGGTGCTGTGGCACGACCACGTCGTGCGGGCCGCGCGGTACTCGCAGCACCCCGGGCTCGCCGACGTCGACCCGCTCGACCTCGTGCGGCTCTTCGAGCCGGCGTCCGACGGGCCGACCAGCGGCTCCAACGCGTGGGCCCTGCACGGCTCCCGCACGGACTCCGGGGCCCCGCTGCTGGCGGGTGACCCGCACCGCGTCCTCGAGCTGCCCGGCCCCTACCAGCAGATCCGTCTGGCGTGCCCGGAGTACGACGTGCTCGGCCTGGCGTTCCCCGGCGTCCCCGGGCTGCCGCACTTCGGCCACGCCGGGGACGCCGCGTGGGGCATCACCAACGCCGTCGCGCACGCCACCGAGGTGTACCGCGAGCTGCTGACCTGCGACGACGGCCGCTGGGAGGCGATCGGCCCGCACGGCGTGGAGCCCGTCGCCTCCCGCGCCGTGCAGGTGCGGGTGCGCGGCGGCGAGCCGCTGACGGTCGACGTCCTGGAGACCGCCCGGGGGCCCGTCGTGGTGCGGGGCATGCCGACGGGACGTCCCGTCGACCAGGACGGCGTCGTCACCGGGGCCCTGCCGCGCGCCGGGCTCGAGGAGGCGCGGTCCGTGCGGCTGCAGGCGCAGGTCGACGCCGACCTCGGGTTCGCGTGCCTGCGCCCGCTGCTGCGCGCCCGCACCGCGCACGACGTCGCCGCGGCGCTCGCGGGCTGGGTCGACCCCGTCAACCGTGTCCTGGCCGCCGACTCGGCCGGGACGGTGCTGACGTTCGACGCGGGCCGCGTGGCCGACCGCGCCCCGGACGACCGCCTGCTGTCGCTGCACGCGTGGGACCCCGCGCACGCCCCGCGCCCGTGGCGCGCCCCGGCCGCGCCACGCGAGGTCACGGACGTCGCCGCAGACGCGAACGAGCGACCGGCCGCCGCGGACCGTGACCACGGCAGCGTCTACGCACCGGACCGCGCGGCGCGCATCGCCCACCTGCTCGCGGCACGGCCCGTGTGGGGCGTCGACGACCTGGGCGACGTGCACGGCGACACGCACTGGGCCGGCGCCGGACGGCTGCTGCGGTACGCCGCCGACCTCGACGACCTCAGCCCGCCGGCCGCCGCGGTCCGGGACCGGCTGCTCGCGTGGGACCTGCACCTGGACGCCGACTCCGCCGAGGCGGCCCTGCTCGCCGACCTGCGCGCCGCCCTGGTCGCGCGTCTCGTCGAGGAGCCCGCCCTCGGCGCGCTCGACGTCCCGCACCACGCCGGCCCCGCGTTCGACGCGTGGTTCGGCCTGCGCGGGCGCGTCGGGTCGGCGCTCACCGCGCTGCTCGGCCGCGCCGACCTGGGCATCGACGGCCCCGCGCACGTGCGCGCCGCGCTGGAGGAGGTCGCCGCCCGCGCGGACGGCGGGGCCTGGGGCGCCCGGCACACCGTGCTCCCGGCGCACGTGCTGGCCGACGTCCCGGGGGCGACCGTGCCGTCCGTGCCCGCGCTGCCGCTGGGTGGCGACCAGGACACCGTGCGGTGCACCGGGTCGGTGCCCGGCGTGACGGACCGTGCGTTCCGCGGGTCGGTCGCACGGTGGGTGTGGGACCTGGGCGACCGGTCGCGCAGCCGCTGGGGCGTGCCGTTCGGCAGCAGCGGCGACCCGCGGGGCCCTCACTTCGCGGACCAGCACCCGACCTGGGCGGCGGCGCGCACCGTCGAGGTCGTCACCGACTGGGCGCTGCTGACGCCCGAGCCGCTGCCGGGGGAGCGGGAGCCGGGACGGGTGCGGTGGGCCTGACGACGGCGTGGGCCGGGCTGGCCGGCGGGTCCGTGGTCGACGAGCGGACCGTCGACGGCCTCGGCGTGCTGACCACCGCGGTGCTCGACCTGGACGCCGACGTGCCCCTGCTGCACGCCTGGTGCACGGCACGCGGCACCGCGTTCTGGGGGCTGGGGGGCCTGAGCGTGGACGAGCTGCGGGAGACCTACGCCGTGGTCGACGCGATGACGCACCACCACGCGCTCCTCGTGCGCGTCGACGGCACGTCGGTCGCGCTCGTGCAGGCGTACGAGCCCGCGCTCGACCCCGTGGGTGAGGTGTACGACGTGCAGCCCGGCGACCTCGGCGCGCACCTGCTCATCGGTGCCCGACCCCCGCGGTCGGTCGCGGGCTACGCCCCACGCGTCGTCCGGGAGATGACCCGGGTGCTCATGGACCGCACCGGGGCGACGCGGATCGTCGGGGAGCCCGACGCACGCAACGTGGCTATGCTGCGCGTGCTGGAGCGGGCCGGCTTCACCCTCGGCCCGGAGGTCGACCTACCGACGAAGCGCGCGCGCCTGGCGTTCTGCTCGGTCCAGGACGAACCCTGACGTGTCGACGACGCACCGCGCGCGAGCCTGGCGCGTCGAGCGCCGCCGCGGCGTGCCACCTGCTCGAACCAGAGGGAGCTCGGGGACCACATGGACACGTCGCACCCGGCCAGGACGGTCACGCGGCTCGTGGTGGCCGTCTGCGTCGGGGCGCTCGCGGCGTACGGCGTGATGCGCGCCTTCCCCGGCCTCTCCCTGTTCGGCGCCGGCTCCGAGGACCGCGACGCCCAGATCGTCAGCTCGATCACCCGCGAGGAGCAGGTCGTGCTCCTGAGCCTGGGGATCGAAGGCATCGCCGAGCAGACCGAGCAGGGCTCGTTCCTGGGCGTGGACGTCCCCGGGACCGGACGGTCGTCGTTCGTGCAGTACGGCTTCAACGCCAAGCTGGGCATCGAGGGCAGTGACGTGAGGATCGCCCGGGCCGGCGAGGACGAGCTCGTCATCTCCGTCCCGGAGTTCATCTTCATCGGGCACGACGACGAGAGCTTCCGGACCGTCGTCGAGGACAACGGCGTCCTGAGCTGGGTGACCCCGGAGATCGACACCGTGGAGATGGTCAACACCATCCTCGACGAGGGTGCGCAGGGCCGGTACATCGAGGAGAACGAGGACGTCCTCGAGGACCAGGCCAGGGCGTTCTACACGGCGATCGTCACGAGCATCGACCCGACGACCTCGCTCAGGTTCGAGTTCCGCTGACGTCGTCCCACCACGCCAGGACGCGGGGCGGGTCCGCGGCCACGTCCGGCGGTGCCGTCCGGCGTGGTGCCGTCCGCCACGGTGTCCGCCGTCGCCCGCGCGTGCGCCGCGACCCCGTCGTTCAGCACTGACCCGCCCGCTGACCCGGCCGCTGGCAACCGTGGTTGACAGAGTGCGGGCAGCAACCTAGGTTGACAACCGTGAAGCAGCCCGAGATCGCCTCCGTCGCCGGCGACACGTCCGACCCGTTGCGCGGACTGCGCGCCGTGTCCTCCCTGCGCGTGCTCGTCGACTCCTACGAGCTGCGCCAGGTGGAGGCGGCCCTCCGCGCCGGCATGAGCTGGCAGGAGATCGCCGACGCCCTCGGCGTCACCCGGCAGGCCGTGCACAAGAAGTACGCCAAGCGCATCGACCCGACCATCGACGTCCCCCGGAGGAACCGCACATGAGCCGCGTCAACGATGCCCTGTCCCGCTGGCAGCAGACGGTGACGGCGGCGCAGGAGGAGGCCCACCGCGTCGGCCACGCCGAGGTCGACCTCGACCACCTCGTCGTCGCGCTCGCCGCCATCGGCGGTCCGGCGGGGGAGAGCCTGCGCGCCGCCGGGGTGAGCCTCGACGCGGCCCGGCGCGCCGCCGCCAGGGTCCATGCCGACCGGCTCGCCGGTGCGGGCGTCGCCGTCACCCCGACGCCGCCGCGGGCGCTGGACGTGGTCGCCGCGCCCTCGCTGCCGCTCTCACCGCGCGTCGAACGTCTGATCCGCCGGATGAGCGAGCTCTCGGCCGACGACCGGGCGCTCCTGCGCATCCTCGTCGACGAGCCGAGCGGTCTCGTCGTCGAGATGCTCGCGGCGCTGGACGTCGTTCCCGACGCGGTGCGCGCTGCGGCGGACGCGTGGCGGCCCGCCCCGACGCCGAGCGACCCGCTCTACGCCGACGACCCCGCGTGGTCGCCGTGGCGCACGCTCACGTGCGACGGCTGGGTACCCGCGGCGCCCGAGCGGGTGTGGGCGCTGCTCGCCGACCCCGCCCGCCGCACCGAGTGGGACCCCTGGTACAGCACCGTGACCCAGCGGCCGGACGGGTCCCTGCTGTGCGTGCTGCGCAGCGAGGAGGACGGCGGCAAGCGCGTCCCGGCGGACATGCGCCGCCAGCTGCTCACGGTCGTCACCCGCGACGAGGGCCGGCTCGTGGAGTGGGAGATCGCGCGCCCCGACCGCGACGGCGGCGCCGCGATCCAGCGCCTGGCCGTCGCACTCAGCCCGTCCGGCGCCGGCACGCGCCTCGACGTCACGGTGCGCTGGCTGCCCCGCCACGGGTGGCGTCGGCTCGTCGGCTGGGTGCTGCGGCCCGTCGGCCGGTGGATGTACCGGCAGATGGTGCTCCAGAAGCTCGGCAGCATCTCGCGCGCGCTGCGCTGAACCCTTGACGAGCGGACGGGCCGGCGCGCGGCACGTCCCGCGCCGTCAGGCGCCGAGCAGACCCAGGTCGAGAGCACGCAGCACCGCCCGCGTCCGGTCCCGCACACCGAGCTTGAGCAGCACCGCCGAGACGTGGTTCTTCACGGTGCCCGGGGCGAGGTGCAGCGTCTGCGCGATCTCCCGGTTCGACCAGCCCGCGGCGAGCAACCGCAGCACGTCGAGCTCCCGCGCGGTCAGCGGCTCGGGGTTCTCGATGCCGTCGGCCCCGGCGGCGCCGTCCAGCAGGGCGGGCCGGTCGAGCAGCGCGCGCAGCAGCCGGTCGGTGACGGCCGGCTGCCACAGCCGCTCGCCGGCGGCGACCCGGCGGACGGCGTCGTCTCGCTCGCGCTGTTCACGTTCGGGGAGAACGTCGCCAAGGGCCGGGGCCGCGGCTGGCTGCGGACCCTGCGGGCGACGCCGTTCCCCACGGCGGCGTACCTGGGCGGTACGTCCCTGACCGCGGCGGTGCACGCGCTGCTGATCGTGGCCGGCACGGGCCTGCTCGCGGCGCTGGCCGGCGGCGTGCGGCTCGACGTGGGCCGGTGGGCGGCGTTCGCCGGGATCATGACGGCCGGCGTGCTGGTGTTCAGCACCCTCGGCTTCGCGATCGCCTACCTCGCGCGGCCGCGCGCGGCCACCGTCATGGCGAACCTGCTGTTCCTGCCGCTGGCGTTCGCGTCGGGGTTCTTCTTCCCGCTGTCCGAGCTGCCCGCCGTCATCGGGGACGTCGCGCCGTACCTGCCGACCTTCCACTTCGGCCAGCTCGCGTACCGGGCCGTCATGCCGGCGTCCGACGTCGCGGTGTTCACCGGCGCGGCCACGCAGCCTGTGGCACTGCACGTCGCGTGGGTGGTGGGCAGCGCGGTGCTGCTGGGCGCGGCCGCCCTGCTGGCGGCGCGCCGCGAGGCGGTCACCCGTCGCGGCTGACGGGCCCGCCTCACCGCGGCCGAGCACGGCACTCGACCACCGAGCGCGGTACCTCGAGGTACCGCGCTCGGCCGTCACGTGCCGCGCTCGCGGGCCGCGGTCGGTCAGGCGCGGTCGGCGAGGCGGTCGCGCAGGAGGACCGCGATGTCGGCGACCTCGGGGACGCCCACCTGTGCAGACGCGGGGACTGCCGCGGGCCGACGCGGGCCGGCGGGCTCCTGGGTGCCGGTCGCCCCCGCGCCGGGTGCCGGGCGGGTGCCGTGGTCGACGGGCGTGGTCCCGTCCGCAGGACCGGCGGTGTCACCCGACGCTCGCGCGTGCGCCGCGACACCGTCACTGAGCATGACCGTGCAGAACGGGCACGCGGTGGCGATGGCGGACGCTCCCGTGGCGACGGCCTCGGCCGCCCGCACCGTGCCGATGCGCTCGCCGATCGTCTCCTCCATCCACATGCGCGCCCCGCCGGCGCCGCAGCAGAAGGACGTCTCGCGGTTGCGCGGCATCTCGGCGACCGTGACCCCGGCGGCGGCGAGCAGCTCACGCGGGGGCTCGTAGACCTGGTTGTGCCGGCCCAGGTAGCAGGGGTCGTGGTACGTCACGGTGGTGCCCGTGCCGTCGTCGCCGGTGCCCGGGGCGAACCGCAGCCGCCCCTCACCGACCAGCCGGTCGAGCAGCTGGGTGTGGTGGACGACGTCGTACCGCCCGCCCATCGCGGGGTACTCGCGGGAGATCGTGTTGAAGCAGTGCGCGCACGTGACGACGATCCGCTGCGCGCCGACCTCGTTCAGCGTCTCGACGTTCTGCGCGGCGAGCATCTGGTAGAGCGCCTCGTTGCCGGCGCGGCGGGCCGGGTCGCCCGTGCAGGTCTCCCCGTCGCCCAGCACCGCGAACGTCACGCCCGCCGCGTGCAGCAGCTCGGCCACCGCTCGCGTGGTCTTCCTGGCGCGGTCCTCGAACGCGCCCGCGCAGCCCACCCAGAACAGCCAGTCGACGTCGGCCGCGGACTCGACGTCCACGCCGACGACCGGTACGTCGAAGTCCAGGCCCTTGGCCCAGTCGAGGCGCTGGCGCGCGGGCAGGCCCCACGGGTTGCCGCGCCGCTCCATCTTGGTGAACGTGCCGCCCAGCTCCGCCGGGAAGGCCGACTCCATGAGCGTCTGGTAGCGGCGGATGTCGACGATCGTGTCGACGTGCTCGATGTCCACCGGGCACTGCTGGACGCACGCCCCGCAGGTGGTGCACGACCACAGGACGTCGGGGTCGATGACGCCGGACGCGACGAGGTCCACGCCCAGGTGCGGGTCGGCCTTCGCGTCGTCCGACGCGCCTGCGGCCTGCGCCGCCCGCACGTAGGGCGCGGTCGCGGCGGCCTGGTCGCGCAGCGCGAGCATGACGAGCTTGGGGCTCAGCGGCTTGCCCGTGGCCCACGCCGGGCACTGGTCCTGGCAGCGGCCGCACTCGGTGCACGTCGCGGCGTCGAGCAGGCCCTTCCACGGCAGGTCCTCCACCGCGCCGACGCCCAGGCGCAGGTCCTCGGGCAGGTCGTCGACCGCCGTCAGGTCCAGGGGCTCGCCGGCCGCGTCACGCAGCGGCACCAGTGGGCCGAGCGCCGGCGTCCCGTCCGGCTCGCGCCGGGCGTACACGTTGACGACCGCGAGGAACCGGTGCCACGCGACGCCCATCGTCGGCAGCAGCCCGACGACGACGAACCACGCCATCGACACGAGGATCTTGACCAGCGCGACGACGAGCACGGCCGTCCCGAGCGTCGCCGGTGCCACGGGGACCCACGACGCGCCGAACCACGCGGTCAGGGGGAAGTGCAGCGCCGTCGCCCACGCCTCGCCGTCCTGCACGCCGAGCGCGTACTCCAGCCCGCGCAGCACCAGGACCGCCAGCACCACCAGCAGGATCGTCGCCTCCACGACGTACGCCCACGCCTGGTTCGACCCGAAGAACCGCGACCCGCGCTGCTCGCCCTCGGGCTCCGACGCGCGCGGCCGGATGCGCTGCCGCAGCACGATCAGGTACCCGATGCCCAGCAGCCCCAGCCACGCGAACGCCTCGACCGCCCACTCCAGCGGCGCCCAGTGGCCGACGAGCGGCAGCCCGTAGCGCGGGTCCACGAGCTGGCCGTACCCGGTCAGGAGCGTCACCACCAGCACCGGGAACGACACCATGACGACCCAGTGCGCGACCCGGACGACCGGCCGCTGCTGGAACCGGCCGTGGCCCAGCACCTCACGCACGAGGGTCGCCAGGCGCTGCCCCGCCGGCGCCCAGCGCCCGGGCAGCGGACGACCCGTGCGCACGGTCCGCACGATGACGACGACACCCCGGGTGAACACCGCCACCCCGACGACCGTCGCCACCGCCGCCAGGACCACCGCGACCAGCTGCGCTCCGCTCACCCGGCCAACCTAGCCGCCGTCGCGCCCGGCGTACGGCGCCGTCCCGCCGCGGCGACCCCCGGGCCGCCGCCCCGGCCGCGCGGCGGCTCGCGGCCCGGCGGGTCGACGCGCCGCGGTCCGGGGGCGCGGCGGGCGGACCGCCACCCCGCCCGACCTGCCCGTTTCGCGGCGTGACATGGGCCACGTCGGTCGTCGGGGCCGCCCCGGGCACGGGGACCACGGCGGACCGTTGGTAACATCAACGGGTCCCCCGCACCCCTCACGACGCGCCTGACCAGCGCCGCCCTGCGCCTGCCGGACGAGCTGGTCGCCACGCGCCGTGGGTGGTCGCACCTCTCCAGCCAGGGACGTGACCGTCCCGCGCAGGCGGGGTCGGACAGCGTCCCCCGGTCGTCGCCGACGACGGCCGGTCACACCGACAAGACCCGACCGACCCACCGCCCCCGACACGGACGGAGCCGGACGTGCTGCTGCTGCTGACGGTCCACCTCGCAGCGGCCCTCGTCGCGCCCGCGCTGTTCCGCCTCTGGGGGCGCAAGGCGTTCTGGGCGCTGGCCCTGGCACCCGCGTCGGCCGCGGTCTGGGCGCTGGGCTGGACCAGCGAGGTCCAGGCAGGCCGCGGGCCCTCTCAGGTCGTCGAGTGGATCCCCGCGCTGGGCCTGGAGCTGAGCTTCCGGCTCGACACGCTGTCGTGGCTGATGACGCTGGTCGTCGGCGGCGTCGGCGCGCTCGTCCTCGTGTACTGCGCCGCCTACTTCTCGCCCACCGCGTCCGGCCTGGGCCGGTTCGGCGGGGTCTTCACCGCGTTCGCGGGGTCGATGCTCGGCCTGGTCACGGCCGACGACATGCTGCTGATGTTCGTGTTCTGGGAGCTGACGACGGTGACGTCGTACCTGCTCATCGGGCACTACGCCGACCGCAAGGCGTCCCGGCGCGCCGCCATGCAGGCGATCATCGTCACCACCGCGGGCGGGCTCGCCATGCTGGTGGGCGTCGTGATCCTGGGTCACGCCGCCGGCACGTACTCGCTGTCCGGGCTGATGGCCGACCCGCCGGCGGCCTCCACCGCGGTCGTGGCCGCCGTCGCGTGCCTGCTGGCCGGTGCGGCCACCAAGTCCGCGCTCATCCCGTTCCACTTCTGGCTGCCCGCCGCCATGGCCGCGCCGACGCCCGTCAGCGCGTACCTGCACGCCGCCGCGATGGTGAAGGCCGGCGTCTACCTGGTCGCGCGGTTCGCGCCCGCGTACGCGGAGCTGCCGGTGTGGCGCTGGACGATCGTGGTGCTGGGCGCCGGCACGCTCGTGCTCGGCGGGTACCGCGCGCTGCGGCAGCACGACCTCAAGCTGATCCTCGCGTTCGGCACGGTCAGCCAGCTCGGGCTCATCGTGCTGCTCGTCGGCCTCGGCACGCAGGCCACGGCCCTGGCCGGCCTGGCGATGCTCGGTGCGCACGCCATGTTCAAGGCGACGCTGTTCCTCGTGGTCGGCACGGTCGACGTCGCGTGCGGCACCCGTGACCTGCGGCGCCTGTCCGGTGTGGGGCGCGCCCTGCCCTGGACGGCCGCGGCCGGCGGCCTGGCCACCGCCTCGATGATCGGCCTGCCGCCGTTCGCCGGGTACGTCGCCAAGGAGGCGGGCCTCGAGGGCGTCGCGCACCTCGAGGACGGCACGCTGGGCTGGATCGTCCTGGCCGCGGTGGTCGTCGGCTCGGCGCTCACCGTCGCCTACGGCCTGCGGCTGTGGTGGGGCGCGTTCGCGACCAAGGGCGCCCTGGTCCCGCAGTCCAAGACCCAGGACTCCGAGGGCGTCGCCACGACCACGTCGCTCGCCGCCGGCGGCGACGAGTCGGTGGCACCCGCCCCCGTCACGCGCCCGTCGTTCCTCCTGACCGCGCCCGCGCTGGTCCTGTCCTTCCTCGGCCTGGCCGTCGCGCTGCTGCCGCACCTCGGGGAGCAGCTGCTCGAGCCCTACGCGGCCACGTACCCCCTGGGCGAGCCCGGCCACCTGCTGCTGTGGGGCGGGTTCGGCCTGGTGCTCTGGCTCACGGTCGGCATCCTCGGGGCGGGCGGGCTGCTGTTCCTCGCACGCGACAAGGTGGAGCGCTGGCAGGCGCGTGTCCCGCACCTGCTCGAGGCGGACCTCACGTACCGCCGCTTCATGCGCAAGCTCGACGACTTCGCCGCGGACGTCACCGCGATCACCCAGCGCGGGTCGCTGCCGCTGTACCTCGGCATCATCCTCACCACCTGGGTCGTCGCCGTCGGTGGTGCGCTGCTGACCGGCACGTCGTGGCCGCAGGAGGTGCGCCCCTGGGACTACGCGGCCCAGACGGTGTTCGCGGCGGCCTCGATCGTCGCGGCGATCCTGGTCGCCCGCGCGCGCCGCCGCCTCAAGGCCGTCATCCTGGCCGGCATCAGCGGCTACGCCATCGCCGGCATGTTCCTGCTCTACGGCGCCCCGGACCTCGCGGTCACGCAGGTGCTGGTCGAGACGGTCACGCTCGTCGTCTTCGTGCTGGTGCTGCGCCGCCTGCCCCCGTACTTCTCGGACCGGCCGCTGGCCACGTCCCGCTGGGTCCGGCTCGCGCTGGCCCTCGCGGTCGGGCTCGTCGTCGCCGGGGTCGCCCTGGTCGCCCCGTCGGCACGCGTGCACGCACCGGTCTCCGCGGACTTCGCCACCGAGGCCTACGAGTTCGGCGGCGGCAAGAACATCGTCAACGTGACGCTCGTCGACATCCGCGCGTGGGACACGATGGGCGAGATCTCGGTGCTGCTCGTCGCGGCCACCGGTGTCGCCTCCCTGGTGTTCCTGTCCGCCCGCGGCGGGCGCATCTTCCGGGAGCGCGAGGCCCCGGCGGACCGCTCGGTGTGGGGCGGGTCGCCCGACCCGATGGCGTCGCTGCGCCGCCCGCAGGCCGACGCCGACGCGGACACGCCGCCCCCCTCGCGCGGCAGCGCCCCCGTGGGCGGGTCACGCGCCCGGGAGTGGCTGCGCGCCGGACGCACCGTCGCCCCCCAGCGCCGCTCGGTGATCTTCGAGGTCGTCGTGCGCCTGCTGTTCCACACGATGATCGTGTACTCGGCGTTCCTGCTGTTCAGCGGGCACAACCAGCCCGGCGGCGGGTTCGCGGCCGGTCTGGTCACGGGCATCGCGCTGGCCGTGCGGTACCTCGCGGGCGGGCGCTACGAGCTCGGTGAGGCCGCGCCGGTGCAGCCCGGTGTGCTGCTGGGCACGGGCCTGTTCCTGTCCGCCGGTGCCGGCCTGGCCGCGCTGGTCGTCGGCGGCAACGTGCTGGAGTCCTGGATCCTCGAGTTCCAGCTGCCGATCTGGGGCGACGTCAAGCTCGTCACCAGCCTGTTCTTCGACGTGGGGGTGTACCTGGTGGTCGTCGGCCTGGTGCTCGACATCCTGCGCAGCCTGGGTGCCGAGATCGACCGGCGGGCCGAGTCCGGCGAGGACGACGTGCCGGACCACGCCGTCAGCGGCGACGACCAGCTCGTGCTGCTGCGCGGGCTCAACGCCTCCGGGTACGACCCGGTCGAGCGGCGCTCGGACGACTTCTCCGGCGGACCGGGCGCGGGCGGTGCCGCGTGACCGACATCGTCATGAGCCCCAACATCGTCTTCGTCGTGACGATCGCCGCGCTGTTCACGGTCGGCGTGTACCTGGTCCTCGAGCGCAGCCTCACGCGCATCCTGCTGGGCATCATCCTGCTGGGGAACGGCACGAACCTGCTGATCCTCGTCGCCGGTGGGGCCGCCGGGGCGCCCCCGATCATCGGGGTCGCGTCCGACCGCCCCATGAGCGACCCGCTGCCGCAGGCGCTGATCCTCACGGCCATCGTCATCACGCTCGGGCTGACGGCGTTCCTGCTGGCCATGGCGTACCGGTCGTGGCAGCTGCACCGCCACGACGAGGTGCAGGACGACGTCGAGGACCGGCGCATCGCCCGCCTCGCGGCGCGTGACGAACGCGCCTTCGAGGACGACGACACCGAGTCCGAGGGCGAGACGCTCGACGAGGAGGCCGCCGCCGCCCGCGACGAGATGGACGAGGGAGAGGCCTTCGACGAGGCGCCCGCCGAACGGCCGCCGCCGGCCACCAGCCACACGCACGGGGAGGAGGGACGATGACCGACTGGAGCTGGCTCGTCCCCCTGCCCGTGGTCCTGCCGCTGTCGGCGGCGGGCCTGGCGCTCGCGCTCTACCGCAGGCCCCGGCTGCAGCGCATCGTCTCGCTCGTGACCCTGGCGCTCGTCGCCGTGGTGTCCGGTGCGCTGCTCGTGCTGGCCGACTCGGGGCCGGTCGTCGTGGAGGTCGGGGACTGGGCGGCGCCGGTGGGCATCAGCCTCGTCGCCGACCGCCTGTCGGCCCTCATGCTCACGGTCTCGTCCGTGGTGATCCTCTGCGTCCTGGTGTACTCGCTGGCGCAGGGCCGGGAGGACGGGGAGCGGTTCGCCCCCATCTCGATCTTCCACCCCACGTACCTGGTGCTGTCGGCGGGCGTCGCCAACGCGTTCCTGTCGGGCGACCTGTTCAACATCTACGTCGGCTTCGAGATCCTGCTCGCCGCGTCGTACGTGCTCATCACGCTGTCGGGCACCACCGAGCGCATCCGCGCGGGCACGATCTACGTGGTCGTCGCCATCCTGTCGTCGGTGCTCTTCCTCGTCGCGATCGCGGCGGTGTACGCGGCGACGGGCACCGTGAACCTCGCGCAGCTCGCGCTGCGCCTGCCGGAGGTCGACCCCGGCGTGCGCACCATGCTGCAGGCGATGCTGCTGCTGGCCTTCGGCATCAAGGCGGCCGTGTTCCCGCTGTCGTCCTGGCTGCCGGACTCCTACCCGACCGCGCCCGCGCCGGTCACGGCCGTGTTCGCGGGCCTGCTGACCAAGGTCGGCGTCTACGCGATCATCCGCACCCAGACCCTGCTGTTCCCCGGCGGGCAGCTCGACGACATCCTCATGGGCGTCGCCCTGGCCACGATGCTCGTGGGCATCCTGGGGGCGGTCGCGCAGGACGACGTCAAACGTCTGCTCTCGTTCACCCTCGTCAGCCACATCGGCTACATGGTGTTCGGGGTCGCGCTGGGCAGCGTGCTCGGCTGGACCGCGGCCATCTACTACGTCGTGCACCACATCACCGTGCAGACGGCCCTGTTCCTCGTCGTCGGCCTGATCGAACGCTTCGGCGGGACCACGTCGCTCGACCGGCTGGGCGGGCTCGCCAAGATGACGCCGGTGCTGGCCGTGCTGTTCTTCGTGCCCGCGATGAACCTCGGCGGCATCCCGCCGTTCTCCGGGTTCCTCGGCAAGGTCGGGCTGCTCGAGGCGGGTGTCGCGCTCGGGACCCCGCTGGGGTACGCCCTGGTCGTCGGGTCGGTCGTCACCTCGCTGCTCACCCTGTACGCGCTGATCAAGGCGTGGAACAAGGCGTTCTGGCAGAGCCCGCCGGAGGAGCTGCCGGCCAACCACGTGCCCGCGCACATGGTGGTCCCCACGGCGACCCTGGTCGTCGTCAGCCTGGCGCTCACCGTCTTCGCCGGACCGCTGTACGCGTACACGGGCCGGGCCGCCCAGACCCTCGCGGACCGCTCGCCGTACATCGAGGCGGTGCTGCCCGACGGGGAGCGCGGCGAGGGCGAGTCGCAGCGCGCGGCCGAGGACTCGGAGGTCGACGAGGACGTGGTGCCCGCGACGCAGGACGCCGAGAGCGGCGGGGGTGACCGGTGAGCCTGCACCCGCGCCGCGCCGGCTGGCGCTTCCAGTGGGCCACCGTCCTGTGGCTCACCGTCGTGTGGGTCCTGCTGTGGGGCCAGGTCACCTGGGGCAACGTCGTCAACGGCGTGCTGCTGGGCCTGCTGGTCACCGCCGGCCTGCGCATGACGCGCGTCGAGTTCCGCGGCCGCGTCCACCCCGTCGGGCTGCTCGTGCTGCTGGGCCGGTTCGCGCTCGACCTGGTCCGCGCGTCGTTCGAGGTCAGCCTGGTCGCGCTGCGGCCGCGGCACACCCCGCGCGGTGCGGTGATCTGCGTGCAGCTGCGCAGCCACTCGGACCTGTACCTCACGCTGACCGCCGAGCTCGTCTCGCTGGTCCCCGGCTCGATCATCGTCGAGGCGCACCGACTCACGGGGCGGCTGTACGTGCACGTCCTGGACGTCGAGACCAGCGGTGGTGTCGAGAAGGCGCGGCAGAACGTGCTCGACCAGGAGGCGCGGCTGCTGCGCGCGCTCGCGTCCGACGAGGAGCTCGCGGAGGCGGGGCTGCAGCGCTCGCGCCGCGCGGGGGAGGTGACGTCCCGGTGAACGTGTTCGACGTCGTCGTCGGCGTCTGCGGCGTCCTGCTGACGCTCGGCGCGCTGCTCGCGATCGTGCGGGCCGAGAAGGGCCCGTCGATGCTCGACCGCACGGTCGCGCTCGACATCGTCGTCACGACGATGATCGCCGCGATCGCCCTGTACGCGGCCTACTACCGGCGCGCCGACGTCGTTCCGCTGCTCGTGGTGCTGTCCCTCGTGGGCTTCGTCGGGTCGGTCACCGTCGCGCGGTTCGCCGCCGTCGAGCCCGAGGGCGAGGGGCGCGTGCGCACGCGCGAGGAGGTCGCCGCCGAGGAGGCCGAGAAGCGCCGCCTCGAGCAGGAGGAGGAGCAGGCGCGCCGCCGCCGGCGTCGCGCCGCCGAGGACGCCGCCGCGGACGGGGCGGGCGCGCGCGAGCCCGCGGTCCACGAGGCCGTGGCCCCGAGCGCCCGCGAGACCGTCGAGAAGGAACCGGACCCCGAGCACCACGGCGGCCCGGCCGACGAGGAGACGCGATGAGCCAGGACACGTGGGGCACCGTGGCGGACGTCGCCTCGATCGTCTGCCTGCTGGGCGGCGCGTTCTTCGCGTTCGCCGCCGGGGTCGGCGCCCTGCGCTTCCCCGACCTGCTGTCGCGCATGCACGCCGGCACCAAGCCGCAGGTGCTCGGGCTGATCCTCGTGCTGATCGGCCTGGCGCTGCGCCTGCGCGAGGGCGGGGCCGTGTGGGCCCTGGTGCTCGTCGCGATCTTCCAGATGCTCACCGCACCCGTCGCCGCGCACATGGTCGGCCGGGCGGGCTTCCGCACCGGCAAGGTCCGCAACGACCTGCTGGTGGTCGACGAGCTGTCGCGCGACCTCGGGGAGACGCGCCCCGGCCGGACGCCCGGGGACGACTGAGCGGTCCCCGGGCGTCGCGGCAGCGGGTCAGCGCCGGGCGGCGCGCCCGGCGAGCTTCGCGGCGCCGCGCGTCGCCAGCACGCGCGACAGCGAGATCGCGGCACCGCTGATCGCGGCCGCGGTCGCGACCTCGCCGAACTTGATGTCGGGCTCCGTGGAGTCCGGCGACGGCGGCTTGTGCCCCTTGGTCCTGGTCCAGACCGCGTCGATCAGCTTCTGGACCGCCCACGCGGCGACGAGGGTGACCCCCGCGCCCACGATCTTCGCGGTCATCGACTGCTTGTTCCCGTCGTCCGACATGTTCTCCTCCGTCGTCGTCGCCTGCAGGGACGCTACCCGGGATCCGGCCGGCGCACAGGTCGGGGCTAGGATCGTCCGCGAACGACAGGGGAGCGTCGGTCGCCGGTGACGGTGGCAGGACGCTGAGAGTGCGGACCACCGCAGACCCTCGAACCTGATCCGGGTGATACCGGCGTAGGGAGTCGGGCTTGTCTCTCCTCCCGTGGTGTCGTCCGTGCGGCGATCGCCGTGGGACGGCGGCGCGGGACCCCTCCGACGACGACGGAGGACCACACGCATGACCACCCCCCGGGCGCGCAGCCCTCAGCACGGCAGCCCTCAGCACGGCACGACCCGGCGCCGCACCACCCCGGCCCGGCGCGCGGCGGCGGGCCTCGTCGCCACCGCCGGCCTCGTCGCGCTGACGGCCTGCTCCGCCGTCGGCAGTGGCGCGGCGGACGACCCGACGGACGGCGCCGGCACCGTCACGCTGGTGACGCACGAGTCCTTCGCGCTGTCCGACGGTCTGCTCGAGCAGTTCGAGGAGGAGTCGGGGCTGCGCGTCGAGGTGGTGCAGCAGGCCGACGCGGGCGCCCTGGTGAACCAGCTGGTGCTCACCAAGGACGCCCCGCTGGGTGACCTGGTGTTCGGCATCGACAACGCGTTCGCGTCGCGCGCGCTCGACGAGGGCGTCCTGGTGCCGGCCGAGCTCACGGCCCCGGCGGCGCAGGACGCCGCCGCGTACGCGGTGCCGGGCGACGACGCCGGCGCGCTGACCGCGGTGGACCTCGGTGACGTCTGCCTCAACGTCGACACGGCCTGGTTCGCGGAGCGGGGCGTCCCGGAGCCCACGACGCTCGAGTCGCTGCTGGACCCGGCGTACCGCGACCTCGTCGTGGTGCCGGACCCCGTCACGTCGTCCCCGGGGCTGGCGTTCCTGCTCGCCACCGTCGGGGCGTTCGGCGAGGACGGCTGGGCGGACTACTGGGCGGGCCTGCGGGACAACGGCCTGCAGGTGGCCGACGGGTGGTCCGAGGCGTACTACACCGACTTCACCGCCGGCGGCGGTGAGGGACCGCGGCCCGTCGTGCTGTCCTACGCGTCGTCGCCGCCGTTCACGGTGCCCGACGGTGCCGACGCCCCAACCACCCGCGCGCTGCTCGACACGTGCTTCCGCCAGGTGGAGTACGCGGGTGTGCTGGCGGGTGCCGCCAACCCGGAGGGTGCCGCGGCGCTGCTCGACTTCCTGCTCTCGGACGACGTCCAGGCGGACATCCCGGGGTCGATGTACATGTACCCCGTGAGCTCGACGGTCGAGCTGCCGCAGGAGTGGGCCGCGTGGGCCCCGCTGGCCGACGACCCCTTCGAGGTCGCACCCGCCGACGTCACCGCGCACCGCGAGCAGTGGCTCGCCACGTGGTCCGACACGGTGATCGGCTGACCGTGCCCGTCCCCGCCGCGGCGCTCGCCGTCGACCCCGCCGACCCGCACCCGGGCCCCCGCCCCGGTGCCGGGCCGGCGGGTGACGGCGCGCCGCGGCGACGCGGACCGCGCACCGGGTGGGGCGTCCGCGTGGCGTGGGCCGTGGCGGCCTGCCTGCCTCTGCTCTTCCTCGCGGTGTTCTTCGTGTGGCCCGTCGCGGAGATCGTCGGGCGGGGGTTCGTCGCCGACGGGCGCCTCGACCTGACCGGGTTCGGTGACGTGCTCACCCGCCCGCGGACGTGGCGCGTGGTCGGGCAGACGCTCGCGCAGGCCGGGCTGGGGACCCTGGGCGCGGTGCTGCTGGGCGTGCCGGGCGCGTACCTGCTGTACCGCTGCCGGTTCCCCGGGCGCGGGGCGCTGCGCGCGTTCGTCACGGTGCCGTTCGTGCTGCCCACGGTCGTGGTCGGCGTCGCCTTCCGCTCGCTGCTGGTGGACGGCGGCCTGCTGGGCGGGCTGGGCCTGGACGGCTCGTTCGCGGCGATCGTCCTGGCGCTGGTGTTCTTCAACTACGCGGTGGTGGTGCGCACGGTCGGTGGCCTGTGGGAGCGGCTCGACCCGCGGGCCGAGCAGGCGGCCCGGGCGCTCGGCGCCTCGCCGTGGCGCGTGCTGCGGACGGTGACGCTGCCGGCGCTGGGCCCCGCGATCGCCTCCGCGGCGTCCCTGGTGTTCCTGTTCTGCGCGACCGCGTTCGGCACGGTCCTGGTGCTGGGCGGGCGCCGGTACGGCACGGTCGAGACCGAGATCTGGATCCAGACCACGCAGTTCCTCGACCTGCGTGCCGCCGCCGTGCTGTCCGTCGTGCAGCTCGTCGTGGTCGTGGCGGCGCTCGCCCTGGCCGGGCGCGCCCGCGCCCGCACCGAGGCGGCCCCCACCCTCGGCGGTACCGCGGCGGACGCCCGCCCCGTGCGGCTGCGCGACCCGATCGACGCCGTCGCGGTCGCCGTCACTGCGCTCACCGTCGCCGGGTTGCTCGCGCTGCCGCTGGTGCACCTCGTCGTGCGCTCGCTGCGCACCCCGCGCGGCTGGGGCCTGGACAACTACGCCGCGCTGGCCGTGCCGCAGGACACGCTGGCCGTCAGCGCGTGGCAGGCCGCCGGGACGTCGGTGCGCACCGCCGTCGACGCCACCGTGCTCGCCCTGGTGGTCGGCGGGCTCGTGGCCCTGCTCGTGTCGCGCCGCCCGCGGCGCACCGCCGCCCGCCGGGCCGTCGCCGGGCTGGACGCGCTGTTCATGCTGCCGCTCGGGGTGTCGGCCGTGACCGTCGGCTTCGGGTTCCTGGTGTCGATGGACGCACCGCTGGGGCTGCCCGTGGACCTGCGGACCAGCCCCGTGCTGGTCGCGGTGGCGCAGGCCGTCGTCGCCGTGCCCCTGGTGGTGCGCACCGTGCTGCCCGTGCTGCGTGCCGTGGACCCGCGGCAGCGTGAGGTCGCCGCGACCCTGGGTGCCGCACCCGGACGGGTGCTGCGGACGGTGGACCTGGCGGTCGCGCTGCGGGCCGTCGGTCTGGCGCTCGGGTTCGCGTTCGCCGCGTCGCTGGGCGAGTTCGGTGCCACGTCGTTCCTGGCGCGGCCGCAGGACCCGACGCTGCCCGTCGTGATCTTCCGGCTGCTGGGGCGCCCCGGGGCCGAGAACTACGGCGCCGCACTGGCGGCGTCGGTGCTGCTCGCCGCCCTGACGGCGAGCATCGTGGCGGTGTGCGAGCGGCTGCGCCGCCCCGGGACCGGAGGTGCGTGGTGAGCGACGGGCTGCAGGTCGCGGAGGTCGTCGTGCGGTACCCCGGGGCGGCGGCCGAGGCCGTCGCGGGGGTGGACCTGAGCGTGCCGACCGGGGAGGTCGTCGCGCTGCTGGGACCCTCCGGCTGCGGCAAGTCCTCGCTGCTGCGCGCGGTGGCGGGGCTCGAGCCGCTGTCCGGGGGTGACGTGGCCTGGGACGGCGTCTCCGTGGTGGACGTCCCGGTGCACCGGCGCGGGTTCGGCCTGCTGTTCCAGGACGGCCAGCTCTTCGCGCACCGCGACGTCACGGGCAACGTCGCCTACGGGCTGCCGGCCACGGTGCGGCGGGACCGTGCCGCCCGCGAGGCCCGGGTGGCCGAGCTGCTCGACCTCGTCGGGCTGCCCGGCACGCAGCGCCGCGCCGTGGGCACGCTGTCCGGCGGTGAGCGGCAGCGGGTCGCGCTCGCGCGCGCGCTCGCCCCCCGGCCCCGGCTGCTGCTGCTCGACGAGCCGCTGTCCGCACTGGACCGTGCGCTGCGCGAGCGCCTCGCCGCGGACCTGCGCGCGGTGCTGACGGCGACCGCGACGACGGCCCTGTTCGTCACGCACGACCAGGACGAGGCGTTCGCCGTGGCCGACCGGGTGGCCGTCATGGCCGCGGGCCGGCTGCTGCAGGTCGCCGCGCCCGCCGAGCTGTGGGCGCGGCCCGCGTCCCGGGACGTCGCGCGGTTCCTCGGCTACGAGGCGTTCGTGGCCGTGCCCGGCCCCGGTACCGGCGCGCCGCCGGCCGTGCGGGCCCTCGTCTCCGCGGTCGACGCGGCGGGGACGGCGCCGGTGCGCGCCGGGGGTGTGCTGGCGCTGGCGGCCGGGGCGTTCGTCGTCGCGCCCGACGTCGGGGGTGACGCGCGCACCGCCGACGTCACCGGCACCGTGCACGCGCTGCGCTCGCGCCGCGGACGCACCGAGGTCGTGGTCGACGTCGACGGCGTCGGACGCGTCAGCGCGCTCGCACCGGCGGGGTGGACGTGCCCCCCGGGGGTGCGTATCGCCCTGCACGCCGACGCCGCTGCGGTCGCCGGGCTCCCGGGCTAACGTCGGAGCCACCGGGCACCGCAGCCCGGCGCACCGAGAGCAACGAGGTGGCCGCCCATGGAGCTCCAGCCGCGTGAGGTCGTGTCGGTCGACGTCCACGCCCCCGCCGACACCGTCTGGGAGCACCTGCGGGACCCGCGCCTGATCCGGCGGTGGTTCGGCTGGGACTATGACGGCCTGGACGCGGAGATCGCCCAGACCTTCCGCGACGAGGCGCGGGAGCACCACCACGGTGGCTCCACGCGCTCCCTGGTGTGGCCCCACCACGACCGGATGACCGTGACCGCGCTGGACGACGCGCGCTCCCGGGTGAGCGTCACGCGCCGCAGCCACGACGGCCTGTCGACGTTCGACGGGGTCTTCGACGAGATGGACGAGGGCTGGATCCAGTTCGTCCACCAGCTGGCGTTCGCGCTCGACGTGCACCCCGGGGAGGACCGCGTCACCCTGCTGGCGCACGGCCTGGACGCCGGCGACCGCCACGACCCCCTGCTGTTCCGCGCCGGGCTGCACGGTGTGCGGGGCCTGCCGGTGCGGGCGCACGTGGAGGCCGCCCGGCCCGACGGGTCCCGCGTGGGCGGCACGCTCGTCTACAAGTCGGAGCACCAGGTGGGCATCCACCTGCACGGCATCGCCGAGTCGCTGCTCGTGCTGCTCATCAGGCCGCCCGTCGAGCGCCCGCCGCACGGCACCGTCGACGTCACGATGTCCACCTACGGCCTCGACGACGCGGTGATGGCCGAGGCGCGGCGTCGCTGGGACGGCTGGTGGTCGGTCGCCCCGCAGCCCGCCGCAGGCGCGTGAGCGTCAGAGCGTCGTCTGCCAGACCCCGGAGCCGCCGGCCGGTCGGAAGCCCAGCGCCACGTTGATGGCGAGCATCCAGCGGTTCTCCTCGGCGTTCCACGTGCTGATGCGCCTGACCGACGGCCGGCGGCGGGCCAGCTCCTGCAGCTGCACGGCCTTGACGAGCATGCCCAGGCGGTGGCCGCGGTGCTCGCGCTGCACCAGGGTGTCCTCCTGCCACACGAACTCGTCGGTGTGCGACGGTGCCAGCAGCTGGGAGTAGGCGACGAGGCGGCCGGTGGGCACGTGCTCGACGGCCGTGGTCAGCAGCTGCTCGCCCCGCTCCAGGGTCTCCGCGTCCTCGCTGCGCACCCGCGCCGCGTCCCAGGCCTCCTCGCCCACGTCCAGACCGGCGGTCGGCTCGTCGGTGCTCATGCTGGTGCGCAGCGCGGCGAGCTGGTCGGCCCACGCGTCGGGTGTCGCGTCCTGCCAGGTGACGGTCCGGTAGTCGGGTCCCGCGACCGCGGCGGCAGCAGCCCGGTGCGCCTCGACGGCGTCCGGGTCGAGCGGCAGCTCCAGCCGCGAGTGGCGGGCCACCTGCTCGAGCCGCCAGCCACGCGCCAGCGCGAACCGCACCGCGGGGTCGTCGCGCGACAGCAGGCCCGAGCCGGTCGGGGCGCCCAGGGCGCCCGGGCCGGGTGACGGCTCGACGTCCTGCTCGGTCTCCGCCATGAGGTGCGTGCGGCCCTCCGCGCGGGCGGCGTCGAGCACCGCCGCGTGCAGCGCGGCACCCACGCCCCGGCCCCGGTGCGCGGGACGTACGGAGACGCCCAGCCACCCGGTGTGCGTGTTGTCCGTCTGCGGCAGGTCCAGGCCGGCCGTGCCCAGCACGCGGGCCGGGTCAGGGGCGTCGGTGGTGTCGTCGACCGCGAGGACCCGCAGCCGTCGCGTGTACTCGCCGTGGCGCAGCAGCGACAGGGCGCGCGGTGCGGTGATCGCGAAGTCGTCCGTGCCCCACGTCGCGCGGATCGTCTCGTTGCGCACCTCGACCATTCCGTGCAGGAGCCATGCGTCGGGGGCGTCGAGGGACTCGGGCACGGGCATCTCGCGCAGGGACCAGGTCGTCATGCGTCCAGCATCCGCACACCGGCGTCCCGTGTCGACGTCTTTGCGCAGGTGGGGCGACCGGTGGGGCGTAACCTGCGACCGTGCCGTGGTGGGAGGTCGTGGGCTGGGTCGGGTCGGTGCTCGTCGTCCTGTCGCTGATGCAGGCCCGCGTGTGGCGGTTCCGGGTGATGAACCTGGTCGGCGCGGTGCTGGCGACGGCGTACAACGCGGTCTTCGGCATCTGGGCGTTCGCCGCGATGAACGGGGCGATCGCGGTCATCGACGTGTACTGGCTGTGGCGCCTGGGCCGCGAGCGCGGCGACGAGGCCGTGTACGCGGTGGTCGAGGTGGCCCCGGACGACGCGTACCTGCGGCACGTGCTCGCGGTGCACGCGGCGGACGTCGCGCGGCACCGCACCGTGCCGGCCGTGGGCGGCGACGGTGCGGGCCCGGCCGGTGACGGACCTGGCGTCGACCTCGCGTTCCTCGTCGTGCGTGGCGACGAGACGGTCGGTGTCGTCCTGGTGCGCGACGCCGGTGACGGCAGCGGCGTCGTCGTGCTCGACTGGGTGACGCCGCGGTTCCGCGACTTCACGCCGGGGGAGTTCGTGTACCGGCACTCGGACGTCTTCGCCGCGCACGGTCTGCGGCGGCTGGTCGTGCCGACCACCCCGCCCGGGGCGGTGCGCTACCTCGAGCGCGTCGGCTTCCGACAGATGGACGGGCGCGTCTGGGAGCGCCCGGTCGACGTGCGCTGACGCACGCGTCACCCGCGCCGCGCCCTCCGGCCGGTGCGTCTCAGGTCCGGTGCACGTCGGTGACCAGCACGTCCACCGTGACGACCGCACCGGGCAGGTCGGGGTCACCGAGGACGTCGCGCAGGTGGTGCAGCACCGCGCGGCGGACGTCGGCCGCCAGCGGGGCGAGCGGCTGCAGGTAGGCGGCCGAGACCTCGACCAGCGCCTCCTCGAGGGCGTCGTCGGCACCGGTGCGGAACACGACGCGCCGCACCCGCAGCCGCCGGTCGGGCTCCAGCAGGGCGCGCACCGACGTGCGCAGCGCACCCGCGGTGACGGTGTACGCGCCGCGGGGGTGCCGGCCCCGCACGGGCTGGGTGGGCCGCACGGCGGCGAGGGCCGAGGCGAGCAGCCGCGGGGCGACGGCCACCCAGCCGGCGTCGGTGTGCGTGCGCAGCTGCGCCGTGGCCAGGCCGAGCAGGTCGTCGCCCGGAGGTGGTGCGTCGTCGTTCATCGCCATGCGGCGAACCTCCTGCTCAGCGTGTGGCGGGCGCGCTCGAGCGCGCCGCGCACCGCCGCGTGGCTGGTGCGCAGCGCGTGCGCGGCGTCGGCGTAGGACAGGCCCTCGACCTCGACCAGCAGCCAGACCGCGCGCTGCGGCCCCGGCAGGTCCAGCAGCGCACGGTCGAGCGCGGCCCGCAGGTCGGTGGCCAGCAGCCGCTCGACCGGGTCGTCCCCAGGGGCGGCGCGGTCGGCCGCGGGACCCTGGTCGGGGTCGTCGACCGGGGACGGGACGTGGGCGCGGCGGCGGGCGGCGCGGCGCACGCAGTTGGTCTGGATGCCGAACAACCAGGTGCGCACGCCCGCCTCACCGCGGTACCCCTCGGCGCCGAGCCATGCGGCCGTCAGTGCGTCCTGCACCGCGTCCTCGGCGTCCTGGGCGGAGGGCAGCAGCCGCCGCGCGTACCGGTAGAGCGACGGACCGTGGCGCTCGACGAGCAGCGCGAACGCGGCGTGGTCGCCCAGTGCGGCGCGCTCGAGCAGCACGGCGTCGGGGCTCGCCGACGGCGCGACGTCGGCGGCGGGGGCCACGGGACCGCCGGCCGGGGGTGCCGGTCCGGCCGCGGGCGCAGCGACGGCACCGAGCGTAACGTGATCTACGTCACACCCGTCCGACCGTGACGTCCCTGCGCGAGGAGGCACTCACCCAGTGTCGGCGTGACCCTGCCGGCCGGCATCCGCGGCGTCCCGCACCAGCGGGCAGCCGCACCACCGCACGAGGAGCACCCATGAGCGAGCAGACCACCACCCCGGCCGTCGTCACCGAGAACCGCGCCTCGCGCGTCGGCAACAGCGGCACCTCGGGCCCGTCCCGCACCGGGGGCGGCAGCACACCGCTGCAGACCGAGTACGGCACCACCAGCATCGCCGACGGCGTCGTCGCGAAGATCGCCGGCATCGCCGCAGCGGACGTCGCGGGCGTGCACTCGCTCGGCGGCGGCGCGGCGCGCGCGTTCAGCGCGATCCGCGAGCGCATCCCCGGCGGCACCACCAACCACGCACAGGGCATCAGCGTCGAGGTGGGCGAGCGTGAGGCCGCCATCGACGTCGACCTCGTGGCCGAGTACGGCGTCTCCGTCGTGGACCTCGCCGAGGGGGTCCGTCGCAACATCATCACGTCCGTGGAGCGCATGACCGGTCTGCACGTCATCGAGGTGAACATCAGCGTCAACGACGTCCACCTGCCGCAGGACGACCCGCAGCCCGAGCCGGCGCCCGAGCCGCGCGTGGCATGAGCACCGATCAGCCGGACGACGAGGAGCCCGTCGTCGTCGCGGTGCGGGAGGAGACGATCGTGGTCGTCGCGCCGCAGGGCGCGGGGCCGCAGGACGTCGACGTGGTGGACGTCGAGCCCGTCGCCGACCCTGCGGACGTGGCGGCGCAGGCCGTGCCACCTCCCGTGCCCGCGCTGCCCCTGCCCCCGGTCGCGGTGGGTGGCGCAGCGGCCCCGCCGGTCCCGGGCCCGACGCCGTCACCGTCCCCGGGCCCGTCACCGACCGCGCCGGTCCCGCCACCGCGCCCGCCCGACCCCGCCGAGCGGGCCGCCGCTGCCGCGCTCGCGGTGCCGGGGGTCGCGGGGCTGTACGGCGGGGCGTTCGGGGAGATCGCCACGCACCTGCCGGGACGGCGGGTGGCGGGCGTCCGCAGCCGCCGCACCCCGGACGGCGCCCGCACCGAGGTCCACGTCGTCGCCCGGCTCGGCGGTGACCTGCGCGAGCTCGCCGCGACCGTGCACCAGCGGGTGCACGACGCCGTGGGCGGGCAGGTGCACGTCGTGGTCGACGACCTGGCCCCCTGAGTCCTGGCGGCCCGTGGCGGTCGCCCCCCCACGCCCGTCCGATGGCCGCACGTCCCGAACCGAGGAGCACCCATGTCCCTGTCCCTGGCCGGTCTGCTGACCGGTCTGCTGCTGGCCCTCGCGGCGATCATCGGCGGTTTCAACGGCTTCCTGCTCGCCGTGGTGCTCGGCGCCGTCGGGTGGGTGGTGGGCGCCGTCGTCGAGGGCCGGATCGACCTGGCCGCCCTGACGGGGGGCCGTCGTGGCTGACACGGCGCCGCCGGGTGCCGCCGCACCCGCGGACGTCGCCGAGGACCCGGCGCGACGCGGTGCGCTCGACGTGGCGGACCGGGTCGTGCAGAAGGTCGCGGTGGCGGCCGCCGCCCGGGTGCCCGGCGTCGCGAGCACGTCGTCCGGCCTGCTCGGGCGGGACCTGCCCGCCGCGACCGCGCGGACGCGCGGGACGCGTGCGCAGGTCGAGGTGGACGTCGCCATCGCCTGGCCCGCATCGGCCGTCACGACCGCGCGCCGGGTACGGGAGGCGGTCGGTGACGCGGTGACGCGGTTCGCGGGGGTGCGGACCGATCGCGTCGACGTCCGGGTCGTGGCAGTCACCGACCCCGCACGCGTCGTCACGGAGCGTGTGCGGTGAGCGCGACGGCCGACTCGCGACGTGCCCGTGCACGCCGGCGGGCCGAGGACCCGGCTCCGACGTCGTGGCCGCCGGTGACGGAGGTCCCGGCCGCGGCCGCCCCCGACCCGGTCCCGCTCGCGGCACCGCGGCCCGCGGGCGCCGTGGCGTGGGTGGGCGTCGTGCTCGCGCTGGTCGCCCTGGGCCTCGCGGTCGTGCTGATGCACGACGGGCTCGTGGCGCTGCGCGTGCTCGACGGCGGCTCGTGGGTGCTCAGTGCCGCGGACGCCGTCGGCGACATCCGGCCGACCTGGGAGGTCGCGCTGATCGGGGTGCTCGTCGGTCTGGTCGGGCTGCGCCTCGTGGTCATCGCGCTGCGCCGTCGCCGTCGCCCGGGGCTGCCGCTCGCCGCGGGCGGGGGGCAGTACCTGCTGGGTCAGGACGTGGCGAGGCTCGCGTCCGGGGCCGCCGCCCAGGTCGACGGGGTCCTCGAGGTCACGAGCACCTGGGGCCGGCGGGCCGTGACGGTCCGGGCGACGACCGACGGCGGGCCCGGGCTCGAGGGCCTGATCCGGGCCGCCGTGTCCGAGCGGCTCTCGGCCCTGGCGAAGGCGCCGCGGGTCGTGGTCCGCACGCGACGCAGCACCGACCCGGGGGGTGTCCGGTGACGCGCGGCGTGCGGGCCGTGAACCGGGCGGCTGCGCTGCTCGTCGGGCTCGTGCTGCTCGCGGCCGGGGTGGCGGCCGTGCTGTGGTGGTCCGGGCTGCTCGGTGACTGGTGGTCGCGGACGCCCAGCGCGCTGGACGCCGGGCGGGCCGACGAGGTGGTGGACCGGTCGTGGTTCGGCGGTGTGGCGACGGTCAGCGGTGTGCTGCTCGGACTGCTCGCGCTGTGGTGGCTGCTGGCGCACCTGCGCACCCCGCGTGTCCGCACGCTCGCTCTCAGCGGGTCGGACGGGTCGGGCCGGCTCACCCTGGACGCCGCGGCGCTGGCCGGGCACGTCGCGCAGGAGGCGCGGCGGCTGCCGGGGGTCGTCGGGGCGCGCGCGCAGCTCGACCGGGAGCGCGGCCGGGACGTGCTGGTCAGCACGCTGCAGGTCGACCCGCAGGCGGACCTGCCCGAGCTCGGGAAGGACGTCGCCGCGCTGGTCATGCGCGCGCGGGACGTCGGTGGGTTGCGCGGCATGTCCGCACGGACCCACCTGGCCGTCCGGCGCCGGGCGCGCGAGGGACCGCGCGTGCGGTGACCCCGCACGGGGCCACGCGCCGCACCCCGCGGCGGGGGAGACGCAGGACCGGGGCGGGGGGCCGGGCCGGTCCCGTCAGCCGCGGTGCCCCGGGTCGCGGGCCTGCCCGTCGGCGAGGTCGCGGGCCTGCGCGAGCCGCGTCTCCAGGTGGTGGCGCTCGGCGGTGTCCGGCACGAGGGCGAGCGCCCGCTCGAGCGCGTCGACCGCCTGCCGGCCCCGGCCGGCGCGCAGCAGCAGCTCGCCGCGCACAGCGGGCAGCCGGTGATGGTGCGCGAGGGCGTCGCCCAGGCCGTCGAGCACCGCGAGCCCCGCCTCCGGGCCGGCGGCCTCCGCCACGGCCACGGCCCGCGCGAGGCGCACCACCGGGGAGCCCGTGCGGGTCTCGAGCACGGCGTAGAGGCGCGCCACCACGTCCCACCGGGTGTCCGCGGCGGTCGGTGCGGTGGCGTGCTCGGCCGCCGCGAGCGCCTGCAGCCGGTGGTCCTCCGCCAGGCCGTCCAGCGGGGGCAGGGCTCTGAGCAGGCCCACCGCCTCGGCGATGTCGTCGTGGTGCCAGCGGCTGCGGTCCTGGTCGGGCAGCAGCACCAGGCGGCCGTCGTCGTCCAGCCGCGCGTCGCGGCGCGAGTGCTGCAGCAGCATCAGGGCGAGCAGGGCGTGCACCCGCGGCGACCCGCCCAGCAGCCGGTCCAGCTCGCGCGTCAGGCGCACGGCCTCGTCGGCCAGGTCCACGCGCAGCCCACCGGGCACGTCGGCGGGCTGGTACCCGGCGGTGAACAGCAGGTAGAGCACGGTGCTCACCGCGTCGAGCCGTTCCGCGAGCTGCCCGGGCGGCGGCACGACGAACGGCACGCCCGTCGCGGCCAGCCGCTTCTTGGCCCGGGTCAGGCGCGCGGACATCGCGGTGTGCTGCACCAGCTGCAGCCGCGCGATGTCGGCCGTCCCCAGCCCCACGACGAACCGCAGCGTCATGGCCACCCGGTCGGCCGGGGCGAGGGCCGGGTGGCAGCACGCCAGGACCAGGCGCAGCTGCTCGTCGGCGACGTGCGCGCCGGGGTCGTGCGTCGCGGCCGCCAGCGCGCGCATCTCGTCGTCGACCACCATGAGCGGCTCCTTGCGCCGGTGGACCGCCTGCGACCGCAGCCGGTCCAGCACCCGCCGGCGCGCGGCCGTCAGCAGCCACGCACCGGGGTTGGCCGGCACGCCGTCGCGCGGCCAGGTGCGGGCGGCGGCCTCGAACGCGTCGCCCGCGGCGTCCTCGGCCAGGTCGGGGCTGCCGAACTGCGCGACGAGCAGCGCGACGACGTGCGACCAGTGCGCGCGCCACGCGTCGCCCAGGGCGTGCGGGACGTCGCCCGCCGCCGGCCCGCCGGCCGGTGGTCCGGCAGGCGGGCGCGGCGGCGGGGTCGGACCAGGCGTCACGGCTCCACGCACTCCCGGATCTCGTGCGTCGTCTCCGGCAGCAGCCGCACCAGGCCCTCGAGCGTGGGCACGTCCGGCGCCTCGACCAGGTAGAAGCCGCCGAGCTGCTCGGTGGTCTCCGCGAACGGCCCGTCGGTGACCTCGGTGGCGTCGCCGACGTGCCGCACGGTGCGGGCGTGCGCCACCCCGGCGAGCGCCTCGCACGCGAGGATCGTCACCCCGACGCCCGGCGCCTCCCGCGCGAACGCCTCGTGACCCCGGAAGTACCGGGCGCGGCCCTCGGCGTCCGCGCTGCGGTACGTCTCCTCGTCCTCGTAGACGAGGACGACGAGCTTCACGACGCCACCGACGCGGCGTCGGCGGTCGGTGCCGCCTGCGCGTCCTGCCCGCCCACGGGGCGCAGCTCGATGGTCCCGGGGTCGTTCTCCAGCAGTCCGGCGGCCAGGTGCAGCAGACCGTCCGGGTCGGCCGTGCGGATCAGGTAGAACCCGCCGAGCTGCTCGGTGAGCTCCGCGAACGGGCCGTCGCTCAGCTCCGGCCCGTCCGCACCGACGCGCAGCAGGCGTCCGGCGGTCGGGCTCGCCAGCTCCTCACCCCCGAGGATCTCGTGGCCGTGCGCGGCGCAGTCGGCGGCGAACCGCTCGTGCGCCGCGTAGGACGCACCCAGGTCCAGGCAGGCGTCGGGGTCGCCCCACAGCAGCAGGGTCCAGGTGTGCGGTGTGCTCGTCATCGTGCGACCTCCGTCGTCGGGGGCGCCCACTGTGCCCGCTCGTCTCCATGACGCGCGAGCAGGTGCGGATTCGACAGCGCCGTCATCCTGCGACCGGCGCCGCGTCGTGCACCATGCCGCGCACCTCGACCGTGCCGCGGCCCTCGGCCTCGACGAGCGGCGCGGCGAGCCGCAGCAGCGCGTCCGGGTCGTGCGTCCGCACCAGGTAGTACCCGCCCAGCTGCTCGGTGGTCTCGGTGTACGGGCCGTCGCAGAGGACCGGCTGCCCGACGGGGGTCATGCGGACCAACCGCGCCGAGGTGTGCGGCCCGAGCTCCTCACCGCCGACCACCCGGTGCCCCTGCTGCTCGCACGCGGTCACGAACGCGTCGTGGGCGGCGAGCACCGCGTCGAGGTCGAACGCCCCGGCGGGGTCGCCCCGCAGCAGCACGAGGTGCAGGGGAGCGTCACCTGAGGCGGTGGGGCCCTCGGCCGCCCCGTCGTCGTGCAGCACCTCCGGGCGCAGCTCGAGGGTGCCGCCGTCGTGGGTGACCAGCGGTGCGGCGAGCCGCAGCAGGCCCTCGGGGTCCGCGGTGCGGATCCGGTAGAGGCCGCCGAGCTGCTCGGTGGTCTCGGCGTACGGGCCGTCGGTCGGCCTCCCGCCGACGGTCAGGGTCCGCGCGGTCGCCGCGTCGGCGAGCTCCTTGGCCAGCAGGACCTCGTGGCCCTGCGCGGCGCAGTCGGCCTCGAACCTCTCGTGCGCCGCGTACGCGGCCCGGGGGTCGAGCAGCGCGTCGGGGTCGCCCCACAGCAGCATCAGGTACGTCGTCGGCGTCGTCATGGTGTCCTCCAGCGCGTCCTCGGGCACCCACTGTGCCCGGCACGCCCACGACGCGCGAGGACCACCGGATTCGACACCCCGCGCGCTACTCCACCCGTGCCATCCCGCGGGCCTCCAGCCCCGACTTGTCGGACAGCGCGACCTCCTTCATGAGGAACGCGACGACGAACCCCAGCACGGCGAGCGGCACCAGGTACCAGAACGCGGGCGCGAGGGCCTGGGAGTACGCGTCGACGACGACGTCGCGCAGCGCCGCCGGAAGCTCGCGCACCGCGTCCGGGGTGAGGGACTGCGCACCGAACCCCTGCGGCACGTCCCCGGGGGGCGCGTCGCGCAGCGCGTCACCGAGCTGCGTCGCCAGGCGGGCGGTGAAGACGGTGGAGAACACGCTGGTGCCGACGGCCGCGCCGATCTCCCGCAGGAAGTTGTTGGTCGACGTCGCGACGCCCACCAGGTCGGGGGACACCGAGTTCTGCACCGCGATGACGATCGTCTGCATCACGAACCCGAGGCCGAGCCCGAGGACGAAGATCATGGCGCCGAACGTCACCATCGAGATGTCGGGCGTCAGCTGCGTGAGCCACGCCAGCCCGATCGTCGCGATGCCCATGCCGATGATCGGGTACGGCTTGTACCGCCCGCGCTGCGTGATGAGGAAACCCGAGCCGAGCGCCGTGATCATCAGGCCCACGGTCATCGGCAGCATCATCAGCCCGGCGTCCGTCGCGGTGGAGCCGCGCGCCATCTGCAGGAACGTCGGCAGGAACGACAGCGCCGCGAACATCGTCATGCCGAACAGCAGGGCGATGGTCACCGAGACGGTGAACGTGCGGCTGCGGAACAGGTGCAGGGGGATCAGCGGGTCGGCCGCGCGGGACTCCGCCACCAGGAAGGCGATCAGCGCGACGACGGTCACCACCACCAGGCCCCACAGCGCCGGGTTGCTCCAGTCGTACCGGCGGTCGGACGAGATCGTGCTCCAGCTGGTCAGGAAGACGATCCCCGAGGTCGTCAGGGTCAGCAGCACGGCGCCGAGGACGTCGAGGCGCGTCGTCGCCCGGCGCGTCGGCAGCCGCAGCCGGAACCACGCGATGCCCAGCGCCACCAGGGCCACGGGCACGTTGAGCCAGAAGCACCACCGCCACCCCGGGCCGTCCGTGAACCAGCCGCCCAGCAGCGGGCCGATCACCGTGGCCACCCCGAACACCGCGCCGATCGGCCCCATGAACTTGCCGCGGTCACGGGCGGAGACGATGTCGGCGATGATCGCCTGGCTGAGGATGACCAGGCCGCCGGCGCCCAGGCCCTGCAGGGACCGCCACACCACCAGCTCCGTGAAGGACCCGGCGAGCGCCGAGCCCGTCGACCCGACGAGGAACAGCACCAGCGCGACGAGGAACGGGGTCCGCCGACCCCACAGGTCGCCGACCTTGCCGTACACGGGCATCACGACGGCGATCGCCAGCAGGTACGCGGTGACGATCCAGCCCTCACGGTCGGCCGCGCCCAGGTCGCCGACGATGGTGGGCAGCGCCGTGCTCACCACGGACTGGTCCAGGGCGGACAGGAACATGGCGGCGAGCAGGGCGCTGAAGATGACGTAGACCGTGCCCCGGGACAGCACGAACTCCGGTTCGCCCGTGCCCGTCGGGGGGTGCGTGGTGCCGCTCATGGGCGTGTCCTGCCTGCGCGTCGGGACGCGGCGTCCACCGACCGTGCGGTGCGGCGTCGCGGGTGAGCACTGACGGGGCGCGCGGCCGGCAGTCGCACCCCCCTCGTCGAGTGTGCGTGCGGCACGTCGAGGGCGCACGGCGTGCGGGCGGCTCCGGGTGCGGGCGCCGTGGCGCGTGCCTACGGTGGCAGACGCCCGGCCACCCCGGGCGCACCCCACTCCCGAGGAGGCACCCATGTCCGACGCGGACCTCAGCGGCCGCCGCGTGCTGGCCGTCGTCACCAACTACGGCGTGGAGCAGGACGAGCTCGTCGTGCCCGTGGAGCACCTGCGCGGCGCCGGCGCGACCGTCGACGTCGCCGCCGTCGACGACGCCCCGATCGAGACGCTCGTCGGCGACAAGGACCCCGGACGCACGGTCCAGCCGACCCTCACCCTCGGCACGGTCGACCCCGACGCCTACGACCTCCTGCTGATCCCCGGGGGCACCCTCAACGCCGACAGCCTGCGCCTGCAGGACGAGGCCGTGAGCATGGTCAAGACCTTCGCGTCCTCGGGGCGGCCCGTCGCCGCCATCTGCCACGGGCCGTGGCTGCTGGTCGAGGCCGGCCTCGTCGGCGGCAAGCGCCTGACGTCGTACCCCTCGCTCACCACGGACGTGCGCAACGCCGGGGGCACCTGGGTCGACGCGGAGGTCGTCAGCGACGACGCGGCGGGCTTCACGCTGGTCACGTCGCGCACCCCTGAGGACCTGGACGCGTTCCTGCGCGAGGTCGACGCGGCGCTCGTGTCCCGCGGCGCCGGGGTGCTCGCCTCCTGACCGCCCCGACCCGCCCACCACCGACCAGGACGGCAGGTGCGCCCGTGCCCGTGACCAGCGCGGGGCTGCTGCTGCACCACGGCCGCGGCGCGTCGGCGCACGTGCTGATCGCCCACATGGGCGGCCCCTTCTGGGCGCGCAAGGACGAGCGGGCGTGGTCGGTGCCCAAGGGCGTCGTCGAGCCGGGTGAGGACGTCGAGGCCGCGGCACGCCGGGAGTTCCGCGAGGAGCTGGGCGTGCCGCCCCCGGACCTGCCGACCGTGGACCTGGGAGCGTTCCGCTACACCTCCGGCAAGGTCGTGCACGTGCTGGCGGTCGAGGTGCCGGCGGCGCTCGTCGGTTCGCCCGACGACCCTGCGTGCCCCGACCTGACGACCCGCCCCGGCATCAGCACCGCGCAGGTCGAGTGGCCCCCGCGCTCCGGGCGGCGCCTCGCCGTCCCCGAGGTCGACCGGGCCGCGTGGTTCCCGGTCGAGCAGGCCCGGTCGTTGCTGGTGGCCGGTCAGCAGCCGGTGCTCGACGCGTTGGTGGCGGCCACGGATCCGTGAGCCGGTGACCGCTCACGCGGGGGGCGGCGGCGCCGCGGGGGTCCGCAGCAGCGCCATGTACCTCCCCGGCTCCACGGGGGCGAACCCGAACCGCTGGTACAGGCCGTGCGCGTCGGCGGTGGCCAGGACGACCCGGGGAAGGTCCATGGCCACCAGGTGCGCGACGGTGCCGGCGACGAGCGCCGTGCCGATCCCGTTGCCGCGCTCCGCCTCGTCGACGAACACGTCGCACAGCCACGCGAAGGCCGCCCCGTCGGTGACGACACGGGCGAACGCGACCTGCCGCCCCGACGCCCGCTCGAGGACCCCGAAGCACAGCGACCCGTCGATCGCGGCGTCCTGCACCGCGCGGGTGCGCCCGCGTGCCCAGTAGGAGCGCTCGGACAACCAGCGGTGCACCGTCGCGCGGTCGACGTCGGCCCGGTCGGTCGTGAACCGGTAGCGGGTGGTGTCGAGGCCGGGCGCGTCCTGCGAGGGGCGGACGGTCTCGTCGTCGGGCGTCATCGGCCGGACGTTACCGGGGGACGTCACCGGCGTCAGGTCCCGTCCGGCCGCCGCTTCTGCGGCCCTGGCGTGCGGCCGTGCGCGAGGTCCTCGACGAACGTCGCGATGCGGCGGGCGCGGGTCTCGGGCCGTTTGGCCTCGCCCACGCGGTACAGGATCGAGTAGCGGTTGCCCGACGTCAGCACGTCGAACCAGGCGCGCGCCACCGGGACGGCGTCGAGCGCGGCCGCGAGGTCGTCCGGCACCTCGATCGTGGCAGGCCCCCGGTAGGCCGCGTCCCAGCGCCCGTCGGAACGCGCGGCGGCCACCTGCGCGCGGCCCGCGTCGTGCATGCGACCCTCGGCCTCGAGCCGCGCCACGCGCTCCACGTTGACCGCCGACCAGGCGCTGCGCGGGCGCCGCGGCGTCATCCGCTGGAACGAGCTGTGCTCGTCGCGGCGGCGGGCCTGGCCGTCGATCCAGCCGAAGCACAGCGCCTCCTCGACCGCCTGCACGTACGTCAGCGTCGTGACGTCGCCGCCCTTCTTGTGCAGGACGAGCCAGACCCCGGTGGGGTCCGTGTGGTGCTCCGCGAGCCACGCACGCCACGCGCTCGCGTCGGGGAGCAGCAGCTCCGGCAGGTCGTCGGCCACGGCACCATGCTGCCGCGCGCCACCGACACTCACTCGCCGGTGACGCCGTCGACCGACTCGCGCAGCAGGTCGGCGTGCCCGTTGTGGCGGGCGTACTCCTCGATCATGTGGACGAGGATCCAGCGCAGGGAGATCGCCTGCCCGCTGTGCCGTTGCCGGCGCCGCGCCGCCTGGTCCAGGCCCCCGGCGGCCAGCGCGGCTTCGACCGTGCGCTGCGAGCGCGCCACGGCTGCGTCCCACAGCGCCCGCAGCTCCTCCGGGGAGTCCTGCGCGGCGCTCGTGAGCTCCCAGTCGTGGTCCACGTCCCAGGGCGCCGACGCCCACGGCTCGAGCTGCTCGTCGAGCCAGACGTGCGAGAACCAGTTGTCCTCGACCATCGCCAGGTGCTTCAGCAGCCCGCCGAGCGTCAGGGTCGAGGGCGGCAGGGTGCGGCGCAGCGCGTCGGCGTCCAGGCCGTCGACCTTGAGCAGCAGCGTGCGGCGGTGGTAGTCGAGGAAGCCCAGCAGGGTCTGCGCCTCGTCCCCCGCGAGCGGCGGGTCGGTGCGCTGGGGCGTCAGGCGCTCGGGCGTCAGGCGGGCGGGGGCGACGGCGTCGTGGTCCATGGCCGGGAGCATGGCAGGGCCCTGCGTCCCGGGTCGCGCGAATTCTCCGCGCCCGGGGGGCATGGGCGCCGTCCGGCCTTCCGACGTGCCGCACCCGCTGCCACACTGCCCGGATGACGCCCCGCGACGACGCGTTCCTCTCGGCCGCGGACACGGCCCTCGTCCTGGTCGCCCGGCCCGAGGTCGCGGCACGGTGGTCCGAGCCCAGCGCCCTGCCGCGGATGAGCGTCGGTGCGCTCGCGGTCCACCTGGGCAACCAGGTGGTGCGCGTGGCGCAGGTCCTCGCGCTGGAGCCCGGCGACCTGCCGGTCCTGGCGGACGCCGACGAGCACTACGCCCGCTCCGCCTGGCCGACGGCCGCTCCGGAGGACCCGGTCAACGACCGCAGCGCCGACGAGCAGGCCGCCGCCGCGGGCCCGCAGGCGCTGCACGACCGGGTGGCCGCGCAGCGTGAGGTCGTGCGCCGGGTGCTGACCGACGGCACCGCGCCCGACGTCGTGCCCGTCCCGTGGGCGGGGTGGGCCATGCGGCGTGAGGACTTCCTGCTGACCCGGCTGCTGGAGGTCGTCGTGCACGCCGACGACCTGGCGGTCAGCGTCGACGTCGCCACCCCCACGTTCCCCCCGGAGGTCTTCGACCCCGTCCGTGACCTGCTGGTCCGGCTCGCGGTCGCCCGGCACGGCCAGGCGCGCGTGGTCGCCGCCCTCACCCGCCGCGAGCGCGCCCTGCCGATCACCGCGTTCTGACCTCGCGGGGGAAGGGAGGACGCGAAGGCGTTGTCGGGCGGAGGGTCGAGGCCCTAGGTTCGCGTGCGGTGGGGGCCGTCCGAGGGCAGGGGTGCACGTGACGACGACCGACGAGGTCCGACCGACCCTGCGCGGGCTGGGCCGCCGGTGGCGCCAGCGCCGCGAGGCGGCCGCGCACCTGCGGCGTCTCCTGCCGTACGCCGGGAGCGGCCTGGTGGCGCTCACGCTCGCGGTGCACGTGGTGGCCGGCGCCGCTCCGGTCGCGTTCATGGCGGGGACGGGGTACGCGCTGCAGCGCGTCGTGACGGGGGAGCCGGCGACGCCCTGGCTGGCGACCGCGCTCGTGGCGTTCGTCGTGCAGCAGCTGCTCGCGCCCGTGCAGCTCGTCCTGTCCCGCAAGGTGCAGCGCCGGGTCGACGCGGCCTGCATCGAGCGGCTGACGTCGTTCGCGTTCCACGGCGCGACGCTCGCCGGGCTGGAGCGACCCGACGTCGCCGACCGGCTGGCGCAGGCCGAGGAGGCGTTCGAGCAGTGGACGCTCACGCCCGGGGCGGCGCTCGAGGGCGCGCTGGCCCTGACGGCCCGGTACGTGCAGCTGGTCGGTGCGGTCACGCTGCTGGCCGTGGTGGTCGGGCCGTGGCCCGCGCTCGCGGCGCTCGTGGTGGCGCTGGTCGCGCGCCTCGGGCAGACGGAGGGGTTCTTCCGGTGGGGCGGGCTGATCCGGTCGTTCGGTCCGCTGCGGCGGCGCGTCACGTACGTCCGGGAGCTGGCGACCGGGACCCGGGCGGCCAAGGAGATCCGCGTGCTGGGCCTCGCCGGCTGGCTGGAGGACCGGTACGTCGCGGAGAACCGCGCGGTGCTCGACCCGACGTGGCGACTGCGCCGCCAGGTCTACGGCGTGCCCTTCGCCGTGTACGCGCTGGTCGCCGCGGTGGGCTCGGTGGTGGCGCTCCTGCTCGTGGCACGCACCGGCGCGGACGTCGCCGCGGTGAGCATCGCCGTGCAGGCCGTCGCCCTGTGCGGCCGGTTCGGCGTGATCTTCCCGGAGTCGGACGTGAAGCTCGTCTACGGCCGCGGGGCGTGGGAGGCCATGCTCGAGCTCGAGGACGCCGCCCGGCGCACCGGCACCCCCGCCGGCGGCGGGCAGGTGGTCCGCCCGGACCGGGAGATCGCGCTGCGCGACGTGCGCTTCGGCTACCGCCCGGACCGGCCGGTCCTCGACGGTCTCGACCTCGAGCTGCCTGTCGGCACGTCCACGGCCCTGGTGGGCGTCAACGGCGCCGGCAAGACGACGCTCGTCAAGGTGCTGACCGGCATGTACACACCCGACGCGGGGTCCGTCCTGGTCGACGGCACGGACCTGCGCGGCGTGGACCCCGAGGCGTGGCAGCGGACGTTCGCGGCGACGTTCCAGGACTTCCTGCGGTACGAGCTGACGCTGCGTGAGAACGTGGCCATGGGCGCGATCGACCACCTGGACGACGACGCCGGGGTGACGGCCGAGCTGCGGCGCGTGGGCCTGGGGGCGTGGCTGGACGGGTTGCCGCAGGGCCTCGACACCCCGCTGACGCGTGCCGTGCCGGGCGGCCGCGACCTGTCCGGCGGGCAGTGGCAGCGCGTCGCGCTGGCCCGCTCGCTGTTCGCGGTGCGCCACGGCGCCGGTGTGCTGGTGCTCGACGAGCCCACCGCGCAGCTCGACGCCCGCGGCGAGGCGGAGTTCTACGACACGTTCCTCGACCTGACCCGCGGCGTGACGAGCCTGGTGATCTCGCACCGGTTCTCCACCGTGCGCCGTGCGGACCGGATCGTCGTGCTCGACGGGGGCCGGGTCACCGAGGCGGGCACGCACGACGAGCTCGTCGCCCGCGGTGGCGACTACGCCCGGATGTTCGAGGTGCAGGCCCGGCGGTTCGCCGCGGCCGGCGCCGCCCCACCCGGGCCCGCGTCCGGCGGCGTGCCCGCCCGTACCGAGGGGGAGACGCCGTGACGGACGTCCTGTTCTGCCTCGGCCGGCTGCTGGCGATCGCGTGGCGGCTCGACCGGCGCCGGCTGCTCGTCGGAGGCGGCCTGCTGCTCGCCGGGTCGGTGGCCACGCCCCTGGTCGCGGTCGCCGCCGGGCGCGTCGTGGACGCGGTGCTCGACGGCGCCGGGACGGCCGCCACCGTCTGGGCGCTGGTCGCCGGCCTCGCGCTGACCGGCGAGCTCATGCTCGGGCACTTCGCGCACCTGTCGTACTTCGCGCTCGCGGAGCTGACCGAGGAGCGGTTCAACCGCGACCTCGTCCGCCTCGTCAACGGCACCGACCACCTCGACCGCACGGACGACCCGGCCTTCGCCGACCGGGTCGACCTGCTGCGCCAGGACGTCATGCAGATGCGTGCGACGGTGCAGTCCGGGCTGCAGCTGGGTGCGACCGCCGTGCAGGTGCTGCTCACCGCCGTCGTCCTGAGCACCGTGTCCCCGTGGCTGCTGCTGCTGGCGGTCGTGGCGGTCGTGCCCGTGCTGCTGGGCCGTCGCGCCGAGACCGACCTCGAGCAGGTGCGCGAGCAGCAGTCGCCGACGACCCGGGGCATCCGGCACCTGCGCCGGCTGGCCACGAGCCCCGCGTCGCAGAAGGAGATCCGCCTCAGCGGCGGTGCCGACTTCCTGCTCGCCCGGCAGCGGGCGCTGCTGGAGCGGTACGACGACGCGATGACCCGGGCCGACGTGCGCTACGCGCTGCTGCGCACCGGGGGCCAGCTGGTCTTCGGGCTGGGCTACGTCGCCGCCGTGCTGGGGGTCTTCCTGCTCGCGTCGCAGGGCCGGGCGACCGCCGGCCAGGTGGTGCTGACGGTCACCCTGGCCACGCAGCTCAGCGTGCAGATGTCGACCGGCATCGCGCTGCTCGGCTCGGTGCACCGCGCCGCCGTCGGGCTGCGCCGCTTCCTCGCCTTCGAGGCGGAGGTCGCGGGCGACGTCGCACCGGCGACCGGCGTGCCGGCCCCCGCGCGCACGGGCGACGGCATCCGGCTCGAGGGCGTGACGTTCCGCTACCCCGACGCCGACGTCGACGCGCTGGCGGACGTCGACCTGCACCTGCCGGCCGGGACGTCGGTGGCGCTCGTCGGCGAGAACGGCGCCGGCAAGAGCACGCTGCTCAAGCTCCTGACGGGCCTGTACCGGCCCACGGCGGGCCGGGTCGTGGTCGAGGACGTCGACCTGGCCGACGTCGAGCCGGCGGCCTGGCGCGCGCGCACCGCCGCGCTGTTCCAGGACCTCGCACGCGTCGAGCTCTCGCTGCAGCACAGCGTGGGGATCGGGCGCCTGGCCGACGTGGACTCCCCGGCCGCCGTCTCCGCGGCGGTGGCCCGTGCGGGCGTCGCGCAGGTCGCGGACGACGTCGGCCACGACGGCGTGCTCGGGACGGGCTACGCCGACGGCCGGGACCTGTCCGGCGGGCAGTGGCAGGGTGTCGGGTTCGCCCGCACGCTCATGCGGACCGACCCGCTGCTGCTGGTGCTGGACGAGCCCGCGTCGGCGCTCGACGCCCTGGCCGAGCAGCGGCTGGTCGACGCGTACCGCACGGTCGCGGCCGACGTCGCGGCACGCGTCGGCGGCGTCACGCTGTTCGTCACGCACCGGATGTCCACCGTGCGCCTCGCGGACCGCATCGTCGTCCTGGAGGGCGGCCGCGTGGTCGAGCAGGGCACGCACGACGAGCTCGTGGCCGCGGCCGGCCGCTACGCCACGCTGTGGGCGCTGCAGTCCCGCGCGTACGCGACGGACGACTGACCGCCGGCCACGTCAGGTCGCGAGGAGGTCGCGACCGGGTCGCGTCGGGCCCGGGGTGGTCGCGTCACGCCCGTGGCGGGGGTGCGCTGCCGGAGGGCGGGACGAGGTGCCCCCACGGCACGCGCGCGAGCTCCGCGACGGGCTGCGGCGGGGCGAACCGGTAGCCCTGCGCGGCGCGGCACCCGAGCTCCTGCAGCAGGCTCGCCTGCTCCGCGGTCTCGACGCCCTCCGCGACGACGACGATGTCGAGTTCCTCGCACAGGTGCAGCAGCTCACGCACCAGCACCTGGCGCCGTGGTGACGTGGTCAGCGTCGTGAGGAACGCACGGTCGAGCTTGAGGAGGTCCGCCGGCAGCTCGTCGAGCCGGCTGAGGGACGAGAAGCCGGTGCCGAAGTCGTCGATCGCGATGCGCACGCCGTGCTCGCGCAGCGTCGTCAGCGCACGCTGCGCGGCGGGCCCGGACGCCTCCACGACGCTCTCCGTCACCTCGAGCACGAGCCGGTCGGCCGGCCGCCCGGCGTCCTGCAGGACCCGCAGGACGCGGTCCGCGTAGCCCTGCCCGACGAGCTCGTGCCCCGACACGTTGACGCCCAGCAGCACCTGCCGCCCCCACGCCGTCTCGAGCACCCGCCCGTCGGCGCAGGCGAGGGCGAGCACCGCAGCCCCGAGGTCGTCGATGAGGCCGCCGTCCTCCGCGGCGGTCACGAAGTCCGCGGGCGGCACCCGCCCCAGGCGGGGGTGGTCCCACCGGGCCAGCGCCTCCACCCCGGTCACCGCCCCGGAGGCCAGGTCGACCACGGGCTGCAGCTCGACGTGCAGCGCGCGTGCCGCGAGCGCGGCGGCGAGGTCGTCGACCAGCCGGTGGGGCTGGCGCTCCGAGAGGACGGTGCGGCCCCGGCCCGCGGCCTTGGCCGCGTACAGCGCCGCGTCGGTGCGGCGCAGCACCTCGGCGGCCGTCTCGCCCTCCGCGTGCTCGGCGACGCCGCAGGACGCGGCGGTCGGTGCGGCGGCGCACAGCCGGTCCGCCAGGGTGACCGCCTCCTCGCCCGTCCGTCCCGGCAGCAGCACCGCGAACTCGTCGCCGCCGCGGCGGCCCAGCACCATGCCAGGGACGTCGAGCCCGCGCCACGCGTCCGCGGCGCCGCGCAGCAGCTCGTCGCCCACCGCGTGCCCGTGCTCGTCGTTGACGCGCTTGAAGTGGTCGAGGTCGAGCAGCACCAGCGACAGCGGCATGCCCCGGCGCTCGTGCCGGTCGATCGCCTGCTCGAGGGCCGCGTCCCACGCGCGGCGGTCGGGCAGTCCCGTCAGCGCGTCGACGCCGGCGGTGGACGCGTGCTGCCCCAGCACGCCCACGACGCCGGCCACCCCGCACCACAGCGCGACGTACGACGCGCAGACCAGGACCGGCAGGTCGTGCACCACCAGCAGCGGCACCACCTGCCACGCGGAGGCGAACCCGACGACCGCCCACGCGTCGCGGCGTCGGAGGAACAGGGTCGACTCGACCCCCAGCAGCATGGCGAGCGACGCGGACGCCAGCGCCAGCGTCGGCGTGGGCGCGAGCGCGGTGCCGACGCCGAGCGTCGCCGCACCGACGAGCAGGGTGGCCCCCAGCGTGCGCCGCGGGATGTGCGGACGGACCACGAGCAGGACCGTGCCCGTGAGCGCCGCCGCGACCGCGACGGCCAGCAGCATCCCGCCGCGCGGGTCCCCGCTGCGCACCACGTCGACGGCCAGGAGCGCCGCCGCGCCGCCGCCGACGAGGAACAGCCCCGCGGTGGTGCGCACGACGACGTCGGCCGTGCCGGTGCGCGTCGTCGGGGCCATCCGCCCACCCTCGGCCCGCGCGGCGCCCGTGTCCAGATTTGGGGGGTTTTGCCCATCGAGCGGGTGGCAGGATCACCCGCTCGCCGCGCGTGACGGGCGGCGCCTCACCAGCGGCGGAAGCCGCCCTCCGTGGACAGCACCTGGCCGACGACCCAGCGGCCCGCGTCGGACACCAGCCACGCGATGAGCCGTGCCGGGTCGTCCGGCTCGCCGAACCGGCCGCCGGGGAAGTGCGCGAGGACCGCCTCGAGGACCTCCGGCGGCCGGTCGGCGGTGTCGACGTCGAGGTAGCCGGTGTTCACCGGGCCGGGGTTCACGGTGTTGAGGACGATGCCCCGCCCGATCAGGTCGTCCGCGACCGACGCCGTCAGCCCGGCCAGCGCCGCCTTGGACGCGGCGTAGGCGATCTCGGACGGCATGGCTCCCAGCAGCTGGCCCGACGTCATCCACACCACCCGGCCGCCCGGACGCCCGTCGTGCTGGTCCGCGAACGCCTGGGTCGCCAGGATCGTCGCGCGGGTGTTGACCGCCCAGTGGGCGTCGAGCATCTCGGGGGTCTGCTGCGCAAGCGGGCCGTCATGGCCGCTGCGCGCGTGGTTGCAGACCAGCACGTCCAGGTGCCCCAGCGCGTCCGCGGCCCGGTCGACCAGCTCCCGGCCCGCCGTGGGTGCCGCCAGGTCCAGGCTCGTCGCGCCCAGCCGCGCACCCGGCACGAGCTGCTCGCGCAGCCCGGCCAGCACCGCGTCGACGTCGTCCGCACCCCACGGCTGCTCCGCGTCGTGCGGCGCCCAGTGCTGGACGAACACGCTCGCCCCCGCCCGCGCCAGGCGTGACGCGACCGCGTACCCGATGCCCCGGCGGCGGCTCACCCCGGTGACCACGGCCGTCCGTCCCTGCAGGTCCTCGCTCATGGTCGCCGACCGTAGGGGCCGCGCCCCGCGCAGGCCAGGGGATTGCGCACCTGCCGGTCCGATCCCGCCTCGCGGCGGGTCGTCCCCGCTACCCTGACGTGCGGGGGGCGGACGCGCGCACCCTCGGCGCGGCCGACGGCCGTGCGCCGCGAGACGCACACGCCGGGCCCGGCCCGCGGAAGGGTGGCCATGCAGACCGGTGCCGTGCCCCAGCCCGCCCTCGAGCGGATGGTCGAACCCACCGGGCACCCCCTGGTCGTGGGCGTCGTCCCCGGGCAGGACCCGCTGGTCGTGCGGACCGCCGCGGCGTGGGCGCGCGCGGTCGGCGCCCCGCACCTGCACCTGGCCTACGTCGACGTGACCCGGTACGTGGTGCAGGAGTACCCGGACGGGTCCGTCGCGCACATGTCGATCCGGCCCGCCGGTGCGGACGACGCCTGGCGGCGCACGCGCGACGAGCTGCGCGCGCACGCCGCCGAGCACCTGACCGGGCAGGACGTCGTCTGGCGCGTGCACTACCTGGCGGGTCGTCCCGACCGCGCCCTGACCCACCTGGCCCGGGCGGTCGACGCGTCGGCGTTCGTCGTGGGCAGCGGGTCCGGGCGGCTGCGCGAGCTGGTCGACGGGTCGATCGCGCTGCGCCTGGCCCACCACCAGCACCGGCCCGTGCTCACGGTGCCGTTGCGCGTCGTGGACTGGAAGGACCCGCGCGCCCCGTGGCAGCGGTGACACCGGCGGCGCCTGCGGGTGTCCCGGTCCCCGCGCCGCCGACCCACGCGCCGCCGACCCCAGGTGCGGTCGCCCTGGTCGCCGCCGGGGGCAGCGTCGGCGTGCTGGTCCGGGCCGCCCTGGCCCAGGCCGTGCCCGCGGCGCCCGGCGGGTGGCCCTGGACGACGTGGGCGGTCAACGTGGTCGGCTCGCTGCTGCTCGGCGTGCTGCTGGGCGTGCTGCAGCGCGGCCCCGACGCGGGGCGCCGACGGGCGGTACGGCTGGGCGTGGGCACCGGTGTGCTCGGCGGGTTCACGACGTACAGCACGTTCGCCGTGGAGGTGCAGACGCTGGTCGCCGGCGGGCACGTCGTCGGCGTCGCGTACGCGCTCGTGAGCGTCGTGGCGGGCGTGGCGGCGGCCGCCGCGGGTCTGGTGCTCACGGGCCGACGCACGCGGTCGGCCGGCGCGCCGGCCGGCGCACCGGGCACCGGTGGGCGGGGCGACGCGTGATCGTCGTGCTCGCGCTCGCGGGTGGTCTCGGCGCGGCCGCGCGCTTCGTCGTCGACACCGCGGTGGCCCGCCGTGCCCGGACGTCCGTGCCCGTGGGGACGGCCGTCGTCAACGTGACCGCCTGCCTGCTGCTGGGGCTGCTCACCGGCTGGGCACTGGGCCGCCCCGGCCGGGACGGCCTGCTCGCGGTGCTCGGCACGGGCCTGCTGGGCGGCTACTCCACGTTCAGCACCGCGAGCGTGGAGGCTGCGCGGCTGCTGCTGGCGGGCCGCCGGTCGGCGGCCGTGCTGCACGCGCTGGGCATGCTGCTGGCCTGTGTCGGGGCCGCGGCGGCGGGCGTCGCGCTGACGGCGCCCTGACCTGCCCTGACGTGCCCTGACGTGCCCTGACGTGCCCTGACGTGCGACGGTCGCGGGGAGCGGCCGCGCTGCGTGCGCAGCACGGGCCGGTCCCCGCGACCGTGGTCGGACGTGCTGTCGGCGGGCCGCGCCGCGTCACCAGGTCGGCGCGACCCGCCGCGCCCCGGACACCGGGGCCGGATCCCGCCCGGCAGTCGCGGAAGCGCCGGGCGGGACGTGCGGTGGGACGTCAGGACGTGGTGCAGCTCAGCGTCGGGCTGGACGGGCTGCCGGTGGCGATGAACCCGAAGGTCGTGGTCCCGCCGGCCGGGAGCGAGCCGTTCCAGGCGGCGTTGCGGACCACCACGAGGTCGCCCTGCGGGGCGAGCGTGCCGCTCCACAGCTGCTCGACGCGCTCGCCGGCGGTCCGCCAGCTCACGCTCCAGCCGCTGGTCGCGGCACCGGTACGCACGGTGACCTCACCCTGGAACCCGCCGGGCCAGCTGTTGACGGTGGTGTACGTCGCGGTGCAGGCACCCGCCGGCGGCGGCGTCGTGGGGCCGGGCGTCGGTGTGGTCGTCGGGCCGGGGGTCGGGGTGACCGTCGGCGTCGGCGTGGGGGTGGGCGTCGGGGTGACCGTGGGCGTCGGCGTCGGGGTGGGCGTCGACGTCGTCGAGCGCAGCGACGTGAAGAACTGCCAGATCTCGCCCGGCACGTGCGACTGCTGCTTGCCGCGGTCGACGGCGGCCCACTGGTGGTCGCTGTCGTTGGCGATCCACACGACGGGGTAGCCCTCGCGGCACTGGTACGTGGTCTTGGTGTGCGCCTGGCCGCTGTTGCCGACGGGCTCGGGTGCGTTCTGCGCCTGGCAGCCGTTGTTCCGCAGCGCACGGTCCCGCAGCGCCCGGCCCTGCGAGATGTTGAGGACGCTGTCCACGACCCCGTGCGAGCCGAGGTACGCGATGGGCTGCGTGCCGCCCTCGCAGCCGGACAGCTGCGCGCCGTTGAGCACGGCGACGGCGCGGAAGACGTCGGCGCGGGCGCAGGCCAGCGCGTTGCTCATGCCGCCGCCGTAGCTGAACCCGGTGGAGAACCGCTGCGTGGTGTCGACGCACAGGGCGGCCTCGACGGTCCGCAGGATGTCGTCGATGAACGTGACGTCACGCCCGCCGGAGTTCGGCCACGCGTTGTCGATGCCCTGGGGCGCGACGAAGATCGTGCTGTTGTTCGCCAGCGGCTTCAGGCCGTAGAAGTTCTCGTTGACGACGTCCTGGGACGTGCCGTGCCACCAGTGGATCCCGAGAACGAGGCGGTACGCCTTGTTCGGGTCGTAGTTGGCGGGCACGTCGAGCCGGAACTGACGGGACTGCCCGCTGCTGGTGATCGTGTGGTTGCCGGTGGACAGGCGCGGGGCGCTGCCGCAGCCGGCGGTGACGGCCGCGGGCAGGGCGCCGCCCGGGGCGGCGGGCGCGGGCAGGGCCGTCGCCGGTCCGGCGATGCCGCCGAGGACGAGTGCCGCGGCGCAGGCCGCGAGCACGGCCCTCAGCCGTGTGGTCGGGGTTCGCAGTCGCACGGGGGTTCCTCCCTGCCGGTGCGTCGGCGACGTTGCCGGACGCGCGTGGCCATGGGGTCGGTGAACGTTCACGGGTCCGGCGAATGTAGCGATACAGCACGCGCCAGAGCAGTGCCCGAAACGCTTCGGGCACTCCTCAACCGGTCATCGGGTCTTCGTCCACACGACTGCGTACCGCCACAGCGGCAGCCGCCGCCAGCGCGCGCCCGGCAGCACCTCCCGCACGATCTCCCGCACCTCCGCGTAGGTGTGCGGGGGCGGCCAGAGCATCGGTGCGGTGTGCTCCCAGTAGGTCCGGGTGCGGCGGAGCACCTGGTGCTGCGCGACCCCGGCGAGCTCCCAGGGGGCGTCCCGCCAGCCGACCGACCGGGCCATCCCGACGTCGACGAGCACGCCGCCGGGCGCGACCAGCGTCGACAGGCGTCGCAGGCCGTCGGCGAGGTCGGGCAGGTGGTGCAGGACCGCGACGGACGCGACGACGTCGAACGCCCCGGCCGGGAACGGTGCCTGCAGCGCGTCGCCGTGCATCCACGCGATGTCGTCGCCCGCCGCCCGGGCGCGGGTCAGCACGTCCGCGTCCAGGTCGATGCCGACCACCTGCGGTACGCGGCGGCGCAGATCAGCGGCGAGCAGCCCGTCACCCGTGCCCACGTCGAGCGCCGTGCGCGCGTGCGCCGGGACCGCGTCGAGGACGAGCGGGTGGTAGTGGAGGTTGTGGTTCCACCTGTCCTGCGGCGCGCTCACAATGCCGCTCCCACGACGGAGAACCCCGGGGCGTACGCCGTGAACGCGGTCTTGGTCCGCGACGTCAGCCCGCACGCCCGGTAGAAGGCGTGGACGTCCTCGCCGGTGGCTGCCGTCTGCAGCATGACCTTGTAGCAGCCGGCGTCCCACGCGCGCTGCAGTGCGTCGCCGACCAGACGCCGGCCGTGACCGCGCCGCTGCACGGTCGCGTCGACGGCGACGTTCTCGACGACCGCCCAGGGTCGTCCCCCGCGCGAGAGATTGGGCACGACGACCAGGCAGGCCGTCGCGACGGCGACCCCCTCGTGCTCGAGGACCAGCACGTCGGTGCCCGGGGCGTCGATGATGCGCTGCAGGATGCCGCGGGCCTCTGCCGGCGCGACGGGTGGCTCGTCGGGGTGGAGCGTCCCGTACAGGCGCTGGACGGCAGGGAGGTCAGCAAGGGTTGCGGCGCGGAGCACGGCCCGAACGTACCGAAGCGGACAGGTCGGACACCACGCGTTGCTCGATCGACCTCTCGCGGCCGGGGTGGTGTCAGGTGCGGGGGGTGTGGGTGCGCATCGCGTGCGCGACGGCGGACGCCTGGGCGTCGTCCTGCGTGGCCAGGCCGGCGACGACGCCCGCGTGGTCCGCGGCCGAGCGGTTCTGGCTGAGCTTCGCCTTGGCCTCGACGCGCTCGACCAGGAGCTCGATGCCGACGATCGCCCGCAGCTGCTTCTCGACGAAGACCTCGGGGGCGTCCGTGACCTGCCAGCGGTCCGGCCGGCCGGTCTCGTGGCGGTCCGTGAGCGCCGAGACCGCGTCGTGCAGCCATGCCGGGTCCGTGTGCACACGGGCTCGGCCGGTGAGGTGCACGGCCGAGTAGTTCCACGTCGGGACCACGCGGCCGTGCTCCGCCTTGCTCGGGTACCAGGACGGGGACACGTAGGCCTGCGGTCCGGTGACGACCGCCAGGGCGGGTGCGTCGTCGCCGATGGTCCGCCACTGCGGGTTCGCGCGCGCCATGTGGAGCACCAGCCGGTCGCCGTCCCAGACCACCGGCAGCAGCGTCGAGGTCGGGTAGCCGTCGGGTCCGACGGTCACCAGCTCGGCGCTGCCGGCCGCGGCGACGAGCCCACGGATCTCGGTGGCGTCCTCGACGGCGTTGAACACGGGGACGTACATCACTGGTCCTCTCGGCGGCTGCGCACGACGCTAGCGGACGGCGACCCGCACGTCCGGTGCGTCCGAGCCGACGCCCGGTCAGCGGGTGGCGACGCCGAGCAGGTGGCTGGAGACGTCGGCGGCCTCGCGCTCACCCTCGGCCTGTCGCGCGAGGAGCAGGGCGGCCTCGACCGCGTCGTCGTGGGGACGGGAGAGCTCGAGCGCGATGCTGCCGGGACCCTCGACACCCGTCACCCACGGGTCGCGGAAACCTGCGGCGGCCAGCTCGTCGGCCAGCTCGTCGGCGGTGTGGAAGTGGCCGCCGGGGAACTCGCCCTCCGGGTTGCGGATCTCGTCGGCCACGTCGCCGGTCTCCAGGAGCCGGACCAGCGCCTGTGCGGGCAGGTCGGTGAAGCGGCGTCGCAGGACGGCGTCGAGCGCGGCGATCGTCCGCGAGATGGCCACGGCGAACACGCGTCCGTCCGGACGCAGCACGCGGGCCGCCTCCCGCAGCGCGAGCAGCCGGTCCTCGCGCGTCACCAGGTGGTACAGCGGACCCGCCAGCAGGACGGCGTCGAACGACCCGTCGGCGACGGTCAGCGCCCGGGCGTCGCCCACCTCGGCCGTGAACGTGCCGACGGTGCGCGCGGCCTCCACGTGGGACGGCACCGGGTCGACGAGGGTGACCGCGTGCCCGGCGGCGGCGAGCCACGTCGCGTGCGCCCCGGCTCCACCACCCACGTCGAGCACGCGGGAGCCCGGCTCCAGGCGGGCGGACACCAGCTCGCGGACGCGTGCGAGCTCGGCGCGGCCGACCGCGCCGGTGGTCAGTCGCGCGGCCTCGTGGAAGTCCCCGCCGTAGTAGCGCTGGATGCGCGCGTCGAGCGTCCGCTGGTCCATCCGCCGACCGTAGCGACGGCGGGGAGCAGGGTCCCGGTGTTTTCGACCGTCGGGCAGGGCGCGTGGGGCTGGGTGCTGTGCTCGCGTCACAGGGCTGCTCACGCGGTGGGCCACAGCCCGACTCCGGTGGCCACTGGTCGGTCGGGGGAACTGGACGGGGCGGGGGCCGGGACGCGGACCGGGCCGCCCTCCGCGGTGGGAGGACGGCCCGGTCGGTGTCGTGCGTCGTCAGCGAGCCGTGCAGGTGGCCGACGGGGTGCTGCTGTTGCCGCCGGAGTAGTACGTCACGCCGAAGCTGTTGTTGCCTGCCGAGGTGAACGTGTTGCCCGAGCGGGTGGCGTTCCAGGAGCTCTGGATCGACTGGCCCGAGCCGGGGTTGACGGTGACCGACCAGCTCGACGCGCCGGAGACGGTGTAGGTGACGTTGAAGCGGTCGGACCAGGACTCGGCCTTCGTCGCCGTCACGGTGCACGTGCCGCCGGTGTTGCCGCCGGTGTTCCCGCCGGTGTTGCCGCCCGTGTCACCGCCGGTGTTCCCACCGGTCGTCGTCGGGGCGACCGCCCGGCCCGTCGACGCCGAGATGTGCCCGGTGCACAGGTTGCGCGACGCCAGGTCCTGCAGGATGCCGGGCAGCGCCTGCACGGTGGCCGCCGGCCAGTCGTGCATGAGGATCGTCTGGCCGTTCGTCAGGCGCGAGGCGGCCTGCCGGATGCTCGACGACGAGGCGTTGTTCCAGTCGTTCGAGTCGACGTCCCACGTCACGACGCGCAGGCCGAGACCCGCAGCGACGTTGTTGACCGTGCCGTTGACCTCGCCGTACGGCGGTCGGAAGACCGTCGGCGTGACGCCGGCGGTGCTCTGGATCGCCTGCTGCGTGCGCGACAGCTGCGACTGGACGTCGCTCTGGCTCATGTTCACCAGGTGCGGGTGGTCCCAGCTGTGGTTGCCGATCTGCAGGCCGGCGTTCTTGTAGGCCTGCATGAGAGAGGGGTTGTTCTGCGCGTTCGAGCCGGTCGGGAAGACGGTGGCGGTCGCGTTGGCGGCCCGCAGCGCGCTGATGATCTGGTTCGTCGTGCCGGTGTTGGGGCCGTCGTCGAACGTCAGGGCGACGTAGCCGGCGGAGCAGCTCTGGGGCGTGCCGCCACCGGTGTTGCCACCCGTGTTGCCACCGGTGTTCCCTCCGGTGTTCCCACCCGTGTCGCCACCGGTGTTCCCCCCGGTGCTGCCCCCGGCCGCCGTGCAGGTGGCCGACGGGGTGCTGCTGTTGCCGCCGGAGTAGTACGTCACGCCGAAGCTGTTGTTGCCTGCCGAGGTGAAGGTGTTGCCCGAGCGGGTGGCGTTCCACGAGCTCTGGATCGACTGGCCCGAGCCGGGGTTGACGGTGACCGACCAGCTCGACGCGCCGGAGACGGTGTAGGTGACGTTGAAGCGGTCGGACCAGGACTCGGCCTTCGTCGCCGTGACCGTGCAGCCGCTGGACGTCCCGCCGCCGGTGTTCCCCCCGGTGTTGCCGCCCGTGTTGCCGCCCCCGTTGTTGCCGCCGCCGGCGGTGCCCTCGGAGACCGTGATGTTGGACGAGCCGGAGGACTGGTAGCCCTCGGTGGCCATGATCTGGTAGTTCTGCCGGCCGAGCTGCATGCCCTTGGACGCCCACGCGTCGAAGTGGTTCTGGGCGGTGATGGTGCCGCCGACGCGCTTGGACTGCCGCACGGACCAGAACTGCTTGAACGTGGAGCTGTTGCCCTCGATGGACGGGGCGTTGACGCGGGTCGTCTCGTAGATGTCGTAGGTGCCGCCGTCGGAGGTGACGGTGCCCTTGAACGTGCCGGTCGGGCGGTAGGTGCCCCACGAGTCGACGATGTAGTACTCGACGAGCGGTCCGTTGGTCCACCCGTACAGCGTCAGGTAGGCGTTGCCCGAGGGGTTGAACTGGCCGGAGTAGGACACGGCGCGGCCGGTGCCGGTCTGCCAGCCCTTGCCGATGACGAAGTTGCCGGTGTTCTGCCACTGCGTCGTGTAGTTGCCGCCGTCGTTCATGCCGGAGGACACGGTGCCGGGGCTGTCGGTCCAGAACGAGAACCAGTAGCCACCGCTGGTGCCGGTCTGGTTCGTGGTGATCGTGGCCGCCGTGGCGGGCGCGGCCGCGGCCACACCGCCGGCCGCGAGCACCGCGGTGGCGAGCGCGCCCAGCAGGGCGCGCGTCACGCGCCGGCCCCGCCGTCCGGGTCCGGCCGTGCGGGCCGTTCCGAGGGTGTCGAGCATCAGAGGCTCCTTCGTGCAGCACAGAGGTGAGGTGGGGGCGGCAGGCGGGTGGAGGTGGTGCTCACCGGCGCGTCCCGGGTGCCGGCAGGCGACGCAGGTTGGGCGTCACAGGGCCCGGCTTCCGTCAGTGTGGACCGGCAAAAGCGCAGGTGACAGGCATGAGTGCTCGCAAAACCGTTTAGGTTTCGATGCTCAGCCCGAAAGGGTGGCGGACCTTTCGGGGGACGACGGCGCCCGCCCCGGCGGCGAGGTGTGCTCGCGTCGGGACGGGCGTCGTCGTGCGTCGGGACCCGGGTCGGACCGCGGCGCGTGCCACGGTCCGACCCGGTGCGCCGGGCCTAGGAGCAGATGCCCCAGGGGATGTAGTTGGTGCCCGAGTTCTTGTAGTACGTGACGCCGAAGCTGTTCGAGCCCGACGGCGTGAACGTGTTGCCGCTGCGGTTGGCGCCCCACGAGCTCTGGACCGACTGGCCGGAGTTCGGGTAGACCGTCACGGACCAGCTCGACCGACCGGACACCGTGTAGGTGACGTTGAAGCGGTCGCCCCACTCCTCGCCCCGCGTCCAGCTCACCGTGCAGCCGTTGTTCGTGTTGCTGCCGCTGTTGTTGCCGCCGGTGTTCCCGCCGCCGTTGTTGCCGCCGCCGTTGTTGCCGCCGCCGTTGTTCCCGCCGCCGTTGTCGGCCGAGCCCGTGCCGACGGTGATGTTGGACGAGCCGGAGGACTGGTAGCCCTCGGTGGCCATGATCTGGTAGTTCTGCCGGCCGAGCTGCATGCCCTTGGACGCCCACGCGTCGAAGTGGTTCTGGGCGGTGATGGTGCCGCCGACGCGCTTGGACTGCCGCACGGACCAGAACTGCTTGAACGTGGAGCTGTTGCCCTCGATGGACGGGGCGTTGACGCGGGTCGTCTCGTAGATGTCGTAGGTGCCGCCGTCGGAGGTGACGGTGCCCTTGAACGTGCCGGTCGGGCGGTAGGTGCCCCACGAGTCGACGATGTAGTACTCGACGAGCGGTCCGTTGGTCCACCCGTACAGCGTCAGGTAGGCGTTGCCCGAGGGGTTGAACTGGCCGGAGTAGGACACGGCGCGGCCGGTGCCGGTCTGCCAGCCCTTGCCGATGACGAAGTTGCCGGTGTTCTGCCACTGCGTCGTGTAGTTGCCGCCGTCGTTCATGCCGGACGAGACGGTGCCGGGGCTGTCGGTCCAGAACGAGAACCAGTAGCCGCCGCTGGTGCCGGTCTGGTTCGTGGTGATCGTGGCCGCGGAGGCCGGGGTGGCCAGGGCGACGGTGCCGGCCACGAGCGCGCCGACGGCGACGGTGCCGAGGGCGGCGCGCAACGAGCGGCGCCGGGTCGAGGGTCGAGCAGGGGCGAAAGTGTCGGTCATCAGGAGGCGCTCCAGTGCGTGAGGGTGGAGGTGTCAGGCGGTGCGGACCGCGCTCCCTCGCGGGGGCCGCTGAACCTGCCACGGCGGTTCGACCGGTACGAGCCGGTCGATACCGTTATCGCCGCAGTCTGCAGCGTGGGAGCGTGACCCATCACCGTCGGGTGAGAGGGTTAATCGTTTCCGTCCTTCACCCGGTGAGGTCTCGGCAGAGCGCTCGGGAGCGCCGTGTGCGCTCGCAAGTTTCGGGTCGGACTCCGCACAGCCACCCGACCAGGACCGTCGCTCGCTGCCGGGTACGCTCGCGCCCGTGGCCGAGGCGGGGGACGTGCTGACCATCGACGGCGGGGACCTCGGGTGCGCGCGGCTGCTGCTCCTGCTGCGTGACCGCGTCGCGACGCTGCCCGCCGGCGCGGTCGTGCACCTGGTGACGAGCGACCCCGTGGCCCCGATCGACCTGCCCGTCTGGTGCCACATGACGGGGCACGAGTACCTGGGCACGGTCGACGGCCGGGGCCGGCCCACCTACGCCGTGGGCGTCGCGGCGCGACCGGCGGCGACGGACGAACGGAACCCCTGGCAAGCGGGTCCCCGCGACGACTGACCGGGCGATGACGAACCAGGCGCGACCGACCGGGCGCGACGCACCCGGTGCGGGCTGTCGGGTCAGTCGCGCGGGACGACCCGCAGCGTCACGTCGACGACCTGCGGTCCGACGACCGTCCCGACGATCGCCGGCCCGTGCGCGTCGTACTTCGCGTGGTAGGCCGCGTCGAGGGCCGCGTGCACGTCGGGTGGCGCCGGTTCGAACGCCACGTCCTTCTCGACACCGCCGGCGCGGACCCGCCCGCTGCCCGAGGCCCGCGCGCGCCGGAACCACCCGTTGCCCGGCCCGTAGGCGGACCGCACGTACAGGTCGTCACCGGCCCGCACGCACCAGATCGTCACGTACGGGCGCAGCGTCCCGTCGGGGCGGTACGACGCGAGCTGCAGCTCCTCCGCGTCGCCGAGCCGTGCCAGGTCATCGGGTGCCCAGGTGCTCATGCGTCCTCCGGTGCGCTGGTGCGGGACGGTTCCGTCGCGGTTCGCGGTGTCGCGCCCGGGGCGTCCGCCCCGCCCGGTGCGGCAGATCCGGGGGCGTCGGCCACCGAGCCGTCGGCCCACCGCAGCACCCGCAGGGCGAGCAGCGTGAGCCACCTGCTCGGGGCGCCCTCGTCCTCCCCGAGGTCGACGAGCAGGCGGTCGTGGTGCCGCTGCTCCAGGCGCCAGCGGCCGTCGTCGCCGCGCTTCGACGCGAGCAGGTCGAGCGCCTCCGCCGCGCGCTCGTCGGGGGCCGGGCGCGTGCGGCGCAGGTGGTCCAGCGCGCGTCCGACGTCGTAGTACCAGCCGTGCGGGAAGGCCAGGTGCTGCCAGCGCTCCTGGCCCACCCGCCCGTCGGACAGCCGCCGCAGCAGGTGCCGGTCCAGCAGGTACTCCTCGCCGCGCACGCGGGCCTCGGTGACCGCGGGGTCGGCCGAGACGCGCTGCTCGTACTCGGCCAGCCCTTCGAGCACGTTGATCGTCGTGTCGAAGGAGCCGCGGGTCGACCCGTTCTCCTGCTCGCAGTTCCAGCCGCCGTCGGCCATCTGCTCACCCAGGAGCCGGTCGACGACCCCGCGCACGTCCTGCCCGAAGTACGCGCCGGTCGCCACCGTGCGCCCGTTGATGCAGGGCTCGACCTCGCCGTCGAAGAACCGCAGCGTCGGGTCGTACTCCCAGCGCGCCGCCTCGTGCACCGGCGCCAGGGCCCGGTGCGCCTGCGGGCTCTCCGGGTCCAGCCCGAACGTCCGCAGCAGCCGCAGCGTCGCCTCGGTGGAGACCCACTCGGGGAAGAACGTGCCCCCGCCCCACCGGCCGTCGGGGTCCTGCGCGGCCAGCAGCCGAGCGCCCCAGCCCTCGTGCGCGACGCGGGCACGCTCGCGGGCGACCTCACCGGGCGTGGCGTCGGCCAGGTCGTCCAGCACCTGCCAGCGCAGCGCGGGGTCGGAGTCGAGGAGCCACGCGACGACGTCGTCCACCCCCCGAGCGTCCTCCGGGTCCCGACTGCGATCAACCCCGAGCCCGGACCGGCAGGCCGGTACCGGCCCGCCCGCACGCGCGAGTTGTGGGGGCCAATCGTTTCGGGACGGGACTGCGGGCTCCCGCGCTGCCTAGCATCCGGGGACCCACACCCCGACGGAACGGCTGGTGCGCGCATGAGGACGATCCGGACCCTGGTCACCGTCGTGGCGGTCGCCGCGACCACGTTCGTCCTGGCGCCGGTCGCGTCCGCCGGGGGTGGGCAGGGGCACGGGCACGGGCCGGGTCAGCGCGGCCCGTGCTCGCGCACCGACGCGCTGTTCTGCGAGGACTTCGAGTCCCAGCCGCTGGGCGGCCCGGTGAGCCTGGACTGGGGCGTCGACACCCGCCGCGGCACGCTGTCCGTGGAGCGGGCGGGCCGCGCCGGGAAGGTGATGCGCGTGCACACCGAGGACAACGGGCAGGCGTTCCTCGAGGTCACGGACTTCGCGGCGCCGGGCAACACGTTCTACGGCCGGCTGCGGATCAAGGTCGACGACTTCCCGACGGCCCCCGACTGGGCGCACTTCACGCTGGTCGAGGTCACCGGCTCGGGCAGCGAGGAGATCGTCCGACCGCTCGGCGGGCAGTTCGCGCCCACGGTCGGCCCCGACGCGACGTTCTGGGGCGTCGGCGCCGACGGCGGGCCGACGGGCGACTGGACGAGCTGGCAGGAGTCCGCGCCCACGGTCGAGGACCGCTGGCAGTGCGTGGAGTTCGAGTGGTACGCCCCGGAGAACCGGGTCGCCGTGTGGTTCGACGGCGTGCCGCAGCCGGACCTGACGGTCACGACGACCGAGCACGGCGGCGCCGACGTCGACTTCGTCCTGCCGACCGCGGACACCGTGCGGATCGGCTGGCAGCTCTACCAGGGCGGGTCGACGCCGGGCGCCTACGACGTGTGGGTCGACGACATCACGCTCGACACCGAGCGCGTCGGCTGCCGCTGACGATCCGGTCCGACCGGGCCCACCGTCAGAGGAACGGACGCAGCTCGACGCGCCGTCCGCACGCCCGCGACGCGTCGGTCGCCAGCCCGAGCGCCGTGGCGTGGTCGACGGCCTCGACGACCCAGAACCCGGCGACGTACTCGGTGGTCTCGAGGAACGGGCCGTCGGTCCGCAGCGGCGGGCCGTCGCTGGTCGCGTCGACGACCGTCGACGCCCAGGGTGCGGCGAGGCCGCCGGCGAGGACCCACTGGTCGGCCGCGACCAGGCGGTCGTTGTACTCGTCGATGGACGCGATCTCCGCCGCTGTCGCGGTGCCGGTCGCGTCGTCGATCACGGACATGAGGTAACGGGCCACGGGGACCTCCGGGTGCTGGTCACGCCCCGTGCGGAGCGTCTCGACACGGTGACGCACGGGGCCGCGCGCTTTCGACACCCGGCTGAGCGTGCCAGGTCCACCCCTGCGGACAGAGGCTTCCCGGCGGTGGGGCGCGCCGGTTACGGTCGTCGGACCGACGGCGACGAGGAGACGTCATGGCGACGTTCGACCGGTCCGACGACCTGCGCGGCGCGACGTTCGTCGACGTCGACCTCACCGGTGCCCGGTTCCGGGGGGCCGAGCTGTCCGGTGTCGTCATGCGCGGCGTCGAGATCGGCGGGGCGGACGTCGACGCGCCGTGGCTGCCGCACGCGGACTTCTTCCGCGTCAACGGGGTCGACGTCATCCCGCTCGTGGAGGCCGAGCTCGACCGCCGGTTCCCCGGTCGGGAGCTGCGTCGGGCCGGCGATCCCGAAGGGCTGCGCGCCGCCTGGCACGCGCTCGAGCGGACGTGGGAGGCGACCACCGCACGCGCGGCGGCGCTCCCGCCGGGTGCGGTCGACGTGTCGGTCGACGGCGAGTGGTCCTTCGCCCAGACGCTGCGCCACCTGGTGATGGCGACCGACACGTGGTTGCGCCGCGCCGTCCTGGGGGTCGCGCAGCCGTACCACCCGATCGGTCAGACGGACCACGGGTACGCGCTCGACGGCAACGACCCCTCCGTCTTCTCCGCGGTCGCACCGCCGTACGACGAGGTCCTGGAGGTCCGCGCGGGACGGCAGGCCATGGTGCGCGAGCTGCTCGCGACGGTGACACCGGACGAGCTCGCGGTCGAACGGCGCAACCCGTGGGCGCCGGAGCACCCGGAGACGACGCTGTCGTGCCTGCACGTGATCCTCGAGGAGGAGTGGGAGCACCACCGGTACGCGGTGCGCGACCTCGCGGTGATCGAGGCGCGCGGCTGAGCCGCGGCCGCGGCGTGCGCCCGCCGCTCAGCGGCCCACGTCCCGCCGCCGGAAGCCGGCGAACCCGACGGCGACCAGCCCGGCCGTCACGAGCGTGAGCCATCCGAGCCCGCTCCAGTCCGGGGCGGCGGCCGTCGTGTCCGGGACGTGCCAGAACGGGCTGATGCCGAGCACCCAGTCGTCGAGCCCGAAGGTGGGGCCGAGCAGCGTCAGCAGGAACGACGCCACCAGCGCGCCCCACGCGGCCAGGTGCACGACGGGCCGGGCGCCCACGACCGCGACGGACACCGCGACGACCGTCCAGACCGCGGGGACCGTGGCCAGCGTCTGCAGGACGACGTCGACGAGCCCGACGGGGAGGTCGGCGCGCGCGGCCATGAGGCCGACGACGATCCCGGCGCCCACCAGGTAGCCCGTGATCACGGTCAGCGCGACGGCGACGTGGGCGGCGTAGTAGCGGACGCGGGGGAGCGCACCGGCCAGCACCGGCTCCACGCGGTCCTCCAGCTCCTCGCTGCGCACCCGCAGCACGATCTGGATGCCCGGCACCGCGGCGATGATGCCCACGAGGCTGAGCAGGGTGCGGACGAACGCTCCCGTGAGCTGCTCGGGCGTCGTGGCACCGGACGCGAGGACCTGCTGCACGCCCGTGCTGCCGGACACCAGGTCCGTGATCGACGTCGTGAAGTACCCGAACACCAGCCCGAGCAGGTGGAACGCGATCGCCCACGTGACGATCGGCGCCCGGTTGAGCCGCAGGGCGAGCAGCAGCGGGCCGCGGACGCGTCCGCGCGCCGGGCCGGGGCGCTGCGCGATCGACCCCTGACCGAAGTCGCGCCGCGCCTGCAGGGCGAAGCCGACGGTGACGACCACGAGGGTGAACGCCACCGTGAGCAGCAGCGGGGCCCAGTGGTCGCCGGCGGCCGGCCGGGTCTCGAGCGTCCAACCCAGCGGGTTGGCCCAGACCGTCCACGCCGGGGCGTCGAGCGCGAGGCAGAAGCCGCGGGCGAGGAACAGGGCGCCCAGGGTGCCGACGGCCAGGGCGTTGGCCGTCCGGGCGTCGGACCCGATCTGCGCGGCGACGGCGGCGACGGCGGCGAACATCCAGCCGCTGGCCGTGTACGTCGCCCCCAGCAGCAGCGACGCCTCCCACGCACCGCCGCACAGCGCCGTGACGACGCCGGCGACGAGGCCCGCGGCGAACGACCCGACGGTCGCGACGGCCACACCGGTCAGCAGCCGGGCGGAGCGTCCCACCACCCCGGACGCCAGGAGCTCGGCCTGGCCGGAGTCCTCCTGCCCGCGCGTCGTGCGGGTGACCGTGAGGATCGCGCCGAGCGCCACGAAGAAGCCGCCGAGGGCCAGCGTGCGCCAGGAGTTGAACCCGTCGACGGTCGTCAGGTCGTACGCCGGACCGAAGATCAGGCCGATCGCGGGGTTCGCCTCGACAGCGGCGGCCAGGCCCAGCCGCGCGGCGAGGTCGGGGAAGACCCACGGGTACACGATCACCGAGGACGCCGACAGCAACGTCACGACCAGCACCCACGGCGCGAAGAGGCGGCCGTCGTGCCGCAGGGCGGCCCGCAGCAGCGGGCGCGTCCCGGTGAGGGAGGCGGTCGCGGTGCTCATCGGGTCGGGGTGGCCCGCGCGTGCGTGGTCTCGTCGCCGTACAGCCGCAGGAACAGGCTCTCGAGCGACGGGGGCGCGACGGTGAGCGCGCGGATGCCGTGCACCGTGAGCACGGCCATCGCCTCGCCGATCCGCAGGGTCTCGACGTTCGCGGTGATCCGGGCGCCGTCGACCTGCACGTCGCGCAGGACGGCCGGCGCGGGGACGGGGAGCGGCTGCATGAGGGTTGCGTGGATCGTCGTGCGGGTCTGCCCGCGCAGGTCGGCCAGGGTCCCGGACTGCACGACCCGGCCGTCGCGGATGATGCTGATCCGGTCGGCCAGCGTCTCGACCTCGGCCAGGACGTGGCTGGACAGCAGCACGGTCGTCCCGCGGCTCCTGGCCTCGGCGAGCACCTCCTGGAAGACGTTCTCCATGAGCGGGTCGAGCCCGCTGGTCGGCTCGTCGAGCACCAGCAGCTCGACGTCGGACGCCAGCGCCGCGACCAGGGCGACCTTCTGCCGGTTGCCCTTGGAGTACTGCCGCCCGCGCTTGGTGGGGTCCAGCTCGAACCGCTCCACCATCTCGGCGCGGCGGCGCTCGTCGAGGCCGCCCCGCAGTGCACCGAGCAGGTCGATCGCCTCGCCGCCGGTCATGCCGGGCCACAGCGAGACGTCGCCCGGGACGTACGCCAGCCGCCGGTGCAGCGCCACGACGTCCCGCCACGGGTCCCCGCCCAGCAGCCGGACGGTGCCGCCGTCGGCGCGCAGCAGCCCGAGCAGCACGCGGATGGTCGTGGACTTGCCGGCGCCGTTGGGGCCGAGGAAGCCGTGCACCTGCCCGCGCTCGACCTGCAGGTCGAGGCCGTCGAGCGCGCGGAACCGGCCGAACGACTTGCGCAGCCCTTGGACGTCGATCACCGGCTCGCTCATCGGCCTCCCCTTCGTCGATCACCGGGCACCCCCAGTGAACTCCACGGGGGCCCGTCCGGCGCGCACGAGGCTCCCGCGTCGGCCGGCGGCCGGGCCGCCGGTCCGACTCAGGCGTCGATCGCCGCGAGAACCCGCCCGTGCGGGTGCGTCAGCCGCGCAGCAGTGCGCTGTAGCGCAGGTGCACGTCCAGCGGCAGCCCGTCCTCGGTGTCCTCGTCGTCGACGAGCTCGCCCGGCAGCGCGCGCAGCATGAGGTCGGGCACCGGGTACGGCTCGGGGTCGTCGCCCTCGCCCTCGGTCCAGTCGATCTCGTCGTCGTCGGTGGGGTCGAAACCGATGCCGTGGTCGGCCCAGTACCCGGCGGCGTAGCGCTCCTCGATGAGGCGCAGCAGCTCCCACGTCGGGCGGTCGGGCTCCGGGACCTCGTCGGCCGACGCGTACCGGCAGTAGTACCCGGCGCCGAGGATCCAGTAGGCGGCCAGTGCGCTGGCGCGGTCCGTCGTCGGGTCGTCGAGCACGAAGCGCACCAGCGCCTCGCCGGTGTCGTAGTTGGCCCGGCGCACGAACGTGTGCCGCTGCTGCGGGGTGGCCGAACGCAGGTAGTCACGCAGGAACTGCTCGGCCTCGGGGTGCACGGTGCTCACGTCCGTCGAGGCTACCGGGCCGTCGCCCGTCGGTACCGCGGCTGCACGCCGGGACGCACCGGGTTAGCGTCGGCGGCGTGTACCGCGAGGTCGGGGGCGTCCGCGTGCACCACGTCGAGCACGGCGGCGGGGTGCCGTTCGTGGTGCTGCACGGCGCCGGCGTCGACCACCGCGAGGTCGTCGGGGCGCTCGAGCCCGCGCTCGCGGACCTCGCGGGCGTCCGGCGCGTCTACCCGGACCTGCCCGCGCACGGTCGTACCGCCGCACCCGCTCACCTGACCAGCGGTGACGACGTCGTCGAGGTGCTGCTGCGGTTCGTCGACCGGGTCACCGGCGGCGGGCCGTTCGTCATCGCCGGGCACTCCCTGGGCGGGTACCTGGCGCGCGCCGTGGCCGCCCGGCGGCCCGACCGGGTCGTCGGCCTCGCGCTCGTCTGCCCGGCCGGCCGCACGGCCCGGGACGTCCCGCCGCACCGGGTGCTGCACGACGAGCCCGGTGCCGCGGACGCGCTGGACCGTGCCGACGTGCCGGGGTTCGAGGAGTACCTCGTCGTGCGCACCGCCCGGACCGCCCGGGCGTACCGGGACCACGTGCTGCCCGGCGCCCGGCTGTGCGACGAGGAGGGGTTCGGCCAGGTGTACGGGCGCTGGGAGCTGCGTGACGCCCCCGACGCCGACGCACCGCAGCCCTACCCGACGCTGGTGCTCGCGGGCCGGCACGACGCCTCCGTGGGGTGGGCCGACGCCGTGCGGCTGCTCGACGTCTACCCGCGTGCCTCGCTCACCGTGGCCGACGGCGCGGGCCACGCGCTGCTCCACGAGCAGCCCGACCTGGTCGCCGCGCTGCTGCGGCACTGGCTCGCGGGGCTCGCGCTCCCGGCCGCCTGAGGCGACCGGACGGACCCTGCGCGTGCGGGGTGTGGCCCGCCTCCGCATGCTGGGGACGGCGGCGCCGTCCGGATCCGCCACCGCCAGCCGGCAGGGGGGCGCCGCGATGCGTGCAGTCGTCATGGAACGACCCGGGGAGGTCCGCGTCGTCGACCGGGAGCAGCCGAGGATCGAGGAGCCGACCGACGCCGTCATCGAGGTGACCGCGACCTGCATCTGCGGCTCCGACCTGTGGCCCTACCGGGGGATCGAGGCCGTCGACCACGCGTGGATGGGCCACGAGTACGTCGGGGTCGTGCGCGAGGTCGGGCCGCAGGTGCGCGACGTGCGGGTGGGGCAGTTCGTCGTCGGGTCGTTCTTCGCGTCCGACGGCACGTGCGAGATCTGCCGCTCCGGGTACCAGTCGCACTGCGTGCAGCGGGTGCCCATGGGGTCGATCGGCACCCAGGCGCAGTACGCGCGCATCCCGCTGGCCGACGGCACGCTGGTCGCGACGCCGGGCATGCCGGACGCCGACCTGGTGCCGTCGCTGCTGGCCGCGTCCGACGTGCTGGGAACCGGGTGGTTCGCGGCGGTGGCCGCCGAGGCCGGGCCCGGGAAGACGGTCGCGGTGGTCGGTGACGGGGCCGTGGGCCTGCTCGGCGTCCTGGCGGCGCGGCAGCTCGGCGCCGAGCGCGTGATCGCCATGTCCCGGCACGCCGACCGGCAGGCGCTCGCGCGCGAGCTCGGAGCGACCGAGATCGTCGAGGAGCGTGGCGACGCGGGGGTGGCGCACATCAAGGACCTCACCGACGGGCTGGGCGCGCACAGCGTCGTCGAGGCCGTCGGCACGCAGGAGTCGATGATGCAGGCGATCGGGTCGACCCGGCCCGGTGGGCACGTCGGGTACGTCGGCGTCTCGCACGGCGTCTCCCTGCCCGGGCAGGAGCTGTTCTTCTCCGGCGTGCACCTGCACGGCGGGCCGGCTCCGGTGCGCAGGTTCCTGCCGGACCTGATCCGCCGGATCTGGGACCGGACCATCGACCCCGGACGGGTCTTCGACCTCACCCTCTCGCTCGAGCAGGCCGCCGAGGGCTACCGTGCGATGGACGAGCGGCGGGCGACGAAGGTGCTGCTGACCGTGTGAGGGGCGAGCGCGCCCGCGGACGGCGCGGGGCACTGTCGGGACGACGAGGGGGTCGGGGATGACCGTGCCGGGACCTGACGACGACCTGCGCGGCGCGCACCTCACGGGCGTCGACCTGCGGGGGGCGCGGTTCGTGCGTGCCGACCTGTCCGGCGTCGTCATGCGGGGCGTCGAGGTCGACGGCGCCGAGATCGACTCGCCGTGGCTCGTGGAGAGCGGGAGCCTGCTGGTCAACGGCGTCGACGTCGTGCCGTTCGTCGACGCCGAGCCGGACCGACGGTTCCCGGGGCGCGAGCTGCGCCGCGCATCCGACCCCGACGGGCTGCGCGCGGCGTGGGCGGCGCTCGAGCGCACGTGGGAGGCGACCCTCGCACGGGCCGCCGCCATGCCGCCGGGCACGGTCGACGTGCAGGTCGACGGCGAGTGGTCGTTCGCCCAGACGCTGCGTCACCTGGTCATGGCCACGGACACGTGGCTGCGACGGGCCGTGCTGGGCGTCGAGCAGCCGTTCCACCCGCTCGGTCACCCGAACGAGGAGTACGAGGCCGACGGCAACGACCCGTCGGTGTTCGCCCCGGGGACCCCCGCGTACGACGACGTGCTGGCGGTCCGCGCCGAGCGTGTCGCCATGGTGCGTGACTACCTGGCCGACGTCACGGTCGACGACCTCGCGGTGGAGCGCCGCAACCCCTGGGCGCCGCAGTACCCCGAGACGACGCTGTCGTGCCTGCACACGATCCTCGAGGAGGAGTGGGAGCACCACCGGTACGCGGTGCGGGACCTCGACGCGATCGAGGCGGGCGGTCAGCCCGCGGCGACGTCGAGCGTGTAGACCGCCTCGACGGTGAACCCGTGACCGTCGCCGCCCCTGATCACGACCTCGTGGCGACCGGCGGGCAGCGGTGGGACCAGGCCCCACAGCCCCCACATCGCCATGGGGACGATCCGGCGGGTCTGCGTGACGGGGTTGTCCTCCGAGCCCGCGAGGTCCACGGCGTCGACGACGACCTCCCGCAGCTCGACGTCCGCGCCGTCCACGGTGATCCGGCCGAACCCGTCACCCAGCACCGGCGGACCGTCACCCGCCGGTCCCCACATGTTGACCGCGGGGCCGTACAGCGGCCGCCCGGCCGGCACCGTGCAGTCCCGCTGCACCGGCCCGCCGAACGTCCCGGCGAGGAACCAGACGTCGTCCGGCTGGTCCCGGCCGGCGTGCTCGCCGTTGAGGTCGGCGACCGGCGAGGTCGCCCAGTCCTGACCCGCGACCCAGCGGAGCCAGCGCGCAGCCAGGTCCTCGGGGGAGCCCGTCGGGTACGGGACGGGCGCGGGCCGGCGGCGCGGGAAGAGGAGCATGGCCAGAACGTAGTGGCCGGCGGTGCCCGGTGGGGCCGGAACCGGTGGTCGATCGGCGTCGGTCCGTCCCGGGGGTGGTCGCACCGTCCGCCGACGGCGGTCAGCCGGGCAGCACCTCGGCCAGGAAGCCGTCGACCACGCCCCGGAACGCGGCGGGCTGCTCCACCCACGGGTAGTGCCCGCACGCCGCCAGCACGGCGAGCCGACCGGCGGGCAGCGCGGCGGCGAGCGCTGCGACCGGGGTGACACCGGTGAGGGCGTCCTCGGCGCCGGCGACCACGAGCGTGGGGACGGTCAGCGTCGGCAGGCCCGCACGCAGGTCGTCGGGCGGCGGTCCCGCGAGGTACGCCCGGGCGGCCGCCAGGTGCCACCGGCCGGCGGCGGCGTGCTCCCGCTCCGCGGGTCCCCACGCGGCGTACCCGGCGGGCGCACCCGCCCGCTGCCACGCGTCGTAGGCCTGTGCGCTGCTCGTGTCGGCGCCGCCCTCGAGCACCGCCACCGCGGACCGGAACACGGGGTCGTCCGCGCGCCGGGCGGCCACCGCCTCCGCGTCGGAGGCGACGTCCACCAGCGACGCCGCCGACGGCGTGACGAGGACGAGCCCGGCCAGGCCCGGGAACCGCAGCGCGTGGCCCAGCGCCTGGCGTGCTGCCGCCGAGTGCGCCAGCAGGACGACGCGCGACGCACCCAGGTGCAGGCGCAGGTCCTGCACGTCCTGGGCCTGCGCCCACCACGAGGCGTGGGCGGGGTCCAGCGGGGAGCGGCCGACGCCACGGGGGTGGGGTACGACGAGCCGCCGGGCCCCGGCCAGGCCGGCCAGGTCACCGAGGTACGCGGGGTCGCGCGCGGGCCCGCCCGGCAGTGCGATCACGACGGGGGCGTCGGCGGGGCCGTGGGCGTCGTACGTGAGCTCGGTGCCGTCCGCTGCCGCGTAGGTGGCCACGCGGTGACCGTAGCGGCAAGGCGCTCGCCGCGCGCACCGCGCGCACCCGACCTACCTTGTGGCGATGACTCCTGCCGCTCATGCCGTCGACCGTCTGATCGCCGCGTACCAGCGGTCCGTCTCGCCCCGCAAGGGCTTCAGCTGTGCCTACCGCGTCGCCCACGGCGACGCGTCCTGCTCCGGCGTCGTCCGCCAGGCCGTGCGCAGCCGCGGGGTCACCCGTGCGGTGGTGCCGGCCGTCGTGCAGCTCGTGGCCTGCTACCAGGCGGCGACGATGCTCGCGCAGTCCGACGTCAGCGGCGTCTGCTGCTGCGGTGGCATCCCCATCCCGTTCCGGTTCCCGTTCCGCTCCTGAGCGCAGCCCGGCGCGGCGGACCTGCGTCCGCAGCGCACGCGACCGCGCGGACGGGCCGCCCCCTCCGGGACCCGTCCGCGCGATCCGTCGCCCCGTCGCCTCAGCGGCGGCGGGCGGTCAGTGTCGCGACGACCGGCGCCAGGAAGGCGACGCCGGCGGCGACGAAGGCGGCTGTGGCGACGGTCTCGTCGACCAGCGGGCCGTTGGTGCGTCCGATGCCGATCCACGTCAGGCCCCAGGCCATCGCGAGGCCGACGGGGATGACGAGGGCCGGGCGCCGGCGGCCGTAGGCGCCGTACGCGATGGCGAGCAGCGCGGCGGCCGAGACGAGCACGACGGACCAGCCCGTCGCCCCGAGGCCCAGCTCGCCGACGTCCGCGATCGCCAGGAACGCCGCGGTGTTGGCGAGCGTCGCGACGCTGACCCAGCCGAGGTAGAGGCCGACGGTCAGGTCGGTGACCACCGAGGGCAGCGTCGTGGTGTGGTTCATCCGGACGAGCTTGACGAACATCGTCGCGAGGACCGCGAGCAGCACGATGATGACGAGGTCGCTGCCGCCGACCGACCCGGCCTGGACGACCGCGATCCACAGCGCGTTGAGCAGCATCGACGCCAGCACCCACCAGGCGATGGCGCGCAGCCGACGGTCGGTCGCCTGGCGGGGCAGCGCCTGGACGATCGCGAACACCGCCAGGCCCGTGTAGATGACGGACCAGATCGAGAAGGCGGGGCTGTCGGGGGCCACGGGCGTCGCCGTGGCGGACAGGGAGCCGCCCGCGGCCTCGGCGATCGGCTGCCCGCCGAACGCGCCCGAGCCGACGGTCGCACCGACGATGGCGATCACGGCGCCGACGAGGACCGTGACCTGACGGACCCGGTCCTGGGACGTGGTGCGGCCGACTGAGGCGGCGGGGTTCATGGTCTCCATGGCACCAGAGTGACAACAGTCAGCACGCTGAGCATCTTGAGAGACGTCCGGATCTGCCTGGATCGTCCCACGGTCGGGGGTGGGGCGCCCGCCACGTCGACCGCGGGGGCGTCGTCACCTGCCGCCCGCGCTGCGTGCGGCCCCGGCCGTGGCTAGCGTGACGAGGCATGGGTCCGGAGCATCGGGCGTGGGTGCCGCCCGCGTGGGTGGCGTGGGGCGCGGTCGTGGCCGCGTTCGCGTTCGCCGCGGTGAGCCTGCTCTGGGCGACGGGCAGCACGCTCGGCCTGGACACCCTCGGCGGGACGGTCGAGCGGCTCGGGCGTGCACGTGACCCGGCGCTGCTCTCCGCGAACGCGGTGGCGCTCGTGCTCAAGGTGCTGGGCGGGGTGCTGGCCCTCGCGCTGGTCCAGCCATGGGGTCGCAGGCTGCCGCGCCGACCCCTGCTGTCGCTCGGCTGGGCGGGGGCGGCGGTCCTCGTCGTCTACGGCGTGCTGCAGGTGACGTCCGTGGCGCTCGTCGCGGCGCACGTCGTCGTGCCCGACGAGGTGCTCTCCGCCCGGGCCCTGCGGTGGCGGTTGCTGCTGTGGGAGCCGTGGTTCCTGGTCTGGGGCGTGCTGCTGGCCGGTGCCACGCTGCGTCACCAGCGGCTGAGGCCGGCGTCCTGACGTGGCCCCGAGTCCGATGTCGGGAACTCGCGGACGTCAGTCCAGCCAGCGGGCCGCGGCGTCGTAGACGTCGTCCGGCACGGTGTTGAACGCGATCGCCGCCTGCGGCGCGTGCCGGTGCACCAGGTTGACGACGCGCTCGAACAGCTCGAGCAGGTCCTCACGCTTGCGGATGCCGCCGCCGACCACCACCACCTGCCAGGCGCGGGACCGGAGCGCGTCGGTGACGACCTGCTCGACGTCGTCGCTCCCGTCGAGAGCGACCAGGCACCGGACCGCGGTGACGCCGGCCTCGTCGAAGCGCGTCATCCCCTGGGCCACCGCGCGCGCGACCGGCTCGGGGTCCCAGGGGCCGGGCGCCCGGTAGGGGTCCAGACCGATCACGAGCACGCCCGGATCGGGGGTGGTGGCGCTCACCTCCTCACGGTAGGCGCCGCGCGTCGGTGCCGAAACCCCCCACGCGGCGCGACCGCGAACCCCTACTGTCACGCCATGGCTGCGAACTTCACCTGCATCGGTCTGGACGCCACGGCACCGGGTGACCTCGACCGCATCCTGGAAGCGGCCGGGGCGGGCGCGACGCCGCTCGGTGAGCGGGACGGCATCACGGTGATGCGCTGGCAGGACGACGGAGGTGCCCGGCTCGTCCTGGAGGTCGACCGGCAGCGGCGGGTCCTCGCCGTGACACCGTCGTTCGCGGCCGAGGCGGGTGCGGAGGTCGCGTCGCTCGGCCACCTCAACCAGCAGGTGTGGAGTGCCGACGTCCTGCAGGGCGGGGAGAAGGTCACCGCACTCGCTGCGGACGTCGAGCAGTCGGCCCTGCTGGACCCGTCCGCCCCGCGCGGTGGTCGTGCCGCGGTCGTCGCCTTCGGCTCGCAGGTCCAGGTCCTCCCCGACGTGCAGGCGTTCGGCTCGTCGCCGGCCTCGCTGCTGAGCCCCGACAAGGAGGACCACGGTGAGCCGCCGGCGCACTACGTGGAACAGGGCTGGCCCTGGCCCCCGCGGATGGGCCCGGAGTCGTTCGTCTCCTACGGCGTCTTCGGCGACCCGGCCGGGGCCGAGGCGTACGCCCGGCTCAACGGCACGGTGCTGCACTCGCGGACCTGCCGCACGGCGCTCACCGGTGGGACGTTCCACGTCGCGCGCGTGCGGACCGTTGGGTTCGAGGCGGACGTGTGCCTCGCCGCGTCGGAGCACCCGCAGGCGCCCGCGCCGGGAGCGGTGCTCGCCGGGGTCGTCTACCTCGTGATGTCGCTGGAGGACGCCCCCGCGCCGGAGGCCCGCGCTGCCCGCCGGCGGTGGTCGCTCCGGCGGTGACCCCGGGGCGGGTGGCGGGGCGGCTGCGCGCGCCGGACGGACGGACGACGTCGCCTCAGGCTCGGCGGCGGAACGGCGCGAGCGTCGCGCGCAGGGCGTCGGCCGCGCCCCAGTCGTCGTCGAACTGCGCCACGACGGCGAGGTGCTGGCGCAGCTGGAGGATCGGCATCCGCTCGCGCCACCCGTCGTCGAGGCCCGTCAGCTCGGCGTAGAGCGGGAAGAAGCGGTCGGCCTCGGGCGGTGGGGCGGTCGTCCAGACGTGCGCGAGGTCGACGTCGGCCCACGTGTAGGAGACGGCCGGGTCGATGAGTGCGGGCGTCCCGTCGGCCGTGGCCATGACGTTGCCCGCCCACAGGTCGCCGTGCACCAGGCAGGCCGGGCGCACCGGCAGCAGCTCGGGCAGCCGCGCGCACAGGTGCTCCAGCGCCGCGCGGTCGCCCGTGTCCAGGGCGGCGGCGACCCGGGGCTCGTCCAGCCACCGCAGCAGCCGGTGCTGCGCGAAGAACTCGAACCCGTCGTCGTGCCACGTGTTGACCTGGCGGCGCCGGCCGAGCCAGTTGTCGCGGTGCCACCCGAACCGGGAGTGCGTGGTCGTCGTGTGCAGACGGGCCAGGACGTGCGCGCACCGTTCCCAGAACGCCGCGTCGGCCGGCCGCGGGCGCAGGGGCTCGAGCACGAGCAGGTCGGCTGCGACGAGGACGACCCGCGGCGTCGCCGCCCCGCCGAGCGTGCGCAGGGCATCCAGGCCCTCGGCCTCCGCGGCGAACGCGTCGTCCGACGGCGACTCGACGAACCCCTTGACGAACACGGACGTCCCGTCCGCGCGGCGCGCCAGACCCGCGACGGCGGCCTGTCCGCCCGCCGCGTGCTCGACAGCGACGACGTCCGTCAGCCCGGCCGCGTGCAGGCGCCGCAGCAGCAGGGCCGTCGCGTCGGACCGCGCGGTGCCGCCGTCCTCGTGCTCCATCGTCACGGGACGGGACGGTACCGCGCCGCACGGTGACCGACCCCGTGCAGGGGCGGACATCCGCGGACAGACCACCCGTTCCGCAGGCGGGATCGCGCCGCCCGCAGCAGGATGACCAGCGACACCGACCCCCAGCGAGAGGTGAGACACCCGTGGAGCACTGGACGATCGCGACCGTCGCGCAGCAGAGCCCGGACTTCCGGCGCGTGCTGTGGACCGGCAAGCACAGCCAGCTCGTCATCATGACGATCCCGCCGGGCGGGGAGATCGGTGAGGAGGTCCACGAGGACATCGACCAGATCCTCACGTTCGTCTCCGGCACCGGCAAGGCGGTCGTCTCCGGCCAGGAGCGCAACGTCGCGCAGGGCGACCTCGTCGTCGTCCCGGCCGGGCGGACGCACAACTTCCTCAACACCGGCGAGAACCCGCTGATCCTCTACACGGTCTACGGCCCGCCGGAGCACGCCGACGGTGCGGTGCACCGCACCAAGGAGGAGGCGGACGCCGCCGAGGAGGCGGGGAAGGACGAGCCGCCGACGGAGTGAGCTGGCGCGGCGCCGGGACCAGGAGCCCGGCGCCGCCCGCCCGCCGCGGCGGCCGGGCCCGTGCGACGCCCTGCGGTCGGGCGGGCTCGGTCGTCGTGCGGTCCGAGCGTCAGCTCCTGGTGCGCTCGGCGGCCTCGGCGTCCACGCCGGCGACGAAGTGCAGCAGCGCGTCGGCCAGGCGGTCCGGCGCCTCGAGCGCGACGTGGTGGCCGACGCCGTCGAGCTGCACGGCCTCGACCCGGCCGGCCGTGACCTGCCGGAACGTGTCGTGCGTGAACGGGCCGCCGCCTGCACCGACGGTCAGGACGGGCATCCGCAGCGGTGAGCGCCCGAGGAGAGCACGCAGCTCGTCGCCCTCGGCGAGCAGCGACCGGTAGAGGCCGGCCGCGCCGCTCCACCCGCCCGGCCGCGCGTACGTCCGGACGAGCTCGTCGAGGTCCGCGGGTCCGACGGCCCCGGGGACGGCGGTCATCCGGCCGAACCAGTCGGCGAGGAACGCCCGCTCGCGGCCGGCCAGCAGCAGCTCGGGGACGCCGGGCGAGGCGAGCGCCCCGATGTGCCACGAGCCGCCGCGCGCGACGTCGGCCAGCGCCTCGAGGCCGAAGCCGGCCAGGCCCGTCTCCACCGCCGTGAGGCTGCGCACGGACTCGGGGTGCGCTGCCGCGAACCGGGTGACCGCGGCACCGCTGAGGTCCTGCGACGTGACGTGCACCGGGCCGAGGTCGAGCTGCTCGACGAGCCGGTGCAGGTCCCTTGCGGCCGCCGCGCTGTCGGCGTCGCCCGTGGTGCCGGCGTCCTCCGCGCCGCCGGAGTCGCCGAACCCGCGCAGGTCCACGGCGACGACGCGGTGGTGCGGGGCCAGCAGCGGCAGGACGCGGCGGAACGCCCACCAGGTCTCCGGGAAGCCGTGCACCAGCAGCACGGGCGAGCCGGTGCTCCCCGCGGACACGGCGTGGAGCGTCACGTCGCCCACATCGACGTGGTGGTGCTCGACGTCGGGTGTGGTCGAGAGGTCGGGCGTGGTCGGGATGGCGGGCGGGTGCATGGGCACTCCTTCGTCAACTCGGTTGTCCATTGTAGCCAACCGGGTTGACGAAAATCGAGACCCTAGGCTGAGCCCATGCCGCGCACCGGTGCCGACCTCGCTCTCCTGCTCCTCGGCGGGTACCGGGCGCTGGTCGACGCCGCGACGGCAGGCCTCGCAGTCGGCGGGCACGGCGACTTCCGCCCCGTGCACGAGTTCGCGATGCGGGCGATCGCCGCCGGTGCCGACGGCGCGACGGAGCTCGGGCGCCGCACCGGCGTCTCCAAGCAGGCCGCCGCCAAGACCATCGCCGTCCTCGTCGAGCGCGGCTACGTCGCCACGGCGCCCGACCCGGCGGACGGACGCCGGACGCGCCTCGAGGTCACGCCGCTGGGACGCGAGGTCCTGCGGCGCGGCGAGGACGCCCTCGACGGGCTGCGCGCGCAGTGGGCCCAGCGGCTGGGCCCGGACCGGCTCGCGGCGCTCGAGGCGGACCTGGCGACGCTGGTCGGCGACCGGGCCGTCGACCCGTCCGCACCCGGGCGGACCACCGAGGACGCCGCCCGGGCCTGAGGCCGGTGCGCGGCCCGAGCAGCGGCTGTTGGCGAGCCCACCACGCCCACCACCGACGCCGGCGCCCTGGCCGAGCACGTCCGCAAGCTGCGCGAGGCGAGCACCGCGCGCACGACCGAAGAGCACACCTCGCTCGAGCGGGGTCAGCGGGCCCTCGACGAGGAGCACGCCCAGCAGGGTGCCCGCAGCCCGGCGCGACGACCACCCGTTCGCAGTCCGCCGCGCGAAGATCAATCCCACGTCGTGACAGGCACCCACCGCCGCCGAGGTAGTAAGGCGACGCCGAGCGACGGCCGTCAGCCGTGTGGTGGAGTAGCGCCTCGTGACCAGCCCGTCGCTGCGCGACCAGAAGCTCGTCGAGCTGTACCAGAACACCCTTGGGGCAGTGGCGTTCCTGGACGAGTCCTACCGGGCCCGCCCGGTGGACGGTCAGCCGCCGTTCTACTCGATGAGCGCGGTCACCTTCGCCACCGATCAGCTCGACCACGTCCGTGAGGTCCTGACCGACATCGCCGGCGGCCTGTCGGCGGCCGCGCGCAGCTGCCGCAGCCGCTCCATCGTCCCAGGCCCCAGCCCGCCGCGTCGAGCGGGCTCCGGTCGGCCATCGCGCCACGGTGACGGGGCACGGCCGGGGGCCGCCGCGGGGTGCGACACGACACCGCCATCTCCGTCGCGCGGATGATGCGTCCGCCGCAGCGCGTCCCTAGCGTGACCGCATGCTCATGGCCGAGGACGTCCTGCTGCTGCTCACCGACGACACCACCGGGAGGTCGCTGGTCGACGGGACCCGCCGCGACATCGCCGTGGCGGGCGCGGTGATCGCGGAGCTCGCGGCCGCCGGGCGGCTGGAGGCCGTGACCGCCGGCGGCGTGCTGCGCCGCACGACGCTGCAGGTCGTCCCCGGGCCCGCGGTCGGGGACGACGTCCTCGACGAGGCCCTTGCGCGCGTCGGCGCCGGCAACGGGTCGCCGGCCGCGGTGCTCGACCGGATCCGCAAGGGCCTGCGGGAGCGGCTCTACGCGCGGCTCGTCGAGCGCGGCGTGCTGCGGGCGCAGGAGGGGCGGGTCCTCGGGATCTTCCCGACGTCCTCGTGGCCGGCGGTCGACGGGCTGCACGAGGCGGAGGTCCGCCGCGGGCTGCACGAGGTGCTGGTGGCGGGACGTGCGCCCACCCCGCACGAGGCGTCCGTCGTGGCGCTGCTCTCGGCGGTCGACGCCCTGCCCAAGGTGCTGCCGGGCACCGGCCTGCCGAACCGCGAGCTGCGCGCCCGGGGCAAGCGGGTCGCCGAGGGCGACGTCGGCGGCGAGGCGGCGCGCAAGGCGTGGGAGGCCGTCCAGGCGACGGCGGCCGCCGCTGGTGCCGCGACGGCGGTGGCCGCCAGCTCGTGATCCGCCGCCCGCTCCGGGCGGCTCCTCACCACTGCGAGCGGGCGTAGTCCTTGAGGAAGCAGCCGTACAGGTCCTCGCCGGCCTCACCGCGCACGATCGGGTCGTAGACGCGTGCGGCGCCGTCGACCAGGTCGAGCGGGGCGTGGAAGCCCTCCTCGGCGAGCCGCACCTTGGTGAAGTGGGGGCGCTCGTCGGTGATCCAGCCGGTGTCGACCGCGGTCATGAGGATGCCGTCGGTCAGCATCTCCGCCGCGCTGGTGCGCGTGAGCATGTTGAGGGCGGCCTTGCTCATGTTGGTGTGCGGGTGGCCCGGGCCCTTGTAGCCGCGGGAGAACACGCCCTCCATCGCGGACACGTTGACGATGTACGTGCGCCGCGCGGGTGACGCGGCCAGCGCGGGGCGCAGACGGCTGATGAGGATGAACGGCGCCGTCTGGTTGCACAGCTGCACCTCGAGCAGCTCCATCGGGTCGACCTGCTCGACCGTCGCGACCCAGGAGTTGGTCTCGGCGACGTCGGGGATCAGGCCGCCGGCGTCGATGGACGTGCCGGCGACGAGCCGCTCGAGGCTCGCGGCCTGCGCCGTGAGGGACTGCGCGACCAGCTCGTCCGCGGCGCGGGTCGCCCGCTCGATCGCGAGCGCAGGGCTGGTGAGCTCGCTGACGGACCCGGCCAGGGCGCGCGGGTGCGCGTCGCTGGTGTGCCCGAACGTGGTGACCATCGCGGCGGCCTCGGCCGGCAGGGGCGCGGCCTCCGCCTCCGCGAGCTGGGCGTACGCGCCCGGCGACCGGCGCACGGTCTGGGCGGCGTTGTTGATGAGGATGTCGAGCGGGCCCTGCGCGGCGACGTGGTCGGCGAGCGACACCACCTGCGACGGGTCGCGCAGGTCGATGCCGACCACGTGCAGCCGGTCCATCCAGTCGGACGAGTCGGCCATCGCGCCGAACCGGCGGACCGCGTCCCGCGGGAACCGCGTGGTGATCGTCAGGTCCGCGCCGTCGCGCAGCAGCCGCAGCGCGATGTACATGCCGATCTTCGCGCGCCCGCCGGTGAGCAGCGCCCGGCGGCCCGTGAGGTCGGTCCGGGCGTCCCGCTTGGCGTGGTGCAACGCCGCGCACGCCGGGCAGAGCTGGTGGTAGAACGCGTCGACGACCGTGTAGTCCTCCTTGCAGACGTAGCACGGACGCGGCTTGAGCAGGGTGCCGGCGATCGCCCCGGTGGCTGACGACGACAGCGGGATGCCGTTGGTCTCGTCGTCGATCCGCCCCGGGCTGCCGGTGGCGGTGGCCGCGATGACGGCGGCGTCGGCGTCGGCCAGCAGGCGCCGCTTCTCGCCCCGGCGGTGCTTCTTCGCGGCCTTGAACAGGCCCGACGCGGCGCGTCGGGCGGCCGCGTGCTGCGGGTGGTCCTGCGGCAGGACGGCGACCTGGTCCATCACCCGCAGGAACGTCGCGAACTCGGCGGGGTCGACACCGGCGCCGGTCGTCGCGTCGGGGGTGTCGGGGGTGTCGTCGGTGGGGGGCACCGGCGTGGTGGTGTGCGCGGGCATGCGCCGTCCGTCCTGCAGGGGAAGAGCCGTCTCGGGGGGCGAGGGCCGCAGAAATGGTACGCGTCGGGGGTGTGCGCGCCACGGTGGTGCGACCACTGTCACGTTGCCGGGCCAGGTGCAGCCCCCCACCGCCGGCCGCCCGCTCAGTGCGCGGCCAGCACCCGCTGGACGATCCACGCGTGCATGCCGACCTGCCGCACCCGCTCGAAGTCGTACTGGTCGAAGAGCTCGACCGTCCCGCTGAACAGGAAGCGGCCCTGCGCGTCGCGTCCGGCGGTCGTCTCGGAGATCGCCTCGACCAGACCGCCCCCCTGCCGGGCGATGGAGTCGAGCGCACCCTCCAGGGCGACGCGTGCGACGCCCTGCCCCCGGTGGCGCCGGTCGACGTACACGCAGGCGATCCGCCAGTCGGGCACCGGCGGCGGCTCCTGGTCGTACCGGCGGCGGTGCTTGATGTTCGGCAGCTCCTGCGGGCTGCCGTACTGGGCCCAGCCCTGCGCGAGGCCGTCGGCGTCCACGACGAGCGCCGCGTGGGCGCCCCCGGTGCGCACGCGCTGCTCCTTGACGTCCCGGTGGCTGATGCCGCGCTGCCCGCACTCGGGGTGCCAGCCGATGCACCAGCAGCCGCCGAAGATCCCGTTGTTCCGCTCGACGAGCTCGGCGAACGCGTCCCACGTCGAGGCGTCGAGCTCGTGGACGGTCAGGGGCGGCGCGGCGGTCTCCGGTGTCGTCGTGCGGGGTGCGTCGTCGTCGGGCACGGGGACCTCCAGCACCGGCAGCACGGCGGCGAGGTGGGGCGTCGGGTGCGCCACCACGCCGGCCCACCGTCGAGCCGCGGCGTCAGGACCGAGCATGGCAGCGGCCACCGACACCCGCGCCCTCGTCGACGCCGTGCTCCTGCTCGCGCGTGGTGGGCGGAGCCGATGAGTTACGGCGGCCCGCCGGGTCGGAACCGTGTACCCCGCACCCACCCCGGAGGACCCGATGACCGACACCGCGACCTACCGCACCCTCGACGTGCCCGGCGCGACCATCGCCTACGACGTGCGTGGTCCGCTGCCGACGGCGGACGGCCGACCGCCGCTCGTGCTCATCGGCCAGCCGATGGACGCCACCGGGTTCGGCACCCTGGCCTCGCACTTCACCGACCGGACGGTCGTGACGTACGACCCGCGCGGCATCGGCCGCAGCACGCGGGACGACGGGCGCACGGACCACGACCCGGCGGTGCAGGCGCAGGACCTGCACGCGCTGGTCAGCGCGCTGGGGGCCGGCCCGGTCGACCTGCTCGGCAGCAGCGGGGGCGCGATCACAGGTCTCGCCTGGGTCACCGCGTACCCGCAGGACGTCCGCACGCTCGTCGCGCACGAGCCGCCGATCCTCGGGGTGCTGCCCGACGCCGAGAACGCGCGGGCCGCGTCCGCCCGGGCCGACGCCGCCTACCAGGAGCACGGCTGGGGGCACGGCATGGCCGCGTTCATCGCCCTCACGTCGTGGCAGGGCCCGTTCCCCGCGGACTTCCTCGCCGAGCTGCCCGACCCGGCGGCGTTCGGCATGCCCGCGCAGGACGACGGCTCCCGCGACGACCCGCTGCTCTCCGGTGCGTCGGCCCCGGTGACGGCGTACCAGCCGGACGTCGCCGCGCTGCGGTCCTCACCGACGAGCGTCGTGCTCGCCGCCGGGATCGAGAGCGAGGGCATCATCACGTGGCGGTCGACCCACGCGCTCGCAGACCTCCTCGGCACGCAGGTCGCCATCTTCCCGAGCAACCACGGCGGGTTCCTGGGCGACGAGTTCGGGATGCCGGGGCAGCCGGAGGCGTTCGCCGCACGGCTGCGCGAGGTGCTGCCGGAGGCGTGACGTCCGCCGGGCGGACCGGCGTTCAGACGACCGACGCCGCGCCACCCCGGCCTGCAGCGCGGCCGCGGTGATCCCGTCAACGAGGGTGAGCTAACCATCGGTGGCGTTCGGGCTCTTGGCCGACGCGCGGCTCGCGAGCTCGGCGAGCTCCTCGGTGGTCAGCGGTGGCGCGCCGTTCTCGTGGACGTCCGCGATGCGCGCGTCCAGCCATTCGAGGTACTCCCGGCGAGCGGCGCGTGGGGTCCCGGCATCGCGGCGCTCATCGGTTGTTCCACCACTCGGGCGCGATCTCGCCGTAGCCGAAGTCGGTGGGTGACAGCTCGCGGTCTGGGTCCAGCGGGTCGATAACGCGGATCCCGGGTCCGTAGAACCCGAGGTGGGTCGCGTAGACGACGAATGCCTCGGCGGCGACGTGCATGGCCCGGGTGGCGTCCTCCGGCGTCAGCTCGACATGGGGCACCCCCGTCGCCAGCCGGGCGAAGCTGCTCGTGCCCAGTTCCGACAGCGTGGCGAGCGAGTGGGCGCCGTGCTCGTCGTCGCGCCGCGTCACGTGAGCCTCGAGCCCGATGGGGCGCCCGTGCCAGCGCAGCAGGAGGGCCTCGCCCCTCTCCTCGCGACCCACGCCTCCGGCCCTGACCAGGAGGCTGCCGGTCTCGGGGTCCTCGACGTAGAACTTGGAGGCGAGCCTGATCCCTTCACCGAACAACGCGGACAGCCCCGCGTACGACTCACCGACCCGGAACTCGAACACGAGCGCTCCCCTGGCTCCGCCGGTCGTCGAACACGGCCAGCAGCGCGTGCTGGCGGGCCTCGTCGGGCGTGAACCCGTTGGCGAGCGCGTCGCTCCGCGTGTTCTCCCAGGCGCGCACGAGGGAGTCCCGCGAGATGCCGTTGATGGTGTCGACGGCGGTGTCGGCCAGCAGGCCGGGCAGCTCGACGGTCCCGAAGTCGCGGGTCCAGTCGGCGCCGTCCTGCGGCAGCAGGACGATCACGTCGCCCCGTGCTGCGGCCGCGTACCGGGCCGAGGCTGTCGCCCACAGGTCGTTGTTCCACTTGACGCCCGGGTCGAGCGGGTCACCCCAGCCCAGGTCCAGCAGCTGGGTCTCGGTAAGCGGTGCGGCTGTGCCGTCCGCGACCGCGTCGTTGTGGGCGGCGAGCCAGTCGACCATCTCGGCGAGGGACGCTCCGGGCGCCGGCATCGGGTTCATCGGGCACCTCGCGTCACAGGCGCGATCTCGCCGTAGCCGAAGTCCGCGGGCGACAGCTCTCGGGCCGGGTCCAGCGGATCGGTGACGCGGGCGCCCGGGCCGTAGTCGGCGCGGTGGGACTCGTACACGACGCACGCCTCGGCGGCGACGTGCAGTGCGCGCGTCGCGTCCTCCGGCGTCAGGTCGACCAGCGGCACCTTGGCCCGCAGCAGGGCGCCGTGGGACGCGCCGGGCCCGCTGAGCGTGAAGAGGGCGTGGTCGCCGTGCTCGTCGTCGCGGCGGGTGATCCGGTAGTCCACCCCGATGGCCCGCCCGTGCCACCGCAGCACGTAGGAGCCGCCCGGGTTCTCCGGGCCGTCCCCGCCGGCGGGGACCAGGAGGCTGCCGGTCTCGGTGTCCTCGACGTAGGTCCTGTCCGCCAGCGTGACCCCGTCGCCGAACAGCGCGGCGACCTCTCCCACGGTGCGGCCCTTGCGGTACTCGAACACGTGTGCTCCCTCGACACTCGCGGCGGCCACTCTGATCTCTTCGCCGAACGCCGCGGCCAGCCCCGCGGACGACTCACTCACCCGGAACTCGAACACGAGCGCTCCCTGGCTCCGCCGGTGCCGTCGCCGGCCCGGCACTCCGATCACCGGCGCCGGCTGGTGTCACGGCGGCGCGCAGCCGGACAGTAGTGGACGAGTCGGGCCGAGACGCGGTGGCGTGCCGAGAACGCGGTCAATGCGCGCGTGATCCGGGAGCAGGACGATGACGTCGCGTGGGCGGCAGCCACGTAGCGCTCGGACGCCTCGCCCCAGATCCGGTTGACGAAATTCTCCGTCGGCTTGTCGTAACTCCAGTCCAGTGGTTTGCCGCCCGGTCGCGTCCTTATAGGCGTTCTTGAGCTGTGGCGAGTCGATGAGGTACGCGAATGTCGTCTCGTCGATCACGGCTAGCTTCCCGGCCGCATCGGTGGCAAGCCCGATGGCGGACGCATTAGCGTCGTACGGGTTCTTCCCGCTGTAGAAGATCGCGCCGTCGGTGGCGTTCGGGCTCTCGACCGACGCACGGCTCGCGAGCTCGGCGAGCGCGTCGGTGGTCAGGGGGCGCACCGTTCTCGCGGACGTCCGCGTTGCGCGCCTCCAGCCAGGCGATGTACTCGGTGAGCGGCGCGTCGGGGCCCCCCGCATCGCGGCGCTCATCGCTTGCCCCACCGCTCGGGCGTGATCTCGCCGTAGCCGAAGTCGGCGGGTGACAGCTCGTGGTTCGGGTCCAGCGGGTCGGTGACGCGGATACCAGGCCCGTGGTCCTCGCGGTAGGTCGCGTAGACGACGTACGCCTCGGCGGCGACCTGCATGGCCCGGGTGGCGTCCTCCGGTGTCAGCTCGACATGAGGAACCCCCGCCTTCAGCAGGGCGAAGCTGCTCGTGCCCAGCTCCGACAGGGTGGCGAGCGGGTGGGTGCCGTGTTCGTCGTCCCGACGTGTCACGCGGGCTTCGAGCCCGATGGGGCGCCCGTGCCAGCGCAGGACGAGGGTCTCGCCGCTCTCCCCGCGGCCGACGCCTCCGGCTTCGACCAGGAGGCTCCCGGTCTCGGGGTCCTCGACGTAGTACCTGGAGACGAGGCGGATTCCTTCACCGAACAACGCGGCCAGCCCCGCGGACGACTCACTCACCCCGAACTCGAACACGAGCGCTCCCTGGCTCCGTCGGCGCCGTCGCCGGCCCGGCACTCCGATCACTGACGCCGCTGGTGCCGCAGCCACGCGCAGCCCGGACCGTAGTGGACGAGTCGGGCCCAGAAGGTCCCTTTCGCCTGCCATCTCTCTTGAGCGCATGACTTCGTGCGGGAGCCGGCATGGCGGTTCACCCATCCGGTCCAGTCGCAGGTGTCGGTCCGGCGGCGTCGGCGGTGCGACGGGTGGAGGCGCGCCGCGCCTTCGGGCGGTCCCGGACGACCCGATCCTCGGCACCGTCCCCCCGGAGGCGTGACGCCGGCGGGCCGGGCTTCGAGCCCGGCCCGCCGACGTCCGTCAGACGAACCGACGCCGTGCCACCCCGGCGAGCAGCGCACCGAGCCCGAACAGCGCGGCGGCAGCCACCCCGCGCCCGATGGAGCTCGCGCCCGCCCCGTCGGCCGCGGCGATGTCGATCGAGTACGCGGTGACGGACGCCGCGCCCTCGGGACCGCCGTACGCCATGGACTCGGTCGCGGCGCGGTCGGCACCGGCCTGGATGACGGCGTACTTGATGCCGTAGTCGGCGGCGGTGGCGGCGCCGGTCTCGACCAGCACCGACGTCCCCTCCTCGGAGAGTCGGCCCGCGCCGTCGACGAGCGCGGGGGCGCCGTCGGCGGCCGTGGTGAACGAAGCGGTCGAGGAGCGTACCGGGGCCGTGCAGCACCTCGACCGCGCCGGTGGCGACGGCGCGGTCCGGGCTGAGCTCGCCGGAGATGACCCGGTGGAGGCCGGGTCCGGCGGTGAACGCGAGGTCGACGGTCCCGTCGCCGGGCGTGACGTCGAGCGTTCCGCCGTCGACCCGGACGACGAGGCCGTCGGGACCCAGCCGCGCCGCGTAGGCCGTCGGCGGCAGGCCGACCGCCACCGCGGGGCGGAAGGCCGCGCGCAGCGTCATGGTGAGGGCGGCGGGGGTGAGGACCTGCTCGTCGCGCGGGTCGCCCAGGGCCTTGAAGCCCCAGGCGCCGAGCGCGAGCACCACCGGCTCGAGCTCGTGCCCGAACGGCGTGAGCTCGTACACGATGACGCGCGAGCGCGGCGCGCGCCGCAGGATGCCCGCCTCCTGCAGCTCCTTGAGGCGCGTCGCCAGGATGTTGGTGGGGATGCGCGGCAGCCCGGCGGCGAGCTCGCCGTAGCGGCGGGGGCCGACGAGCAGGTCGCGCACGATGAGCAGCGCCCACCGCTCGCCCACGAGCTCCAGGGCGCGCGTGATCCCGCAGTACTGCCCGTAGTCGCGTGCCGCCACAGGGCTCAGGCCTGCTGGCTCATGAAGGCCTCGGGTCCCTGCTCGGCCGCGGTCGGGTCCATCCAGCCGAACTCGAGGACGTTGCCGTCGGGGTCGGCGAGCTGGCGCTGGTACATGAAGCCGTAGTCGGCGGCCGGGCGCTCCTCCCGCCCGCCGGCGGCGGTCCCCAGGGCGATCGTCGCGTCGACGTCCTCGCGGCCGTCGAGGAAGATCGCGGTGGACACCGACACGGACTCGGCGGGGTTGCCGACCGGCCGGTCGGAGAACGTCTGGAAGAACTCCCGCGTGAGGATCATGAACGCGCTGGACAAGTAGGAAATCAAGGGGTCGGGCGGGTCGGTCTCTGGTTGGGTGGCGCGATGCCGACCCTCGTCACGCCGCCCAAGCTCGCCCCGGGTGACCGCGTCGCGGTCGTGTCCCCGTCGTTCGCCGCGCCCGGGTTCGCGCCCGCCGTGCACGAGCAGGCGATGCGCCGGCTGGTCGAGGCCACCGGTCTGGTGCCCGTCGAGTACCCGACGACCCGGCAGCTCGGGGCGTCCCCGCAGGAACGCGCGCGGGACCTGAACGCCGCGTTCGCGGACCCGACGATCCGGGCGGTGCTGGCGACGATCGGGGGCGAGGACCAGGTCCTCGTCGTGCCCCACCTCGACGCCGGCGCCGTCCGGGCGGATCCCAAGCCCTTCCTCGGCTACAGCGACAACACCAACCTGCTGAGCTGGCTGTGGCAGCAGGGCGTCGCCGGCTTCTACGGCGGCTCCACGCAGGTGCACCTGGGCCCCGGACCCGCGGTCGACGACGTCCACCTCGCCTCGCTGCGCGCGGCGCTGCTGACGGGGGAGACGCTCACGCTGACCGAGCCGGGTGAGTCCGAGGACCTCGGCCACGACTGGCTCGACCCCCGCGCCCTGACCGAGTACGGCGAGCGGGAGCCCACCGGGCCGTGGACGTGGGCGGGCCCGGCGCGCTCGGTCACCGGCCCCACCTGGGGCGGGTGCCTCGACGTCCTCGACTGGATCGCGATGGCCGACCGGTTCCCGCCCACCGCGGACCTGGAGGGCGCGATCCTGCTGCTGGAGACGAGCGAGGAGCTGCCCTCGGCGCCGACCGTGCAGCGCTGGGTGCGCTCGCTCGGTGAGCGCGGCATGCTGGCCGCCGTCGCCGGCGTGTGCGTCGCGCGCCCGCCCGTGACGGGCTTCGAGGTGCGGCTCGACGCCGACGAGCGTGCGCGCCGCAGGGCCGAGCAGCGCGACGCCGTCGTCGGGGAGGTCGCGCGGTACAACCCCGACGCCGTGGTGTGCGTGGGCGTGCCGTTCGGCCACACGCGGCCGCAGTGGATCGTCCCGTACGGCGGGCGGATGACCCTGGACGGTGCCGCGCGGACGGTGACCGCGTCGTACGCCTGACGTCCGGGGCGTCGTCCGTCTGAGGCGCGCGGGGGGTCAGGTGCCCGTCGTCGGCGGGACGCCCGGTCCGCTCGACGCGGCCTGCTGCCCGGACGCCTCATCTAGCTCCGTGGCGTCCTGCCCGTCCGACGCCGCGGGCTCGTGGCCGGGCAGCAGCACCGACGTCTCCGGCTCGGGGTGCCGGCGCCGCTGCACCACGATGAGCGTCACCCCGGTGACCACCGCGGCCAGGGCGCCCCACACGTTGGCGGGCAGGCCCAGCGGCGTGACGCTGGTCGGGTCGATGCGCAGCAGCTCGAGCCACACCCGGCCCGCGCCGTACCAGACCAGGTACGCGCCGAACGCGGTGCCCCAGCGCATCGCGACGCGCCGCTCCAGCAGCAGGATCACCGCGATCCCGAGCAGGTTCCACAGCATCTCGTAGAGGAACAGCGGGTGGAACAGCGTCCCGTCGGGCAGGCCCGGGGGGAAGGCGCCGTTGCTCGACGGGATCTCCAGGCCCCACGGCAGCGTGGTGGGGCTGCCGTACAGCTCGTGGTTGAACCAGTTGCCGAGCCGCCCGATCGCCTGCGCGAGCAGCATGGCCGGGGCCAGCGCGTCGGCGAACGACAGGAGCCGCACCCCGGCGCGGCGGCACCCGATGGCGGCGCCCACCGTCCCGCCGATGAGCGAGCCGAGGATCGCGATGCCGCCCTCCCACACGTAGAGCGCGCTCACGGGGTCGTCCACGTAGTTCCCGAGGTGCGTGACCACGTGGTAGATCCGGGCGCCGATGATGCCGAACGGCACGGCCCAGATCGCGATGTCGAGGACCGCCCCGGGGGGTCCGCCGCGCGCCGTCAGCCGCCGCGAGGTCAGCCAGACCGCCGCCGCGATGCCCGCCATCAGGCACAGCGCGTAGGTGTGGAACGTCAGGGGGCCGACGGAGATGCCCGACCAGGACAGGTCGGGGCTCGGGATCGACAGGGGCACCACTGCCGCGGCTGCTCGGTTCACGGGGATGAGCATCCACCGTCCGGGGCGTCGGGGGAAAGCCCGGGCGTCGTCCGCGCGCCGGACCCGGGCGGGGTGTGCCGCACGACGCGGTCAGACCCGCGGGTCACCGGGGAAGCCGGTCCACCGCAGCCCGGGTGGCAGGTGGCTCTGGTCGTTGAACGTCACGAGGGTCGGCGGCAGGTCGGGCCGGTACTCCAGGACGGTCAGGGCGGCGTTCGCGCTCTCGAGCCCGATCCAGCGGGCGTCGGGGGCGTCCAGTGCGTGCCTGACCAGCCACGCGACCTGGTAGGCGTGGGTCACCAGGACCTCGTGGACGTCGTCCGCGCCGGCCGGCGCGGCGGCGAACCGCTGGGCGAGGGCGTCGGCCGTGCGTCGCCCCGCGGCGGCCTCGGCGGTGTCGAACCCGTCGAAGAACCCCACCAGCGGGCGCGGCACGTCGGCCGGCGCCGGGACGTGCGGCACGTGGTCGACGAGCTCGTCGGCCGGTGCGACGGCCACCCCGGGCAGGTGCCGGGCGACCTCGTGGGCGCTCACGACGGCGCGCGGCAGCGGCGAGTGCCACACGGCCGTGACCGGGACGCGTGCGAGGCGCTCGCCCAGCAGTGCGGCCTGTCGGCGGCCGGTGGCGGTGAGGGTCCCCAGCGCGTCCGCCTCGCCGTGGCGGGCGACGTACAGGTGGCGGGTCGCCATGCGATCACGTCCTCGGGGTGCCAGGTGCGCCGACGGTGCCGGTGGTGCCGTCGACCTGCAGGGTCGAGCCGTCCGCCAGCGCGGTCGTCGCGTGCGCGACACCGAGGACGGCGGGGATCCCGCGCTCGCGGGCGACGATCGCGGCGTGCGACAGCACCCCGCCGGTCTCGGTGACGACGCCGGCGGCGAGGTGCAGCAGTGCCGTCCACGACGGGTCGGTCCACCGGCAGACCAGCACGTCACCGCGGCGGACGCGCGCGAAGTCGGCGGGCCCGTGCACCACGCGCGCCGGGCCGGTCGCGGTTCCGCGGCTGCCCGGTGTGCCCGTCAGCAGGTCCGTGGCGACGCCGTCCGGTGCGCCCCCGTCGAGGGCACGAGCGGCCGCGGCCGGGGCGTCCGTGGGCGGTTCGGACGTCACGGGCCGGGCCTGCAGCACCCACGCGGTGCCGTCGGCCACCGCCCACTCGACGTCCTGCGGCGCGCCGAGCAGGTCGGCGGCGCGTCGCCCCAGGTCGGCGAGCCGTACGGCGGTGGCGTCGTCCAGGGCCGGTCGCAGGCGGTCGCCGTCGGGGACGTCGCGCACGACGATCCGGGTGCCGACCCGGTCCGCACGGGTGCGCTTGTCCGCGACGGTCCGCGTGACGGTGCCGTCGCCCTGGACGCGGTGGGCGTCGGGGGTGACCGTGCCGCCGACGACCGTCGCGCCCAGCCCCCACGACGCCTCGATCAGGACGGTGCCGTCGTCGCGCGTGAACAGCACGCCCGCGATGTCGGCGTCGACCAGGCGCTGCACGAGCACACCCATGACGGGGTGGCCCGGGCCGGTGGTCGCGGCGCGGTAGGCGACCGCACCCGGTGCGTGCAGGGAGGTCCAGCAGGCGCGGACGGCGTCGACGACGTCGGCCACGTCACGCACACCGAGGACGGTGGCGTGCTGCCCGGCGGCCGACGCGTGCGTCCCGTCCTCGTGCCCCGCCGACGAGCGCACGGCCACGGGCACGTCGCCGAGCGCGTGCAGGGCGTCGGTCAGGGTGGCGTGGAGGTCCGGCGGCACGGGCCGGTCGCCGGGGGCGTCGCTTCCCCGGTGCGCCGCGACCGGGACGACGAACCCGTCCGGCACCGGCAGTCCTGCCCGCACCAGGTCCCCGAGCGCACCGGCCTTGCCGCCGCACGTCGGGCGGTCGGCGTCGGCGAGCGGGATGAGCACGGTGCACCCCCTCACGTCCTCAACGATCCGTTGACAACCGACTGTTGAGTGTGGACGATCGCCGCATGGAGCACAAGGACCGTCTCGCCGCCGCGGCGCGCGACGACCAGGCGCAGGCGCACCGCGAGCACGAGGCCCGTCGCCGGCTACGGGCTGCGGGCGCGGACGCGATCCGCGAGCAGCCCTGGCGGCCGGCACCGATGCCGCCGTCGGCCGTCGACCTCGTGCAGGACGCCGTGTGGCGCTCGGCCGACCTCGGCCCCGACGACCTGCTGGCCGCGCTGACCATGCTCCCCGCCGCGCGGGCCGAGGTCGACGGTCTCGAGGACGGGCTGCTGTTCGCCGCCCGCAGCGCCGGGCTCACCTGGGCGCAGATCGCCGACGCGATGGGGTTCAACTCACCGCAGGCGTGCCAGCAGCACCACGCCCGCCTCGCTGCCCGGCGCGGGACCGCGTCATGACCCGCACGTCGGCGCCCGACCTGCGGGTGCTGCACGCCGTGCGCGTCGCCGGCTTCGCGGAGGTCGGCGCTCTCGCCCGGCGTGCGGGCGTCGGCGCCGACGTGACCGAGGACCTGCTGCTCGACGCCGAGGCCCGTGGCTGGGTGACGCACGCGGCGTTCGCCGGCCTGGGCGGCTGGTCGCTCACCGCGGCCGGTCGCGCGGAGGGGGAGCGTCGCCTGGCGGCCGAGCTCACGGACGTCGACGGGTGGGACGAGGTCCGTGCGGTCCACCGCGACTTCCTGCCGCTGAACACCCGGCTGCAGGAGGCGTGCACCCGCTGGCAGCTGCGTCCGACGCCCGCCGACCCCCTGGCCCCGAACGACCACACCGACACCGCGTGGGACGCCGCGGTGCTCGACGACCTGGCGGCCGTCGAGCGCGGCCTGGTGCCGCTGGTCGCCCGGCTCGTCGGCGTCCTGCAGCGGTTCGCCGGCTACGACGAGCGGTTCGCGCGGGCGCGGCGCCGCGCCGCCGCCGGCGAGCCGGGCCGGGTCGACGGCACGGACGTCGACTCGTGCCATCGCGTGTGGTTCGAGCTGCACGAGGACCTCGTCGCGACGCTCGGGATCGAGCGCGGCGCGGCGAGCTGACCCGGTGCCGGGCGGCCCCCTCCGCCGCCCGGCCCGGCTACCCGTCAGCCGATCCGCCGCCGGTACGTCGCGACCGCCACCAGGTACGCCACGACGAGCACGCCGACCAGCCAGGCCAGCGCCACACCGATGTCCGAGCCCACGGGCTGCCCGGCCAGCAGCGCGCGGATCGTGTCGACGACCGCCGTCACCGGCTGGTGCTCGGCGAACCACGCCACCGGCCCCGGCATGGTGCCGGTCGGCACGAAGGCCGAGCTGATGAACGGCAGGAAGAGCAGCACGTAGCCGACGCCGCTCGCCCCGTCGGGGGAGGTGGCGGCGACGCCGGCGATCACCGCGATCCACGTGAGGGTGAGCGTGAACAGCGTCAGCATCCCCAGCACGGCGAGCCACGCGCCGACGGACGCCCCGGTGCGGAACCCGAGCAGCAGCGCGACGGCGACGACGACCGCGACCCCCGCGAGGTTGGCCACCAGCGAGGTGAGGACGTGCGCCCACAGCACGCTGGGCCGCGCGATCGGCATCGAGCGGAAGCGTTCGACGATGCCGCTGCTCACGTCGAGGAACAGCCGGTAGGAGGTGTAGGCGACACCGGACGCCACGGTGATGAGCAGGATGCCCGGCAGCACGTAGTCGAGGTACGACCCGCGCGTGCCCGTCTCGATGGCGCCGCCGAACACGTACGTGAACATCAGCATGATCGCGATCGGGGTGACGACGCTCGTGACGATCGTGTCCGGGCTGCGCAGGACGTGCCGCAGGGACCGGCCGGTGAGGGCGGCGGTGTCGGCGACCGCGTGGGTGGCGCTCATGACGGGTCCTCCTGGGTCGGGCCGTCGGTGGAGGTCGGGGCGACGAGCGCGAGGAACACGTCCTGGAGCGACGGCTGCTTCTCGACGTACTCGACGGTGGCGGGCGGCAGGAGCGTCCGGAGCTCGGCCAGCGTGCCGTCCTGGACGATCACGCCCTCGTGGAGGATCGCGATGCGGTCGGCGAGGTGCTCGGCCTCGTCGAGGTGCTGGGTGGTCAGCAACACGGAGGTGCCTGCGGCGGCGAGGCGCGTGATCGTCGCCCACACCTCGAGCCGGGCCTGTGGGTCCAGGCCTGTGGTCGGCTCGTCGAGGAAGATCACGGGAGGGTCCCCGACCAGGCTCATGGCGATGTCGAGCCGCCGCCGCATGCCGCCCGAGTACGTGCCGGCGCGGCGGCCGCCGGCGTCCGTGAGGCCGAACCGGGCGAGCAGGTCGTCGGCCACGGCGCCCGTGTCCGGCAGGTGGCGCAGCCGGGCGACGAGCGCCAGGTTCTCGCGGCCGGTGAGGATGTCGTCGACGCCCGTGAACTGACCGGTCAGGCTGATGGCGCCGCGCACCCGCGCGGCCTCGGCCACGACGTCGAAGCCGTGGACGACGGCCGTGCCGGCGTCGGGCCGCAGCAGCGTCGCGAGGATGCGCACGAGCGTCGTCTTGCCCGCGCCGTTGGACCCGAGGAGGGCGACGACGCTGCCGGGCATCACGTCGAGGTCGACGCCGCGCAGCACGTGGACGTCGCCGAACGACTTCTCGACGCCGCGCACCCGGACGGCCGGGGCGCGCACGGCTGCCGCGCTCACGGCTGCTCCCGGCGCTGGGCCTCGTCCATGGCGCGGACCAGGCGGGTGCGGGCCTTGTCGATCCAGCGCTCGCCGGTGTACGCCTCGGCGAAGCCCTCCACGAACTCGACGGGGTCCTCGCCGACGATCGCCCCCACGGGCCGCTCGTCGGCCGCGGCGCCCTCCCAGAGGTCCGCGAGGTCGCCGACCATCTGCACCAGGGCGTCGCCGTCCGTGAGGCCGCACGTCGCCATGAGGTACCGGTGCATGCCGGTGGCGGCGGTCCGGTACGGCTCGGGCAGGCCGTGCAGGCGCGCGACGTCCCGCCGGTACTGCTTCTTCTGCTCCCACGGCCCGGTCAGGGCCTCGATCCACCTGGCGACCATGTCAGCGCTCCCTGTCGGTGCTGTCGGTGCGTGCGGTGCTGTCGGTGCGTGCGGTGCGGAGCCGGTCGATCCGGCCGGCCAGCAGGTCCCAGGTCCGCCAGAACTCGGCGAGCTGGTCCCGGCCCGCCGCGTTCAGCGAGTAGACCTTGCGCGGCGGGCCCTTCTCGGACGGCACCTTCTCGACGTCCACGAACCCGCGCTGCTCGATGCGCACGAGCAGCGCGTAGACGGTGCCCTCCGCGATGTCGGTGAAGCCCTGCTCCCGCAGGTGCGCGGTGATCTCGTACCCGTAGGCGGGCCGGGTCTCGAGGAGTGTCAGGACGATGCCCTCGAGCGTGCCCTTGAGCATCTCCGTCAGCTGGTTGGCCACGGGTCGTCCCCACTCCTCGGTGTCACTGAGTACTGGAACAAAGTAACGCTAGGTACCGCTGCTTGGCAACACTAGGTACCGGCGCCCGGCGTCGCGCGAGGGGCCACGTGGCGGAACGGCCCCGGGGGGTGGAGAGTCGACGGACGGCGGCACACGGGGAGGCGCGGTGGACGTGCAGGTGGGCGAGGTGGCCCCGGGCGAGGTGCCGTCCTGTGCGCGCGTCATCGCCGCCGCGCTGCGCGACGACGCGGTCGTGCGCTCGCTGGTGCCTGGGGACCACGACCGCTTCGCACGGCTGACGTCCGTCTACGCGGCGGCCGTGCGGATGGCGCTGGCGGGCCGGGGCGTCGTCGACGTGGCACGGGACGGACCGGACGGCCCCGTCGTGGGCGTCGCGATGTGGGAGGGACCCGACCACTCGCCGGGCGGGTGGCCGCTGCTGCGCGAGCTGCCGGGCCTGGTGCGCGCCGTGGGTGTGCGGCGCCTGCCGGCCAGCGCCCGGGCGCTGCGCGCGTTCGCCGCGCTGCGCCCCCGCTACCCGCACTGGTTCCTCGCCGACGTCGCCACCGAGCCCACCGCCCGCGGTCACGGCGTCGGGTCCGCCCTGCTCGCGCACCGCCTCGCGCTCGTCGACACCACAGGGCTGCCGGCCTACCTGGAGTCCACGACCGCGGCCAGCCGCCGGTTGTACGAGCGGTTCGGGTTCCGCGCCACCGGGACCGTCCGGCTGCCCGGCGCCGCCGCGACGGCGATGGTGCGGCCCGCCGTGCGGGACGACGACGCCGTGGACCGCTGACGGCGCCCCGGGCCCGCCACGGTGGCGCGATGTCGACCCAGCAGCTCACGTTCACCGCGTCCATCGGCGTCGAGGTCAAGGGTGAGACGTGGAGCTGCGTCGCGATCCCCGGTTCCGCCGGCCGTCAGTGGGCCGTGGGCCGGTAGGTCAGCTCCTGCGTGCGCCCGTCGAGCACGCGGCTGTCGAGCAGCTCGAGGTCGAAGTCGCCCGCGCCGCCGAACACCGGCGCCGTCCCCGTCCTCCCGGTGATCACCGGGAAGATCGTCACCTGCACGCGGTCGACCAGGCCCGCGGCCATGAGCGCCCAGTTCAGCGACAGGCTGCCGTGCGAGCGCAGCGGCAGGTCGGACTCCTCCTTCAGCCGGGCGACGACCTCGACCGCGTCCCCGCGTGCGACCGTGACCTCGGGCCAGTCGACGGGCTCGTGCAGCGTCGAGGACACCACGGTCGCCGGCAGGTCCCGCATGCGCCCGGCCCACGAGTCGTGGATCCCCGAGTCGTCGGGGCTGTCCGCCCACATGGTCACGAACTCGCGCAGCGTGGTGGCCCCGAACACCATGCGCTGCTCGCCCTCGTAGAGCTCGTGGCGCCGGCGCAGCAGCTCCGGCCCCTGCTTGCCCCAGTACCCGCCCCAGTCGCCCGGCGGCCCGTAGGAGCCGTAGCCGTCGAGGCTCGCGAAGACGTCGAAGGTGTAGGCGGCGGTCATGGGGGTCCTCTCGCAGGGCTTCCGGGGTGTCGTTGTCCCGACCGGCGGGAGCGGTCCGACTCATCGGGTGGCAACCTGGGAGTGATGGGGTCGAGGGCCAGGGGGCGACATGTCGAAGGACCAGCTCATCGCGCTCGAGCGCGAGCTGCGCGGGTTTCCCGCGCCGTCGGGGACGCTCGCCGAGCGGCGCGCCGGCTTCGAGATGTTCTCCACCCGCCCGCCCGATCCGGGCGTCACCGTCACCGAGGTCACGCTCGGGGGCGTCCCCGCGCTGCTGGTCGAGCCGTCGACCACCACGGTCGGCACGGTGCTGCACCTGCACGGCGGCGGCTACGCCCTCGGGTCCGCGCGCTCCGGCGTGGCGCTGGCGTCGGCCCTCGCGCACCGGGCCGGTGCGAGCGCCCACTCGCTCGGCTACCGGCTCGCGCCGGAGCACCCGTTCCCGGCGGCGGTCGAGGACGGGCTCGCCGCGTACCGAGGGCTGCTCGACGCCGGGTACGCGCCGGACCGGGTCGCCCTGACCGGCGAGTCCTCCGGTGGGGGCCTCGCGCTCGCGGTGCTCCTCGCCGCCCGGGACGCCGACCTGCCGCAGCCCGCCGCGGTCGTGCTGATGTCGCCCTGGGTCGACCTGACCCTGTCGGGGGAGAGCCTGCGCACCCACGAGGCGGTGGACCCGATGAACAGCGCCGCCGGCCTCGCCGAGAACGCGGCCCGGTACCTGGACGGCGCCGACCCCGCCGACCCCGCCGCGAGCCCGCTGCTGGCGGACCTGCACGGGCTGCCCCCGCTGCTGGTCCAGGTGGGCGCGCACGACGTGCTCCTCGACGACGCCACCCGGCTGGCCGCCCGTGCCGCCGCGGCGGACGTGGACGTGACGCTCGAGGCCGTCGCCGGGGCGCCTCACGTCTTCCAGAACTTCGAGGGGCGCATCGACGAGGCGGACCGCGCGCTGGACCGGGCGGGCCGGTTCCTGGCCGAGCACCTGGCGCGCTGAGCGGGCGGGACGGGACGAGTCCCGGGCCGGGGCGTGGCGTCGGCAGCGGACGGCGGGGGACAGAGCGCGCGGTCCGGCGTGCGGCGGGGCAGCGGCGTCGCTCAGGTCCGGGCGACCCGCCCCGGGGCCATGTCGTACGTGACCCACGGGGTCGCCGTGGCGTGACGGTCGTACAGGGCCCGGGCTCGCGTGTTGTCCTGCGCGGTGATCCACCGCACGACCGTGTCGCCCCGCTGGGCCGCGAGGTCGCCCGCCGCGCGCAGCAGGGCCGAGCCGGCGCCGCTGCGTCGCGCGTCCGGGTCGACGAAGAGGTCGTCGAGGTACAGGCCCGTCGTGCCGGTCGACGGCCGGGCGAACGCGCGCAGGTTCGCCAGCCCCAGCAGGGCGCCGTCCGCCCCGACCGCGACCAGACCGGTCATGCCGTGCTGCTCGCCCACGACCCACCCCCATGTGGTGGCGATGGCGTGGTCGTCGTCGGGCAGCTCGTAGAAGGCGCGGTACGCGCGGAACAGCCGTGTCCAGGCAGCGTGGTCACCCGCGGCGACGCGGCGCACGGTCGGTCCGGACGGCACGGTTCCCACGGTCGTCATGGGCGGAAGCGTGACGGTACGTGGGGGTTCCTCGGGCGACCTGCTCGGCATCCGGACGTGCGGCGCGCACCGGTCCCGGGCACCGGTCAGGGCTGCGCCGGTGGACCGTCCGTGGTCGGGGTCCGGGCCGCGGGGTCGTAGTAGTCGTCGTCGTCCGCCGGGTCGTTGCGCCGGGGGCGGGCGGCCGGCTGTGCGGGGGGTGACGGTCCGTCGGGTGGTCGCGCGTCGAGGGCGTCGTCGGCGTCGTCCGGGCCGTCGGGGTCGCCCACCACGACGACCACGTCGACGTCGTCACCGAGCTCCACGCCCTCGGCGCGCCGGGCGGCGACCTTGACCGGCACCATGAAGCCGCCGTCCTTGGGGAAGATCGACGTGGTGAACGTCGTCGCGCCCAGCGTGACCGTCGCGGGGATGCAGCCCCAGCCGTACGTGACGCGCGAGGCGATCGCCCGCAGGCGTGCGGCCTCGGGGTCGGGGAGCGCGACGAAGTGGTACGGCGCGGGTCCGCGCCACCAGATCACCTCACCGCCGAACCGCAGCTCCACCCGGCGAGCATGGCAGCAGGCGCCGACAGTCGCGCAGGCTCACCGACCGGGCCGCCTCACCCCGCTCGTGCGGCGGCGACGACGGACTCGATCGCCGACCCCGCCGGGACGACGATCGTCGCGACGGCGGCGCCGAGCGTAAGCTCCACCTGCGTGGCGTCCGCGTACAGCGGGTGCGGGGTCAGCGCGACGGTGTCCAGCCGGCTGAGCGGCAGCACGAGCCGCGACGCGGAGTGCTGCGGCGTCTGCCCGCGCGTGACCCAGGTGCTGCGGCCGAGCACCTCGACGGCCGACCCGTCGCCCGCGACGACCGCCCCTTCCACGGTGGCCGGGGACAGCACGTGCGCGGCCAGCCGCACGAGGCCGAGCGCCCCGGTGGGCCGGACCGTCAGCCGGCGCCGCCCGTGGCACGCCCACGGCACCAGGCCGGGGTTCGCGCGGACCGCCGCGGTGACGTCGGCGACCAGGGCGAGGTCCTCGGGGCCCGGGTCGAGCGGGCACGGTGCGGCGGCGCGCCCCGCGGCGTCCAGGGCGCGCCCGACCGCGGTCGGCGCGCCGACGACCGCTCCCGCGCGCAGCACGTCGACCAGCCGCGTGACCTGCGTGCGCGCCGACCCGTTGAACCGCACCGTCAGCGCGGCGCCGTCGTCGGTGCGGACCGTCAGCCGCCCATCGAGCAGGTCGACGGACTCCTGGACCACGACGACGCGCGTCAGCGGCACCGTGCGCACGTCGTACCCGGCCGGGACCGCGGGAACGCCGCGGCGCGCCCGCTCCGCCGCGCGTCGGCTGAGCACCGTCAGGGTCGTCGCGTCCACGACCAGCAGGTGGTCGTACAGGTCCATGTCGGCGGTCGCGTCGCGCCGGGCGATGTTGCGGGGGACCTTGAGGACGAGCCGCGCGGCGTCGAGGTCGAGCGGGTGGTCGCGGTAGAGGCGCGGGACGTCGTCGGGGGTCGTGACCTCGTCGATCCACGGGCCGAACCGGTCGTACTCGGTGGTGGCGGTCATCCGGCTCCCCGGTCCTGGGCGCGGCGCGCCGACGGCCCGGCACGCGGGGTGCGGCACCCCCGTGGTGCGCGCAGCGCGACCCTACTCCCGGCCACCTCGGCCGGGTGCCGGGACGTTGCACCGGCCGCGCCGGGTGACGTCGCGGTGGCGACAGCGGGACCGCGCCCGGTGGCCCGGCACCGCGCGCGGGCACGCCCCCGGCGTCCGACACTGGCAGCGGACGCCCGACGACGGACGCCCTCACCCGCCCGCCAACGAGGATCACATGAAGATCACGCGCAGCGGCGGCCGGTCCGTCCCCGGCCCCGAGGACTGGTTCACCGGCACCGTCTGGATCGACGGCGTCCGGAACCCCGACGGTCCCGGGTCGGCCGGCTGCGGGCACGTGCGGTTCGCGCCCGGCGCCCGCACGGCGTGGCACCGCCACCCGCGCGGGCAGACGCTCTACGTCACCGACGGCATCGGCCGGGTCGCCCGCCGCGGCGGCCCGGTCGAGGAGATCCTCCCGGGGGACGTCGTGCACATCGACCCGGACGAGGAGCACTGGCACGGCGCGAGCCCCGACCGCTTCATGGCGCACGTCGCGCTCCAGCAGGCCGACGACCACGGCGAGGTCGTCACCTGGCTGGAGCACGTCACCGACGCGGACTACCGCGGGTCGTGACCGGCGCCGTCGACCGGTACGAGGGGCACATCCTCGGCCTGGCCACCGCGGACGGGCGTCGCGTCGTCGTGGGCCGGTGGCTGCGCTCGCCGTGGGGGCGGTTCGCGGACGTCATGACGCAGGACGCGCGCGGCCGCCGCACGCTGCTCGCACCGTCCGACGCGGTCGCCGACGAGGTCACCGCGACGTACGTCGTCGACGAGGTCGTCGTCACACCGGTCCGCGTGACGTGCGACCCGGCCACCCGACGCTGGCACGTCACCTCCGGCCCGCTGACCGCGGACGTCACGCTGGGCGGGCGGACCGCGCTCGGGGCGCTGCTCACCGCCCTGCCCCGGCCCGTCACGCGCTCGCGGGCGTTCGCCGCCGCGGTCGACCCGGTCGCGTCGCGGCTGGTCCCGGGGGTGCGGACCGTCGGCAGCGCCGGGCAGGGGCGCCGCGAGTGGTACGGCGCCACCGGGCAGCACCGGGTCGTCGACGTCGACGCGACCTGGGACGGCGTGCCGTGCGGACCGCTGCTGCCGGACGTGCCGCCCGTCGAGCTCGGCTTCTCGTCCGTGCCGCACCGCCCGACCGTCACCGCGGTCCGGACGACGATCGCGCTCGGGGGCGAGGGTCGCGCCTGAGGCGCAGGCCCCGCGGTCCGAGGTCGACGTGCGGCGTCATCGCCGGTGACGTCCGACGTGCCCCTGGCCTAGCGTGCGCGCATGGCCACCGTCGTCCCGTACCGCCCCCTGCCGCTCGACCTCACGGACGTGCGGTACGCGCACGGTCCCGACTCGGAGCGTCGCCCGGAGGTGCCGGCCGGGAAGACGGTGGAGCTGCAGTGGGACACCAGCAGGGTCTACCCCGGCACGACGCGCCGGGTCCGGGTCCACGTCCCCGCGCACGACGGCCCCCCGCCGCCGGCGGGGGTGATGGTGTTCAACGACGGCGGGCTGTACCTCGACCCCGACGGGGACGTCCGCGGCGGCGTCGTCCTCGACAACCTGGTGCACGCCGGCGACGTCCCGTACACGCTCGGCGTGTTCGTCGACCCCGGCGTCGTCGTCGGCAGCCCGCAGCCGAAGAACCGCAACGTCGAGTACGACGCGTTCGACGACCGCTACGCGACCTTCCTGCTCGACGAGATCCTCCCGCTGGTCACCACGCGGTACGACGTCACCGACGACCCCGAGCGGTGGGGCGTGTGCGGGGGCAGCAGCGGCGGCGACGCGGCTTTCACGGTGGCCTGGATGCGCCCCGACCGGTTCCGGCGGGCCGTGTGCTTCCTGTCGAGCTTCGCGCAGATGCCCGGCGGCAACCCGTACCCCGAGCTGCTGGCGAGCACCCCGCGCAAGCCCTTGCGGGTCTTCCTCCAGGCCGGGCACCGCGACCTCAACCACGACGCGCCCACGCGGAACTGGCTGGCCGAGAACCTGCGTGTCGGCGCCGCCCTGGCCGAGGCCGGGTACGACCACCGCCTCGTCCTCGGGGACGGTGGGCACAGCACCAACCACGGCGGCGTGCTGCTGCCCGACGCGCTGCGCTGGGCTCTGGGCCCGCGCGCGTGACGCTCAGGCGGTGAGCACCTGCTCGTAGTGCTCGACCACCGGGAACGGGTCGTAGAAGTGGTGCAGCAGCCGGCGCCACTCCTGGTACCCGGCCGAGCCGCGGAACCCCACGGTGTGGTCCTCCAGCGACCGCCACGTGACGAGCAGCAGGTAGGTGCCCGGTCGCTCCACGCAGCGCGACAGCGTCAGGCCCTCGAACCCCGGCGTGCCGGCGATGATCGCCCGGGCACGCCCGAAGGCGTCCTCGAACTGCGCCTCACGGCCGGGGACGACGGACAGCAGCGCGTGCTCGAGGACCATGCGGCGATCGTGGCAGAGGAAGCCCGGGCGGCTACGGTGCGCCCATGAGCAACCTGAACGAGGTCGGCGAGCGGGACGCGTGGCGCTGCTGGCTGTGCGACCAGCCGGTGGACCCCGACGCGTCGGTGAACTCCGACCTGGGGCCCAGCGTGGACGCGGGCGTCGCCCCCAAGGCGAAGAAGGGTGCGGCCGCTCCCGAGCGGCTGGCGCACCGGGCGTGCAACACCCGCAAGGGTGCGGTCAAGCCGGTGGTCCCGTGGTCGCCCGACCTGTTCGTCGTCGACCCCGCGCCCATCGCGGAGACGGTGGAGCGGCTGCGACGCAAGGGCGGGCGGGAGGTCGTGGCGCGCTGCCCCGGCCGGGCCGACGCGGACGCTGCCGCCGAGTGGCTGGTCGACCGGCTGTCGCGGTTCGCCCCCGACCTGCCGGTCACGACGCAGGTCGAGCCCGGCGGCGGGCAGTTCCTGCTGTCGGTGCGGACCCGCTGACACCGTCACCCGGGCGGCCGTAGCCTGCCCGCATGACGCACCCCGGGATGCTGCTCCGCCGTGCGGTGCCGGCCGACGCCGAGCGCGCCGGCACCGTCCACTTCACGTCGTGGGTCGAGACGTTCACCGGGCTCGCCTCACCCGAGTTCTGGGCCCGCGCGTCGCAGGAGCGCAGCGTCGCCATCTGGCGGCGGCTCCTCGACGACGGGCTCGACGCGACGCTGGCCGAGGTCGACGGTGAGGTCGTCGGGCTCGCGATCGTGGGTGAGGCGACGGCGCGGCACGGGCACGAGCCGGTCCGCGAGCGCGAGCTGTCCAACCTCTACGTGCTGGCGGCGCACCACGGCACGGGCGTCGGGCAGGCGCTGCTCGACGCGGTGCTGCCCCCGGCGGAGCCCGCCCAGCTCTGGGCTGCGCGCGGCAACCCGCGGGCCGTGCGGTTCTACGAGCGCAACGGGTTCGCCGCCGACGGTGCGACCGACGACGGGTCGTCGTTCGGCGGGATCGAGGCGGTGCGTCTGGTGCGGTGAGGTACGGCGTCCCTCGGCGTCGTCAGACCGTCAGGTGCGCCACGTCCCCGACCGTGACCACCGCGCGGTTGTGGAAGAACCCGTCCTCCCGCAGCGTCGTGATGCTGCCGGACGGGACGGGGAACGCGACGTGCCCGGCGGCCTCGACCGGCATGCCGATCCACGCCGCGACGACGAGGGTCGCGGTGAACCCGTGGGTCACGACGACGAGCTCGTCGACGTCCCGCGCGAGCAGGTCCGTCATCGCGCCGTAGACGCGCAGCGCCACGTCGAGCCGCGTCTGCGCGCCGGGCACGCCCGGGTGGTGCCGCAGCCGGTCGCCCACGGCAGGCGCCGGGGTGTACCGCGCGTCGAGCCACGCCTGCGGGCGGCCCTCGGCGTCGCCGTAGGAGATCTCGCGCAGGCGGGCGTCCGCCTCCGGTGCGGCGCCCAGCGCGGCCGCCACGACCTGCGCCGTCCGCCACGTGCGGCGCAGGTCCGACGACACGACGGCGACGCTCGACGCGCCGACGCGCTCGCGCAGCACGGCCGCGATCGCCGCCGCCTGGTGCTCGCCGCGCGGCGTGAGGTCCGAGTCGTGCTGCCCGCCGACCAGCCCGTCGACGTGGTGCGTCGCCTCCGGGTGCGTCACGACGCTGACGGTGCGCACCCGCGGCGGGACGACGCCGGGCACGGGCGGTGCGGGGAGAGTCGCGGAGTCCACGCGCGCACCCTCCCACGCGCCGCCACGCCCGCCTCCATCCTTCGATGCAACCGCCCCGGTTCGTCCCTGCGCCCGGCGCGGCAGCACCCCCCGGATTCCTAGCGTCGAGTCATGTCGCACCGACCCCGACGAAAGGGAACTCCGATGAGCGTCCTCACCCCACCGGCACCCCCGCAGCAGCGGGGCGGCCTGCCCGGTCTGATCCGCCGCCGCCCGCTGCTGTCGTTCGTCGTCCTCGCGCTGGGACTCAGCTGGATCGCGTGGATCCCCTTCATCCTGTCGAACCACGGCCTCGGTGTCTGGGACTTCACGTTCCCCGGCGACGAGGGCGGCCAGCTGCTCGGCATGCTGCCCGGCGCCTACCTCGGGCCCATCGGCTCGGCCCTGCTGGTCACCGCGGTCGCGGACGGCCGCGCCGGGCTGCGGGCGTGGGTGGGGCGGCTGTGGCGGTGGCGCGTCAACTGGCGCTGGTACGTCGGCATCCTGCTGGGTGTCCCGACCGCGATGGTGCTGTCCGGGCTGGTCTTCTCCGGCGGGCAGATGCAGGCGCCGGCCATGCTCGCGATCGTCGCGCTCGTGCCCGGGCTGCTCATCCAGATGGTCACCACGGGCCTGGCCGAGGAGCCGGGCTGGCGTGACTTCGCGCTGCCCCGGGCGCAGCGTCGGTTCGGGCCGGTGGTCGCGGCGCTGCTCATCGGGCTCCTGTGGGGCGTGTGGCACCTGCCGCTGCACCTCACGTCGTGGGCCGGGTGGCCCGAGATGCCGTGGTCGCGGCCGCTGGAGTTCATCGCCTTCTGCATCGTGTTCAACATCGTCATGACGTGGGTGTTCAACCGCACCGGCCAGAGCCTGCCGATGGCGATGCTGCTGCACGTGAGCATCAACAACACCGCGTCGACCGTGTGGGAGAGCATGTTCCCCGGCATGGACCGTGACACGTTCCAGCGTGCGCTCATCCTCGCGGCCACCGTCGCGGCGGTCGTCGTGCTGGTCCGCAGCCGCGGCCGACTGGGCTGGACGTCGCACGAGGAGGCGCCTGCCGTCACGGTCGAGCAGGCGCACGGCGCGGGGACCGACCGCCGGCTGGCACCGACCCCTCTATCGTGACGACCGTGACCGAGTCTCCTGCTCAGCACCACCGCCGGCCGACGGACGTCGTGCCGGCGGTGGTCTGGGTGCTCTCGGTCGGTCTGCTGGCCGCCTCCGTGGTCGTCAGCGAGGCCGACCCGGAGGCCGCGCTCGTCCTCCCGGGCTTCGGCGACGCCGCGTGGTGGTGGTCGGCCGTGGTGCTGACCCTGCAGGCCGTGGCGCTCGCCGTGTGGTCGTCGGGGCGGCCGCGTGCCGCGCTCCTCGCGGTCGCCGCGGGGGTGCCCGCGGGATTCGTCCTCGGTGACGCCATGGGTGTCCTCCTCCTGGCGGTGATGGTCGCGACGTACCGGGCGGTGCTCGCGCGGCCCGCCGGGCGTCTTGCCACCACCCTCGTGGCGGCCGCTGCCCTGGTGGCCGGAGGGGTCGCCGCGGCCACCGCCCGCAACGGCGCCGAGGGGTGGACCGTGGTCGTGGCCGGCCTGCTGCAGGCCCTGGCGGCCGTGGGCCTGCCACTCGTGCTCGCGAGCGTCGTCGGGTCCCGCCGTGACGCGGTCGACGCGCTCGCCCGCACCGCGCAGGCGCAGCACCGCGAGCGCGACGCGCTCGTCCAGGTGGCCGTCGAGCGGGAGCGCACGGCGATGGCCCGCGAGCTGCACGACATCGCCGCGCACCACCTGTCGGGGATCGCCGTGATGACCGGGGCGATCGGGCGGCAGATCGACGTCGACCCCGAGGGGGCGAAGGTCGCGGTCGCGCAGGTGCGCGAGCAGAGCACCGCGATGCTGCGGGACCTGCGCAACCTCGTCGTGCTGCTGCGTGACGTGGACGTGCCCGTCGAGCCCGGCGGCCCGGTGCGGATGGAGACGCTCGCCGGGATCGGCGACCTGGTGGCGGGGGCGCAGGCGGCGGGGGCGGACGTGTCGCTGGAGACGGTGGGGCCCGTCGCGGACGTCGCCGCGTCGGGGGGTGTCGGGCCGCTGGCGCAGCTCGCGGCGTACCGCGTGGTGCAGGAGGCGCTCGCCAACGCGGCCCGGCACGCGCCCGGTGCGCCGTGCTCGGTGCGCCTGGACGCCCAGGAGGAGGGGCGCCTGGAGGTCGTGGTGCGCAACCGTCCGCCCGTCGGCGGTGCGGCGCGCGGGCCTCACGACCCCGGTTACGGTCTGGTCGGCATGCAGGAGCGTGCCGAGCTGACGGGGGCGACCCTGCGGTTCGGCCCGACGCTCGAGGGTGGGTGGCAGGTCGTCCTGTCGGTCCCCGTGGGCGGACCGGCTCCCGGGCCGACGACGAGCGAGGGGCAGGGTCGATGACGGAGACCGGGACCGTGCGGGTGGTCGTCGCGGACGACCAGCCGCTGGTGCGCATGGGGCTGTCCACCGTCCTGGCGACCGAGCCGGGCATCGAGGTGGTCGGGCAGGCCGCCGACGGCGGGGAGGCGATCGCGCTGGCGCGCGAGCTGCGGCCGGACGTGGTCTGCATGGACATCCGCATGCCCGGCACCGACGGCATCACCGCGACGCGCGCGCTGTGCGGCCCGGACGTCGACGACCCGATCCCGGTGCTGGTGCTGACGACGTTCGACGTCGACGAGTACCTGTTCGGCGCGCTGGAGGCCGGCGCGTCGGGGTTCCTGCTCAAGGACGCCGAGCCGGTGACGCTCGTCGAGGCCGTCCGCTCGGTGGCCGCCGGTCACGGCATGCTCGCCAACGCGCTGACCCGCCGGGTGCTGCGGGAGGTCGTCACGCGCCGGCGCACGCAGCCCGTCACGGCGGCGCGGGCCAGCGAGCTGCTGACCCCGCGCGAGCTCGACATCGTGCTGCTGCTGGCGCAGGGCATGTCGAACGAGGAGATCGCGCGCGAGCTCTACCTCGAGGTCTCGACGGTGAAGTCGCACCTGGCGCGCGTCATGCCGAAGCTGGGCGTGAAGTCGCGGCTGCAGGCCGTGGTGTGGGCGTACCAGAACGGGATCGTCGAGATCGGCGGATGACGTCAGCCGAGGACGTCGGCGGCGACCCGCGGTCGCTACGGTCGCGCCATGTCCTTCGATGCCTGGCTGACGTACTACCGGCGCAACCCCGAGCGTCAGGCGCGGCTCGAGGCGGCGATCGACTGGTCCGAGCCGACGCCGCTGACCGGCCCGGAACGCGCCGCCATCGCCCGCTCCCTGCAGCGGTTCGAGCTCGGGGAGTCCGGCGACGGCGCGGTGCTCCTGGCCAAGGCCGAGCGCGCCGGGGACCCGACGTACCTCGCGGCGCTCGAGCTGTTCGTGGCCGAGGAGCAGCGGCACTCCGCGCTCTTCGGGCAGGCGCTGGCGCACCTGGGGTGGCCTCCGCTCACGTCGCACTGGTCCGACGCGGCGTTCACCGCGCTGCGCCGGGCCCTCGGGCTGCGCACCGAGGTCGCCCTGTTCCTCGTCGCCGAGGCCGTGGCCCTGCACTACTTCACCGCGCTGCGCGACGGCTGCCGGGACCCGCAGGTCGCGCGCATGGCGGTGCGCATCCTGGCGGACGAGGAGGAGCACGTCCGGTTCCAGGTGCACCGGCTCCACGACGGCCTCGCGGACCTGCCCGCGCCCGCGCGGTGGGGCGTGCGGGCGCTGTGGTGGCCCGTCGCCCTCGGCGCCGCGGTGGTCGTCACGGTCGACCACCGTGCGGCGCTGCGGGCGTGCGGCGTCCGGCCCGCGACGTTCCTGGGGCGGGCGCTGCGCAGCTTCGCCGAGGCGTCGCACCTGGCCCTCACGCCGGGGCCGAGCCCGGTCGACGGACCGGCGAGCACCGAGCACGTCCGGCCGTGACGACGCGGCCGGGGTGCCCGTCCGTGCTGCCGGGCGTCGGCGCCGGGCCGTGAGCCGTCAGTCCCACCAGAAGGACCAGGCCTCCGCGCCGGCGTGCTCCCGGGCGAGCGTCTGCAGGTCGCCGACGCCCTGGTCGACCAGGTCGGGGCAGTAGTCGTACTGCTCACGCGCGACGGCCAGCGCCTCGCCGGGGGTCGTGGGTGGGCGGTGCACGAGCACCTCGAGCACCTGGCCGTCGCTCAGGGCGACGAGCTCGGCCCCGAAGCGCTCCTGCCAGTCCCGCAGGACGACGCCGTGGTCCACCGGCTCCAGGTCGTAGTTCACGCCCCCCTCCCAGCCCAGGACCACCGGCACCTGCCACCCGTGGGCGGCGGGGACGAGCGCGACGAGGCCGTCCTCCTCGGTGACCGAGAAGCGTGGCGGGTGGCGTCGGACGACGTCGGGCTCGTCGTCCGCGTCGTCCTGGTCGTCGTCCTCGGCGCCGCCGAAGCGCGCGGCCCGCTCCACGCGCAGGGCCTGCAGCTCGCGGAGGGTCATCGCGGTGGCACGCCGCACCTGCGCGGCGTCGTCGTAGTCCCCCCGGGTCTCGGGGGTCAGCGCCGCGGCGAGGTCGCCGAGGTCGGGGCCCAGCAGGACGGGCCACAGGCCGGTGGACCCGTGGTCGGCGCGCAGCCGGTGCCACCACGGCAGCAGGTCCGCCGCCGGCGCGTGGAAACCGCGGACCTCGACGCCCGACGGCGTGACGCCGAGGACGTGCGTCGTCGGCGCGGCGCCGGAGGTGGGCGTCGGCGGTGCCGGGCGAACCGCCGGTGAGGCTGCCGGCCCCGGCGGCGCCGCTGCCGGCTGCGTCGTACTGCCCTGCCCGCCGCCGAAGAACCTGCTCCACCACGCCATGCGGGTCATCGCACCACACCGCCGCAGGGCGCGGGCAGGTTCCGGCCGACGGCCGGCTCCGCCGCGCAGAACCCACCCGATCGGGTGCAGCGCCGCGGACGGAGCCGGCCGACGCGTCAGGGCAGCGGGATCCGCGACACCGTGAACGGCCCCGGCGTCCCCCCGCCGCCGAACCGGATCTCGAACTGGCTGTTGACCACCAGCAGGCTGCGCCCGGCGCGGGCGATGGTCGTCGGGTCGTCGAACGAGGGGTCCGTCGTGCGGGAGACCACGGTCCCGGAGGCGAGGTCCCGGCTCAGCCTGACCTCGACGACGGACTGCGGCGGCCCGGCCGTCCACTCGGCCGCGTACAGCGTGCGGCCGTCCAGCAGCAGGCCGTCGCCGGCCACCGAGGCGCCCCCGAGGTCGACGCGCACCACGCTGCCGTCCTTCAGCCCGACGCGGAACAGCTCGCCCGTCCGCGGCTTCGACACCACCGCGTACCGCCCGTCGCGCGAGACGACGATCCCGTTGGCGTTGATGTCCTGGTCGTACGTGAAGACGGTGCCCTCGAACGAGACGACCGGCTCCAGCAGCTCGGTGCCCGTCGTCTTGCGGTCGCGGGCGTCGATCCGGTAGAGCACCGGACGCGACGAGTCGGTGACGTAGACGTCGCCGCGGGGCCCGACGGCGATGTCGTTGAGGAACGCCGGGGTGCCGTCCTGCACGACCTGCCACGACCCCGTGAGCTCGCGGGTCCGCAGGTCGTACGCCCAGACGAGCCCCGTGGGGCCGCCGGCGACGAACAGCGTGCGGCCGTCGACCTTCAGCCCGGCCGCCACCACGCGGCCGTCCTCGCCGCCCGGCAGGAAGGGCACGGCGGTGGGCTGGTCGAGACGACCGCGGTAGATCGTCCCGTCGGTGGTGCTGCTGACGTAGAACTCGTTCCCCCGGGCGGCGATGCCCTCGGGGTAGATGTCGTCGGCCGCCGGGCCCACCGGGTCCAGCAGGTACGTCGTCGGCAGGTCGGGGCGGTGCCGCTCCTGCGTCTGCACGTCCTGCACCCGCGTCTCCTGCGCGGCGGCCGGGACGGCGGTGAGGAGGGTGAGGGCCACGACGGTGGCCAGGGTGGTCGTCAGGCTGGAGCGCATCGGTGGACCCCTTCGACGGGGGCGTCCGGCCCACCGGGCGCGGGCCCCCGCCGACACCCCTGGGTGCACCGTGACGATCGGGACGAGTCGGCGCGCTGCCCACTGTAGGGACCGCGTCGCCGCGCGTGCCAGGAGACCGCGCGGGCGTCTCACGCCGGGACGCTCAGCCCCTGCAGCCAGTCACGCCACGCCGGCTCCTCGCGCTGCACGTACGCGGCGGCGTCGGGCGAGAAGAGGTGCGCGCGCACGGACGCGTTCGTCGTGCCCTCGCCGGCGTCGTGCACGCCGACGCTCAGCACGCCGGGCACCGGGCCCGTGAGCCGGACGACCGCGTGCCGCGGGCCGACGCTCTCGACGGTCCCGGTCGCCCCGCGCACGTCGAGCGTCGACCCGACGTCGCCGAGCCCGAGCGCGCCGCGCAGCGCCGCCCACACCGTCGGCTCGTCGCCGGGGTGGACGGCGTCGGCCTCGAGCTGCGTGGCCTCCTGGCCCGCGAAGTGCGCGAGGTACAGGCGCAGGACGTCGAACGAGGGCCTCCAGCTCGCGCCCATGTCCTGCCACCAGTCCTGCTCCCAGTCCGCGCCGATGCCGAAGCCGCTGGTGGTCACGCGCACGACGCACGTCCCGCCGGAGCGTGCCTCGACGACGAACTGCGACGTCATGGGGCTCAGGTCGTCCGGGTCCTTGCCCATGAGGCCGGCCCAGTCCTCCTCGTAGACGAGGCGGTGCGGCGGCTCCCAGGCGGTGACGTGGCCGTCGGAGCCCATGTCCCTGCCCATCGCGAAGTGCAGGGTGCCGCCCTCGTGCTCCTCGATGCGGGTCGGCAGGAACCAGGAGCTCAGGCCACGGGCGGTCGCGATGGCCTGCCAGACCTGCTCGGGGGTCCCGAGGACCTCGACGTCGAACTCCAGGCGGTACGGGACGTGCGGTGCGGTGGTCATGCGTCCTCCTCGGGCAGCGGGTGCGCGGCGACGACGAGCCGGTGCGGGCGCCCGTCGTCGTGGTGGTAGCGCGCGGCCAGGTCGAGCACCGCGGCGGTGAGGTCGTCCGCGAAGGCCGCACGGTCGGCAGCGGAGCGGAACCCGATCTGCGTGTCGATGGTCAGCGTGGGGACGCGTGCCCCCGACGTCCCGGCCCGGCGCACCAGCGCGCCGACCTCCCGCACCAGCCGGCCGGCCAGTGCGACGAGGTACCCGGCGGACTGCCGGTCGGACGTGGCGTCCGGCTGGGCGGCCGACGCGCTGACGGCCGCGGGGGAGACGACGTACCGCGCGGCGGACGCCCGCAGCACGCGCTCCGTGATGCCGCCGTGGCGGCGCTCCTCGGCCAGCTCCACCAGGCCGTGCGCCTCGAGCGCCTTGAGGTGGTAGTTGACCTTCTGGCGGGGGATGCCGACGCGGGCGGCCAGCCCGGCGGCCGACGCGGGCTCGGTCAGCTCGCCGAGCAGCCGTGACCGGACCGGGTCCAGCGCCACGGCGGCGGTGTCCGCGTCCTCGATGACCTCGACGTCCTGCATGGGTCCAGAGAACCCTTGACAAGAATATTTGTCAAGGGCGGGGAGGTCGGCGCGGTGCGGCAGCGAACAAAGCTCCGGGCGAGCGGCAGTGCTGTCCGGCCGTGCGCTCACGGCGAGGAGAAGCCCGATTCAGTCTGCACAAGGTAACCTCCTGCGGTTACCATCTGCAGAATGAGTGGACGCGAAGAGATCGCCCGGCTCGCGGCCCGGGCACCCCTGCGCACCATCCGCGTCGCGGACCTGGCTCACGTGTACGCGCACCCCAAGAAGGAGATCCGCGAGCTCCGGCTGCGCGGCGTGCTGCACCGGCTGGCCCGGGGGATCTACTGCGCCGTGCCCCTCGACGTCGATGCGGCGACGTGGCGCCCCACCCTGGAGGCGGCGACCGCTGCGGTGGCGACTGCGCACGTCGGCGACCGGGTGCCCGTGCTGATGGGCCTCACGGCCGCCCGGGTCCACCGAGCGCTGCCGCGTGCCGTCGGTGAAGGGCACGTCGCGGTCCCGACCTACCGGCGCCCCACGGTGCTGGCGGATCGCGACGCCCGCGTGGTCTTCACCGAGCGGGACGTCTCCGCGCTGGACGCCGTCCTCGTCCCGACGGATCTGGGGCCCGCCCTCGCGACCACCCCGGAGCAGACCGTCCTCGACCTCGCGCGCACGGACCCGCGAGGTCACGACGTCGACGCCCAGGAGGCGATCGACGCCCTGTGGCCGGCGTGCGACCCCGCGCAGCTGCAGGACCTCGCGGAGCACCAGCGCATGCGGGCGACGCTCCGACGGCTCGAGGCCGGGCGATGACCGGCAGCGGGTACGCGGAGTGGGCGGCTGTGGCCGAGCGCTTCGGCGTCGCTCTCGAGCAGGTCCGACGCGACCACCTGATCTCTCATGTCCTGGGTGCCCTCGCTGCGGGAGTCCCCACCGACGACCTGGTCTTCTTCGGAGGGACAGCCCTGTCGCGCACCCACCTGGTCGACGCCCGCCTGAGCGAGGACATCGACCTGGTCGCGCTCGCGCCGCGCAGCAGGGTCGCGGAGGACATCGACAGGGCGGTGCGGCGGGGTCTCGCCCGGAGCCACGGGCGGCCCACCTGGCGACCCGCGCTCGCCTCAGCGCGTGGCGCGGAGCCTGCCCTGCTCGAGGTGGGTGACACGCTGGCCGTCCGGGTCCAGCTCCTGGCCGACGACGGGTTCCTGTGGCCGACGGAGGTGCGGCAGGTCGAGCAGCGGTACTCCGACGCGCCTCCGGCCCGCCTTCGGACCCTGACGGCAGCGGGTTTCGCGGCCGCCAAGCTCAGCGCGTGGATCGACCGTCGTGCACCTCGTGACCTGTACGACCTGTGGGCCCTTGCCCGGCGCGGGCTGGTGGACGCGGCAGCGCTGGACGTCTTCCTGGCTGCAGGACCGATGGGAAAGCCGCCGGGCGCGTGGGTCTTCGACGTGCCGGCCGACGAGGCCATGTGGCGTCGCGCGCTCGGTCACCAGACCCGGCTCGGCGTCACGGCCACCGAGGCCATCGCCGTCGTCCGCGCCGCGTGGGACACCGCCGCGCGGTGAGCCGCGCGTGCGCCCGGGGCTGGCCGGCCGCACCGACGGGCTGGCGTGTCGCACCCCCCGGACGCCACGCTGTCGGGCATGGACGTCCCCGGCCCCACCCCCCGCCTGCTGCTGCGCCCGATGACCGACGACGACCTCGACGACATGGCGGCGCTGCTCGGCGACCCCGTCGTCATGGCGCACTACCCCCGGCCGCGCACGCGCGACGAGGCGCAGGCGTGGATCGACAGGACCCGGCGCTCCTACCGCGATCACGGGTTCGGGCTGTGGGTCATGGTGGACCGGTCGACCGGGGAGTTCCTCGGCGACTGCGGGCTGACGGTGCAGCACGTCGACGGTGTCGACGAGCTGGAGGTCGGGTACCACGTGCGCCCGGACCGTCAGGGCGAGGGGCTGGCGACGGAGGCCGCGCTGGCCGCGCGTGACTTCGCCCGCGAGGTGCTGGGGGCGACCCGTCTGATCGCGATCATCGCGCCGGAGAACGTCGCGTCGCAGCGGGTGGCGTCGAAGATCGGGCTGGGCGTCGAGAAGCGCGCCCGGTACGGCGACGACCAGCGGGAGGTCCTCATCCACGCGGGGGTGCCGTGACGCAGACGGCGAGAGCCTGGTCGCCACCGCCGCCGCATGCCACCCTCGGTGGATGAGCGTGCGCGCGCGTCTGGCCGTCCCGGTCCTTCTCGTCGTCCTGATCGGCGGGTGCGCGACGTCGAGCTCGCCGGGCGCGTCCGGACTGCCGGGCCGGTCTGCGGAGGTGACGGGCACCGTCGCCGAGCAGGCCCTGACGGGCGCGTCCGACGCCTACTACGAGGGCATGCCGTTGCGGCTCGCGGAGGCCGTGGTCGTCGACGCCGACGGTGCGCCGGTGGACGCCGTCGCCGACGGCGACGAGATCGAGGTCTGGATCGGCGACTCCTGCCGGGAGTCGCTCCCCGTGCAGTGCGACATCGTTGCCGTGCAGGTCGTGGGCTGACCTGCCGCACGCGCCGTCGGCGTCGGACGCCGTGGCTCCATGTGTACGTTCGAGTGCATGGCTCACGACTACTTCGCCGGCGACCCCCGCACCAACCGCGAGCGGATGCTCGCCGGTGACCTCTACATCGCCGACGACCCGGAGAGCGAGCGCATCGCGCGCCGCGCCACCGCGCTGGTCGACGCGTACCAGCGGGCCGTCGTCGCCTCCGACGACGCCGGTGCGCGCGCGATCCTGAGCGACCTGCTCGGCTCGCTCGGCGAGGGCGCGTTCATCAAGCCGCCGCTGGCCGTCGACTACGGCGAGAACATCCACGTCGGCGCCCGGACCTTCGTCAACTCCGGGCTCACGGCCCTCGACGTCGCGACCATCACCATCGGCGAGGACTGCCAGATCGGCCCGAACGTGCAGCTGCTGACGCCCACGCACCCCGTGGACCCGCAGCCGCGCCGCGACAAGCTCGAGGCCGCGCAGCCCATCACCCTGGGCGACAACGTGTGGCTCGGCGGCGGGGTCATCGTCTGCCCCGGGGTGACGATCGGGGACAACACGGTCGTCGGCGCCGGGGCCGTCGTCGTGCGCGACCTGCCGGCGAACGTCGTGGCCGTGGGCAACCCGGCCCGCGTCGTGCGGACGATCGAGCCCGCCGACGCCTGCTGACCCCGGGCGGACGGCCGCGGCCGACTGCACGGCTCGCAGGTGACGGGCGTGCCGTCAGGGCGTGACCCGGAAGACGGGCCAGCCGATCTCCGTGCGCCATGCCGACCGCTCGGAGGTGTCGCGCGGGCCGACCAGGTACGTCTCGCGTGCCGGGCCGGCCACGGCCAGCTCGTTCGCCACGACCCACGCGCCGAGGCGGCCGTAGGTGACGTCGACGTCCTCGTGCCCACCGACGTGCGTCGTGGCCGCGAGCTCGACCGCGGGCAGGGTCGTCGCCCGCACCCGTCCGCCGCTCGCCGCGTCCTCGGTGGGCACGTACACCAGGGCGCGCCCGCGCCCGTCCTCGAACAGCGCGTTGTCGAACATGCCGCCCGGTGCGCCGGTCGGCGTGGTGACGGCGGCGTCGAGCTCGGCCCTCGCGTCGGCGTGCCACGCGAGGACGTCGTCGCGCCTCACGTGGCCCTCGACGGCGGCGACGGCCCGCTCCGGGACGGCGCGGAGCTCGGCGTCCACCGGTGCCGGCCCCGGCTCCAGCAGCCGACGCAGCGACGTGACCGCGGCACCGCTGCCGTCGACCTCGAGGCGACGCACGTGGTCGGCGACCAGGTCGGCGCGCTGGGCGGGGTCGTCGCACAGCAGGACCTGCTGCACCTCCGGCAGCGGCACGCCGAGCTCGCACAGCCGGTGCGCCAGCTGCGCGTCGGGGATCTGCTCGGGGTCGTACGACCGGTACCCCGTGGCGTCGTCGACCGCCGTGGGCTCGAGCAGGCCCGCCTCCTGGTAGCGGCGCAGCGTGCGCACGCCGAGGTGGGTCAGGCGCGAGAACTCCCTGATGGTCAGCACGCGCCCATCGTCCCCTCTCCCCGCAGGTCGGCCGACCGGGCGTCCGTCCTGTCCGGACATGCCCGTTCCTGGACGGCGGTGCATCATCGAAGGGCGGCGGGCGGCCGGCCCGCCGAAGACAGGGGGGCAACCAGATGTGCACAGGCATTCGATTCTCGGACGGTGACGGCAACCTCTACCTCGCCCGCAACCTCGACTGGACCGTCGGGTACGGGGAGCGGGTGCTCGTCACGCCCACCGGATACACGCCCAGGTCGCCGTTCGGTGCCGTGGGCAGCATCCGCCACGCGACGATCGGCATGGGCATCGTCGAGGAGGACACGCCGCTGTACTTCGACCTCGGCAACGACGCGGGCCTCGCCGTGGCGGGCCTGAACTTCCCCGGGTACGCGCAGTACGCGCCGGGGCCGGTCGACGGGAGGACCAACGTCGCCGCGTGGGAGTTCCCCCTCTGGGTGGGCTCGCAGTTCGCCTCGGTGGACGAGGTGGAGGCCGCGCTCGCGGACGTGACGATCGTCGACAAGCCCATCAACGAGAAGTTCCCGAGCTCGTTGCTGCACTGGATCATCGCCGACGCGAACCGCGCGATCGTGGTGGAGCACACGGCCACCGGCCTGCACGTCTTCGACGACGACGTGGACGTGCTGGCCAACCAGCCCGGGTTCGAGTGGCACCACGAGAACCTGCGCAACTACCTCAACACGGGCCCGGAGTTCCCCGAGGCCCTGCAGGTCGGGCGGGCCAGCCTCACGCCGTTCGGCTCGGGCTCGCACATGCGCGGGATCCCGGGCGACTACTACTCCACCTCGCGGTTCGTGCGGGCGGCGTACGTCAACGCCCACTACCCGACCAAGACCAGCGAGGAGGACAACGTCAGCCGGGCGTTCCACACCCTGCAGCAGGTCGCGATGGTCGACGGCGCCGCCGCCATGGGTGACGGGGCGTTCGAGAAGACGATCTACACCGGTCTCTTCTCGTCCCGGACGACGACGTACTACTGGAACCTGTACGACGACCCGGCGATCCAGAGCGTCGCGCTGGCCGACCTGAAGCCGGACGGCACGGAGCTGGTCTCGGCGTAGGGGGACCCGCGCGGCCCTGCGGCCGGCGCCGCGTCAGGCGCCCCGCAGGGCCGCGGTCCGCCCGTCGTCGACCGTCGCCGCGCGCTCCCGGTCGGCACGCGAGCGGGCCACGTCCTCGGTCATCCTCGCGGTCTCCACGCGCTCGGCCCGGCTCGCCCGGACCGCGAGCAGCGCCCACAGGATCGTGGTGAGGTCCACCGCCTCCTGCAGCCACGCGCCCGCGAGGGCGGGCAGGCTGCCGGTGGCCGCCACGAGCATCAGCGCCACGGACAGGCCGACGCCCATGGCGATCGACTGCCACGCGACCCGCATGGTGCGCCGGCCGATCTGCACGGCGCGCGCCGCGCGGGACAGGTCGTCGACCGTGATGACGACGTCCGCGGACTCGCTGGCGGCGCTCGCACCGCGCGCGCCCATCGCGATGCCGACGTCCGCGACGGCCAGCACGGGTGCGTCGTTCACGCCGTCGCCGACCATCATCACCGGGCGCAGGGGGGCGGACCGGACCGCGGCGACCTTGTCCTGCGGCAGCAGCTCGGCGCGCACGTCGTCGATGCCGGCCTCGGCCGCGATCCGCCGGGCGACCTGCTCGCCGTCCCCGGTCAGCATCATCGTGGTGCGGATGCCGGCGCGGTGCAGCGCGGCCATGGTCGCGGCCGTCTCGGCGCGCAGCTCGTCGGCCAGCGTGAGGCTGCCCGCGAGGCGCCCGTCGACGGCCACGTGGATGCTCGTCTCCCCGTCCGACGACGCCGGTGCGGCCCCCGACTCCTGCGCGACCCAGCCGGCCTTGCCCACGACGACCACCCGCCCGTCGACCGTCCCGCGCACACCGTGCGCGGGGACCTCGACGACGTCCTGCGCGGGCGGCAGCGTCCGGCCCGTCCCGCGGGCGCGCTCCACGACGGCCTCGGCGAGGGGATGGCTCGAGTACTGCTCCACGGCCGCGGCGAGCAGCAGCAGGTCCTGCGGCGCGAGGCCCTCGGCGTCGACGTGCGTGACGCGCGGCTGCCCGTGGGTGAGGGTCCCGGTCTTGTCGAACGCGGCGGTGCGCGCCCGGGCCAGCTGCTCCAGGGTGCCGCTGCTCTTCACGATGATCCCGGCCCGCGCGGAGCGGGACATCCCGGCCATGAACGCGACCGGGGCGGCGATGATCAGCGGGCACGGGGTGGCGACCACCAGCACCTCGGCGATCCGGACCGGGTCCCCCGAGACCAGCCACGCCGTGACGGCCACCGCGAACGCGAACAGCGTGAAGGGCACCGCCACCCGGTCCGCGAGCCGGACGAACGGCGCCCTGGAGTCCTGCGCCTCGCGGACGAGGGCGATGATCCGCTGGTACTGGGAGTCCGCCGCCGCGGCGGTGGCGCGCAGCTCGATGGCGTCGCCACCGTTGATCGCGCCGGACAGCAGGCCGTCGCCGCGCACGTGCTCGACGGGCAGCGACTCCCCGGTCAGCGACGACTCGTCGAGGATCGCGTCGTCCGACTCCAGCACGCCGTCGACGGGGACGACCTCGAAGGGACGCACGAGGACCCGGTCGCCGACCACGACGTCCCCGACCGGGACGTCGGTGGGCTCCCCGTCCGGTCCGAGCAGGTGCGCCGTGCGGGGCGCGTTCTGCAGCAGCCCGGTGAGCTCGCGCCGGGCCCGACCCGCGGCGTAGTCCTCGAGGGCCTCGCCGCCGGACAGCATGAGGCACACCACCAGGGCCGCCCAGTACTCGCCCACCGCGACCGTCGAGGCGATCGCCGTCACCGCGAGCAGGTCGACGCCGTGGTTCCCCGCCCGCAGGTCCGCCACCATCCCGCGGGCCTGCAGCAGCGCGACGCCCACGGCGTACACGGAGACGACCCACCGGGCCGTGGTGCCGTCGCCCGTCGCCTCGAGCAGCCCGCCCACGGCCGCGACCGCGACCGTCGCGAGGACGACCGGGTAGTCGAGCAGGCGGTGGACGAACGTGCCCATACCTCAGTGGTACGCCTCGCGGGGGTCGTTCCGCCACGAAGGACAGGCACGCCTGACCCGCGCGCGCGGGCCGGGCCTGCCGGTGCGTCAGGCGGCCGCGGAGAGCCGTTCGATCTCCTCGCGCGTCAGTCGCAGGTCCACCGCCAGGACGGAGTCCTGGATCGACGCGGGCCGCGACGCCCCGGGGATCGGGACGACGACGTCGGCCTGCGCGAGCTCCCACGCGAGCGCCACCTGCTGCGGGCTGACGCCGTGCGCCTGGGCGACCTGCGCGAACGGGGCGAACGTGTCGCCCAGGTCGGCGGCCTTGGCGATGCCGCCGAGCGGGCTCCACGGCAGGAACGCGATGCCGAGCTCGGCGCACAGGTCCAGCTCCGGCTGGGAGGACCGGAAGGCGGGGGAGTACTGGTTCTGCACGGACGCGAGGCGCCCGCCCAGCACCTCCCGCGCGAGCCGGATCTGCTCGGGGTTCGCGTTGGAGACGCCCGCGAGGCGGATCGTGCCGGCGTCGAGCAGCTCGGCCAGCGCGCCGACCGACTCCTCGTACGGCACGTCCGGGTCGGGGCGGTGGAACTGGTACAGGCCGATCGCCTCGACCCCGAGCCGGCGGGCCGACTCCTGCGCGGCCTGCTTCAGGTACTCGGGGCGGCCGTTCACCGTCCACGAGCCGTCGCCGGGGCGCAGGTGCCCGCCCTTGGTGGCGACGAGGACGGACGAGGCGTCGCCCGACCAGGTGCGCAGCGCCTCGGCGATGAGGTCCTCGTTGTGGCCGACCTCGTCGGCGTGCAGGTGGTACGCGTCCGCGGTGTCGATGAGCGTGACGCCCGCGTCGAGCGCGGCGTGGATGGTGGCGATCGAGCGCTCCCGGTCGGGGCGGCCCTCGATCGACATGGGCATGCCGCCGAGGCCGATGGCGCTGACCGGGACGTCGGCGATGTGTCGTGTCTGCATCCGCCCATCCCACCCCGGTGCGCCACGTCCCGCACGCCGACGCGCCACGTCCCGCACGGCGCCTCCGTCGAAGGATGGAACTCGCCCGGGGCCCTCTTCCGAGGCTCGATGGTGACCCCGCCCGGTCCCTAGGTTCGAGAGCAACACCAGGACCTCGACAACCAGGAGACCACCATGGCCACGCAGACCACGGCCGCGACGACGGGCACCGCGGTGCGCCTCGTCGACGTGCACAAGACCTACCCCGCTCGTGAGCCCGTCCACGCGCTGCGCGGAGTCTCCCTCGACCTGCCGGCCGGGTCGGTCACCGCGGTCGTCGGGCAGTCCGGTTCCGGCAAGTCCACGCTGCTGAACTGCGCCGCGGGCCTCGACACCCCCAGCCGCGGCTCGGTCGTCGTCGGCGGCCACGACCTGACGACGATGCGCCCCGACGACCTCACCCGGTTCCGCCGCGAGCACGTCGGCTTCGTCTTCCAGGCCTACAACCTCATCGGGCACCTCACGGCCCGCGAGAACGTGCGGCTGCCGCTGCTGCTCGCGGGCCGCCAGGTCGACCCGGCGTGGGAGGCGGCGCTGCTGGAGTTCCTCGGTGTGCCGGACCTCGTGGACAGGCTGCCGGGCGAGCTGTCCGGCGGGCAGGCCCAGCGGGTCGCCATCGCCCGCGCACTCATCACGCGGCCGGCGGTCGTCTTCGCCGACGAGCCGACCGGCGCGCTGGACTCCAGGACCGGGGCCGCGGTGCTCCAGGTGCTGCGGGACACGGCCGACGAGCTCGGCCAGACGGTCGTCATCGTGACGCACGACGCGGGGGTCGCCGCCTCCGCCGAGCGCGTCGTCGTCCTCGCGGACGGGCTGGTCGTCGACCGGCTCGAGCGTCCCACCGCCGAGCAGGTCACCGCCCGGCTCCTCGCGAAGGGACGGTGAGCCCGATGTGGCAGCTCGCGTCCTCGGGCGTCCGCGCCCACCGCGGTGCCTTCGCCGGCACCGCCGTCGTCCTGGCCGTCGCCGCGGCGGTGCTCGCCGTCACCGGCGTCCTGTTCGAGTCGGGCATGCGCACGCAGGGCGCGGCCGACCCGACGTCCGGCGGGCTGCTCGTCGCCCTCGCCTCGTCGTACGCCGGCACGCTGATCGTCGTCGTCGTGATGGTCGTCGCGGCCACCGTCAGCCTGGCGCTGCGCAGCCGCCGCCGGGAGTTCGCGCTCCTGCGTGCCGTCGGCGCGACGCCGGCCCAGGTGCGTCGCACCGTCACGCTCGAGGTGGGGGTCGTGTCGCTCGTCGCCGCGCCGCTCGGGGCGGTCGCGGGCCTGTTCGGCGCCCGCCTGCTGGACCCGCTGCTCGTGCGCAGCGGGATGGTCGCGCCGGACTTCGCGTCGTCGCTCTCCCCGCTGCCCGTCCTGGCCGCCGTCGCGCTCATCGTGGTCACCGCGGTGCCCGTGGGGCGGCTCGGCGCACGCGAGGCCGCCCGCACCGCACCCACCGCCGCGCTCCAGCAGAGCGCCGTCGAGGACCGGCAGGTCGGCCCCGGCCGCCGCCTGACCGCGGCGACGATGAGCGTCGTCGGCCTGGTCATGGCGTTCTCGACCCTGTGGATCCCCGGCGCCACCGGCAGCGCGATGGCCTCGCTGTCGGCGTTCCTGCTCATCGGGGCGGTCGCGCTCGCCGGTCCCGTGCTGGTCGGCTGGATCTTCGACCGGGTCGCACGCATGCACCCGGCCGGTGGTCGTCCCGCCACCATGCTCGCCGTGCGCAACGTCCGCGGCTTCTCGCGGCGCCTGACCACGGTCGTCGTGCCGCTCGCCCTGGTCGTCTCCGCCGCGACCATCCAGACGAGCGTGAACCGGGCCCTGACGACCGCGGCCGAGCAGGAGTTCGTCGCCGCGGTCAGCGCGGACCTCGTCGTCACGCCCCCGCAGGACGCGACGCAGGACCTGGTCGCGCAGGTCACGCAGGTGCCCGGGGTCGCTGCTGCCGTGCCGCTCGCGACGGTCCCGGCGCAGGTCCGGACCGACAGCGAGGGCGGCGCGCTGGCCTGGGAGGCGGCCGCGCTGCGGGTCGTCCCCGTCGGCACCACCGCGCTCGACCCGGACGTCGTGAAGGGGTCGCTCGCCGACCTCGACGCACCGGACACCGTGGCCGTCAGCAGCGACACGGCGTTCACGTCCGGTGCCGGGCTGGGGGAGACGCTCACGCTCCGCCTCGGGGGTGACGAGGTCGACGCGACCGTCGTCGCCGTGTTCTCCCGCGGCATGGGCGTCGCGGGGGTCATCACAGGGCCGGCGACGGCCGAGGCCCACGGGCTGCCGGTCATGGCCGACACCCTTCTGGTCGACCTCGCCGACGGCGCGGACGCGACCGCCACGACCGCGGCGATCACCGCCCTGGGCGCCACGGCGGCGGACCCGCAGACCCACATCACCACCGCCATGAGTGCGGCCGGCGACGAGAACGAGGTCGGGACGGCACTGCTCCTGCTGCTGCTCGTGGTCGTGGCGGTCGGGGCGGCCAGCACGCTGGCGATGACCACGGTCGCGCGGCGCGACGAGCTCGCGCTGCTGCACCGCACCGGCACCACGCGTCGCCAGCTCATGGCGATGACCACCGTCGAGGCGGCGATCACGGGCGTGACGGCCTGGGTCGTCGGGACCCTGGCGGTCGTCCCGGCGCTGATCGGGGTGAGCGCGGGCGTGCTCGACGGGCCTCCCGTGGTGGACGTGCCGGCGTACGGCGTCGTCAGCGCGGCCGTCGTGGTCTTCGCGCTGATCGCGACCGCACTGGCGGCGCGCCGCACGACGCGGGTGGCGACGGCCGTCGCGTAGGGGACGGCCCGACGCCCGCACGGGCCCTTCACCCCCGCCCCGGGGTGGAGGGCCCGTCGGCGCGTCCCGGTCGGGCTCCAGGCTCCGGACGTCCAGCCGACGGGCCAGAGCCCGGCGCGGGCTCAGACCCGCAGGCCCTCCACCCGCGCACCCGGCGCGATCGTCGGCCCGGCGGTGTTGAGCTGCTCGACCGCGAACCCCGCAGCGGCCTTGTACCCGGCCATGAACGCGGTCCGCTCGACCTCCGGGACGACGTCGTCGATGTCGTCGAAGTCCCCGCCGCAGCGCTCGTCGACGAGGTCCAGCAGCCCGAACGGCCCGGCGCCCCGGTTGCGCAGCACCAGCCGGGAGACCGGTCCGCACAGCTGCGCGTCGAAGGCGGCGAGCGCGGCCGGGGTGACGCCGTGCCGCAGCATCGCGGCCCCCAGGTGGCGGGCGTCCATGATCGCCTGGCTCGCCCCGTTGGACCCCGTCGGGTACATGGCGTGCGCGGCGTCCCCGACCAGCAGCACCGGGCCGTCCTGCCAGGTCGGCACGGGGTCGCGGTCGATCATGGGGTTCTCGTAGACCACCTCGGCGCGCGCCAGCAGGTCGGGCACGTCGAGCCAGTCGTACGTCCAGCCGTCGAAGTGGTGCGCGAGCTCCTGGACGTCGACCTGCCGGAACCAGCCGCTGCGCTGCCAGGCGGTGTCGTCCACCCGCAGCTCGGCGATCCAGTTGACGGTGGCCAGGCCGGTGACGGGGTCGGCGGGGGAGATCGGGTAGACGACGACGCGGTGCCGGGCCGAGCCCAGGCCCACGAACGACGAGCCCGTGCGCACGGGCACCGCCTGCGTGGTGCCGCGCCACATCATGGTCCCGCCCCAGTGGATCGGCGGCTGATCGGGGTGCATCTGCGCACGGACGGCCGAGTGGATGCCGTCGGCGCCGATCAGCACGGACCCGTGCTCGTGCCAGACCGTGCCGTCGGGGTGCTGCCCCGTCGCCGTGACGGTCCCGTCGGTGTGCGTCTCGTAGCCGGTCACGCGGTGGCCCAGCCGGATCGCGTCCGCACCGGCCCGCTCGCGCAGCACCTGCGCGAGCAGCAGCTGCAGCCGCCCGCGGTGCAGCGCGTACTGCGGCCAGCGGTACCCCGCGTCCAGACCGCGGGGCTCGCTGTAGATGTCATGGCCGTTGCGCCCGACCAGCGCCCACTCGCGCGCGGGGACGCCGATCGTGTCCAGCAGGTCGGGGCCGATGCCGAGGTCGCCGAGCTCGCGCACGGCGTTGGGCTGCAGGTTGATGCCCACGCCGAGGGGCGCGAGCTCGCGCGCGCCCTCCAGCACCGTGAACGGCACACCGACCTGGTGCAGCGTGAGGGCGACGGCCAGGCCGCCGATCCCGCCGCCGGCGACCAGCACACGCGGCTGCGCCATGTCCGGCCCGCTCATCCGACGCTGTACAGGTCGATCTGCACGGCGTCCGCGTCGCGTGCGCCGGTGCCTACGAACACCATCCGGTTGAGCCACCGGTAGTCCGGGTGGCCGCTCTCCAGGCGGGCCGTCGAGCGCATGGAGTACGACTCCGGCGGCGTCGGGGCGCCGGACGCGAGCCGCCGCATCACCTCGGGCGGGCCGTGGCGGTAGCCGGTGTTGACGATCTCGACGATCGCCCCGTCGGGCGTCTCGAAGGCGTACCGCGCGTGCAGCTCGGCCACGCCGTCGTGGGTCACGGACTGCCAGTCGGCGCCGAGGTCGAGGATCGTGCCGCTGACCCTGCCGGTGACCCGGCCGCCGATGATCGGGATGATGCGCCGCTCGGCGAACCGGCCGAGACCGACGTCGATGACCGGTGCGAGCTCGACCTGGAGGGTGCAGAAGTGCTCCAGGGTCGGTGGCCGCAGTGCCAGCACGGGTGCCTCCTCGTCGTCGAGCGGTCGGCGCACCCTACCGACGCCGCGGGGCTCCGTCCCGGGGCGTCTCACTCACCGTCGGTGCGGCGCGCACCCCTTCCGTGTGACGTGGATCACCCCTATCGTTGGCATACCAACGACTGGCGACGACGCCACCGAGGAGGCCACCGTGCACCAGATGGACGGCACCGCCGACACCCCCGAGCTGAAGCAGCTCTACGCGGACTTCGAGGCCGAGAGCCTGGCCCCCCTGTGGACCCAGCGCGACGACCTCATGCCCATGGCCCCCTCGCCGAAGGCCGTGCCGTACGTCTGGCGGTGGAAGGCCCTGTACGACATCGCCCGGCGCTCCGGCGACCTCGTGCCCGTCGGACGCGGCGGCGAGCGGCGCGCGATGGGCCTGGCGAACCCCGGCCTGCCCGGCACCGCCTACGCCACGCCGACGCTGTGGTGCGCGATCCAGTACCTCGGCGGCCACGAGACCGCGCCCGAGCACCGGCACAGCCAGAACGCGTTCCGGTTCGTCGTCGAGGGCGAGGGGGTGTGGACCGTCGTCAACGGCGATCCCGTCGCCATGCGCCGCGGCGACCTGCTGCTCACTCCGGGCTGGAACTACCACGGGCACCACAACGACACCGACCAGCCCATGGCCTGGATCGACGGCCTCGACGTGCCGTTCTCGCACTACGCCGACGTCGGCTTCTTCGAGTTCGGGTCCGAGCGCGTCACCGACGAGGCGTCGCCGGACGTCTCGCGCTCCGAGCGGCTGTGGGCGCACCCCGGCCTGCGCCCGCTGTCCGGGCTGCAGGACCAGACGAGCTCGCCCCTGGCCGCCTACCGCTGGGAGCACACCGACCGCGCGCTCACCGAGCAGCTCCGGCTCGAGGACGAGGGCCACCCGGCGACCGTCGAGCAGGGCCACGCCGCGATCCGGTACACCAACCCGACGACCGGCGGTGACGTCATGCCGACCCTCCGCTGCGAGTTCCACCGGCTGCGCGCGGGTGCCGAGACGCCCGCACGCCACGAGGTCGGGTCGTCCGTGTGGCAGGTGTTCGAGGGCGAGGGCACGGTCGTGCTCGGGGACACCGAGCACGACGTCGAGACCGGCGACCTGTTCGCCGTGCCGAGCTGGGTGCCGTGGTCGCTGCACGCCGACACGCAGTTCGACCTGTTCCGCTTCAGCGACGGGCCGATCATCGACCGGCTGCAGTTCACGCGCACGTACGTGCCGGGCCAGCGCAACGAGGACCTCGCGTGAGGCTCGGGACGCTGCGCCTCGCCGCGCCCGGTGGCCCGACACCGGCTGCGACGGTCGCGGTGCGCATCGACTCCGACGCCGTCGCCGTGGAGATCCCCGGCGCGGTGGACGTCGGGGCGCTGCTGGCCGCACCGGACTGGCGTGAGCGTGCCGCGTCGGCGGGCGGGCCCCGCCGCGCGCTGGCGGACCTCGAGCCGTGGGCCTGGGCGCCGCCTGTCCCGCGGCCCTCGAAGATCGTGTGCGTCGGGCTCAACTACCGCAACCACATCCTCGAGATGGGCCGCGATCTGCCCGAGCACCCGACGCTGTTCGCGAAGTACCCCGAGGCGCTCATCGGCCCGTACGACCCGATCGTCCTGCCCGCGCACGCGGCGGACGCCGTCGACTGGGAGGGCGAGGTCGCCGTCGTCGTCGGCGCGACCGCCCGGCGGCTCGACGAGGCCGCCGCGGCCGCCGCGATCGCCGGGTACGCGGTCCTCAACGACGTCACCATGCGCGACTACCAGTACCGCACCGCGCAGTGGCTGCAGGGCAAGACGTTCGAGGCGACGACGCCGTTCGGGCCGTGGCTCACCGTCACGGACGCGCCGCCCGCCGGTGAGCTGCGGACCGTCGTCGACGACGAGCAGGTGCAGCACACACCCGTCGACGACATGGTCTTCGGCCCGGCCGCGCTCGTCGCGTACGTCTCGCAGATCCTCACGCTGCACCCCGGGGACGTCATCGCGACGGGCACGCCCGGTGGGGTCGGCCACGCCCGCACGCCCCCGCGCTACCTGCGGCCCGGGCACACGCTCACCACGTCGGTCACCGGCCTGGGCGAGCTCCGCAACGACGTCGTCGCGGAGGCCTGACGTGCCCGCACGCACCGACCGGACCACCGACCCGGACCTGCTCGCGGCCCTGCTGCTGGCGCGTCGCGGGCAGGCGTACTTCTCCCGCAAGCTCAACGAGCTCGGCAACGACGAGCTCGACGTGCCGTCGCTGGTGCCCGGGTGGACGCGCCGGCACGTCGTCGCGCACGTCGGGCTCAACGCGCGTGCGCTCACGCGCCTGACCGAGTGGGCCGCGACGGGCGTCGAGACCCCGATGTACGCGTCGCGCGAGGAGCGGGACGCGGAGATCGAGTACGGGGCGACCCTGCCGGCGCGGGCGCTGCGGAGCCTGTCCGCGCACGCGGCCGTGCACCTCGACGTCGAGTGGCGCGACCTGCCGCCCGCGGCGTGGGCGGCCCCGGTCCGCACCGCGCTCGGGCGCACGGTGCCGGCGAGCGAGACGGTGTGGATGCGCACGCGCGAGGTCTGGGTGCACGCCGTCGACCTGGACAACGGGGCGTCGTTCCGGCAGCTGCCGCCCGAGCTGGTCGACGCGCTGCTCGCGGACGTGGCCCGGATGTGGGGTGCCCGGCCGGGCGGCGAGCCCGTTCCCGTGCTCGAACCGACGGACCGGCCGCGACCGGCGGCGCAGTCCGCGGCGGGTGCCGTGGCCGGTGCCCCTGCGCAAGCGCCGGTCGGTGATGGCGTGCACGTCCGCGGCCGTGCCGCCGACCTCGCGCGGTGGGCGACGGGCCGGGGCGGTGCCGCCCTGCTGACGACGGCGGACGGCTCGCCCGTCCCGTCGCCGCCGCGGTGGCTGTGAGCGGCCACCCGCGCGGGCAACGCCTCCGGTGCCGGGACGTGCGCGAGCTGAGACCCCGGCGCCGCCTGGGACGATGGCGCGCGTGACCGAACCGCTCGACCTCGCCCGGCACACCGGGTTCCTCGTGCGCCGCACGCAGCAGGCCCACCTCGCGGCCTGGGCGCAGGAGGTGGGTCCGCGCTTGACGAACGTGCAGTTCGGCGTGCTCAACGTGCTGCACCGCCGCGGCGAGGCCAGCCAGCGCGAGCTCTGCGACGACCTGGACCTCGACCGCTCGACCATCGCGGGGCTCGTCGCGCGCCTGGAGGCCCGTGGCCTGGTGGCGCGCGTGCGCGCCGAGGACGACCGGCGGCGCAACGTCGTGCGGCTCACCGACGACGGCCTCGCCCTGCTCGACGAGCTGGTCCCGGCGGCCGCGCGCGTGGACGACGTGCTGACGTCCGCGCTGACCCGTCAGGAGCGACGGGCGCTGCAGGCGCTGCTCACCAAGATCCTGGCGGACGGCCAGGCGGCCCCGACGGAGGACTGAGGGACGGCCGCCGGGGACCGTGGCCTGGCAGAGTCGACGCATGGTCCTCTACGACGACATCGGCCGGACGTACACCGCCACCCGCCAGGCCGACCCCCGCATCGCCGCGCAGATCGACCGGGCTCTCCAGGGCGCGTCGACCGTCGTGAACGTCGGCGCCGGCACGGGGTCCTACGAGCCGCCGACCACCGTCGTCGCCATCGAGCCCAGCAGGACGATGATCGACCAGCGCCCCTCGGGAGCTGCCCCGGCCGTGTGCGCGGTGGCCGAGTCGATCCCCCTGGCGGACGACGCGGTGGACGCGGCCCTGGCGGTCCTCACGGTGCACCACTGGACCGACCTGGAGCGCGGGATCGCCGAGATGAGGCGGGTCGCACGTCGCCGCGTGGTGGTCCTGACGTTCGACGAGACCGTGACCCGTGACTTCTGGCTGCTGCGCGACTACCTGCCTGCCGCACGGGAGTACGACCGAGCCCACGCCGTCCCGATGGAGCGCCTCGTCGCGGCGCTCGGCCCGTGCGAGGTGGAGGCCGTCCCCGTGCCTCACGACTGCGTCGACGGGTTCGCCGCCGCCTGGTGGAGGCGGCCCGCCGCCTACCTCGATCCCGCGGTCCGGGCGGGCATCTCGGTGCTGAGCCGGGTCGGCGACGCGGAGATCCGCCACGGTCTGGAGCGGCTCGAGCACGACATCGCGACGGGCGCGTGGGCCGAGAGGTACGCCGACCTGCTGGCGCTCGACGAGCTCGACGCCGGCTACCGTCTCGTGACCGTCGACCTGTAGGCGGAGCCGAGGGCTGTCAGGGAGCCGTCCGCGACGAGCGCCGGTAGCGTGACCGGATGCCTGCCCGAGAGCCGCTGCGCCGCCTGCTCGCGTGGTACGCCGACCAGCCCGTGCTCCGGGCGGTCCTGCCCGGCGTCGCGCTCGTGGCTCTCGGCCTGCTCGTCTTCTGGGGCATGTTCGACGCGGTGCAGGAGCGCGACGACTTCTCCCTGTGGGACGCGCCGGTACTCGAGTTCCTGGTCGGCGTCCGCAGCGACGTCGTCACCGCGGTCCTCGCCGCGCTCACGTTCGTCACCGGTCCGACGGTCCTGCCGGTCATCATCCTGGTCGCGTGCGTGGCCTGGGGCCTGCGCGCGCGCGAGTGGTGGCGGCCGCTCCTGCTCGCCGGCGCCATGATCGCCTCCACGCTGCTCTCGCTCCTGGTCAAGGGCCTCGTCGCCCGCCCCCGCCCGCCGGAGGAGACCATGTACATCCCCGGCTCGGAGACGACCGGGTCGTTCCCGTCCGGCCACACCATCGGGACGGCGACCTTCCTGCTGGTGGCCGGGTACCTCGTGGCGAGCCGGAACCGGACCTGGCGGGTCGTCGTCGGCTGGCTGGTCGTCGGTGTCGTCGGTGCCGCCGCGGTCGCCCTGAGCCGCCTGTACCTCGGCTACCACTTCCTGACGGACGTCGTCGCGGCGGGCGGCCTGGCCGTCGTCGTGCTCGGCGTCGTCACCGTGGTGGACCGGATCCACGTGATGCGCGGGCTGCCACCGAGCGAGCCGGAGCCCGGCTGGAGCCCGGAGCCGCCGCCGGGGCTCACACAGCCGTCGCCCAGCGCCTAGGGGCGCCGTCCGGGACCTGCGGGACGCACGGGCGGCGACCCGGCCTCAGGTGCCCGACGCGACCACTTCCCCGCGCTTCGCCCGCTGGATCTGCTCGTACACGTGCGTGCGCAGCTCGGTGAACCGCGGCAGCGCCCGGGTGGTGAGCTGGTCGCGCTCGGCGGGGAGGTCGATCGCGAGGTCCTCCTGCACGAACGTCGGCGAGCTCGACAGCATGAGCACGCGTCCGCCCAGGTACACCGACTCGTCGATGTCGTGGGTGACGAACAGGACGGTGACGCCGAGGTCCTGCCAGACCCGCCGGACGAGGTCCTCGAGGTCGGCGCGGGTCTGGGCGTCGACGGCGGCGAACGGCTCGTCCATGACGAGGATCTCCGGCTGGTAGGCCACCGCACGGGCGATGGCCACGCGCTGCTGCATGCCGCCGGACAGCTGCCAGGGGTACGTGTCGAGCGCGTGCCCGAGGCCGACCTCCTCGACCGCGCGCTCGATCACCGGGCGCCGTTCCGCCTTCGGCACGCCGCGCGCCTTGAGCGGCAGCCCGACGTTGTCCCGCACGGTGAGCCACGGGTACAGGGAGCGCCCGTACTCCTGGAACACCAGCGCCATCTTCTTCGGCGGCGCGGTGACGGCGGCCCCGTCCAGCGTGACCGAGCCCGCCGTGGGCGGCAGCAGCCCGGCGAGGCACTTGAGCAGCGTCGTCTTGCCGCACCCGGACGGCCCGACGATGCAGACGAGCTCGCCGGGGCGCACGTCGAACGTGATGCTCCCGATCGCCTCGACGGGCCCGGAGGAGCCCTGGTAGGTCTTCTTCAGGTCCTGGACGGACAGCAGGGGCGTGGTCTCAGGCACGGGCGACCTCTCTCGAGCCGTGGTACCAGTGCAGCACCCGGCGTTCGACGAGCTGGAAGACGACGGCGACGGCGACGCCCACGAGGCCGAGCAGCAGGATGCCGCCCCACATCTCGGCGACCATGTACTGCCGCTGGAAGTAGACGATCTGGTAGCCCAGCCCCGACGACGAGGCGAACATCTCCGAGATCACCATGAGGATCAGGCCGATCGACAGGCACAGCCGCACCCCGGCCATGATCTGCGGGCTCGCGGCCGGCAGGACGACGTACCGGTAGGCCAGCGCGCCGCGGACCCGGTACGAGCGCGAGGTGTCGACGAGCACCGGGTCGGTGCCGCGGACCCCCTCGATCGTGTTGAGCAGCACCGGCCACACGCTGCCCGAGACGATGACGGCCAGCTTCATGGTGTCGTCGATGCCGAGCAGCAGCATGAGGACGGGCACGAGCACCACGGGCGGGATCGCCCGGAAGAACTCGAGCATCGGCTCGAGCAGGGCGCGCAGCCACGGGGTCGCGCCGATCGCGGTGCCGGCGACGATCCCGATGACGATCGACAGGAGCACCCCGATCCCGAACCGGCCGAGGCTCGGCAGCACGTCCCCCGTCAGGGTGTCGGGGGAGAGCCACGTGCTGACGAACGCGTCGAGCACGCGCGACGGCGGCGGGAAGTACAGGTTGGTGGTGCCGCGGGTCGCCAGCGCCCACCCGAGCACGAGCAGCACGGGCAGGCCGGCGCCGTAGGCGACGGAGACGAGCGCGCGACGCACGGTGGCCATCAGGCGACCGCTTCCCTGCGGACCGACGGGTGCCAGTGCAGGACCCGCCGCTCGACCAGGCGGGTGGCGAGGTTGACGAGCAGCCCGAGCAGGCCCGTGACCAGCACCAGCGCGTACAGCCCGGGCGCGTCGGGGGCGGACCGGTAGACGTCGATCTGCCGGCCGATCCCGGGATTCCCGATGACGAGCTCGGCGGTGATGGTGAGCACCAGCGCGATCGACGCGGCGAGCCGGAACCCGGTGATGACGTACGGCAGGGCGGTGGGCAGCACGACGTGCCGCAGGCGCTGCAGCCGTCCGAGCCCGTAGCCGCGCGCGGTGTCGTCGGCGACCGTGTCGACGTCCCCGACGCCGTACAGCACCTGGATGAACACCTGCCAGAACGGCGCGTAGACGACGACCACGAGCGCGGCCTCGCGCGAGAGGCCGGCGACGAGGACCGCCAGCGGGATGATCGCGACCGACGGGATGGGGCGCAGGAACTCCACGGTGGTGTGGGTGGCCCGGCGCAGGAACGGCACGAGGCCGACGACCGCGCCGGCGACGACGGCGGCGGCCACCGCGATGAGCAGCCCGAGCGCCCACGTCACGACGGTGTCGCCGAGCGCCGACCAGAACCGCGGATCGTCGAGCTCGGTGACCAGGCGGGCGGCCGTCGTCGTGAAGCGCGGCAGGTAGGCGGGGTTCACGACCTGCGTGAGCGCCACGATCTCCCAGGTGGCCGCGAAGCCGAGGACCCCGAGGGCACCCATCACCGCGCTGCGGCTGCCGCGCGGGCGGCGGGTGCGGCCACCGCCCGTCCCGCTCGGCGCACCGGCCCGGGGCCGGGCGGCGACGCCCCCGGGTCCCGGGCCGGTGGCCGTGTCGGTCGACGTCACGAGCTGACGAGCTCGTCGAGGTCCGGGGCGGTGTCGAAGAACTCGTGCTCGACCGCGAGGTCGGCCAGGCACTGCAGCACGTCCTCGTCGATCTCGGTCGAGAACTGCGGCAGTCGCAGGTTGGCCGCCGCCGCATCGGGCAGCGACATCTCGGTGACGAGCGACTGACGCATGGTCTCGTCGTGCTCGGCCGCCCACGCGAACGCGGCGGTGAACGCCTCGCGCACGGCCTCGACGAGCTCCGGGTCGTCGGCGACGGTCGTGCCGGTCGTCTGCAGGACGAGCGTGGGCAGGCCCGGCAGCACCGCCTGGTACGGGTCGACGACGCGGGCGCCGCCGGAGCCGACGATCATCGAGACGAACGGCTCGGGCACCCACGCGGCGTCGATGTTGCCGGCCTCGAGCTGCGCCTGGGCGTCGGGGAAGGCGACCTCGACGAACTCGACGGTGCTGGGGTCGCCGCCGTCCTCCTCGACCGCGGCCATGATCGTCAGGTCACCCGCGGCCCCCAGCGAGTTCACCGCGACCTTCTTGCCGGCCAGGTCGGCGGGGCTCGTGATGTCGCTGCCGGCGCCCACGACGACCGAGTTGATGTCGTCGCCCTCGGTCAGGCTCTGCGCGTAGTTGGCGACGATCTTGACGTCGAGGCCCTGCAGGCTCGCGCGCATCGCGCCGAACGGCTGGCCGACGGAGAAGTCGATGTCGCCGTTGATCAGCGCGGGCATGGCCTGCGCCCCGCCCTGGATCGGCTGGACGGTGACGTCGAGGCCGTGCTCGGCGAAGACGCCCGCCTCGACGGCGGCCCACAGCGGCGCGGTCTCGCTGATGCTCAGGGCGCCGATCGTCACGGCGCGCGGGGAGTCGGCATCGGGGGCGTCGGCCGAGGCCGCCGGCTCGCCGTCCGGGGCGGACCCGGAGGACGAGCACGCGGCCAGTCCGAGCGACAGCGCCGCGACGAGCGCCGCCACGAGTGCGGGACGTCGGTTCATGGGGGTCCTCAATTCTCCGTTGAATCTCGGGGTGACGGGCGCCTCCGCACGCCGTCGGGACCGACCAGCGCTCGGACCATGCATGACACTCGTCCAGCAATCGTGCAGTCGAATGTCACACGTGTCAATGCTCCGGGCCCCGCCTCCGCGTCCGGGGCCGGCCGGGTGTGCGTGCGAGAATCGCCCGCATGCCGACGCCGCCCGACGACGCGCTCGCGCCCGACGGTGCCGCCGTCCGGCGGCGCCCCGAGCAGCTGCTGCTGGCGTTCATGGGCGAGCTCATGGTGGCCGGCGAGATCGGGCCCCTCCCCGCGTCCGTGCTCATCGGCGTCCTGGCGGAGCTCGGGGTGGGGGAGGCGGCGACGCGCGCGGCGCTCACCCGCATGGCGGGCCGCGGCCTGCTCGCGCCGCAGCGCGTCGGGCGCACGGTCTCCTACGGTCTGACCGCGCAGAGCGAGCGCGTGCTGCGCGAGGCGCGCGACCGCGTGTTCGACCCTGAGCCCTTCGCGCCGCGCGGTGCCGGGTGGACGCTCGTCAGCTTCTCGGTCCCGGAGAGCCGCCGCGACGTGCGGCACCGCGTGCGCGCCCAGCTGGCGTGGGCGGGGTTCGGGCTGCTGCGCGACGGCCTGTGGATCGCCCCCGGTGAGGTCGACGTGGCGCAGGCGCTGGGCGGGGTCCGTGACGACGGTGACGGTCGCGACGACGACGTCGAGATCCTCGCGTTCCGCGCCCGCGAGGTGCCCGGCTTCTCGGCCGCGCGCAGCGTCCGGACCGCCTGGCGGCTGGACGCGATGCGCGCGCGGCACGAGCAGTTCCAGCAGCGCTGGGCGCAGGCGATCCGGGACGCGGCGCCGGACGCAGGCGCGGTCGCGGGTCCGGTGGGCGCGCACGCGCTGCGGGACGTCACGGCCCTGGTCGCCGACTGGCTCGACCTGCTGCGCGCCGTCCCCCGCCTGCCGGTCGAGCACCTGGCGCCGGACTGGCCGGCGACGCGGTCGGTCGAGACCTTCGCGCGGCTGCACGCCGCCCTCGCCGGGCCGGCGCGCGACGAGCTGGCCCGAAGGCTGGAGCCCTGAGCCCTGAGCCCTCGAGGTTCGACCTCCGAGCCCTCTAGGTTCGAGGCGCGGCTCCGGGCACCCACCGCGACCGTCGTCATTCGACAACTACCTGACGATCGTCACGGAAATGATTGACGTGTGCAGGTGCGTACCGGCACGATCGGGACGTCCCGCACCGTCGCGGTCACTCGCGGCCCGCCCACGAGGATGTGAGCAGTGGCAGACGTCCCCTCGCCGTCCCCCGGTGACCTCGCTCGCGCCAACTACGCCGCGATCTGGGACGCGGTCGCGCGCGCCGTGCCGGACCGTGTCGCGGTGCGGGCCGAGGGCGCCACGCTCACCTACGCCGCGTTCGAGCAGCAGGCCGCCCGGCTCGCCGCGACGTTCGTCGCCCACGGACTGGGTCCCGACTCCACCGTCGCGGTCTTCATGTACAACCGCGTCGAGTACCTGGCCACGCTGTACGCGGCGTACAAGATCGGCGCGATCCCGGTCAACATCAACTTCCGCTACCAGGGTGCCGAGCTCGCCGAGCTGCTGGAGATGTCGCAGCCCGCCGCGCTCGTCTACCCCAGCAGCCTCGCCACCGCGGTCATCGACGCCGCCGAGAGGTCCCCGCTGCCCCCGCTCGTGCTCGTCGTCCCGGACGACGCACCCCCCGGCACCCACATCGGCCCCGGTGCGCCGTTCGCGACCGCGCTCGACGCCGCGCCCCTCGCCCCGCGCGACCTCGGGCCCGAGCACAAGATCTTCCTGTTCACCGGCGGCACCACCGGCCGGCCCAAGGCCGTGGTGTGGACGCACGGCAACCTGTTCGACAGCCAGCAGTTCTCGATCTACGGCTCGCTGCCCGTCGACCCCCCGGCCACCCTGGACGACGTCACGCGCATCGCCGCCCGCGAGGACCTGCCCCGCACGGTGTGCCTGCCGCTGCCGCCGATGATGCACGCGACCGCCCTGTTCAACGTCATGAACGCGATGGTGCTCGGCGGCACCGTGGTCTTCCTGCCGAGCCCGCGGTTCGACCCCGCCGCCGCCGCCCGGGTCATTGAGGAGCACGGCGTCACGCGCCTGGTCGTCGCCGGCAACGCGATCGTCGGCCCGCTCGTCGACGCCCTGGACGCGGGCGCCGACGCGGACGTCTCGTGCCTCACCACCGTCCTGAGCTCGGGCATGGTCTGGTCCGACGACCTCAAGCGCCGCCTGATCGCGCACGCGCCGAGCGCCACCCTCATCGACATCGTCGGGTCCAGCGAGGGCGGGCCGTTCGCCTACGGCGTCGTCCGCGGCCCGGAGGACCTGCCGAACCGCCCGCGCCTCGCGCCCGGTGCGGTCGTCCTGGCGCCGGACCTCACGCCGGTCGAGGAGGTCGGCGGCCTCGGGATGCTCGCCTACCGCGGCGCCATGCCGCTGGGCTACCACGGCGACCCGGTGCGCACCGCCGAGACGTACCCCGTCGTCGACGGCGTGCGGCACGTCATGCCCGGCGACTGGGTGCGCGTGCTCGGCGACGGGTACGTCGAGCTGCTCGGCCGGGGGTCGGGGGTCGTCAACACCGGCGGCGAGAAGGTCTTCCCCGGCGAGGTCGAGAAGGTGCTGCTCGCGCTGCCCGGCGTCGTGGACGCCGTCGTCCTGGGCCTGCCGGACGCACGCTGGGGCGAGGTCGTCACGGCAGTCGTCGTCACCGGCCCCGACGTCGCGCTCGTCCCCGAGCAGGTGCAGGACGAGGTGGGCCGCCGCCTCGCCGGCTACAAGAAGCCCCGCCGCCTGTACGTGCTGGACGAGCTCCAGCGCAGCCCCAGCGGCAAGGTCGACATGCACCGGCTGCGGCGGCGCCTCGCCGAGGCCGATGCCGTCGTCGGCCCCGCGGCCGGTCCCGCCGCCGCCCCCGCGCCCGCCCCCGCGCCCGCCCCCGCGCCCGTCACGCCCGCCCCCACGCCAGGACCCGCACCCGCGGAGAGGACCCGATGAAGTTCACCGACGCCCACGTCCCGTTCGGCCTGAGCTGGACCTCGCCGTTCGCCAAGTGGCAGGGGCCGCTGGCCGAGGTCAACAGCCTCGACCTGGCCGTCGACGTCACGGGCCGCGCCCTGGCCGACCGCGGGCTGCCGCCGGAGGAGATCACCGAGTGGACGCTGGGGTGCACCGTCCCGCAGCAGCACTCGTTCTACGGCGTCACGCTCGTGTCCCGCCGCCTGGGGTCGGGAGAGCACGGCGGGCCGTGGATCTCGCGGGCCTGCGCGACGTCGGCCGCCGTCATCGAGCACCTCGCCACGCAGGTGCAGCTCGGCGCGCACACCACGACCATCGGCGTCATCACGGACCGCACCAGCAACGGTCCGCTCATGCTCTGGAGCAGCGCGACGAGCCCCGGCGGTGCGCCCATGCCCGAGCACTGGGTGCTCGACCCCATGAAGCTCGACCCGACCACCGGGCAGAGCATGAACGACACCGCCGAGAACACCGCCCGCGACGCCGGCTACACGCGCGAGCAGGTCGACGAGGTCGCGCTGCTGCGCCACGAGCAGTACCGCAGCGCCCTGGCCGACGACCGCGCGGTCCAGCGGCAGTACATGGTCCCGGTCCGCATCCCGACGCGCCGCGGCGAGACGTGGGTCGAGGAGGACCACGGCGTCTTCCCGACGACCGCCGAGGGCCTGGCGCGGCTGCGTCCCGTGGCCCCGGGCGGCGTCGTGACGTACGGCGCGCAGACCCACCCGGCCGACGGCTGCGCGGGCGTCGTCGTCGCGAGCGCCGACCGGGCACGGGAGCTGGGGCGCGACGGCGTCACCGCGCAGATCCTCGCCACCGGGTTCGCACGCGCGGAGCCGGCGTACATGCCGAAGGCGCCCGTCCCCGCGGCCCGGCGCGCGCTCGCGGACGCGGGGATCGAGATCGGGGACGTGGACGTGGTGACCACGCACAACCCGTTCGCCGTCAACGACCTGTGGTTCGCCGAGCAGACCGGCGTCCCGCTCGAGCGGATGAACCCGTACGGGTCGTCGCTGGTCTACGGCCACCCGCAGGGCCCGACCGGCGCGCGCGCCGTGACCGAGCTGGTCCACGCGCTGCACGCGCGCGGCGGCGGCGTCGGGCTGTTCACCGGGTGCGCGGCCGGGGACTCCGCCGGGGCCGTCGTCGTGCGGGTCGACGGATGACGCGCGTCCACGCCGGCCCGCGGTCCCGCACCGCGGCACGACGGATCGCGTCGCTCGACCCCGACCGCGTCCCCACCCAGGTCCACGCCGCGAGCCCTGCCACGCACCAGCCCACGATGAGGGAGCACACCCGATGACCTCCGACCCCGCCGCCACCGCCACCGACCCGACGCCGCTGCTGACCTCGGTGCCCCTGGACGACCTGCCGTCCCTGGTGGGCACGACGTTCGGCCCGTCGTCCTGGCGCACGATCACGCAGGAGCAGGTCGACCGGTTCGCCGACCTGACGGGCGACCACAACCCCATCCACCTCGACCCCGAGTTCGCGGCGGGCACGCCGTTCGGCGGGACGATCGTCCACGGCTACCTCACGCTCGCGCTCGTCGTGCCGCTCATGGCCGAGGTCGTCGAGGTGACGGGCGTGGGTACCGGCGTGAACTACGGGCTCGACCGCCTGCGGTTCCCGGCGCCCGTGCGCGTGGGGTCGCGCATCCGCGTTACGTCGACCCTGACGTCCGTGAGCGACGTGCCCGGCGGCTACCAGGCCGTGTTCGAGAACACCTTCGAGGCCGAGGGGCAGGCCAAGCCCGCCGCCGTCGCCGTCATGATCGTGCGGTACTACCGGTGAGCGCCGGGGTGGGCGCGAACGTGGGCACGGGCACGGCCTCCGGCACGGACCTGACCGGCAGGGCCGCGGTCGTCACCGGCAGCGGGCGGGGCCTGGGACGCGCGTACGCCCGGGCGCTGGCTGCCGCGGGGGCCGGCGTCGTGGTCAACGACGTCGACGCCGACGCCGCGCAGGCCACGGTCGACGCGATCGTCGCCGACGGCGGCGCGGCCGTCGCGGTCGTCGCGCCCGTGGGCCCGACCGAGACCGCGGACCGCCTGGTCGCGGCCGCGGTCGAGGAGTTCGGACGGCTCGACGTGCTGGTCACCAACGCCGGCGTGCTGCGCGACCGCGTGCTGTGGAAGACCTCCGACGAGGACTTCGACCTGGTCGTCGACACCCACCTGCGGGGGACGTTCACGACGGCCCGCGCGGCGGCTGTCCGCATGCGTGAGCAGGGCGAGGGCGGGCGGATCGTGCTGGTCGGGTCGCCCGCCGGGCAGCACGGCAACTTCGGCCAGACCAGCTACGCGGCGGCGAAGGCGGGGATCGTCGCGATGGCCCGCACCTGGTCGCTCGAGCTGGCGCGCGCCGGGATCACGGTCAACGCCGTCGTGCCCACGGCGATCACCGCGATGACCGCGACCATCCCGGTGTACGCCGAGGTCGCTGCCGCCTACGACCGCGGGGAGCCGCTGCCGCGCGTCGTGCGCCAGGAGCACGCGCTGGGCGGCCCGGAGGACGTCGCGCCGCTCGTGGTGTGGCTCGCGTCCGACGCGTCCGCCGGGGTCACCGGGCAGGCCATCGGCATCGGTGGCGACAAGCTGTCGCTGTACTCCGTGCCGCAGGAGGTCGGGCTCACGTTCCGCGAGGGCGGCTGGACCGCCGACGCGATCGCCGAGGCGTGGGAGGCCGGCTTCGCGCCGCACCAGCAGCCCAGCGGCATCACGCTGCCCCCGCTCGACGCCTGACGGCCCGACCCCCGCCCGGGCGCCCTGCGACCTTCGCGAGAGGCCGCTCCGGCCCGGCGGGCGGGGGCGTCAGCGTGCGGGGGCCGGGGTGCGGGCGGGCGCGGCGAGGGCGGGGCGCGGCCCGGGCGGGTCCGAGGCGACGGAGAACTGCACGACCCGGTCCGCGAGCTCGGGCGCGTACCCGCTGATCACCTGGCGCACCCGCACCGACGCGGGGGCGCCGAGCTGCTCGTAGGTGTCGAGGAACAGGTCCCGCGCCCGGTCGCGCGGCCAGTCGGCGGGCAGCAGCCGGCGGGGCAGGTCGGGGTCGACACCCGGGAACGCGCGCCACGCGTCCATGAGCTCGGTGCGCTTGACCAGCGCGTCGACGGGGGAGATCGCGCCCTTGCCCAGCGCCGCGTGCGTCGGCTCCCAGGTGGCGACGAACGCCCGGTACGTCTCGGCCAGGCCCTCGAGGTCCCACGCGCTCTCGGGCGTCACCGTGCCGTCGGGCAGCGGGGGGCACGTGGCGACGAACGCGGTGGCGCGGGTGACGCCGAGGGCCCCGAGCTCGGCGAGGGCCTCGTCGTGGCGGGCGTGCGGGGAGATCCACAGGGCGTCGTACAGCGGCGCGAACCCGAGCCAGCGCAGCCGCGTGCGCAGCGCCTCGCGCGCCGAGCGGTTGGCCTCGGGCACGGAGAACGCCACGAGGCTCCAGCGGCCGTCCCAGTCCGCGTCGTCGCCGGCGCCGAAGGCGACGATTCGCTCGGCGCCCGTGCGCATGATCGTCTGGGCGCGCGGGGTCAGGGAGTAGAAGGTGTGGCGGCCGCTGCGGGTCGAGACGAGCAGCCCGTGCTTGACCATGCGGCTGAGGGCGGCCCGGGCCGCGACGTCGCTCACGCCGAAGTCGGCCAGCAGGTCGACCAGGGCCGCGGACGGCAGCGGGTCGGTCTGCCCCCACCAGTAGTCGCCGAGCAGGGTCAGCAGCAGGCTCGGCGGCGAGCCCTCCCGCGTGCGCGGCGTCCTCGTGCCGGCCTCGCTGCTCCGTGCCACGAACTGATCCCCTCCCTGCCGGTCGTCGCGGGCGGCGACGATGCTTGACATATCTTACGTCGTCCGCCGATAGTCGTGTCACATTTGAGAGCCGGGAGCCACTGACGATGAGGTTGGCCAGCACCCACGACGCACGCCTGCACGCGGTCCTGCACGACCGGACGGTCGACCTGACCGACGCCCTGGGCCTGCGCCCCGGCGCGGGCGGACCGCTGCTGGACTTCCTCGAGCGCGGCGGCACGCTCGCCGACCTGCAGCGCCTCGACCTCGGCGCGCTGCCGTCGCGGCCGCTCGACCCGGCCCGGCTCGCGGCGCCGATCGCCCGCCCCGGCAAGGTCGTCGGTGCCCCCGTCAACTACCGGGACCACCAGGCCGAGATGGGCGAGCAGCGCACCATCGCCGACTACGGGGTGTTCCTCAAGGCCACGTCGTCGGTGGTCGGTCCCACCGGTGCGATCCGCCTGCCGTACACCGACGTGCGCACGGACCACGAGGGGGAGCTGGCCGTCGTCATCGGCCGCACCGCGAGCCGCGTGCCGGTCGAGCAGGCCCTGGACCACGTCTTCGGGTACGCCCCGGTCCTCGACATCACCGTCCGCGCGGGGGAGGACCGCTCGACCCGCAAGTCCTTCGACACCTTCACGCCGTTCGGCCCCTGGGTCACCACGGCCGACGAGGTCCCCGACCCCGGCGCGCTCGACCTGCGCTGCTGGGTCGACGACGAGCTGCGGCAGCACGCCTCGACGGCCGACCTCATCTACGGGGTCGCCGAGCTGGTCGCGTACACGAGCCACGTCATGACGCTGCATCCCGGGGACGTCATCGCGTCGGGCACCCCGGCCGGCGTCGGGCCGATCGCCGCCGGGCAGCGCGTGGCGGTCGAGATCACCGGGCTCGGGCGGCTCGACGTCGGGGTCACCGACGACGGCGCGATCCCGTACGCCGACCGGCCGGGGCACCGGTGACGGCGGCCTCGACCGCGGCGGCGGCCGGGACGCGCGCCGGGCGGCCGGGCGCCGGCGCCGGCCCGCTCGACGCGCTGTTCCGTCCCGCGAGCATCGCGGTCGTGGGTGCGAGCGCACGGGCGGGCAAGGCCGGGCACGCGATGGTCCAGGCGCTGCGGCACTACCCGGGCACCCTGCACCTGGTGAACCCGCGCGGCGGCGAGGTGCTCGGGCGCCCGGCCATCACGACGCTGCGCGACGCGTCCGACGTCGACCTGGCGGTGCTCGTCGTGCCGCCGGACGCCGTGCCGGGGGCCCTGGAGGACGCGCGCGACGCCGGGGTCCGGGCCGCCGTGGTGTGCGCGGGCGGGTTCGCGGAGTCCGGCCCGGCCGGCGCGGCGCTGCAGGACCGGGTCGTCCGGGTGGCGCAGGAGGCAGGTATCCGGCTGCTCGGCCCCAACACGTCGGGGTTCATGAACCCGGTCGACCGCACGACGGCCAACTTCATGCCGGCCGTCGCCGACCTGGCGCCCGGCTCGGTGGGCGTCGTCGCGCAGTCCGGCGGGGTCAACCTGGCGGTGGCGTTCCTGCTGGCGCGCGCGGGCGTCGGGCTGCGGCTCGGCGTCGGGCTCGGGAACGCGGTGGACGTCGACTTCCCGGAGGTGCTCGACCACCTCGCCCAGGACGACGCGACCACCGCCGTCGGCCTGCACGTCGAGGGCGTCGCCGACGGCCCGGCGCTGGTCGCGGCGCTGCGCCGGACCACCGCGCGCAAGCCCGTCGTCGCCTTCAAGGTCGGCCGGTCCGACGTCTCGGCGTTCGCGCAGTCGCACACGGGCGCCCTGACCGGGTCCTACGCGGTGACGCGCGCGGCGCTGCAGCAGGCCGGGGCCGTGGTCGTCGACAGCCTGGAGGAGATGGTCGCCGCGCTCGTCGCGCTGCGCGCCGTGCGGCTGCCCGCCGCGGGCGACGTCGGGGTCGGGCTGCTCACCGGGCAGGCCGGGCCGGGGCTCGTCGTCACCGACGCGCTCGGGGCGCGGGGCGTCGCGCTTCCGACGCTGACCGCCGCGACGCAGGAGCGCATCGCCGAGCTGCTCCCGCCGCTGACGTTCCAGCGCAACCCCGTCGACACCGGCCGTCCGTCGCCGACGTTCGGCGACGTGCTCCGCGCCGTCGCCGACGACCCGGCGGTCGACCTCGTCGGCGTCTACGCGCTCGACGAGCCCGGTGCGCTCGACCCCGTCGCCGCGCTCGCACCGGTCGCCGGCCGGGTGCTGTTCGCCAGCGGCGGCCCGGCCGACGCGCTCGCCGCCCGCCGTGCGGCCCTCGACGCCGTGGGAGTCCCGGTGCTCGCGAGCCCCGGCGACCTGGCGACCGCGCTCGCCGCCGTGGTCAGCGACGCCCGGGTCCGCGCCGTCGCCGACGCCCCGCCCGTGCCGGCCACCCGCACCGTCGGCCGCACGCTGGACGAGTACGAGGCCAAGACGCTGCTGGAGCACTACGGCGTCCGGACGCCCGCGCGACGCGTCGCCACCGACCGGGCGCAGGCCCGCGCGGCGCTCGCCGACCTGGTGCGCGACGGCGGCCGCACCGTGGTGAAGGTGCTCGACACGGCCGTGGTGCACAAGTCCGACGTCGGCGGGGTCCACGTGGGGGTGCACGACGCCGCCGGGCTCGAGCGGGCCCTGGACGCGATCGACGCGATCCCGCCCGCGCATGCCCCGGCGCCGGCCGCCCGCCGCTACCTCCTCGAGGAGCTCGCCGAGCCCGGCGCCGAGCTGATCGTCGGCGCGGTCCGTGACCGCGTCTTCGGGCCCGTCGTCCTGCTGGGCCTGGGCGGCGTCGCCGCGGAGCTCGGTGGGGAGCCCGTGCTGCGGCTCGCCCCGCTGTCCGTGGCCCGCTCCGAGGAGATGGTCCGCGCGCTGCCCGCCACGGTGCTCGACGGCTTCCGCGGCGCCCCGCCCGTCGACGTCGCCGCCCTCGCCGCCGTCCTGCGGGCCGTCGGGCAGGTCGTGTGCGACCACGCCGACGTCACCGAGCTCGACCTCAACCCGGTCCGCATGACCGCCGACGGCCCGGTCGTCCTCGACGCCGTCGTCGTCGCACCCCCGAAGGGAGACACATGCCCGGCGTGAGCGCACCCAGCCCCGGCACCGCAGGCGACGGCACCGCAGGCGACGGCACCGCAGGCGACGTCCTCGTCGTCGGCGCGGGACCGGTCGGGCTGACCGCCGCGCTCGCGCTGCGGGCCTACGGGCTGCCCGTCACCGTGCTCGAGGCGGGCCCCGAGGGCCGGCAGCGGCCCGGCAGCCGGGCGATCTTCACGCACAGCCAGACCCTGCAGATCCTCGACCGGATCAGCCCCGGGCTGGGCGCCGAGCTCTACCGCCACGGCGTGTACTGGAACACGCAGCGCACGTTCCACGCCGGCAAGGAGGTGTACGCCAAGACGTACCCCGACCCGCCTGCGGGCGTGTACCCGCACTTCACGAGCCTGCCGCAGGTGCAGATCGAGGCGTACCTGCAGGCCCGGGCCGTGGCCGCGGGGGTCACGTTCGCGTGGGAGCAGGAGATCGCGGACGTCACGACCTCCGACGACGGGGTCGTGCTGACGACCGCGGCCGGGCGCCGGTGGGACGCGTCCTACGTCGTCGGCGCCGACGGGTCGCGCTCGGTCGTGCGCAAGCAGATCGGTGCGCGGATGGAGGGCACGCGGGACGAGGGCTGGTACGTCGTCGTCGACGTCGCCGAGAAGGACGAGCCGAGCCTGCCGAACGAGCGGCACTTCCACTACGCCCACCCGGCGGTCGACGGGCGCAACGTGCTGATCGTGCCCTTCGCGGGCGGGTACCGCGTCGACCTGCAGCTCGTCGAGAAGGACGACCCCGAGGAGCTCGCGTCGCCCGAGGGCGTGCGCGGCTGGCTCGACGCGGTCCTGCCGCCCGGGTACGCCGAGCGCACCACGTGGGTGTCGACGTACCAGTTCCTGCAGCTCGTCGCCCACGACTTCGCCGACCCGCACCGGCGGGTGCTGCTGGTGGGGGAGGCGGCGCACCTGTTCGCGCCGTTCGGAGCGCGCGGGCTCAACTCCGGGGTGCCGGACGCCGAGGCCGCGGCCATCGCGATCGCCGCGGCCTCGCGTGCGACCGCTGCCGCTGCCCGCACGCCCGTCGAGGCGTTCGCGCTCGCCCGCCGGTCCGCGGCGCTGTTCAACCGCGACGCGGCCGGGGAGGCGCTGGCACACCTGCGGCCGGACGAGGAGACGGCGGCCCGCGTGCTGGCGGCCGCCGAGCGCGCGCCGGAGGACGCCGAGGCGTCGGTGTGGTTGGAGAAGGCTCCCTACGGCCCCCGCGGCGTCCACCGCGCGGAGACGGTCTACCGCTACTGACCACCTGCTGGGCTCGCGGGTCCGCGAGACCCGCGGCTGGGCTGCGGCGGGTCGCAGTCGCACGCCCACCGCAGGCTCACGACACCGAGCGTCTCGCCGGCCCGCTCGGCGACGAGGAGCGCGTCCCGCCCGGCGGCGACCGGTGCCACGGTGGGCGGGTGACCACGAGCGCCCTGCCGACCGACCTGTGGGACCCGCTGACCCCCGACGCGGTCGCCGCGCGGTTCGACCGCACCGGCGTCGTCTGGATGATCGCTGGCGGCGTCGCGATCGACCTCTTCGTCGGGCGGCGCACCCGGCCGCACGGGGACGTCGACGTCGTCCTCCTGCGCCGTGACCAGGCCGCGGTGCACGAGGCGTTGCCGGGGTGGCAGGTCTGCGCCGCGGACCCGCCCGGGCACCTGCGCCCGTGGCACCCGGGGGAGGTGCTGCCGGTGACCGTGCACGACATCTGGTGCCGCAGCTCCCCGGCGGGCCCGTGGCAGGTGCAGGTGATGCTCGACGAGAGCGACGGGGACGAGTGGGTGTCCCGTCGTGACCCGGGCGTGCGCCGGCCGGTGGCCGCCATCCGCCGGACGACGGCCACCGGCCTGCCGTACCTCGCCCCTGAGGTGCAGCTCTACTACAAGGCCAAGGACCCGCGACCGAAGGACGTCGCCGACCTCGAGTCCGCGCTGCCCCACCTCACCGACGAGCAGCGGACCTGGCTGCACGGCGCCGTCTCCCGCGTCTGGCCGGAGCACGCGTGGCTGGGGCGGCTGGGACGCGAGGGCGCGCCGCCGGCGCCGTGGCGAGAGGGATGAGGTCGTGCGTCGAGTCCGCCTCGGGCGGTCCTCAGCGGTACTCGGCGACGACCTCGATCCGGCCCACGATGTTCCGGTTGAGCTCGTCCAGGTCCTCGGCAGGGATCCAGTACTCGAGGATGGTCTGCCCGCCGACCTGCTGGACCTCGTACCGGTCGAGGAACGCCGCGGCCACCCCGCGGGCGCAGCCTCTGCTCGTTTCCGGCCCTCGTCCGCACCTGTCAGGCGACCAGGAGGTCCCGGAGGCGTCGGCGGGTGCCCGCGTCGAGCCCGATGACGTCGAGCAGCCGGCCGACGTCGGCCGCGGCCTCCTGCGCGACGGGGACCGCCTCCGCGAGGAACGCCTCGACCTGCGCCTCGTCCCAGGTCGACTGCCGGTCGTCGGTGTGGTCGCGGCGTCCGGCGACCTCGCGCACGGACTGCGCCCAGTCGGCGGCGACGTCCACGGGCGGGACGCCGGCGTTCGCGAGCAGGAGCGTCACCACCAGCCCGGTGCGGTCGCGGCCGGCGCTGCAGTGGACCAGCACGCCGGGCTCCGCGGTCGCGACGGCCTGCAGGGTCGCGCGCAGCAGGTCGGGCAGGAGCCGCGCGTTGTGCGCCCAGTACTCGGGGGAGTCGAGGATCGGACCGCACGTCGCCATGAACGGCACGTGCGTCGGGTCCTCGGTGGGGGCGTGGACGAGCGTCACGTCGGGCCACGGCTCGCCCGCCGTGCCGTGGTCACCGGGTCGCGTGCCGTGCTCGTCGGTGTTGCGCAGGTCGACGACGGTGCGCACGCCCCAGCGGACCGCGTCCTGCCGGCCGGCGGGGGTCAGCCACTCGCGTCGGGGACCGCGCGCGACGCGGCCGAACCGGGTGGTGCCCGTGGGGGACAGCGGTGTCGGCAGGCCGCCGAGGTCCCGCGCGTTGCGGTAGCCGTCCCAGACGAGGGCGCGCGCGGCGGTCACCTCGTCGTCGGGGCGAGCCGTTCGGCGGGGACCGTCCGGTAGTGGTCCGGGGCGTCGAGGAACCGGACCGGCACCTCGGGCACGAGGTCCGTCAGCCAGCGCGCGTACTCGGCCATGCCCGCCTCCTCCGACGGTGCGTGCCCCACGACGACCATGCCGGCCGACGTGCCCGCGGTGACTGCGTCGGCGGCGTACTCCCCGATCTCCCACTCGTGGCCCTCGCCGATGACGAGCACGTCGACGTCCGGGCGGGCGAGGACGCGCCGGTTCCACTCGAACCCCTGGAACCCCGGCTGCACGGCCACGACCGACACCGCCGCCGCCGGGTCGCCGACGTACCGCAGCGCGCACGCCCCGAGGGAGCGCGCGACGTGCGCGGCGAGCTCACCCAGGGTCGTCGTCGGGCCCAGCGTCGTCGTCGGGAGGTCGTACACCCCGGCGTCGCCGTCGCGCTCGGCGTCGAGCCAGCCCAGGGCCCGCGCGACGCCGGTGAGGATCCCGTCGGGCTCGCGGTCGTGCCAGGCGTCGTGCGCGCGCAGCACCCGTAGGCCGTGCTCGGCGACGAACGCGGCCTTCGCCGCGTGCACCGGGTCGCCCTGTGCGGCGAGCGTCGCCTCCGACGTGCCGCCGTGGTCGAAGTACAACGGCTCGTGGGTGATGACGAGGTCCAGCCCCTGCTCGACCGCCCGCCGCAGGACGTCGAACGTCGCCATCACCGTCACCGCGACCCCGCGCACGGGAGCGTCGGGGTCACCGGTGAGGAACCCGTCGACCGTCGTCCCGCGTCGCGGCGCACCGATGTGCGCGTCGATCCGCTCTGCCACCTGCTGCGCCGTCATCGCCACGGGCGCCACCCTAACGACGGCCGACGGGGTCGCGGGCCACGCGTCCGCCCCGGCCGCGCCGCGGGCGCGCCGCGCCGACCTGACCTCCCAAGCGTTTCGGAGGTTGCCGCGCCACCCACCCCCACCGAGGGTCGATCTACGTCGTCCGTCGTCCCGGAGGTGCTCATGTCCCGCTTCTCACCCGGCCGCCGCGTCGTCGCGGCGGCCGGCGCCCTCGCCCTCGGTGCCGCTGCGGTGGTCGGCTCCGTCGCCCTCGCCGCGCCTGCCTCGGCGCACGGGGCGGTGTCCGACCCGCCGTCCCGCGTCTACGGGTGCTACCAGCGCTGGTCGGGCAACCACACCGACCCCGCCATGGCGACCCAGGACCCCATGTGCTGGAGCGCGTGGCAGGCCAACCCGAACGCCATGTGGAACTGGAACGGCATGTTCAAGGAGAACGTCGGTGGGCGCCACGAGCAGGCCATCCCCGACGGCAAGCTGTGCTCGGCGGACAACCCGCTGTACGACGCGGCGAACACCCCTGGCGCCTGGCGGGCCACCCCGGTGCCGTACGACTTCCGGCTCACCCTGCACGACCCGTCCAACCACGGGGCCGACTACCTGAAGATCTACGTCACCAAGCAGGGGTACGACGCGCGCACCGAGCCGCTCGCGTGGTCGGACCTGGAGCTCCTCACGACGACCGGGCGCTACGCCCCGTCCAGCCCGTACGTCACGGACGTGAGCATCCCGCGGGACCGCACCGGCCACCACGTGGTCTTCACGATCTGGCAGGCGAGCCACCTCGACCAGCCGTACTACCAGTGCAGCGACGTCCTTCTCGGCGACGGGGACCCGGCGCCGAACCCGACGACGCCCGTGCCGAACCCGACCACCCCGGCACCGAACCCGACCACCCCGGTGCCGAACCCGACGACCCCGGTGCCGAACCCGACCACCCCGGCCCCGAACCCGACGACACCGGCCCCCGGCCCGTCGGGCTGCACCGCCACGGTGTCCGTGGTGAGCGCCTGGCAGGGCGGCTACCAGGCCACGGTGACGGTGACCGCCGGGTCGAGCGCGATCACCGGGTGGAAGGCGACCGTGAACGGCGCGACCATCACGCAGGCGTGGAACGGCACGGCGTCCGGCAGCACCATCACCTCGGCCGGGTGGAACGGTGCGCTCGCACCCGGGGGGACGGCCACCGCCGGGTTCCTGGGCAGCGGCAGCTCGAGCGGGCTCAGCGCCACCTGCACCGCGTCCTGACGTCTCGTCCTGACCCGCGCCCGGTCCTGCGCGCGGGGTCTGAGCACCACGAGGGCCGCACGTCCGTCCGGGCGTGCGGCCCTCGTGCCGTGCGGGCTCGCGCTCGTCCCACGCGCGGCCGGCGGCGACCGGTGCCACGGTGATGCCGGTGGACGACCGTCCGGCACGGCGCGCGATCCACCTCCCGCGCGGGGGCAGAATGGGGCCGCTGGATCTGTTTCGACGAGGAGCTCACCGTGCCGCAGGGAATCGTCCGTTGGTTCGACACCGAGCGAGGCTTCGGCTTCCTCGACCTCGGGGAGGATGCCGAGGACCTGTTCGTCCACGCCTCCGAGATCGTCGGGGACGACAACCGCAAGGTGCTGAAGGAGGGGCAGGAGGTCGAGTTCGAGCTCGGCGAGGGCGACCGCGGGCCGCAGGCGCGCAACGTCCGGGTCGTCGGCGAGTACGCCGCCGACACGCCCGTGGGCCAGCTCGGCACCGTCTCCTGGTACGAGCCGGCCAAGGGGTACGGCTTCATCACCCCGGACAGCGGCGAGGCCGAGATCTTCGCGCACAGCTCCGCCATCGTGGGCGGTGGCGTGCTGCGCGAGGGGCAGCGGGTCGCGTTCATGGTCGTGCCCGGCGAGAAGGGCCCGCAGGCCGACCACCTGCTGCCGCTCGGCGCGAACGCCGCCCCGGCCGCCGTGCCCGACGGCGCCGACGGCACCATCACGTTCTTCGACGCGGACAAGGGCTTCGGGTTCGCCCGGCCCGACGCCGGCGGCGAGGACGTGTTCGTCCACGCCAAGGCTCTGGTCGGGACGGTCAGCCTTGCCGAGGGCGACCGCATCAGCTTCACCGTCGCCGAGAGCGACCGCGGGCCGCAGGCCCACGACGTGCGGCTCGTCGGCGGCCAGGCCCGCCGCGGTGCGCCCGCCGGCCGAGGTGCGCCCGCCGCCGGCCGCGGCCGCACCGAGCGGCCCCGGGGTTCGGGTGCGCCGGCGCGCGGTGGCACGGGCACGGTCGCGCGTTACGACGCGGACCGCGGCTTCGGCTTCATCACCCCCGACGCGGGCGGCGACGACCTGTTCGTGCACGTGTCGGTCGTGCGCGGGTCCGACGACGGGCTCTACGAGGGCGACCGGGTCAAGTACGAGGTGCGCCAGAGCGACCGGGGGCCGCAGGCGGACCGGGTCGAGCTGCTGTAAGGCGGGCGGGGTCGCCTGCCGGCGGTCAGACCCGCAGGAGGAACTCGTTGCCGTCGGGGTCGGACAGCTCGACCGTGCCGTCGGGCCTGACGCCGAGCAGCGCGGCGCCGAGCGCCGTCAGCCGCGCGGTCTCGTCGGCGAGGTCGCCGACGGCGGTGAGGTCGAGCCGCTGCCGGGCACGCCCGTGCCGGGGCGTGATCGGCCCGTCCCACGACACCTTGGTGCCGCCGAGGGGGGACTGGATCGCCGTCTGGAGACCCTCGTCCCACACGACGGGCCAGTCGAGCACCTCGGACCAGAAGAACCCCGCCTCGCGCGAGCCCTCGCAGGTCAGCTCCGCGAGGAACCCGCAGCCGGCGAGGAAGGACGTGCCCGGCTCGATCACGCACAGCTCGCCGCCCTCGGGGTCGGCCAGCACGACGTGGCCCTCCTCGGGGCGCTGCCCGACGTCGAGGTGGCGGGCGCCGAGCCGCAGCGCGGACTCGACCGTCCGGCGCTGGTCGGCCGGGTCGGTGCCGGCGAGGTGCAGGTGCATCCGGTCCCGGCCGACCCGCGGCGCGCTGCTCGCCGTGAACCTCAACCCGAGCTGCGTCGCGGACCCGGGGACCAGGACACCGTCGGCCGTGGCGACGGTCGTCCGCCCGAGGAGGCCCGACCAGAACCGCGCCGCACGCGCGGGGTCGTGGGCGTCGACGTCGAGGGCCGTCAGCCGGCTGGGCACCCTCGCACGGTAGCCCGGGGCGCGAGCCGCTGCACGGGTAGGACTGCGGGGGTCGTCACCGGTGCCAGCGGGGGCGTCGGGAGCACGATCGCCGACCATCCGGCGTCGCTCGCTCACGTCGTCGTCAACCTCGACCCGGTGATCTGACGCATCACGGGGCGGGGTGCCATGTACACAATCATTGTTGGCTTGCTACGGTTGTGTGCATGTCCGAGCAGCGGGTCGGCGCCGACCTGAGCGTCGCGGAGGCGGCCCGTGCCGCCGGGCTCAGCCACGCCCGTGTCGGGGCGCTGGTCAGGTCAGGCCGGGTGCCGTCGCGCCGGATCGGTCGTCAGCACGTCATCACGGACCCGGAAGCTCTGCTCGCGATGCCACGTCGGGCGGGGCGCCCGATGTCGCCGCGCATGGCGTGGGCGCTGCTCCTGCTGGCCGACGACCGGCGGCCGGAGTGGGTCTCACCCGGCGAGGTCTACCGCCTCAGGCGCCACCTCGACAAGCTCGCGGCCGACCCGGAACCCGAAGTGGCGCTGCAGGCGCTCGTCCGCAACAGGGCGGCACGCCGTCCGTACCGGGCGCAGCAGCCTGGTGCTCTGCTCGAGGACGACAGCGTCGTCGCGTCCGGCCTCAGTGACGCACGGTCCGGCATGTCGGCCGGGGTGGACGTCGAGGTGTACGTCCACGAGGACGACGTGCGTGCCGTCGTGCGGCGCCACCTGCTGGTCGACGCCGCGGGCGGGCGCGCGAACGTCTGGCTGCATTCGTCCGAGCTGGTGCCGGCGCCATCGCTCCGTCTGCAGGTCGCGGCGGACCTCGCCGAGCACGGCGGGCCGCGTGAGCGTGCGAGAGCACGGGAGATCGTCCGCGAGGTCGTCGGGAACCGACGGTGAGCGTCCGGCTCCCGCCTATGCGCGTCCCGCAGCGGGACGCGTGGTGGACGCTGATGGACCTGCACAGCGACATGCCGGTCGGTTGGGTGCTCGTCGGCGGACAGATGGTCCACCTGCACTGCGCGGAGCGCGGCGCGGCGCCCCAGCGCCCGACCGACGACGCCGATGCCGCGATCGACGTGCGTGCCCACCCGCGTGCGCTGAGCGACTTCACGGCTGCGCTCCTCGACCGCGGTCTCGAGCCCGACGGGACGACCTGGAGAGGGCATCAGCACAGGTGGCGGAAGGGTTCGTCACGCTGGACGTCCTGATCACCCGTGCTGGCCGGTCAGCGCTGTGGACACACCGGTAGGTCCGCCGGGCTACGCGCCCGCGCGCCAGGCCTCGAACAGGCGCAGCTTCGCGAACAGGTCCTCGAGGACGAGCCGCACGTCGACGTGGGTCCACACCCGCATCCCCGGGGCGTCGGGCCGCTCGACGTACCGGCCGTCGTCGGTCAGCCCCGGCTTGGGGCGCGTGACGAACCGCGACGACGACGGGTCCCCGGTCCAGTAGGTCCGCAGCGCCGTGAGCGCCACCAGGCAGGAGTCGCCCAGCACGTAGGCCTCGCTGGGCGGGCGCGACGGGTTCGCGTGCCGCCGCATCTCCGCGCGGAGCTCCTCGTCGAGGTGGCGTCCCAACGGCCCGGCCGCCCGCACGCGCGTGCGCGACTCCGCGTCGGACAGCACGCACGTCGCGTACGTGCTGCGGGGGATCTGCCAGAGGTCCAGGCCGGGCGCGTCGAACACCACCTGCGCGGCGCGCACGTCGATCGACAGGTTGTACTCCTCGTCGACCGACCGGGGCGCGTCGAGCCACGGCACGGGCTCGTGCTCGAACCCGCCGATCCACACGACCACGAACCTGCCCGCGATCTCGGGGTGCGCCAGGTACGCCGACGCCAGGTCGGTCAGCCCGCCGCCCGCGACGTAGAAGAGCGGGCGCGGGTCGTCGCGCATCGCCTCGGCGACGATCCGTTCCGTGGCGGCCGACGGCTGCGGCGTGCGCAGGTCCGTCAGCGTCTCCTCCGAGCCCGCCACCACGACATCGGTCGACGTCAGGCCCATGCGCGCGAACACGTCCTCGACAACACGCGCCCCGTCGGCGGCGCTCGTCTCCGACCGGCCGTCGTGGTCGTGACGGAGCCGCGACGACACGACCAGCGGGATCTCCACCGACGGCGACAGCACGTGGTGGACCAGCTGGAACAGGTCGTCCGGGTCGCCGGCGAAGTCGTTGTCGAGGATCAGCCGCGCGGAGGCGGGCGCGGGCGGGGCGTCCGCGAGCCACGGGTGCTCACCCAGGCGCCACAGCGGGTCAGCGGGGGCAGCGGGGACGGGTGGGACGGTCGCCATGCGGCGAGCCTAGGCACCGCGACGCGGCGGCTGGTGGGCCCACCGGGTCCGACCCGCGCCTCACCCCGTCGGCACGAGGTAGCGACGCGTCGTCCGGCCGACGCCCGCGCGGTGGTCCTCCATGCGTCCCAGGTAGTCGGACCAGTCGCCGTCATGACCCGGTCCGAGCAGGAACTCGAACCCTTCGCGCGCCATCACGTCGTGCGCGCGCCGGGCCGGGGCCTCGTCCTGAGGTGTCAGCGCTCGCAGGCGCAGGGACGTGACGGTCATCGGGGCATGCTGCCACCGGCGGCGTCGTGGGTCGTGGGCTTGTCCGTGCCCGTCAGGTGCCCGACCAGGAACGCGACGCTGCGCGCGATGACGCCCTCCGCCTGGTCGTACGTCCACGCGCTGTGCGGGTACCCGTCCAGGACGTCGACGAGGTCTCCGGGACGGGCCGCCGTCAGCAGCGCCTCGCGGTTCTCCGTCGAGACGTACTCGTCGGCGGTGCCGAACACCAGGTGGCACGGGGCTGTGACCTCGCGGAACCGGTCGGGGACGTGGGCGTCGTGCGCCTCCTGCCAGAACGCGTTGCCGACCCGCTGGCCGCCCTCCTCGACGAAGCCCTGCGGGCCGGGGGAGAACTCGTCGACGTTCGCGTCCGGCACCCACTCCACCACCGCGTCCACGGGGACCTCGGCGGCGGCGCACAGGACGGCCGCCCCGCCCATGCTCTGGCCGAACAGCGCGACGCGTCGCCCCAGGTCCTGCTGCTCCCGCGCGAGCGCGGCGATCGCGTCGACCCAGATGCTGAACCGCGACTCCAGGAAGTCGCCCGAGGAGTCGCCCGACCCGTACTGGTCGAAGCGGATGGAGGAGACGCCGTGCTGCGCGAGGCGTCGTGCGGCGCGCACGAAGGTCCGGTTCGGCCCCGACTTCTCACCGCGGAACCCGTGGCAGAACAGCACGACGGCGTCGCCACCCGCGTCGTGCCGCACGGCGGCGAGGCGCCTGCCACGGACCTGCAGGTCCGTCGAGATCTCCGCGCCGCCGGGCGCGTCGAGAGGTCGACCGTCGCTCGGCCTGCTGTCGTCCCGCGTCACCGTCACACGCATGGCCCGATGCTGCCAGGCTGGTCCGGCGTGATTACCGGTCGGCGGGGCTCGTCGCACCGTCGTCGCGGGCCCCTGCCCTCCCCGCCGCCATGTGGGCGATGGCGGTCAGCGCCCGCTGCAGCAGGTCGCGACGCTCGGCGTAGGGCGGGGCCCAGTCGCCCTGCGGCGGCAGACCCACGCGAGGGGCCAGGGTAGGGCTGAGGTGCCTCTCGAGGACCTTCCCGTCCGCGAGCCACACCCTGTGCGACCCGATGCGGGCGTACCGGCTCCGCTCGACGCGGCCCTCGACGGCCGCCTCGACGACCTGACGCACGATGTCGACGGCGCGGTCGTCGCGTGCGAGCGGGAAGGTCGTGCCGTCGACGTTGAGGTTGACGCGGTCCGTGCTCTGCGACCACCACACCGGGGCGGCGCCGGGCGCGCGGGGCCTGACGGCCACGTCGTCCGGGTCCCAGTCGAGCATGGCCCGGCCCATCGGCGGGGGCGTTGAGGGCCCCTCGACCTCCGCCAAGCCGGCCAGCCTCGTGCGCAGCTCGTCCCTCAGGTCGCGCAACGCGGCCGCGAGCGCGTCCTGAGGCGTCCAGTACGGGACGGCGACGGGCTCCGGGGGGGTGTCGGGCACGGCAGCACGATGGCAGGGCGTGGGCGCGCGTCGGGACCGTTCCGAGCGTGTTCACCCGTCCGGACCCGCCGGCCTGACGCGCCGACGCCGCGTCACGCGGACGGCACCGTGGCGCCGACGGGCGCGGTCAGCGGGTCCGCGGCGCGGCGGGTGCGGCCCTCGTCGGTGACCGTCGCGAAACCCTCGCGCACCCAGTACTCGTACCCGCCGATCAGCTCCCGCACGCGGGTGTAGCCCAGCTCGGCCAGGGCCAGCGCGCCCCACGTGCTGCCGTTGCAGCCCGGCCCCCAGCAGTAGACGACGACGTCCGCGTCGCGGTCCGGCAGGAGGTCGGCGGCGCGGGCGGTGAGCTCGGCGCCGGGGACGTGCACGGCCCCGGGGATCCGGCCCTGCCGCCACCCCTCCGCGGAGCGGACATCGACGACCACCGGCGCGCGGCCGGCGGCGCGGTCCGCGGCGAGGTCGGCGGGGTCGGTCTCGTAGGCGAGCTTGGCGGCGAAGAAGTCGCGGGCGGTGATCGAGGTCTGCATACCCACCATCGAACGCGGGCCGCGACCCGCTGACCAGGCACTCCGCACGGGGAATCGGGCATCTCGCCGGGGATCCGCTGGTACGTTGCGCGTCGTGCCGACGAATCCACGCCTCGTGCTCGACGCCACCGACCACCGCATCCTCGAGCACCTGCAGCGGGACGGCCGGCTGAGCGTCGCCGACCTCGCCCGGGCCGTGAACCTGTCGGCCAGCGCGACGGCCGACCGGGTCCGGCGCCTCACCGACGCGGGCGTCATCACCGGGTACACCGCGACCGTCGACCCGGAGGCTCTCGGGTACGCGATCACCGCGTTCGTGCGCCTGGCCTACCCGTCGGGCAACTACCGGCCGTTCCACGACCTCGTGGACACCACGCCGGAGATCGTCGAGGCCCACCACGTCACCGGCGCCGACTGCTTCGTCATCAAGGTGATCGCCCGCTCCATGCCCGACCTGGAGCGGCTCACGGGCAGGCTCGCGACGCTGGGCTCCATCACCACGAGCGTCGTGTACTCGACCACGGTCCCGCGCCGGAACCTCGTCCCGGCCTGACCTCCGCCGGCTGTCCCGGAGCGGCCATGCACTCGGTCCGCGCCTGGATCTCGCCGTACGCGGTCACCTCCGGCGGCAGCCCGTCGTCCCGCACGCGCCGTGCGACGTCGACGGCCGCGTCGAGGGCCGCGCGGTAGAGCAGCGACCCGGTGCTCACCCTCCGGACGCCGAGCGCGGCCAGACGTGACAGCGGGTGCACCGGCGTGGCCAGGACGTTCAGCGGGGCGCCCACCGCCCCGACGAGGTGGCGGATCTGCGCGGCGTCGAGCGCACCGGGCACGAAGACGCAGTCGGCACCCGCCCGCACGTACCGCTGCGCACGCCGCGTGGTCGCCTCGAGGGTGGCCGACTCCCCGAGCCAGAAGGTGTCGACGCGGGCGTTGACGACCAGGAGGGGGCAGCGCTCGCGGACGGCGGCGATCTTGTCCGCGTGCCGCTCGGGGTCGACGAGCCGCCCGCCGGTGCTGTCCTCGAGGTTGACGCCCGCGACCGGCAACGAGGCCACGAAGGAGGCCACGGTCCGCGGGTCGTCGTCGAACCCGTCCTCGACGTCGGCCGTCACCGGCACCGGCAGCTGGGCGAGGCGCCCGACGAGGTCGGCCGTCAGGCGACGCACCGCGCGTGAGCCGTCGAGGACGCCCGCGCCGGCGGCGAGCCCGAGGCTGGTCGTCCCGACCGCCGCGAACCCGGCCCGCACCAGCGCGAGCGCCGAGGCGACGTCCCACGCGTTGGGGAGCACGAAAGGGTCGGGGCCCCGGTGCAGCGCGCGCAGCGCCTCGCCCGACGTCGCCGTCACGTCCGCGCCGCTGTCACGTCGGGCACCGCCGTCACGTCGGCACCGCCGTCACGTCGGCACCGCCGTCACGTCGGCACCGCCGTGGCGAGGCGGAGCGCGAGCGTCCGCGCCGGGCAGGCGTGGGGGCCGCGGCCGAACGGAGCGTCCACGAGGTCCACCTCGACGACCTCGCCGTCCGGGTCGATCCGCCGGGTGCTCGGCACCGGGGGCCGCGGGTCGCCCGTGCGCAGCCGGTCGACCAGGGCGCGCGTCGCGGCGTGCGCCTGCACGAGGACGCCGACGCGGGCGGCGGTGAGCTCGTCGCGCGGGCCGAGCGCGGCGACGAGGCGGTCGGCGGCCGCGTCGGCCTCGGGCGACTGCGGGACGTGGGGCTGGTACGCACCCGCCACCAGCGCGACGTCCGGCCCGTGGGCGGCGGGCAGCCCGAGAGCGAGGAGGAGGCACTCCGTCGGGTCGCCGCCCGGCACGACCCGGCGCGTGAGGTCCGCGAGGACCGCCGCCACGAGCTCGCGTCTGCGGGTGTGCGACGGGCCCTCGCTGAAGCGGGCCACGTGCGCCCGCAGCCACGCCACCCCCGCGGTGCCGTCGGGCACGTCGGGCACGCGCAGCGCGGGGTCCTCCAGGGCCGACGACGGTGCGGTTCTCATGCCGGGAGTGTGCGCGGGGGACGGTTCGGCGAGGGCCGAACCGTCCCGGTCGCCGTACGGTCGCCGGTCGCGGCACGCACCGGACCGAGCATGATGGCCGGGTGCCCCTCACACCGGCGTCGATCGCGCGGTTCGCGGCGCTCCTGGGCGACGAGACACGCGCCGGGATGTGCCTCGCGCTGCTCGACGGGCGCGCCTGGACGGCCGGCGAGCTGGCGCGTCACACCGGGGTCGCGCCGTCGACGGCGACCGAGCACCTTGGCGCACTGGTCGGCGCGGGTGCCCTGACGGAGCGACGTCAGGGCCGGCACCGCTACGTGCGCCTCGCCGGCCCAGAGGTCGCACGCCTGCTCGAGGACCTCGGTGTGCTGGCCGGCGAGCCCGTGCGGCCGTCGTCGTTCCGGGCCGTGCGGGCCGACGCCCGGCTGCGGGCGGCGCGCACGTGCTACGACCACCTCGCCGGTGCGGCCGGCGTCGCGCTCCTCGACGGGATGGTCGGCGCGAGGTTCCTCACGGCGGGCGACGCCCCGGCGCTCACCCCGGCAGGGTCCCGGTGGCTCTCCGGGCTCGACGTCGAACCGGGCGCGGACGGACGCCCGACGGTGCGCCCGTGCCTCGACTGGACGGAACGTCGCGAGCACCTCGGGGGGTCGCTCGGTGCGGCGCTCCTCGCGACCGCGCTGCGCCGGGGCTGGCTCCTGCGGGTCGAGTCCCTGCCGCGAGCGCTCACCGTGACGGACGCCGGCCGCGCCTGGTTCCGCACGCACCTGGGCACCGACCTCGGTGCGCCCGGCGGAGGGGGGCGGAGGCCGTGAGCGGCCCGGTGTCCGTCGTCGTCACCGGCGCCAGCGGCGGTGTGGGGAGCGCGATCGCCGCCCACCTGGCGGCGCTCGGCCACGTCGTCGTCAACCTCGACCCGGCGGCACCCGCGCACGCGACGTCGGGCGTGCACCACGTCGCGGCGGACGCCGGCGACGCCGACGCGGCCGCCGCCGCTGCGGAGCTCGCGGAGCACCACGCGCCGCTGACCGGCTGGGTCAACAACGCCGCGGTCTTCCGGGACGCGGACCTCGCCACGGCGACCGCCGCGCAGGTCAGCGAGCTCGTCCGACGCAACCTCGACCTCGCGGTCGTCGGCTGCTCCACCGCCGTGCGACACCTGCTGGCGCACGGCCGGCCCGGTGCGATCGTCAACGTGTCCTCCCACCAGGCGCAGCGGCCCGTGCGCGGTGCGCTGCCGTACGCGGTGGCGAAGGCCGCCGTCGAGGGGCTCACGCGCGCGGCAGCCGTCGACCACGGGCCGGCGGGCATCCGGGTCAACGCGGTCGCGCTCGGCTCGGTGACGACCGCCCGGTACGAGGAGTACCGCCGCGTCCACCCGGGGGTCGACGCGCAGATGGCGGCCCTGCACCCGCTCGGCCACGTGGGCAGCCCGCAGGACGTGGCGCGCGTCGTGGCCTTCCTGCTGTCGCCCGACGCCGCGTTCGTGACCGGTGCTGTTCTGCCGGTCGACGGCGGTCGCGCCGCGCTCGGGCAGGACCCCGAGGGGGTCTAGGCGTGTCTCCCACGTGCACCTCGGGCATGGCAGTATCGCGGCGGTGCGCGTCGAGCTGAGACCGTGGTCGCTCGCTGATGGCCCCTCGCTGCAGTCCGCGGTGGCAGCAAGCCCCGATCTGGTCACGCAGCTGGGCGGGGCCGACCTTCGCGAGCTGGAGGACTGCACCCGGTTCATCGAGACTCATCTGCAGGCCCTCGGCCCCGTCCGGTACGACGTCGCGATCACTGTTCACGGCTGCGCGGTGGGCAACGTGGGGTTGAGCAGCATCGACAGGGTGCATGAGACGGCGTGGACGTACTACTGGGTCGCCGCCACCCACCGGGGACAGGGGCTCGCCTCGCGGGCGCTGGCGACCGTCTCCAGGTGGGCGCTCGAGGAGCTCGGCCTCTTCCGGCTGGAGCTGGGGCACCGGGTCAACAACCCCGCATCGTGCCGGGTGGCGACTCGCGCAGGATTCATCGCAGAAGGTCTTGAGCGGTCCAAGCTGCGCTACGGGGACGGCCGGTTCGACGTGGAGACCCACGCGCGGCTGGCGACGGACCCGGTCCCGCCGCTGGAACTTCTGCCGATCGGCGGACTGCCTCCGGGTGAGGCTCGTGACGTCACGCCACGAGGGCGGTGACCCGCCCGGCGCACCGGAGCCGTCACCGCCCACGTCGGCGACCCGGCGCCCGCCGGCGGTATCCGGTGGCACCGCTGCGTGCTCCTTCCGGAAGACCCCGGGAGGCCCGCCATGCCCGACGACCACGACCGTCTCGTCCTCGACCGTCCCGCCGACGCCGAGCTGGCCGCGCGGCTGCTCGCCGCGGGGCGTCCCGTGGCGCACGGGTTCGCCAACGTCTACGCGCTGACCGCCCGTGGTGACGCGGTGCAGCGCCTCAACGTCCTCAAGGGCCGGCCCTGCGACCAGGTGGGCAGTCTCACGGCGGCGACGGGGCACGTGCTCGACGCGTTCGACCTGTCCCGGCTCCCGCCCGGCGTGCCGCCGAGCCTGGTGGCCGACGTGGTCGAGGCATTCGCGGCGATCGGCCCGTTCGGGTTCCGTGGCCCCGCAGCCGCCCGCCTGCCCGCCGGCCTGACCGCGTGGGACGGGCCGACGAGAACCACGCAGGTGATCGTCCCCGGCGACGCGTGCCCGTCGCAGCGGTTCCTCGCGGCGGCCACGGACGCCGTCGGCGGAGGCCCGCTCGCGATCACCTCCGCGAACCGGTCGCGGCACGTCACGGGCGACGCGGACGCACCCGCCCACTGGCGTGCCGACGCCCTGCGCACCGAGCTGGCCGACGTCGCCGACGCCGTCGTCTGGCTCGAGCACGCCGACGAGGCCGCCGCCCGCGCGCGCTTCCCCTGCCACACGCCCGTCTCGACGAGCATCCTCGCCCTGCACCGCGCCGAGCGGGTGCGTGGGCGGGTCCACCTGGTCCTCGAACGGCACGGCTCACTGGGCGCCGACGACGTGGCACGCGTGCTGGCGAGCCTGGGCATGCGCCTCACGATCGGGCCGCGGGCGGCGGCGCGGCTCGCGCCCCGCTCCTACGCCGACGATCCGCCGTCCAGGCTCGTCGGGCGGCCCGCCGCCCGGTGACGTCGCGCGAGGGCTGGTACCCCTGCGGACGTGCTGGGAGCCTTGCGCCCATGACGACGAACGAGACGCCGGCGGACCAGGAGTGCGTCTTCTGCGCCATCGCCGCCGGGCGGGCCGAGGCGAGCGTGGTGTTCGAGGACGACACCGTCGTCGTCTTCATGGACCTGCACCCCGTGAACCCGGGTCATCTTCTCGTCGTCCCGCGTGGGCACGCGGTGGGCCTCGAGGACCTGGACGGGGCCACGGGGGCGCACGTCTTCTCGGTCGGGCACGACATGGCCAGGGCGCTGCGCCGCTCGACCCTGCGCTGCGACGGCATCAACGTCGTCCTGTGCGACGGGAGGGCCGCGTTCCAGACGGTGTTCCACGTCCACCTGCACGTGATCCCGCGTCACACCGACGACGGCTGGACCATGCCGACCGACCCGCCGGAGCGGGCCAAGGCGCTGCGCGACCGCGACGCTGCCGCCATCAAGGACGCGCTCGCCGCGGTGCGCTGACCCCCGGCCCTCGGCCGCGGACCCGTGACGGTCGCCCCTGGACCGTGCGCGGCGCGCAGCGGTGGGATGGGCACGTGGACGCCGTGGCGCGGGTGAGGTGGGCAGCCGTCGGAGCCGGCGGCCGGGTCGCGCGGCGGACGAGCGCGTGGTGGGAGCGGGCCGTCGCAGCCCGGGAGCACCGGGCACCGCAGCCGCTCGTGCACGCCGTGCTGGAGGTCGTGGTGGACGGCGCGACGACGCGCGTCGACATGGGACCCACCTGGGGCCGGACCGCCGCGGGGCGACGGGTCGTGCGGACCGGACCGGTGGGCTCGCGGCTCCTGGGCCGGTGCCCGCTGTTCCGCTACGAGGTCCGGACGGTGCACGGGCCGGACGCCACGCCGGGGGTCCTGGCCGTCAGCGCCGACGTCCCGGTCCCACGGGACCTGCTCGAGCACCTGACCGACGTGCCGGTGTGGACGTGGGGCCGCGACGAGGCCGGGACCGGCGACATGTGGACGTCGAACTCCGTCGTCGCGTGGCTGCTGGGGCGCGCGGGCGTGACGTCCCTGGGGCCACCGGCCGGGCACCGGGCGCCGGGCTGGGACGCAGGTCTGCGTGCCTGACCGCGTCCGCGCGCGCGGTCCGCGGATCAGGTCTAGATTCCGGCGACATGGACATGCTCTCCGGGCGTGAGATCGACCAGGCGCAGCTGGTCGACTGGCGCAAGCTGGCCCAGGGCCTGCACGCCCGGTACCTGGTCGACGACTTCGGCACCGGCGCCCGGTTCCTCGCTGCGGTGGGCGAGGCCGGCGACGCGGCCGGGCACCACCCGACCGTGGCGATGAGCAAGGGCCACGTCGACCTCAAGCTGGTCAGCCCGGACGCGATCTACCGGGACGGGGACACCGAGCACGTCGTGGAGTGGGTGACGCAGAAGGACGTCGACCTGGCCCGGCAGATCACGCAGATCGCCGCCGAGCACGGGCTCGCCCCGGACCCCGCGTCGGTCAGCGTCGTCGAGCTCGGACTGGACGCGGCGGACTCCGCGACCATCGCGCCGGTGTGGGCCGCGCTGCTGACGGGCCTCGTGGACGCGCAGGGCCACGGGTCCCCGAGCGACGAGGTCCGCGACGCCACGGGCCGGGTGCCCAACCTGTGGTTCGGCGACGCCGACGAGCAGGGCGGGCCACGCCAGCGCTTCCACGTGGAGGTGTACGTGCCGGCCGAGGTGCTCGAGCAGCGGATCGCCGCCGCGGTCGCGGCCGGTGGGACCGTGGTGGACGACAGCGACGCACCGTCCCTCACCGTGGTCGCCGACCAGGAGGGCAACACCGGCGCGGTCTGCGTGGCCTGACCGCGGCGGGCGGGGTCGGTCGGATCGCGGTCCTGCCCCTGGCGCGGGACGCTCGTGCGGGGGACGGACGAGCGGGGGGCGCTCGCGGCTCGCCCAGGACGGAGCGCGGCGTGAGCAGGGACCCGGTGGACACCGTGCCGGAGCTGGGCCGGCCACCCCGCCCGGACGCGCGCACGGATGACCCCGAGCCGGCGTCGCCGCGCCGGGACGACCCGGTCTCGCGGGGCTGGGCCGCCACGGTCGCCACCGTCGCCGGCCGGGTCGTCCAGGGGATGGCGGCCTGGCAGGTGGTCGCGCTGCTGCTCCTGCCGTTCGCCCCCGGTGTGGTGCGTCGCGTCGCCGAGGCGCTCTCGGTGCTGAACCTGCCGGCCCAGCCGGGGTTCTTCTCGCTCGTGCTCCTGGCGACGGTCGCGTCGGGGCTCGTGCGTCGCCTGCGCGTCACGCTGTGGGTCCTCGTGCTGGTGTGGCAGGCGCCGGTGGTGCTCGCCGGGCTGGTGACGGCGGTCCTGTGGGCCGCCGACCCGGCCGGGCGTGGCGAGCCCGGGGTGACGGCGCGGGACGTCGTCGCGTGGGTGGTCGCGGTCGTGGCCGTCCCGGTGCTGGTCAGCGCGCGCTCGGCGTTCCCGGCGCGGGTGCGGCCCGGCGCCTGGTGGCGGTCCCTGCTCGTGGCGTTCGGGGGCGTGGCCGCCGGCACGCTCCTGTCGTTCGCGCTGCTCCGGGTGCTGGGGCGTGGTCTGCCGACGGTGGGCGACCAGCTGCAGTGGGCGTTCGCGCAGGCGTTCAGCGTGTACGGCTCGGCGCTGGACCCCGGCACGGTCGGCTACGTGCCGACGTGGGTCGGGGTCGTCGGGGGCCTCGTCGCCGCCGTCGGGCTGGTGCTCGCGCTCGTGCTGTTCATGCGGTCCCGTGAGCCGGTGGGGACCGACGCCGCGGACGACCGGCTGCAGGTCCGCCGGCTGCTGCTCGAGCACCCGTCCGGCGACTCCCTGGGGTACTTCGCGACCCGGGACGACCGGTCGACCCAGTTCTCCGCCGACCGGCGGGCCGCCGTGTCGTACCGCGTCGTGTCGGAGGTCTGCCTCGCGGCCGGCGACCCGATCGGCGACCCCGCGTCGTGGCCCGACGCCGTGGCCCGGTGGTTGGCGACGGCCCGCCGCTACGGGTGGGTACCCGCGGCGACGTCGACGACGGAGGCCGGGGCGCGGGCGTACCGAGCGGCCGGGCTGCACCCCATCGTCATGGGCGACGAGGCCGTGATCGTCACCCGGTCGTTCGACCTGCGGAACCCGGCCATGCGCGGGGTGCGCCGCGCCGTCGAGCGCGGCCGGGCGGCGGGGTACGAGGTCCGGGTCCGCCGGCAGGCGGAGACGCCGCCCGACGAGCTGGCCGAGGTGGTGGCGCAGGCCGACCGGTGGCGCCAGGGCCAGGAGCGTGGGTACTCCATGGCTCTGGACCGGTTCGGCTCGCCGGTCGACCCGGGCGAGGTCGTCGTCACCGCGCGCGACGCGGACGGCCGCCTGCGGGGGGTGCTGTCGTTCGTCCCCTGGGGGCGGCACGGCCTGTCGCTGGACGTCATGCGACGCTCGCCCGACGCGGTCTCGGGGGTCACCGAGCTCATGGTCGCCGGCCTCGTGGACGCGTCGCGCGACCTGGGCGTCGAGCGCATCTCGATGAACTTCGCGATGTTCCGCGAGACGTTCCAGCTCGGGGAGCGTGTCGGGGCCACGCCGGTGCAGCGCCTCAACCGGCGGGTGCTGCTGCTCGCGTCGCGCTTCTGGCAGCTGGAGCAGCTGTACCGCTCGAACGAGAAGTACCTGCCCGAGTGGCAGCCGCGGGTCCTGTGCTACGAGGCCGCGGGCCACCTGACGCGCGTGGTGCTCGCGCTCGGGCAGGCGGAGGGCTTCGTGCCCCCGCTGCGTCGCCTGGCCGGCGGCGAGCAGCCGCCCGTGGCGGCCGCGGACGACCCGGCGCTCGTCGCCGCGGTCGTCGCGCAGGAGCAGGAGCTGCTGGCGGTCCGGGCGCCCACGCGCCGGCTGACCCAGCAGCAGCGCGTCCGCCGGGCCAAGGTCGCCGTGCTCCGGGCCGTCGGGACGGACCCGTACCCGGTCGCGGTGCCGCGCACCCACACCGTGCGCGCGGCGCGGGGCGTCCAGGTCGACGGTCCGGAGGTGTCGGTCGTCGGGCGGGTCGTGCGGCTGCGCGACCTGGGCGGGGTCGTGTTCGCGGTGCTGCGCGAGGGGACGGATGAGGTGCAGGCGCTGCTCACCGCGTCGGGCACCACCGGCCTCGACCTGTTCCGGCGCACGGTCGACCTGGGGGACCAGGTGAGCGTGACCGGTCCGCTCACGCACAGCCGCAGCGGTGAGCTCAGCGTCGCCGCGCGCACCTGGCGGATGGCCACCAAGGCGCTGACCCCGCCGCCCGACAAGCGGCACGGCCTGGCCGACGCCGAGGCCCGGGTGCGCCTGCGGCACATGGACCTGGCGCTGCACGACGCCGCGGCGGTGGCCCTGCGCGCCCGGTCGACGGCGGTGTGGTCGATCCGCACCTCGCTCGTCGCCCGCGGGTTCCTCGAGGTCGAGACGCCGATCCTGCAGCGGATCCACGGCGGCGCGAACGCCCGCCCGTTCGTCACCCACATCAACGCGTACGACCTGGACCTGTACCTGCGGATCGCCCCCGAGCTGTTCCTCAAGCGCCTCATGGTGGGCGGCACGGGCAAGGTGTTCGAGCTGGGCCGCAGCTTCCGCAACGAGGGCGTCGACGCGACGCACAACCCCGAGTTCACGTCGATGGAGGCGTACGAGGCGTACGGCGACTACACGACCATGCGGGAGCTGACGCGCGAGCTGGTCGTGGCCGCGGCGCTCGCCGTGCACGGCGAGCCCGTGGCGCACCGTCCGGGGGGCGGCGTGGTGCGCCTCGACGGCCCGTGGCCCGTCGTCACCGTGCACGAGGCCGTGTCGCGCGCGGTCGACCGGGAGGTCACCCCCGACCTGCCGCTGACCGAGCTGCAGACGCTGTGCAGCCGGCTCGACGTGGCGTGGGAGCCGACCGAGACGCACGGCGCGCTGGTCTCGGAGCTGTACGACCGGTTCGTCGAGGGGCAGACCGTCGTCCCGACGTTCTACACCGACTTCCCCGTCGAGACGTCGCCCCTGACCCGCGCGCACCGCACCGACCCGCGCCTCGCCGAGCGCTGGGACCTCGTCGCGTTCGGCGCCGAGCTCGGCACCGCGTACTCCGAGCTCACCGACCCGGTCGAGCAGCGCCGGCGCCTCACCGAGCAGTCGGTCCTCGCGGCGGCCGGCGACCCCGAGGCGATGGAGATCGACGAGGACTTCCTCGACGCCCTCGAGTTCGGCATGCCGCCGACCGGCGGCGTGGGCGTCGGGGTCGACCGGGTGGTGATGACGCTCGTCGGCGGCACGATCCGCGACACGCTCGCCTTCCCGTTCCTGCGGCCCCGGGGACGTGCGTGACCGCGGCGCTGCTCGCTGCCGTCGCCGCGGCGGTCGGCTACGGCGTCAGCACCGTGATGGAGGCCGTCGGGGCCAGGCGCTCCCCGGGGGCGGGTGCGCTGCGCCGACCGCTCGTGCTGGCCGCGCTGCTCCTCGACGGCGTCGCGTGGCTGCTGTCCCTGCTCGCGCTGGACCGGCTGCCGCTGTTCGTCGTGCAGGCGGTGCTCGCGTCGTCGGTCGTGGTCACCGTGGTGCTCGCGCGCCCCGTGCTCGGGGCCAGGCTGCGCCGGCGTGACGTCCTGGCCGTCGCCGTCGTGGTGGTCGCCCTGGTGGTGGTGGCCGGCGGGTCCGGGGACCAGCCGGCCGTGACGCCACCGCGGGGGTTCACCACGGGCATGCTCGTGGCGACCGGGGCGCTGGTCCTGGTGTCGGTCGCCGCGTACGCGCGTGGCGGTGCGCTGCTGCTCGCGCTGCTCGGCGGGCTGGGCTACTCGGGAGCCGCGATCGCGGCGCGCGGCGCGCACGCGTCCGGCGACCTGCTCGCCACCGTGCGGCAGCCCCTGGCGGTCGTGGTCGTGGTGTGCGGGGCCGTCGGTGTGGTCGCGTACCTGCGGGCGCTGGAGCGCGGGCCGGTGGGCGGCGCGGCCGCGGTGGAGTCGGTCGTGGAGGTGCTCGTGCCCGGCGTGGTGGGCGTCGCGGTGCTGGGCGACACGGTCCGGCACGGGTGGGCGGTGCCCGTCGTGCTCGCCCTCGTCGTGGCGGTGGCCGCGTGCGTGGTGCTCGCGGGCAGCCCGGCGGGCGTCGCGGCGGAGGACGCCGAGCCCGACGCGGGGCGCGTCGACGGGCCGGCCCGGCGCGCGCCGGGCTGAGCGCAGGGGACCGGCGCCCCGGGGTCTTGCCGCGCGTGCGACGGCGCGCGTACGTTCGCGAGATGGGGGGCATGGCCGTGGACGGCTACCGGATCGAACCGCTCGAGGAGCGCACCTGGGACGCGTTCGCGGGCCTGGCCGAGCGGCACAACGGCGTGTGGGGTGGGTGCTGGTGCACGTACTTCCACCTGTACCCCGACCCGGTCGAGGAGCGCAGGGCCCTGGGCCACCGCGAGTTCAAGCGGCAGCTCGTGCTGGCCGGCCGCGCGCACGCCGCGCTCGTCATGGACGGTGACGAGGCCGTGGCATGGGCCCAGTACGGGACGGTCGACGAGGTGCCGAACATCCAGCACCGCAAGGAGTGGGAGAAGGGCCTCGAGCAGCGGCCGGACTTCCGGATCACGTGCCTGTTCGTCGACCGCCGGTACCGCCGGCAGGGGATGGCGTCGGTCGCCGTGCGTGGCGCCCTGGGGCTCATCGCCGCGGCCGGGGGTGGTCTGGTCGAGGCCTACCCGCACGACCTCCCGCCGGGCAAGCGCACGTCGTCGTCCTTCCTCTACAACGCGACCCGGACGATGTACGAGGAGCTGGGCTTCGCGTACCAGCGGCCGAAGGGCAAGGGCAACTGCGTGATGACGTCGACGGTGCCCGCCGCGCACGCGTGACCGGCGCAGGCGTGACCGGTGCCGGCCGGCGGGGCGCGAAACCCGCCGGCCGGCCCGTCCTCAGGACCCCGTGATGGCCGTGATGATGCCCTGCTGGGTCACCGTCGCGGACTGCCGGTCGAACAGCCCGAACCCGTACACGCCGTTGTAGCCGTTGTCCCAGTAGGCGGTGGCCGCCCCGTACTGCTTCGCCAGCGTGACGAGGGTGCGGGCGTAGTCGGCGCGGTACCGGTTGTTGGTCGGGTCGGCGGACGTCTTGTCGATCGACCCGTACTCACCGATGAACACCGGGTAGCCCTTCACCACGAACGCGTCGTGCACCTTCTTCAGCTGGTTCTCCATGTGCACGTGGTCGCCCCACGTCGCGCTGCGCGACGGGTCGGTCACGTTGGGGCCCCACTGGGTGGTCGCCCCGCTCTCCGTGCCGGTGAAGTCCCACGGGTCGTAGTAGTGGACGGAGATCATGATCCGCTTGTCGGCGCTGGGGATCGCCGACGACCGGTACTGGTCGGTCGGGATCGTGAAGCCGTAGCCGCCGGTCGTGTAGTCGATGTTCGTGTTCCAGCCCGGGACGAGCAGCCACCGCGAGGCGTTGGTGCCGCCGGTGCGGCGCACCGTGTCGACGAAGACCTGGTTGTACGCGTTGATGTTCGAGTAGCACGGCTCCGTCGGGGTGCCGTACTGCCCGTCGAAGTTCTCGTTCATCGACTCCAGGACGAGCCGGCCGTCGTAGTCCTTGAACGTCGTCGCGACCTGCTGCCAGACCTTCTGGTACTTGGTGCGGATCTGCTCCTGGCCCGACGCGTCGCAGATCAGCCACGCACCGCTGACGCTCTTGTAGCCGTCACCGTGCATGTTGATCACCACGTACAGCCCGCGGTCGTACGCGAGGTCGACGACCTGCTGGATCCGGGCGAGCCAGGCGCTGTCGACGGTGTAGTCCGGGGCCGCGCCGATCTTGCCGAGGTAGGAGACGGGGATCCGGACCGTGTCGAAGCCGGAGGCCTTGACGCGGTCGAGCAGGGCGCCGGTGATCACCGGGTTGCCCCACGCGGTCTCGCTGGGCATCCCGTCGATGCTGGCCTCGAGCTGGTTGCCGAGGTTCCAGCCCTGGCCCATCTCGGCGACGAGGCGCGCGGGGTCGGCGGTGACCGGTCCCGCGGACGGCACGGGTGTGGGGGTCGTCGTCGGGGTCGACGTCGGCCGGGGTGACTGGGTCGGCGTGGCGGTCGGCGACGTCGACGGGGTGCTCGTCGGCACCACCGGCGCGCCGGTGCAGGCGACGCCGTTGAGCGTGAACGCCGTCGGCACGGGGTTGCTGCCGGTGAACGTGCCGTTGAAGCCGAACGACGCGGTGCCGTTGGTCGCCACGGTGCCGTTGTACGCGGCGTTGCGCACCGACACGGCGGAAGCGGTCTGGGTGACGGTGCCGTTCCAGAGCTGGGTGACGGTCTGCCCCGCGCCGAACGAGAACCGCAGGTCCCACGAGGTGAGCGGGTCTCCCAGGTTCGTCACCTGCACGGCGGCGTTGAACCCGCCGGGCCACTGGCTGGCCACGGTGTAGTCGACGCGGCACCCGGCGGCGGCGCTCGCCGGTGCGGTCACCGCGACCGAGCCGACGACGGCGACGAGTGCCGCGGCGGTCGCGGTCAGCGCTTTCCTCAGAGCGTGCACGGGAGGTTCCCTCTCGACGGGTACGGACGGGCGCGCCCAGCCCACCAGGACGGACGGCGCGGTGCACCCGTCGAAGCGTTTCGCCGGTACGGGTGCGAACACGGTTCGGCGCGTGCCGGACGGGTGACCAGTGGTCACCGGCTCGGACTAGCATCGCTGGGTGGCGATGCTGGCGATCGAGACCGAGCCCCCGGACACCGAGGTGCAGCCCCCCGATGCCGCCGCGTGCCTCTTCCGAGGTCTGGGCGACCTCTCGCGGCTCACGATCCTGCGTCACCTGACCCTGGGGGAGCACCGTGTCGTCGACCTCACCGAGCACCTGGGGCTCGCGCAGTCCACGGTGTCCAAGCACCTGGCGTGCCTGCGCGAGTGCGGGCTGGTGACCTCGCGCCCGCAGGGGCGCGCGTCGGTGTTCCGCCTCGCCCACCCCGAGGCTCTGGCGGAGGTGCTCGGCGCCGCGGAACGCCTGCTGGCCCTCACCGGCCACGCCGTCGTCCGGTGCCCGACGTACGGCGCCCGCGAGGAGGTCACGGCGTGACCGCGGCGACGCACGGCCTCGACGCCGCCGAGACCGCACGGCTGACGCACCGCGGGCTGCGCCTGGCTCAGTTCACCGTCGCCTACAACGTCGTCGAGGGAGCCGTCGCGATCACCGCCGGGCTGCTGGCGGGCCTGGTGTCCGTCGTGGGGTTCGGCGTCGACTCGGCGATCGAGTCCGCGGCCGGCGTCCTCGTCGCGCTGCGCCTGTCGGCTCGGCTGCGCCACGGCCGGACCGACGAGCGCAAGGAGCGGCTGACCCTGAGAGCGGTCGCCGTCACGTTCTTCGTCCTGGCCGCGTACGTCACGGTCGAGGGTGTTCGCAGCCTCCTCGACGGCGAGGCGCCGGACCGCTCGCCGTTGGCGATCGGGCTGCTGGTCGCGTCCATCGTCGTCATGCCCGTGCTGGCCGCGATGAAGCGGCGGGTGGGGCTGCGCCTGCGGGACAACCTGGTCCTCGCCGACGCCGCCGAGACTCGCATCTGCGTGCTCCTGAGCATCTCCACCCTGGCGGGGGTCGTCCTCCACGCGCTCACCGGGGCGGCGTGGCTCGACCCGGTCGCCGCGTTCGTCATCGCCGCCTTCGCCGTGCACGAAGGCAGGGAGGCGTGGGAGGGCGAGCTGGTCGAGGACGAGGACGAGGACGACGAGGACGAGGACGACGCGGACGAGGACGAGGACTGACCGAGCTGACGCCGGGCCCGCGGGTCACGCCCGGGGGCCATGACGCGGACGGGCGCGCCGGGCGTCGTTCAGCCCGGCCGCCGCACCTGCGCCTGGAGCGTCACGGTGCCGTCGGGCGCGGAGGTCTGGCGGTACACCCCCGTCGCGCGCAGGCCGCGGTCCGCGAGTGCCGCGTCGAGGGCGATCCAGGCGTCCGCCACGTCAGGGGGCGCGTCGAAGGTCACCGCGACGCCCTCGTCGACCGCCGCGACGTCGACCACGGTCAGACCGTCCACGGGGGTCGGCGTCCCGGCCGTGACGACGATCGCGTCGTCCGCGGTGCCGTCGTAGAGCAGCACGACGGCGTCGTCGTCACCGAGCCGGTCGCGCAGCTCGCGGCGCAGCCGACGTGCCGTGTCGGGGATCTCGGTCTCGTCCCGCACGGAGGCGCGGACGCTCCACAGCCGCAGCGCCGGCAGGGGCGCCAGGTCGAGTGTGCTCATGACGGTGTTCCGTCCCTTCTCGAAGGCCGCGAGGCGCGACCGCACCTCGGCGAGCCGGCGCGACGCCTCGTCGACCTGGGCGACGAGCTCCTGCTCGCGCGTCCGGAGCAGGTCGACCAGCCGCCGCTCGTCGAGGTTCCCGTCGAGCAGGTCGCCGATCGCGTCGAGCCCGAACCCCAGGGCGCGCAGGGACGCGACCGCGCGCACCCGGCCGACCTGGCTGGGTGCGTAGCGGCGGTACCCGGTCATGGGGTCGGTCGACGCCGGCTCCACGAGTCCGAGCTGCTCCCAGTGGCGCAGCATGCGCCGCGAGACGCCCGTGCCCCGTGCGATCTCCCCGATCCTCAGCATGTGGTCCATCGGACCTCCTCACACGGTGTCAGAGTCAACACCGGCCGGTGCCGGGCAGCGGTCGGCGGATGTCCTCCCGTTGCGGTGCTGGGAGGTGTTGCCATCGGGCGATGGCCTTCTCCCCGATGCCGGACCGGCTCGACACCGAGCGGTTCGTCCTGACCCCAGGAGCCGTCAGACCTCGCCGAGCGTCGTCATCTCCCCGGTGCTGACGTCCACCCGGTACACGACGCCCTGCGGGTGGCCGCCGGCCAGCGCGGTCGCGACGTCGACGCGGCGCAGGTGGTGCTGCAGCAGCCGGCCGATCATCTCGTGCGACACCAGCAGGGGGTGCCGTGCGCCGGACGCCTCGACGCGTGCCAGCGCCCGCGCGGCGCGCGGGACGGCGTCCTCGTAGCTCTCCCCGCCGGGGAACCGCCACCGGTACTTGTCCTGACGGCGCTGGGCGAGCTCACCGGGGAACGCCCGCTCCATGTCGTCGGGGGACATGCCGGCCATCGCGCCGTGGTGCAGCTCCGCGAGCTCGTCCAGCGGGACCACGGGCAGGCCCAGGCGCTCGCCGCACACCTGCGCGGTGGCCGCCGCCCGGCCCTGCGGGCTGCAGAAGACGGCGTCCACGGGCTCGTCGGCGACGAGCTCGGCCACCGTCCGCGCCTGCGCGCGGCCCAGCGCGGTCAGCGGCGCGTCGAGCTGCCCCTGCCAGCGGCCCTGCACGTTCCCCTCCGTCTGCCCGTGCCGGGCCAGGTACACCGTCTGCAGGGAGGAGGGCATGGCCCGTGAGTATGCCCTGTCGGCCAGTTCCTCGGTCACGACACCGAGTGCGGATGCTCGTCTATGCCGGGAGCTGAGGGCCCCGGCACCGGCCCGTTCTACCTGCCCGCTTCCGTACAGACCAGCGTCAACTCCCACCGGCTGCCGGCGCACAGCAGTGCGAGCTGCTGCGACGGGTCCGAGACGCGCTCCACGGGAAGTGACGGCTGCAGGGCCTCGTTCTGCTGGTGCCAGGCATCCAGGGGGCACTCGTCCGACGTCGCCGTGAGCGGGCCTGCGCTCTCCTCCGGGCTCGCGGCGAGCAGTGCGGCGAAGGCGCTCTCACACGCGCGGGCGTGGGTGAGACGACGACGAGGACGACCGGCAGGAGCATCGACCGCGACCTCATCCGGCGACCGTAGCGGCGGCTCCGGGCGCGGGCGGGCCAGGAGTCGGCCCGTGCGCCGTGCCGTCGCCGGACCCCTGCGCGTAGTGGGCGATCTTCCCGTCGAGCACGCGGACGGCGGCGAGGATCCGCTCCGCCTGCTCCTCGAGCTCCGCGCGGCGAGCGCGCAGGAACGCGACCCGGTCGGCCGCACCGGCCTCGGTGCGCAGGAGGTCGGTGAACCGGCGCAGCTCCGCGATCCCCAGCCCGGCGTCGCGCAGGCACGTGACCAGGCCGATCCACGCCACGTCGTCCTCGTCGTACCGTCGCTGCCCGCCCGCCGACCGTGCGATCGGGCCGACCAGGCCCTCGCGCTCGTAGTACCGCAGCGTGTCCACCGTCAGGCCCGTGCGCTGCGCGACCTCACCCGGTGCGTACCCCGTCATGCGGGCCATCGTGGCAGCGCCCGTCAGACCGCGGCGTCGAGGCGCGCCCGGAGCTCGTCGGGCAGGTCGACGTCGCGGGCCGCCATGGCCTCGGTGAGCTGGGCGAGCGAGCTCACCCCGAGGATCGGGCTGATGCCCTGCGCCAGCAGCCACGCGAGCACCACCTGGTTGCGGGTCGCGCCCAGCTCGTCCGCGACCTCGGCGAGGACCGCCAGGCGCCGGTACGTCCCGGGGTGGTCGTAGCCCTCCGCGAGCGGGCGGTCGTCGCGGACGTACGCCCCGGTGAGCAGCGGCGAGTACGCCCACAGGTCGAGGCCCTGCGTGCGGGCGTGGTCGAGCTGGTCGCGCTCGGCGTGCACGTGCCCGCCCTCGGGGAGCGTCACGCCCGGACGCGGCCACACGTACGAGTAGCGCAGCTGCACGGCCGACCACGGCTCGACGCCGCGCTCGCGGGCGATCGCGCGTGCCTGCTCGACGCGCCACGCGGCGTGGTTCGACGCACCCAGCCGGCCGACCTGCCCCGCGGCCACGAGCGCACCGAACGCGTCGACGGTCTCGGCCAGGGGGACGTCGCGGTCCTCCGCGTGCGCCCACAGCAGGTCGACCGAGTCCAGGCCCAGCCGCTCGAGCGACGCCGCGAAGCCCCGGGCGATGGCGTCGGCGGACAGCCCCTCGGAGGACGAGGGCCACTCGTGCGGGACGAGCGGCTGGTGCCGGACCTTCGTCGCGAGCCGCACCCGGTCCCGCACGCCCGGGCGTGCCGCGAACCACCGGCCGAGCAGGCGCTCGCTCTGCCCGCCGACCCCTGACGGGTCCTCCCAGAAGCTGTAGCAGTTCGCGGTGTCGATCCAGCGCCCGCCGAGGTCGACGAACGCGTCCAGCAGGGTGGTCGAGAGCGCCTCGTCCGCGCGGGTGCCGAAGTACATGGCCCCGAGGACCGGCTCGGGGGTGCGCTGCGTGGTGTCCATGACGACGAGCGTGCAACCTGGAGCGCGCTCCAGGTCAAGCCTCCGGGTGGATCACGTCGCCGCGGCCGGCGGCGCGGCGCGGTCGACGTCTCGCCGGCAGGGCGCGACGCGCGGCCCGTGCGTCACCCGAGGTGGCGGACGAGGAAGCGCCCGGCGTCCTCGCCCGCGTGCGGCGGGACCCCGGTGTGCCCGCCCGTGTTCGCCTGGAGGGTCTTCTGCGGGGAACCGAAGGCGTCGAAGAGCTCGAGAGCCCTCTGCCGGTCGTTGTCCTGGTCGTCCCACTGCAGGAGCACGTGCACGGGGACGGTGACCCGCCGCGCCTCCTCGATGATGCTGCGCGGGACGGCGGTGCCGGCGAACAGGCCGACGGCCACCACACGGGGCTCGACGGCCGCCAGCCGGACGCCCATGGCGGTCACGCCCCCGGAGACGGCGACCGGGCCGCCGACCTCGGGAAGGGCGAGCACGGCATCGAGGAGTGCCCGCCACTCGGGGACGGCCTGCTCGACGAGGGGGAGGACGAGTCGGTCGACGACATCGTCGTCGGGCCGTCGCCCGGCACCGATCGCCTCGCGCAGGTCATCGCGTGCGCGGTCGATCTCGGGGACGGGCGGCCGCCCGCCGCCCCCGGGCAGCTCGAGGGTCGCGCTCGCGTACCCCAGTCCCGCCGACTGGCGCGCCCGCGCCTCGAGCCGGGTCTGCATCGCCTGCAGCCCGCCGGGGTGACCCAGCAGGACCAGCGGGACGGGTGTGGACGGTGAGGCGGTCGAGGGTGTCCACAGGACGCCCGGTGCCCCGTCGAGCGTGAACCGCCGTTCGCGGGTGCCGTCGTCGAGGAGCCGGGTCGAGGAGAAGTCCATGTGATGCCTCTCGGTGGGCTGTGGTTCGGCACCCGGGGTCACGGCACGCACGTCGCTGACGGCGTGCCGTGGAGGGGTGGTTCCCTCCGTGGCTGGTCCCGCGTCACCGGGCGTGCCGCACCGCGTGGCGCACGTAGACCACCCCGTTGTCGAACCGCCGCGTGTCCAGCAGCTCGAGCTCCAGCCGCACCCCGAGGGGCAGGGCCGGCTTGCCGCCGCCCACGGCCACCGGGCACAGCAGCAGCACCGTCTCGTCGACGAGCCCGAGGCGGAACGCCTCCGCGCCGAGGATCGCGCCGCCCACGCTGAGGTCGGTGTCGGACTCCTCCTTGAGGCGGCGCACCGCGTCGGCGTCGAACTGCCGCTCGATCCGGGTTCGGGTGCTCGACACGGTGTCGAGGGTCGTGGAGTAGACGACCTTGTCGGTGTCGCGCCAGATCCCCGCGTACTCGCGCACCACGGCGGGCTGGTCGGTCAGCCAGTCGTCGTCCTCCCAGACGCGCATCGTCTCGTACATGCGCCGGCCGTAGAGGGACGTGCCGATGCCTCGCTCGTGCTCGTTCCAGAACGCGTGCACGGCCTCGTCGGGGACCGACCAGTCGAAGGCGCCGGTCTCGTCCTCCAGGTAGCCGTCGAGCGAGGTGTTGGCGGCGTAGATCAGCTTGCCCATGCGTGCCTCCGGGGTGAGGGGCTCAGGAGAGGGGAGCGTCGCTTCCGCTCCGGGACGGCGCGAAGATCGCCTGCATCTTGTCGAGGCACTGCTCCTGCCCGGCCTGCGACTGCGCCCGCGTCTCCTCGTCCACGTACCCGGTCTCGGTCAGGGTCAGCCGCGTGCGCCCGTCCGGCAGGGCTTCGAGGAGGACCACGTGCGGCACCTCGGCGGGCACGGTCGCCGGCACGCCTGCCTCGCCCGGGGTGAGGGCCGTGCCCGCCTCGTCGACGAACGTGCTGACGAACGCGAGGCGCTCGGGTGGCTGGACGACGCGGAACGACCACCGGTTGTGGATCCGGAAGCCGCCCCACGCATCGGGTGCCTGCATGGTCACGACGGTCGAGCCGCCGACGCGCACGTCCACGTCCGCGCGCGGGCACGTGAAGCCGGTCGGCCCCCACCACCGGCGCACCAGGTTCGGGTCGCTCCACGCCGTCCACGCCACGTCGGGCGGGGCGTCGAGCTCCCGGGAGACGACGACGGCGTGCTCGGTCGGGTGCGCGTGCTGCGGGTCGTCGGCGGTCGTCATCGGTTCTCCTCGCGTCGCGGGTATGGGTGCAGACCGCCGAGGGGGACGGGACTCATCGCTCCTGCCGTGCCCGGACGCACGACCGGCCGGGGCGCACTCGCCCCGGCCGGTCGTCGCGGTACCTGTCAGCTCGCGGTGCAGGTGGCGCTCAGGTTGCTGCCGCTCCCGCTGGAGATGAAGCCCGCGGTCGTCGAGGCGCCGGCGCCGAGCTTGCCGTTCCACTCCGCGTTGGCGAGCGTGTCGCTGCCGCTGAGGGTGGAGCTCCACGCCTGCGTGATCGTGGCGCCGTTCACGGTGACCTTCCAGCCGTTGATCGCGGCGCTGCCCGCCTTCACGGTGACCTCACCCTGGAAGCCGCTGCCCCACGAGTTGGCCGCACGCACCGTGGCGGTGCAGGCGCCGGTGCCCGGCTGCGGTGCCGGGGTCGTCACGCTGGGCTCCGGTGCCGGCGTGGTGGCGGTGGGCTGCGGCGCCGGGTTCCCACCCGGCGTGATGTAGGCGTCGATGCACTGGTAGAAGGCGTTCACCGTGTCGGCGATGTTCCACCGCACGAAGATCTTGTGGTTGCCCTCGGGCAGGTTGTTGATGGTGTGGGTGAACCGCTTGGGCGGCTGGGCGCCGTTGTCGTTGATCGTGGTGTGCAGCCGGCCGTCCACGAAGTACTCCCACGTCGACGTGGAGTGGTTGGCGACGATGTCCCAGGTGAAGGTCTCGTTGGTGGTGAGGTTCTGGCGCGGCCAGGCCCGGGACTCGTTGTCGAGCTCGGTGAAGCGGCCACCGCCGGAACAGAGCATCGAGCCCTTCTTGGCCTCCACGCTCCACGGCTCGTACTGGACCGGGCCGCAGTCCTTCACGGCGCCGGTGTAGCAGAGGTCCTGCCGGCTGGGCGGGTCGGAGATCCAGCCGTGCGCCTGGGCGGACGGCGCGGGTGCGGCGGTGAGCATCGCGAAGGCCAGTGCGACCGCCGCCAGGGCGGACAGGAGCAGCCGGAGGGCGGGGGGTCGTTGGGCACGGGGGAGAGCGGACGATCTCATGGCGGTCACCTCGACCGGGTCGGGTCGGACATGGACGAACGACGTTACGAGTCCATGAGCCGACCACCCAGGGCGAGAAACCTTTCGTGCGCGGCGACGGCCCGCCCGGCGGCGCCCGGCCGATCCCTCCTCCCGCTCACCCGAGGAGCGGCCCGGCGATGTCCGCGGTGAAACGCTTCGACGGCCGCGGAGCCCTTGTTGCCGACGGGGAGCGGGGGCAGGGTGACGCACATCCACGAGCGAGCTGAAGCCGCCCGCTCACGGGGTGTTGTGAACGATCACACGTGGCGGCCGACGTCGTCCGCCGCGCACCGAGGAGCGCGCAGGTCCCCCCCAGCACCACCCGACCGGGCGGGACCTCGTCGCGCCGCTGTCCACCGAGAGAGAGCGACAACATGACCACGACCTCACCCCGGTTCGGCCGGGTGCGCCGGGCGGTGTCCCTGCTCACCACCGCGGGCCTGGTGGCCACGGCCGCCGTGGCCCTGGCCGGCCCCGCCCAGGCCGGGACGACGCTGGGCCAGTCGGCCGCGGAGCGCGGACGCTACTACGGCACGGCCATCGCCGCCGGCCGCATGAACGACTCCACCTACATGGGGATCGTCGACCGTGAGTTCGACATGATCACGGCCGAGAACGAGATGAAGATGGACGCCACGGAGCCGAACCGCAACCAGTTCAACTTCACCAACGGCGACCGGATCGTCAACTACGCGCTCGGCAAGGGCAAGAGGGTGCGCGGGCACACCCTCGGCTGGCACGCGCAGCAGCCCGGTTGGATGCAGAACATGTCCGGTCAGTCGCTGCGCGACGCCTTCCTCAACCACGTCACGCAGGTCGCGGCGCACTACAAGGGCAAGATCTACGCCTGGGACGTCGTCAACGAGGCGTTCGCCGACGACGGGCGCGGCTCGCGCCGTGACTCGAACCTGCAGCGCACCGGCAACGACTGGATCGAGGCGGCGTTCCGCGCGGCCCGGGCCGCGGACCCCGGGGCCAAGCTCTGCTACAACGACTACAACACCGACGGCATCAACGCGAAGTCCACCGGCATCTACACCATGGTCCGGGACTTCAAGTCCCGCGGCGTGCCGATCGACTGCGTGGGGTTCCAGTCGCACCTGGGCACGAGCGTGCCGAGCGACTACCAGGCCAACCTGCAGCGCTTCGCCGACCTGGGCGTCGACGTGCAGATCACCGAGCTGGACATCGAGCAGGGCTCGAACCAGGCCAACGCCTACCGGCAGGTCACCGAGGCGTGCCTGGCGGTGTCGCGCTGCACCGGCATCACCGTGTGGGGCGTGCGCGACTCGGACTCCTGGCGCACCGGGGCCAACCCGCTGCTGTTCGACTCCTCGGGCAACAAGAAGGCCGCCTACACCTCGGTCCTCAACGCCCTCAACGCCGGCAACAACAACGGTGGCGGCAACAACGGCGGCGGCAGCAGCTCCGTCGACACCAACGCCTGGTACGTGCTGGTCAACCGCAACAGCGGCAAGGCGCTCGACGTCTACAACCTGTCGACCGCGGACGGCGCCGACATCGTGCAGTGGTCGCGCAACAACGGCAACCAGCAGCAGTGGCAGTTCGTCAGCTCGGGCAACGGGTCCTACCGCGTGAAGTCCCGGCTCTCGTCGAAGGTGCTGGACGTCTACGCCAAGTCCACCGCCGACGGCGGCGAGGTCGTCCAGTGGTCCGACAACAACGGCGGCAACCAGCAGTGGAACGTGTCGATCGCCAACGGCTACGCGTCGCTCGTGAACAGGAACTCGGGCAAGGCGCTGGAGGTCCAGGGCGCGTCCGTGGCCGACGGCGGCAACGTCGTGCAGTACTCCAACTGGAACGGCGCGAACCAGCAGTGGCAGCTCGTCAAGGTCGGGTGACGTCGGTAGTCGACGCACCCGCGTGAACGACCGCCCCCGCACGGGTCCGTGCGGGGGCGGTCGTGTCGTGGGCCGGGTCAGGGGTGCAGGCGGATCGGCATCATCAGCCCGACGTCGTCGGGGCGGTCGGCCGGGGCCACGGCGAGGGACGACCGGTCGTCGAGCGTCAGGGCGAGGCGCTCGGCCCGCGCGGCGCGCACGGCGTCGAGCAGGAACTCCCGGGAGTAGCCGAACGTGTCGCCCGCCGCCGGGGGAGCGAGCCCCACCCGTCCCTGGTCGAGCCGCACGACGACGACGTCGTCCTCGCCGTCGACGCCGTCGACGAGGTCCTGGGACGCGACCGTCACGGTGCGTGACGTGCCTGAGCGCAGGAGCCGATCGTAGTCCGGGTATGCCGCGTCGAGCGGCTCCCCACGACGGCCCAGGATCTCGAGGTCGCCTGCACCGAGCACGACCGGGCCGACGTCGGGAAGCGGGCCGGCGACGACCTGGTCCAGCAGCGTGAGCGGTGCGACGACCCTGACGGGTGGGCCGGAGACCTGCCGGACCGGCACCGTCGCGACGGCGAGGCGGGAACGGTCGCAGGCGACGAGGCGCAGCGTGGTCCCGTCGAGGTGCAGCAGGACGCCTGCGAGCCCGGGCCACTGCGGGTCGTCGTCGCCCACCGCGTGCCGGACGGCCGCGACCGCTGCGACGACCTCGGTGGCCACCACGGAGCAGCGTCCGGACTGGGTCAGGATCTCCGCGGCCGCGTCGAGGTGCGCACGCGCCGTGACCAGGTCGTCCTCGAGCCGTCGGCGATGGCGGGCCAGGACGGCGTGCGCCTCGTGCGGCGCCTCGAGCACGGCCACCAGGTCGCTCACCGGCAGACCCGCCTGCCGCAGGCTCGCGATCAGCCGGGCAGTGTGCACCTGCGCGGAGGTGTACCAGCGGTACCCCGTCGCGGGGTCGACGTGCGCCGGGCGCAGCACACCGGCCGCGTCGTAGAACCGCAGCGCGGACACGGGCGGGCCGCCGGCGCGGGCGAGGGCTCCGATGCTGAGCAGGTCGTCGGGCACGGGGCCCACTGTGGACCCTCGACCGACGTGAGGGTCAACCCGTGAGGCGCCGGGCCCCGGCCGCGCACGCGGCGAGGCCCGCCGCGATCGCCGCCAGGGCCCAGCCCGGAGACGTCTGCTGGGCGAGCGCACCGAGGACCGGGGTCGTCACCATCACGGGCACGAGCTGCACCAGGCCCACGACGGCCTGCACCCGCGCGAGGTGGGTCCGCGGCGCGCCGCCCAGCACGAGCGGCGCCAGCCGCGCGACGAACGTCCCGTTCCCGAACCCGAACACCAGAGCGCCGGCGACGACGGCCGCCCGGGTGTCGTCGAGCACCGGGCCGACCGCGAGGGCGAGCGCACCGACCGCGCTGACCGTCAGTCCCGCTGCAGCCGAACCGGCGCGAGGCGGGAGCCGTCGACGTCGAGCGGCCAGGAGCGCCGCGCTGATCACCCCGACACCCACCGCTCCGGCCACCACGCCCGTCGGCCCCGGGCCCCAGCCCGATGCGCGGCCCAGCAGCGGCACGAGGAGGGACGGGACGGGCAGGATCAGCGCGGCGCCCGCGCCCGTCAGGAGGAGCGGGCCGCGCAGTCCCGGGGTGCGGGCCACGACGCGGAAGCCGTCGAGCAGGTCGCGGCGTCGGTCGCGTGGCACGTCGACGAGCCCGGGCTCGGGCGACGAGGCTGTGGCGTCCCGGACGGCCACGAGCACGGTCAGGCCGACACCGAGCAGCGCCGCGGCGCCCCACGCGATGGCCGGGAGGCCTGCCGTCCCGACGAGCAGGCCACCCAGCGGTGCGGCGGCCATCAACACCGCCTGGCCCCAGCCCTGCCGCAGGGCGAGGGCGCGGGTCAGCTGGTCGTCCGGGACGAGGCGGCGGGGTTGCGAACCGGCGGCGGGCAGGCAGAACGCGGTCACCGTGCCGAGCGCCGCCGACGACGCCAGGAGCAACCAGACCGGCGTGCCGACCCGCGCGAGAGCGAAGGCCAGAGCGACGGTCAGGACGATCAGCGCGGCCTCGCCGGCGATCAGGACGCGGCGGGCCCCGACGCGGTCGGCGACGGCACCCCCGGCGACGAGCAGCACCAGGCGGGGCAGCGCACCGAGGGTCAGGGCCAGGGCCGCGGTCGTCCCGCCGAACCCCGCGGCCGCCCAGCCGAGCGAGAAGACGAGCACGGCGTCACCGAGCCGCGCCACGGTGAAACCCCCGAGCCAGACGAGGTACGAGCGGGGGAGCGAGTTCGGTGGCGTGTCGACGGCGGTCATGCCGGAACGCTCACGGCTCGACCTGGTCGAGGGTCAAGACGACCGCCGCGACCTCTACGTCGTGTACTGCCGCTCCGGTAAACGCGCCGAGGCTGCGCAGGCCACGGGTCCCGACGTCGTCAGCCGAAGGGCGCGGCCGACCGGCGCCCACCGGTCTGCGGGACGGCCGCGCCTGCGCACGACGACGCGCCGGATCCGGCTGCGCGCCGGATCCGGCGGTCGGGTCGGATCAGGCCGGGACCCTCTCGCGGGCGGCTGCGAGGACCTGGTCGTAGAGGCCGCGCACGTCGTCCGCCGGGGCAGCCTCCAGGAGCTCGCCCTCGGGGGTGAGGTGCTGGCCGAAGCTCAGGCCCGGGCCGGCCAGGGTCACGGCCTGCACCCGGTCGAGCACCTCGCCGAGCTGACGCACGGCGCCGGCCGCGGCGCCCCACCCGTACCCGATGACACCGATCGGCAGGCCCTTCCACTCGGCGTGCAGCGTGTCGATCGCGTTCTTCAGCACGGCCGGGTAGCCGGCGTTGTACTCCGGCACGGCGAGGATGAGGGCGTCGTAGCTGCGGACCCGCTCGGACCAGCTCGTGGTGCTGGGCATCGTGTAGTTGCCGGTGGCCGGCTGCTCGGGCTCCGCGAGGAAGGGCAGGTCGACGTCGGCGAGGTCGACGATCTCGACGTCGACGCCCGCGGGGGCCACGGTGCTGACCCACTGGGCGACCTTCGGGCCGATCCGGGTGGGGCGCGACGAGCTGATGACGATGCCGATCCTCTGAGTCTCCATGCCTCGCTCAATAGATGAATCGACAACTATCTTCCCGGTCGGGTGGTGAGCGACGTCACACCGGCGTCCGCTACCGTCGAGGAGCGCCCTCGTCGGTGCGGGCAGCGACGGTCGCCGCCACGTCAGGAGCTGACATGTCTCTCGTCCGCGTGCACAACTTCTCGGTCTCGCTCGACGGCTTCGGCACGGGGGAGGGCCAGGCTCTCGACGCGCCGTTCGGGCACGCCGGCCAGCGGCTGGTGGAGTGGGCCTTCGAGACGCCCACGTTCCGCGCCATGGGCATCCACGGGGAGACGGACGGCTCCTACGGTGTCGACGAGGCGTTCGCCGGCTCGTGGGGGACCGGGATCGGTGCGGAGATCATGGGCCGCAACAAGTTCGGCCCGCAGCGCGGTCCCTGGCTCGACGAGGAGTGGCAGGGGTGGTGGGGCCCCGACCCCGTCTTCCACACCCCGGTCGTCGTCCTGACGCACCACCCGCGGCCGACGCTCGAGATGGAGGGTGGGACCACGTTCCACTTCGTCGACGCCGATCCGGCCTCCGCGCTCGCGCTCGCCCGCGAGCTGGCCGGCGGCCTCGACGTGCGGATCGGTGGCGGCGTCAGCACCGTCCGCCAGTTCCTCGAGGCGGACCTGATCGACCGGATGCACATCGTCGTCGTGCCGATCCTGCTGGGCCGGGGCGAGCGGCTCTGGGACGGGCTCGAGGGTCTCGACGAACGCTTCAGCATCGAGGCGACCCCGTCGCCGTCCGGCGTCGTCCACCTGGCCTTCGCGCGTCGGTAGGCCCGCTCGGGGTCACGGCCACCCTCGCGTGCCCGCGCCTGTCGAATCCGGCACGGTCCGTCCGTCAGAGTGATGACACCGAAGCGGGCAGCCGCACAGGAGGCGCGACATGACGCAGTACGCCATCTACTTCCACCAGCAGTGGGTGGGGGACCACCCGGCCGAGTGGTTCCGCACCCGCGTGGAGCCCAGCACGGCGGTCGTCCGTGACATGGAGGCCGCCGGGGTCCTGGTCTTCGCCGGTGGCCTCGAGGAGGACTTGGCAGACGCCTTCAGCGCCGACGCGACGAGCGGGACGCTGTCGATCACCGACGGTCCCTACACCGAGACGGTCGAGCAGCTGGGCGGGATCACGATCATCGACGTGCCCGACCTGGAGACGGCCAAGCTGTGGGCGGGCCGGGTCGCCGAGGGGTGCGGCTGGCCCCAGGAGGTCCGGGTCATCCGGTAGGTCCGCGTACGACGCGGCCACACGCTGCACGCCGACGGCCGCGCGCCGGCACCAGCACGCTCGCCCGTATCGTCTCGTCGATGTCGACCCGTGACGTCCAGCAGGCCTACGCGCTCGTCGCCGAGCAGTACATCGACCTGCTGGGATCGGTCGACCGGGTGCACCCCGACGACCTGCGGCTCATCGACCGGCACCTGCGGCCGGTCTGCGGCCCGGTACTCGACCTCGGGTGCGGCCCCGGCCACCTCACCGGCTACCTGACGAGCAGGCACGTCGACGTCACGGGCATCGACCTGGTCCCGGAGTTCGTCGCGCACGCGCGTGCTGCCCACCCCGACGCGCGCTTCGAGGTGGGGTCCGTGCTCGCGCTCGACCGCGCCCCCGGGTCGGTCGCCGGTGCGCTGGCCTGGTACTCCCTCATCCACCTCGAACCCGAGCACCTGGACGGCGCCCTGGCCGCGATCCGCCGGGTCCTGGCGCCGGGCGCACCGCTCGTCGTGGGGTTCTTCGACGGGCCCGAGCACGAGCCGTTCGCGCACCGGGTCACCACCGCGTACCGGTGGCCGCCCGACGAGATGTCACGACGGCTGGCAGCGGCGGGGTTCGTCGAGCGCGAGCGGGTGCACCGGGACCAGGAGGGCGCGTGGCACGCGCACGCCGCGATCGTCGCCCACGCCGCCTGAGCGGGCGCGGACGACGCCCGCGGGCGTAGCGCCGGCGAACGACGCGGTCACCGGGGAGGCCGGCAGCGCGCGTCCTGACCGGCCAGGGTGAACGGTGTCGCCTCACGGTGGTGCCTGCCGCAGCCCGGCTTCACCCGGCCCAGCGTGGAGCTGACGGCGGCCGTGTAGGCCTCGTAGCCCTCGATCGTCGGGTGGAAGGCTCCGGGGTCCGACGGCCCCAGGATCCACGGGTCCGGGGAGTTCGCCCCGTGGCCCTCGAAGCGCTGGCGCACGTCGACGAACCGGAACCCGGCGCGGGTGGCCGCGGCGGCGATCACCGTGTCGAGGGTGTCCGCAGCGGCGTTGAGGCAGGTCAGCTCCGCCGGCGAGGCGGCGAGGTACGGGCCGTGCTCGGGGGAGAACAGCCGCGGGTAACCCGTCACCACGACGCGGGCGTTCGGGGCGGCCGCGGCGACCTGGGCGTAGACCGTGTCGAGCAGGGCAGGCAACTCGCCGGTGATCCTGGCGTCGACGACGGCGACCGCGCCCGTGCACTGGGCGTCGGTGCCGCCGAGGCACGCCACGACCGCAGTGGACCAGCCGACGTCGTTGCCGCCGATCGTCAACGTCACCAGGTCCGTCTCGGCGTCGAGGGCGGCGAGCTGACCCCCGCTCACCAGGGAGGTCGTGGTCGCGCCCGCGCACGCGACGAAGTCGTCCAGCCGCAGCCGCTGACGCCCGTCGAGCTGCACGGCGTAGGCGCCCTGCGAGCGGCCGCACTCGGCGTAGGGCGGGACGCCGTAACCGGAGGCGTACGAGTCGCCGAGGGCGTCGTAGACGACCCGGGGAGGGTGGGCGAGGGCCGCGCCCGCGCCGGGGACGACGATCGCGAGCGCGGCGACGAGGGCCACGACGGCGGACCGCGCCGTCCGCAACGAGCGCTTCATCTCTGCACGGTAACCGCGACGCCCGGGGCGTGCCGGGTGGACGCGTCCGTGCTGAGGTGGCGCCCGAACACCACCGAGCCGGGGTGGAGGTCGGCGCTGCGGGTGAGCGGGAGCGGCACCTTCGGCGCCGGCTCCCCCGCCGCCTCTGTCCGGGCGGGGGTGTCCGCCTCGCGGAGGGTGTTCTCCTCAGCCGCGTGGGTCCGCGAGCACCGTGACGCGGTCGGGCCCGGTGGCGGTGGCCGTCGGCGCGAACAGGGTGACCTCACCGCGGCGCCGGTTCCAGCTGGCGGCCAGACCGTTCGGCAGGTCGAGGTAGGAGCGGAGCGCCGCTGTCGGGTGGGTGCCGTCGGCGAAGGCGACCAGTCGGGGGCCGGTCGGAAGAGTCGCGAGGGGTTCGGGCCGAGCGGGATCGTGCAACCCGAGAAGGGTCGACTCGGTGGGCCCGACCAGGATCATGACGGGCGCACCGAGGTGGCGGCCGGGGCGGAGCGCGAGGAGGCCCTCGTCCGCGGGGACGCTCGCGACGCCCTCCAGCAGGGTCTGGCGGACGTCGACGACGAGCGGCTGCGCACCGGTCGCCGGGGCCTCGGCGCGGGACCGGCTCAGCACGACGTCGCGGCCCTCGGGTCCCGGCGTCACGACGGCCGACAGGTGGACCGTCCCGGTCGCCCCGGCGACACCGGTCGCGACGCGCTGCCCGTCGCTGTCGATCATGACGACCTCCTCGCCGTAGCTCAGGCCGGCCATGACGACGTCCCACCTGTGCAGCGACGTCCGGTCGGGGGGGTCGGGGATCCAGAAGACGGGGTCAGTGAGCATGTCGACCAGCTGGTAGCAGCTGCCCACGGCGGCCCAGCGCGCGCGCGTCAGGGCCCGGAGCTCCTCCTCGCTCGCCTGCGCCGGGATGCCGAGCGGGACCGCCCGGGCGCCGCCGTTCGTCTTGATCAGGACCACGCAGGGGTAGGCGGGGGCGGACAGGTACTCCTCCGTCAGCTCGCCGACCTCGATGCGTACGGCGGTCGCCGTGCCGTCCTCGTCGCGTACGACCGTGAGCGGGAACTGCTTGGCCGGGTCGAACAGCACGCGGGCCTCGCACAGGTGCAGGGGTGCGCTGCCGGTGCCGGTGAGCGTCACGGTGCCGACGTTGCGGATCCCGATGCCGCGGGAGCACGAGCCGGTGAGCTGCCACGTGAATCGCGCCGGCTCGACGGTCAGCCCGGCCGGCGTCAGCGGGCGGAGTGGGGCGACGTGGCCCGTCAGGTGCAGCCCGTGACGGTCCGGCACCAGGTCGTCGACGACGAGGTGGCCCAGCAGCGGGCTGCTGAGGCCCGGGTAGATGGTGCGCTCGTACGTGGTCGCAGCCACCTTGGTCCAGCCGTTCACCGTCGGCAGCACCGCGTCCAGGTCGGGCTCGAGCCCGAGGATGTCGCCCATGAGCCCGCTCAGGCCGCCGAGGTCGGTGGCGACGTCGAGGTCGAGGCGCAGCCGGAGGACGTCGGGGGAGACGACGGAGAACTCGAGCGTCATGGTGACGGTGACGTCGGCGTCCTCGTCGAAGGGGCCGACGTCCTTCACCGTGCCGCTGCGCGACACGCGGATGCCGCGCCCGCTGGGCGACCAGGAGGCGACCGGGGCGCCGAAGGTGCCGACCGTCGGCTTGGCGGCGTTCGCGAGCTCGAGCGTCGTGAGTGCCAGGAGCGTCTCGTCGATGAAGGCGGCCCAGCCGTGGCCGTCCAGGCGGTCCGGTGCGGCGCCGGCGTAGAGCTCCTGCCACAGGGTGACCGTCCTCGGCGAGGTGAGGGCCTCCAGCCGCACGGTCACGAGTCGCTCGCCCGCGTCGAGTGCCAGCCCGGCGTTGACGGGCGGCAGGGAGCGCAGGAGCAGCCGGTCCAGTCCGCGGACGTCGAGGGGCATCGTCCCCGACAGCGTCGTCAGGGCGGCGTCGACCTGCTGGCCCACACCGGGGATCAGCTGCGCCAGACCTCCGACGTCGATGGGAGGGACGTACGTGACCTGCAGCCTGGGTGTGCCGCCGACGACCGTCAGGGCCAGGGTGAAACGGACGTCGACCGGGAGGCTGGTCATCTGCGCTGCGGGGGACGTGCCGGCCGCGAGCAGCCCGTTGACGGTGACGAGGTGGAGCACGACCTCCTGGGTGACCTCGACGGCGGAACCGGCCAGGTCGACCGGGACGTTGCCCTGACCGACGACCGTGACCGTCCGGGGCGTGGCACGCAGGGTGGTGCGATCGGTGATCTCGACGTGGTCGAGCAGGACCGTGTCCTGGCCGAGCTTCTGCTCCTGCGTGAGACACACCGGGCGGGTGCGGAGCTGGTTGCGCACGTTCGCCGCCAGGTGGTCCGCGGTGACCTGCAGGTCGACGATCACGACAGGATCTCGGCCTCGTCGGGCGGGGCCGCGTCGCGCAGGCGCTCCAGGGCCGCCCGGGGCGTGAGCCCTGCGTATCCCTCGAACTCCCGCTCGAGGTCGTCGAGCAGGTGACGGAACTCCTCGTCCGACGAGGCGTCGTGGAAGTCGCGGAAGACCTGCTTGCAGGCAGCCACCTGCTCGGGTGTCAGCTCCACGTCGCCGTCCTCATCGAGCCCTCGGGCGGCCGCGACGACGGCGGCCACGAAGGGGTGGATCGACAGCCAGGTGGCCGCCGTGCGGCGCACGAGACCGAGGTCCCGGGCCGCTGCGGCGTAGAGGTGCGGGAGGTTGACGTCGTAGTGGTCGCGCAGCCGGCGCCCACGGGTGGTCGGCATCAGCACGTCGTCCCGGAAGGCGACGGTGTCGCGGTAGGTGGTGGCGAGCCGCAGGATGCTGTCGGTCACCCGGGCGGCGACCTGCGATCGCAGGTCGCCGGTGAGCGGGACCAACGCGTCGTCGTCCCGGGGGCCGCCTCCGGCGCGGCGCACATGGCCGCGCGCGGGGGGGATCACCTCGTCGTCGGTGTCGATCAACGCGAGCGCCGAGCGGGAGATGGCAGCCGAGGACCCGACGTCGGTGAGCAGGTTGGCGAGGCTCCGGGTCAGCACGTTCCGGATGAAGCAGAACGTCACCGTTCCCGGTCCGATCGGCGGCGGTCCGCCGCCGTCGTCCATGCAGCTGCCGCCCATGCGGTAGCACTCCTGGCAGCTGCTGACCGTCACGATGTGGTGGTTGCCCGCGGTGTCGGTGTAGAAGCAGTCCGGCATCGTCCTCGCCCCCCGCCCCATGCCCGGAGACCGCTCGTGGTGCGAGCGTACGCGCCGCATGTCGGGGCGAACAGGGCGAAAACCGTTCAAACCGCTGCCGCCTGTCCTGCTGGAGATCGCGTCGGCGCCCTCAGCGTGACGGCTCCCCGCAGGCGTCGGACACCTCCCCGCGACCGGTCTCCCTGTCGGCACGCAGCAACCCACCGATCGGCGCGCGAGGTGCGTTCCGTATCCTGCGTGGCATGGCACTGCGCGCGTTGTTCATCGGTGGGACCGGCATCATCAGCACGGAGGCGGCCCGGCGGGCGGTCGCGGAGGGTGTCGATGTCACCCTGCTGAACCGCGGGCGGTCGACCAAGCGGCCCGTGCCCGACGGGGCCCGGGTGGTCCACGCCGACGTCCGCGACCCGGAGTCGGTCCGCGCCGCGCTGGGCGACCAGGAGTTCGACGCCGTCGTCGAGTTCACCGCGTTCACCCCGGAGCACGTCCAGGCGGACCTCGACCTGTTCACCGGCCGCACCGGCCAGTACGTGTTCATCAGCTCCGCGTCGGCGTACCAGACGCCGCCCACGCACCTGCCGGTCGTCGAGTCGACGCCGCTGCGCAACCCGTTCTGGGAGTACTCCCGCGACAAGATCGCGTGCGAGGACCTCCTGGTCCGCGCGTACCGCGACACGGGCCTCCCGATGACGATCGTGCGCCCGTCGCACACCTACGACGCCACGCTCGTGCCGATGGACGGCGGCTGGACGGTCGTCGACCGGATGCGCCGCGGCCTGGAGGTCGTCGTGCCCGGGGACGGGACGTCGCGGTGGACGATCACGCACAGCGCGGACGTCGCGGTCGGGCTGGTCGGGCTGCTGGGTCGCGAGGAGGCGATCGGCGAGGCGTTCCACATCACCGGCGACGAGGCCCCGTCGTGGGACCAGATCTTCCGCGCGATGGCCGCCGCGGCCGGCGTCGACGAGCCGCGGCTGGTGCACGTCGCGTCCGACGCGATCGCCGCCGCCGACCCCGAGCTGGGCGCCGGGATCCTCGGCGACAAGGCGCACACGATGCTCTTCGACAACACGAAGATCCGGCGGCTGGTCCCGCAGTTCTCGCCCCGCATCCCGTTCGCGCAGGGCGCCCGCGAGATCGTCGCGTGGCACGACGCCGACCCCGCGCGCCGGGTGGTCGACCCGCAGTTCGAGGACCTCACGGAGCGCCTGCTGGAGGCCTACCGCCCGCGCCCCCTGTGACGGCTCAGCCGCTGGGCTGACGGTCCACGGCGTGGCCGGGGACCAGCGCCCCGTCGACGACGCCCGTCGACGGCGCCCGTCGACGACCACGGGGACGGACGCCGACGACGCCCAGATCGTCACAGTTCGCCCTTTCCCAGCTCGGGCGCACGGTCGATAGTGGGTACGACCGGTGCACCGCGACGTGGGAGGTGCCGTGCTGACGTTCGATCTCATCCGTGCGTCCGTCCACCCGGACGGGCCGATCGAGGATCACGGCGGCGACGGCCCGATCCCTCGGACCGGCTACGGCGACCTGCGCGTCGCGTACCTCGACGCGCTCGACCTCGTCGAGGGCGGCGTCGACGCCCTCGCGGCGGACGTGGCGGCGGAGGACGCGGTCCAGGCGGCGGTCCAGCGCGACCTCGCTCTGGATCCGAACGGCGAGCGGTGGTCATCGAGCTTCGCCGAGCCGCTCGCGTTCGCGGGTGGGGCACGCCAGGTCGTGCGTCAGCTCGAGATCTGCAGCGCCGCCGTCGCGGAGTCGGCCGCCCGGACACCCGCCGACATCCCGCGCTTCGTCTGCGGGCTGTGGCCGGATCCTGTCCCCGCCGCGCGGTCGTTCGCTGCCGGGGACGGTGTCGTCGTGCTCGTGAACACCGGGCTTCTGGCCGCGCTGAGGATCGTCGTGCAGACGGCCGCCTCCAGCATCCGTACGCTCACGGGGCTGCCCGACCGGTGGGTGGACGGTGACCTCCCGCTCGGCTACCAGTACGGCGCGATGAGCGACCTCCTCGAGCGCTGCCGGGAACGCCGCGACCTTCGCGCCGAGCCGATCCAGGTTTCGATCCACACCGGCCGCGCCGACCTCTTCCGCCGACACGCCATGCTCTCGGCGTACTGCCAGGTGATCGCGCACGAGCTCGGGCACTGGGCGCGGCGGCGGCCCGGACCTGACGACACGTGGCTCGACGACAACCCGGCGTTCCAGCGCGCGGCACGGGTCACCAGGGCGGACCAGTGGGCCGCGCCGATCGACGAGGTCGACGAGGTCGCCACGTCGAACAGCGAGAACCACGCCGACGCGGTCGCGTGCGAGATCCAGACGCGTCCGCCGCTCGGACCGGGGTACCCGTCACCGAGCCAGGTGATCGGTGCGATGGCGCCGTGGGCGCTGCACTCCGGTCTGTGGTGGGCGGAAGCCGCGCACACGGAGGATCACCTCGGATGGACGCACCCCTACCCGGAGCTGCGGCTGGGGCTGACCGGGCTGCGGCTCGGGCAGCCTGCTTCCGAGCTCGCGAACCTGCGCGCGTCGCGTCCTCGCCCCGTGGCATCCGATCCACCCGCACGCGGAACGCCCGCTGACATGGCCATGAAGTTCCAGGTCTGGTGCGAGGCGATGCTCGACATCGCAAGGAATCGGGAGATCGCGCTCGAGCGGGGCCTCGAGCACCGCACGTCGACGCTGGACCGCTTCGCGATCGAGCTGCGCCGCGGACTCGGCGAGCTGTCATGAGCGACGCCGGGCGGAAGTGGGGGCCGATCGGTGTGGACGAGTGGGTCGCGGGAGCGTCGGCCCTGGAGCTCCGGCTGCAGGGGCAGCGGGTCCTGCTCGTGGGGCCGTGCCCGGGCTGCGGGCACCAGATCGACCGGGACATCACGGCGGCGGCCGGTGTCGGCCTCGTCAAGGGCTCCGCACCGGAGCGGGTGTCGGTCGCCTGCAACTGCGGCCGGCACCACGCAGGCCGAGCGGCTGATGCCCGTCCCGCAGGCTGCGGGGCCGCCGGCGCCATCCGGCTCGAGGCCCGATGAGCACCACGCCGCCTCGAGATGACGGGCGCGGGCCGGCCGACGGGCTGCGCGTCGTCGGTGTACCGACCGAACCGGGTGACAGCGAGGTCGACGCGTGGGCAGACGCGGCGGTCTCGGAACGGCTGCCGCGTCTGCGCGCGGTCGCCGCGGAGTGGCAGAAGACGGTGGGCACCGTGGCCGGCCTCCTGGGAGCCGGAACACTCCTCAACGCCGACACGGCGGTGGGGTCCCTCTCACCGGCCGCCCGCAACCTGTTCGCGCTCGCCGCGGGCATCGCGTTCACGGCCGCCGCCGCGTCCATCGTCCTCGCGAGCCTCGCCGCGCAGCCCCGGATCCAGGAGATCCCACCGGGGGTCGTCGCGCGCCGAGCGGCCCGGGACGAGGCGTTCGTCTACGCGCGCCGGCGCCTGGTGGCATCCAGGTGGTGCGCGGGGATCGCGCTCGTCGCGCTCCTCGCCTCGTTCGGGGTGCGGTGGTACGCCTGAGGTGCGCCCGCCTGCGCGATCCCGCGCCAGGCGACGATCACCACCGGTAGCACGACGACCGCCCAGCCGTGCACGCGGCGCAGCACGGGCTGCGACCGCCCCGCGCGGTACAGCACGACGTTGACGAGGAGGACGGCCGCCACGCCGACGAGCGCCGCCCACAGGAGCGCCGTGCCGAGGCCGTCGAACGTGCCGTTCACCCCGTTGGTGGCGTCGTCGAGCAGCAGGACCACGCAGAGGCCGAGCGGCCCGAGGGGGCGCGTGCGCTCCTCGCCGTCGGCGGACCGGGTGCGGCACACCGTAGCGCCAGAGCCCGATCGAGACGGCCTGCGAGACGGCGGTGCAGGCGTCTGCGTCCTCGGATGCAACCGCCGACCTTCCACCGTCCGCCCGGCCGGGGGTTCATCGCCTTCTGCGTCACGTTCAACGTCGTCATGACCTGGGTGTTCAACCGGACCGGGCAGAGCCTGCCGATGGCGAGGCGGACCTGATCGACCGGATGCACCTCGTCGTGGTGCCGGTCCTGCTGGGCCGAAGCGAGCGGCTGTGGGACGGTCTGGAGGGTCTCGACGGGCGCTTCGGCATCGAGGCGACCCCGTCGCCGTCCGGCGTCGTCCACCTGGCCTTCGCGCGTCGCTAGGTACCCACCGGCCGAGGGTGCTAGCCGGACGCGTCCTGGTCGAGCGGGTGCGCGAGGGCCCGGTCCGCCCACCCGGTCGCTGTCAGCGCCGCGGCGGCACAGCCCGGCTTGCGTCGCGCCTGGTCCTGCAGCAGGCCCACGAACGAACGGGCGAAGCCCAGCCGCGGGTACGCGGCGACGAGGTTGTCCCTGAAGGTGGTGTCGAACGCCTCCAGGCCGGTCCCGGAGACGTCCGCGCTGGTCCCCACCTGCAGCAGCCGGCTCTCCACGTCGACGTCGTGCGAGACGTCGCCCCGCATGTGGAGGACGATCACCTCCGCCGCCCGGTCACGTCGCTCGGCCGGCCAGCCGAGCCCGGCGGTGAGGACGCGCGCCAGGTGCCCGCCCGCCTCCTCGAAGGCGACCGTGTGACTGTCGAACGGCGGCGTGAGGGCCAGGTCGTGCAGCATCGCCGCGACGAAGAGCAGCTCGCGGTCGAACGCGAGGCCGCGAGCCTGCGCCCAGGCGGCACCGAAGACGTACGACCGCACGCAGTGGTGGTGGAGCGCGGGGTCCGCGTACTCCGCGCAGACGGTCCACGCCGCGTCCGCCGCCCGCCCGGCGGGAAGGTGCACCCCGGCGACCTCGACCGGCATCGCGGAGCCCGTCCGCACGGCGTCGCGGCCCGCGACCCGCGCATCGAGGTCGACCTCCTCGGCGGTCTCCACGACGACGACGGTGAGGTCGGTGACCGCCCACGTCTGGTGGACCTCGCCCGGTTCCCACAGCACGACCGTGCCGGGGCCGACGGGCTGACGGGGCTCCTCACCGACCTGCACCTCGCCGCGCCCGTGGACGACCGCGAACAGCTGACGCCGCACCGCGGGGTGGCGTCCGAGGGTCCCCCCGGCCGCGATCCTCGCCAGGTGCACCGACGTGCCACCGGTCCTCGGCATGAACCGCATGGCGACGCCCACGCTGTCGAACGAAGCAATCTCGTGCTCGGGCAGGTCGAGGAGTCGCATGTGCTCATCGTGGCGGGGACCGGAGCTGCTCGCCTCTCTGCCGTGAATAGCACCAGAGAAGATGCGTGCGCAACCCCACCCACTCCCGGCCGACCGACATTCCGCGGCCCGGTGGGGCGCCATAAAGTCGGGATCGGCGAACAGCAGGTGTTCGCATCTACATCTCAACCAACGAGAGGAGTGAGCAATGAGCACCTACGCAACCCCGCAGCTCACGCGGATCGGGTCGTTCAAGTCCGTGACCAAGAGCCTCGGCAAGGCGCCGCACAACGACATCTTCCGGCGTCCCGCGGTCTTCGTCATCTACGTCTGATGACCTGCTAGACCGATTGCAGGTGCCAGCGCGAATCGTCCTCGTGCGATTCGCGCTGGCACTTCGGGTTCACATCGCCCGCGCGCACAGGAGTGCATCGTCGCGCGTGCGTCGACTTCATCAGGAATTCTTCTCGCAATTTCGGAGGCAGGATGTCCATCGTCGTTCTGCCTGACCGCCCCGTTCCGCCCGACCTGGCAGCCGCTCTCGCGGCACAGGTCGGCAAGGTGCTCTTCCGTCATCCGTCGGGGAACGCCTGGCTCGTCGGGGACACCGGCGGCCGGCGTGTGGTCAGTGCGCGCGTGCGCGACCTCGACGTCGTGGTGACCGGTGACGACGCCCACGGGACGGACGAGCGGTCGCTGCGTTCGTGGCTCGAGGGCGCGACGTCCGTCGACCGGCTCGACGCCGGACGCCTCACCGAGGGCGACGTCGTCCTGTTCGCCCGCTCGCACGGTCGTATGCGGTCGCAGGCACCGCTGTTCCTGACCAGGTCGCTGTGCTGGACCATGGTCGCCGGCGTCCCCGTGATCAGTGACGAGCAGCTGACGCTCCAGCGGCTCGCGGAGCTGCGACCGGACCCGGCGGTCCTCGCGAGCCGGCTCACCGACGCCGAGATCTCGCTCCCCGTCGGGCTGCGCAGCATCTGGGCGGGCGTGCACTCGTTGCGCCCGGGCGAGTGGTGGCACTCGCTCGGGTCGGACGCGCCGCGCGCGGTGCGCTGGTGGAGCCCGCCGGCACCGGACAGGTCCCTCGAGGAGCTCACGGACGTGGCCCGGGACGCCATGCGTGCCGCGCTCGCGACGCGGACCGACCACCGACGCGACCTGAGCGCTGACCTGTCCGGCGGGCTCGACTCGACGACCCTGAGCTTCTTCCTCGCGGACAGCGGCCGACCTCCCCACCACACCCTGTTCCTCAGCTCGCAGAACGTCGCCAACGGTGACCACGTCTGGGCGGAGCGCGCGGCGTCGGAGCTCGGGACGAACCACCTGGTCCTGCCCTACGACTCGGTGCTGCCGCGCCTCGTCGACGCGACGACGGGCACGCTCGTCAACACTCCCGAGGGGCCGAGCATCGCGTCCGTCTCCGCGGCGGCCGTCCCGATGCTGGAGGACGCCCTGGCGGGTACCGGATCGTCGTTGCACCTGAACGGGCACGCGGGGGACGCCCTCTTCGGCCCGGTCACGACGATCCTGTGGTCGTTGCTGCGCTCGGGGGCCAAGGGGCGCGTCCGGCAGGTCTGGCGGCAGCGGCTCGCGAACCGGTACCCGGTGGTCGGGACCTTCCGGACGCTGGCGCAACGGGGGACGTACGCGGACGACCTCGCCCGGGTCGCGCGTGCCGACTTCGACAGACCGGAGTCGGAGCTCGCGGACTTCTCGCGGTGGGTCGCGATGCCGCGGGTGCACCCCGCGCTCACGGGCGTCGCCCGGGACCACCTCCGGGGGCTCGCCGCGCAGGAGATGGCCGAAGGGCGGGAACCGTACTCGCCCGACCGCACGACACACCAGATCGTGCAGTACCTGTCGGTCCACGGCGCGGACGTGCGCCGGATCAACCAGGCGCGGACACCCGGCGCGGGCCTCCTCTTCGACAGCCCGTACCTCGACCGCAGGATCGTCGACGCGTGCCTCGCGCTGAGCATCGACGACCGCGCCCGTCAGTACCCGGTCAAGCCCTTGCTGGCGGCAGCACGCCCGGCAGGGATGTCGCTGGACTACTTCACGCGGGCGGACAAGGGCGACTACTCGGCGGAGGTCTTCTCGCACCACCGCGCCGCCGCGCCGATGCTCCGTGAGCTGTTCTCCTCCGGGTCCGCCCTGGAGGACCTCGGGCTGATCGACCCGGGCCGGATCATGCGTGCGGTCGACGGGTACTCCGTCGACGGCGCGGAGTACCGCGACCTCGATCAGATCGCATTCACCGAGCGATGGCTCCGGTCGCTCGCGGACCCGCCACCGTCTGGCGCGCGTGCACGTACACGAGAGGGTGAGCTGACATCGTCCGGCTGAAGGATGGACTCCAGATCGTCGAGGTCGAGGAAGGTCGGGTGCTGCTGGACACGCACAAGGGCGTGTACTGGCACCTCAACGAGGCGGCGATGACGTTCGTCGACGAGCTGGCCAAGGGGGTCGCCGTCGACGACTACGTGCGCGCGGTGGCCGGGCAGACCGGCACCGACGAGGCACGTGTGCGTGCCGATCACCTGCAGCTCCTCGCCGAGTTCCGCAAGGCGAAGCTCGTCACGGACGGGCCGGCATGAGCGCCCCGGTGCTCGCCGAGCTCCGTGAGCGGATCGGATGGCGTCGGTCGCTCGTGGCGCGGCTCGCGACGGGCCCGGCGTTCGTGCTCGCGGCGCTCCCTCCCGCGGTGATCCGCCGCGTCCTGGTGGCGGTGACCGCGGGCGCACGGCCGGCGAACGCAGCCGACACCGCACGGTGGCGCACGGACGTCAACAGCGTGAGCCGCCGCTGCGCAGGTCAGGGGTGTCTGCAGCGCTCGATCGCCGTGGTGCTGCTGGCCCGCCTGCACGGCAGCGCCCCGACCTGGCGCACGGGGTTCCGTCCCGACCCGTTCGTCGCGCACGCGTGGGTCGAGGCGGACGGGGCGCCGGTCGGCGAACCGCCCGCGGTCGCGCACTTCCACACCGTCCTGACCGTGTCCCCCACGGCTGACGCCGAGCGCAGCCGCCGATCCCCCTCCTGGAGAGCATGATGACCGCAGCACGCGTCATCGACGAGCCGCAGACCCCCACGGAGTCGCAGCCGGCTCCGCCGGCCGAGCGTCGTGCCGCGGAGGGCCCCCCGGGCATGGGCGACGTCCTGCGCCTCCTTCGCCCGTACCGCGGCCGAATGACCCTCGCGTTCGTGCTGGGTAGCGCGAGCACGGTGTTCGCGGCCCTCCAGCCGCGCGTGGTCGCGTCCGCGGTCGACGGGTTCGACGGCGGCATCCGTCCCGTGACGATCGGCCTGCTCGTCACGCTCCTGATCCTGAGCGCGGTCTTCACGAACGCCCAGCAGCTGGTCATGGAGCGGTCCGGGGAGCTGTTCGCGTTCCACACGCGTGAGCGCGTGATCCGGCACCTGTTCACGCTGCCGATCGGTGTCCTGGAACGGCGCGAGCGGGCCGACCTGGTGTCCCGGGTGACCACGGACACCAGCCAGCTGCGCATGGTGATGAGCTCCGGGATCGTCGAGCTCGCGACCAGCGTCGTGGCGGTCCTGGTGTCGGTCGTCATGATGGCGCTGATCGACTGGGCGCTGCTGGCCCTCGCGGTCGTCACCATCGTCGTCGCGCTCGTGGTGATCGTCGTGATCGGCCGCCGGACCGCACCGGCCGGGCTGCGCCTGCAGACGGCGATGGGCACACTCGCAGGGGCGGTGACGCGCGGGCTCGGGTCCATGCGGACGATCCGCGCGACGGTCTCGACGGACCGTGAGGTCGACGTCGCGGTGGGAGAGGCCGACGCGGTGCTGAAGGCGGGCTACGCCGCGGCGACCCTGCGCGCCGCGATCCAGACGTTCGCGGCCGTGACGATCCAGGCGCTGCTGCTGGCGATCATCGCGGTCGGTGCCATGCGCGTGGCCGCCGGGACGCTCACGGTGGGCGACCTCAGCGCGTTCATCATGTACCTGATGCTGATGGCGGCGCCGATCACCCTGTGCGCAGGCATCTTCGCGCAGCTCGGCGAGGCGTTCGGTTCGCTGCACCGGGTGCTCGAGGTGCAGGCGATCGAGGGCGAGCGCGACGTGGACGTGCCTCCGGGGATGCCGCTGCCGGATGCGTCGGCGCCCGCGGCGTTCGAGCTGGTGGACGTGTCGTTCCGGTACCCGCAGGGTCCGGACGACGAGGCACCCGGGGACGACTGGGTGCTGCGCGGGGTGTCGATCCAGCTGCGCGCGGGGGAGACCACCGCGGTCGTCGGCCCGTCCGGCGCGGGGAAGTCCACGCTGTTCGCCCTCCTGGAGCGGTTCTACGAGCCGACGCAGGGTTCGGTCCGCTTCCGCGACGAGGACGTGCGCCGGCTGTCGCGCGTGGAGCTGCGCCGTCAGATCGCCTACGTGGAGCAGGACGCGCCGGTCCTGTCGGGGACCGTCCGGGACAACCTCGTCCTCGGCGCCCCGGGAGCGAGCACGGACCAGTGCATCGACGCGCTGCGCCAGGTCAACCTCCCGCGGGCCGGCGACGCGGCCGCGTTCCTCGCGTGCCAGGTCGGTGAGGGGGGTGAGCTGTTGAGCGGCGGTGAGCGCCAGCGGCTCGCCATCGCCCGTGCGCTGCTGGCGGACTCACCGGTGCTGCTGCTCGACGAGGTCACGTCGAACCTGGACAGCAACAACGAGCGGATCGTCCGGGACCTCGTCGCCTCGGTCGGCGGACGGAGCATCGTGGTGATCGCGCACCGCCTGTCGACGGTGGTCGCCGCGGACGCGATCATCGTGCTGGACCAGGGGCGTGTGGTCGCGCAAGGTACGCACCGCGAGCTGATGGACTCGTGCCCGCTGTACCGCGAGCTGGCGGGCAACCAGCTGCTCGCGTGACCCCGCGTGTCAGCGGGTCTCGTGCAGCAGCCCTGCCTCGTGGGCGAGGACCGCGAGGTGGGTGCGGTCCTTGACGCCGAGCTTGACGAACATGCGCCGGAGGTAGGTGCGCACGGTCTCGGTGCTGAGCACGAGCTGGTCCGCGATCTCCTGGTTGCTGCACCCACGGGCCACCAGCCGGACGACCTCGAGCTCGCGCGGGGTGAGCAGCCGCCCGACGAACGTGTGCGGACGGGCGGGGCGGGGCGGGGCGAGCTGGCGCAGGAGCCGGGCCGTGACCTCCGGGGCGAGGTGGGCGTGGCCGGCGTGCGCGGTGCGCACGCCGGCCAGGACCTCCTGCGGCGAGGCGTTCTTGAGCAGGAACCCGGAGACCCCCAGGCTCAGCGCCTCGTGCACGTAGTCGTCGAGGTCGAAGGTCGTGAGCATGACCACGCGCACGTCGGGCACGTCCTGGAGGATCTCGCGCGCCGCGTCGAGGCCCGTGCGACGCGGCATCTGGACGTCCAGGAGCGCCACGTGGGGCTGGTAGGCCCGCACGAGGCGGACGGCCTCGTCGCCGTCCCCCGCCTCGCCCTCGAGACGGAAGCCCGGGGTCCGTTCGAAGAGCTTGCGGTAGACGCCCCGGAACGACGGGTCGTCGTCGGCGACGACGACGCGGATGGACGGTTCGGTCATAGCACGCAAGTATCCCGGGCCACGGCCGGCCGACGGTGCCGGATCGAGGTGGTCTAGCATCCGTCGCATGCCTGGCTCTGCGCTCGCGGCGCCGTCGCCGCACGAGTCGTCGGCGCTGGTCCGGTGGTCGGTGAACGCGGTCGCCGCGGTGGTCGTCCTGGGTGTGTTCTGGCTGCCGCCCGCGATGGGCGCGGACGACCCGTGGCATCGCGCGGTGGGGCTGGCGCTCGCGGCGTTCGTCGGGGTGGCCATGCTGGTCAGGGAGCGGCTCCCCACCCTCGTCGTGGCGGGTGTCGGGCTCGCGACCCTGGGCGCGATGGCGCTCGGGGTCACGGAGGACTTCATGCTCGCGGTCGCGTGGTGCCTGTACCCGTTGGCGGTGCGTCGTGCCGCGAGCGCACGCCGGCTGGTGATCGGGCTCGTCGCCGTGCTGCTCGTCGTCGTGGCCGTGTCGGGTGTCCCGGACGACAGCCGGCAGGTGGCGCAGTGGATGGTCCTGTCGGTGGCCGCGCCGGGCGTGGCGTGGTTGCTCGGCACGGCGGTCGGCCGCCGGATCGAGGCCGCGGCCGAGGCTGCGCGGGTCGCGGCGCGGCTGGAGGTCGCGCGTGAGGTCCACGACGTGGTGGGTCACGCGCTCGGCCTGCTGGGTGCGGAGGCCGGGGTGGCCCGCTCGTTGCCCGACGCGGACGAGGACGAGCTGCGTGAGGCGCTGGCCGACATCGAGGTCCGGGCCCGCGGCACGCTGGAGGAGGTCCAGGGCCTGGTCGGCGCCTTGCGGACGTCGTCGTCGGACGCGCCCGACCAGGGCGGGCTCGCGTCCCGTCTGCAGGAGCTGGTAGCGCGGACGCGTGGTGCAGGTGTCCACGTCGAGGCGCTGATCGAGGTCGACGAGCGGGTCGACGAGGCGACGAGCCTCGTGGTCTTCCGCATCGTCCAGGAGGCGCTGGCCAACACGGTGCGACATGCGCCCGGCGCCCCGTGCACGGTGGTGGTCGGGTCGGACGGGTCGCACGTGAGCGTGCGTGTCCGGGACCGGGGTCCGGGCGCCGGGGGCACGGAACCGGGATTCGGCCTGACGGGGATGCGTGAGCGCGCCGCCCTGGTGGGGGGCACCGTGGACTGGGCGGACCACCCGGCGGGTGGGTTCGAGGTCCTTGCCCGCCTGCCCACGACTCACCAGGTGTCTACTTCCGGGTGACCCGGGCGCCGGTGCGGTGCGGACAGGATCGAGACGTCCTTCCCGCACGTCTGTGAGGTCCACGTGATCACGATCGAGCACCTGTCCAAGCGGTACCGGCAGTCCATGGCCGTCGACGACGTCACGTTCACCGCGGTGCCCGGCCGCGTGACGGGGTTCCTCGGTCCGAACGGCGCCGGCAAGTCGACGACGCTGCGCATCCTGCTCGGCCTGAGCTCTGCGACGAGCGGCACGGCGACGATCGGCGGCCGGCGGTACGCCGAGCTGCGGGACCCCCTGCGGACGGTGGGGGCCATGCTGGACGGCGCGGGTGCGGTCCCGGAGCGTCGCGCGGTCGACCACCTCCGGTGGATCGCCCAGTCGAACCGGATCCCGCGGTCGCGGGTCGACGAGGTGCTCGGACTCGTGGATCTCGAGCGAGCCCGGTCGCAGCGGGTGCGCACGTTCTCGTTGGGGATGGCGCAGCGTCTGGGGATCGCGGCGGCGCTGCTCGGCGACCCGCAGGTCGTCGTCCTCGACGAGCCGACGAACGGCCTGGACCCCGCGGGGATCCGGTGGATCCGCACCCTGATGCGCGAGTTCGCCACGCAGGGGCGCACCGTGCTGGTCTCGAGCCACCAGATGGCGGAGATGGCGGACACGGTCGACGACCTGGTGATCATCGACCGCGGTCGGGTCCTCGTGCACGGGACGCTCGGCGAGGTGGTCGCGGGGCACCCCTCGCTCGAGGACGCGTTCTTCGCCGCACTGGCCGCGGGCGCGGCCCGGTGAGCGCGCTCGTGGCGGTCGTGCGTTCCGAGCTGACGAAGATCATCACGCTGCGCAGCGTGTGGCTCACGCTCGGTGGCGTGCTGGCGCTCCAGGTGCTCGTGGGTGCGACGTCGTTGTCCCTGTACTCCGACGCGGTCGCTGCCATCACGCCCGACGGGATCATCGAGATCTTCGTCGGGCAGCCGCAGGACGCGGAGCAGGCGATGCTGGAGAGTCTCGTCGCGTCGTCGCTCGAGATGTGCATCTTCCTGCCGGTGGTGGCGGCGGTGATCGCCGGGCAGGAGTTCCGCGGGCGTCAGCTGCGCACGAGCATGCTCGCGGTGCCCGCGCGCGGGCACCTGGTCGCCGCGAAGCTCGGCGCCGCCGGCATCTTCCTCCTCCTGCCTGCGTTGCTGGTCGCCGCGGTGTCGACGCTGTTCACCTGGCTCGCGGTGCGGCAGTGGCAGCCCGGGCTCGTCGTGAGCCAGGCCGCGTTGTCCGCGCAGGCCCGGTTCGTCGTCTTCGCGGTGGCGCTGTGCCTGGTGACGTACGCGGTCACGCTCGTCACGCGCAGCGTGGTGATCGCGGTGATGGTGGCGGTGGTCCTGACCGCCGTGGCGATGTCCCAGGCCCTCGCGCCGACCCTGGACCGCTGGCTGCCGGTCAGTGCGGGTCGCAACCTGCTGCTGGACCCCGTGTCCACGCCCGACCTGACGTCGGGGCCGACGCTCGCGGTCGCGGTGCTGGCGACGTGGGTCGTCGTGCTCGGGATCGCTGCGGGTGCGGCGTTCACCCGCCGGGAGGCGCCGTGAGCGCCGTGCTCGCCGCGGAGCTCACGAAGGTCCGCACCCTCCCGTCGGCGTGGGCGGTGGTGGGCGCCGCGCTCGTGGCCAACGTGCTGCTGGCGGTGCTCGCGCGCGACGACACGCTGCGCCTGGCCGGGGCCGACGGCGGGATCCCGCTCGGCCAGGTCGGCAGTCTCATGCTCGCTCCGGTGTACGTCTTCGCAGCGCTCGGTGCGATCGCGGCGGGGAGCGAGTACACCGGTGGGCAGCTGCGCTCGAGCCTGCTCGCGACGCCGGACCGCGCCCGGTCGTTCCGCGCCCACCTGGCCGTGGCGGCGGGCGTGAGCGCAGCCGCCGCGCTCGTGGTCGTGACGCCGGCATACCTCGTCCAGCACGCGGGTGCCCTGGGCGCGGGCACGCTCGGGCCACGTGATGCCGTGACGGCGGTGCTCGCGCTGGTGAGCGCGTACACGCTGCTGTCGGTGCTCGCGTTCGGGTTCGCGGTACTGGCTCGTGGCGCGGTGGTGCCGCTGGTCGTGCTCGTCGTCGCCGCCCTGCTCGTCGCACCGACCCTGCGCGGTGCGCTGCCGCAGGTGATCGCGCTTCTCCCGCAGGACGCGGCGCTGAGCGCCGTCGGGACGCCCGAGGGCCCCGACGCGTTGACGCGTGGGGCGGGTCTCGGGGTCCTGACGGCATGGGTCGCCGCGTGCGTCGCGGCGGCGTACGTGACGTTCGCGCGACGTGATACCTGATGACGCGGGGCTGCGGGGCCGTGGCTACTGCACCGCACCGAGCCGGATGGCGATCGCGACGAGTGCGTCGCGACCTGCACCTCTCGGGAGGTCGAGCTTCGCGCTCACGTACCGGATGTGTGCGTCCACGGCGCGTGCGGTGAGCTGTCGCCGTCCGGAGCTCAAGGCGGTCGCGATCTGCGACGACGTCGGCAGGGGGGCGCTGAGCGAGCCTGCGAGACGGGGGCGGCACAGCTCTCGCAGCACCCGGTGATAGGTCGATCCCGGGTCGAGCAGCACGCGCGCGGGCGCCTCCCGGCACACCGGCTGGTGCGCGAGGACCCGGCGTGGCTCGGGCCCGAAGATCGTGACCATGGAGCCGGAGGGGGCGTTGGTCGGCCCGATCTGTGACAGCTCGAAGGGGACGGGGACGCGTCGGCGGCCCGGTTCGACGACGAAGTACTGGTACAGGTCGTCCATGTTGACGATCCGGATCGGCTGCTGGTCGGAGAGGTTGCTCACCGACCAGTAGCCGCGGCCCGCGGTGATCTCCGCCGTGAAAGCGGGAGTGCCGTCGTCCTCGATCCTCAGATGCAGGTCGCACCTGCTGCACCGGCAGACCCCGACCGATGCCGACTGCCCGGACCTCACCGTGAGCTGCCGTGCGGGCTGTCCCGCCACGCACGGTGCCTGGATCGTTATCTGGTCGTCCTCCATGGCAAAACGCCCCCTGCTGCTGTGCTCCGGTCGCGGGTCGTCAGCGACTGCCGCGCCTCTCATCGTGCGAACTGACTGGCACAGCAAAGCACGCACCTCGGACATGAGGGACATGTTTCGGCGCGGTCGGAAGCGCCCGGTCCCACCGGCACCGGCGGGTCGCGCGCGGACACGCTCGGCCCTGCGGCGACGAGTGCGGCCGACCCGAGGACGACCGGGTCATCAGGGAGGTCCGCGCAGGTCAGGGGCCTGGCCTGCCGGGATGCCCTCGGCCCCGTGAGGCAGGGCGACGACTGGGGCGCACGTTCGCCTCACCCACCCACGTCAGCGGTCGGTGAGGAGCGCGGTGACCCACACCAGCGGCGCGTTCCAGCGGATGCAGACGTCGTTGGTGACCTCGGAGGTCGGCTCGTCGAGGTAGCAGAGCTGCGGCGGCAGACCCCGCAGGCGCTCGTCGTACGGGAAGTCCGGTGCGGGCACGCTGTTCGCGCCGCCCGCGAGGGCTCCGGGCGGGGGTGGCGGCAGCGTCGGGTCGAGGTCGTGGCCGAACTGGCGGGTGCGCTGGTGATGGCTGTGGTCGGTGCCGTGGCCGGTGACGTAGCTCTGGCCCAGCGCGTTGCGGCCGAGCAGGTAGTCCGTGCCGGTCGCGACGGCGTCGAGGTAGGCCGTGTCCCCGGTGACCAGGTGGGCGACGCCGAGCACGACGAGGTTGTTGAGGATCCGCCCGTTCGACCCCCACGCCCAGCCCGCGGCCGGTGCGTAGGGCTGGCCCCACGGCTGCCGCGACTGCAGGTCGAGGAGGCGGTCGGCGCCGGCCCGCAGGCTGTCGACCACCCGGTCGTGGTCGGCCAGCCCGTGGCCGTGCAGCGCCAGGTCGAGGCGGGCAGGCGCGCCGACGGCGTCGTAGTCGAAGCCGGCGGTGTCGAACGGGTCGGCCGCGTGCACGGGGGAGCGCAGGATCGCGGCCTCGTAGCCGGGGTCGCCGGTGGCCAGCCACAGCTCGGTGGCCGCCCAGTAGACGTCGTCCGCCACGTCGGCGTCGTCGTAGGGCCCGCCGCCGTGGCACGCGTGGTCGTCCGGGGCGAGCAGGTCGGGATGGCGTCGGGCCGCGGCGTACGCCGACCGTGCGGCGTGCTCGAGCCGGTGCGCGTACGCGGGGTCGCTCGAGCGGAGGTGCCGCGCACCGGCTGCCGCAGCGGCCGCCAGGTGCAGTGCGGCCGTGGTCGAGGGGCGGTGCAGGACGCGTTCGGTCGGGTCGAGGTGCGGCAGGCCGGGCAGCGGCGACCACGTCGTGCCGTGGACGCGGTGGAACGCCAGGCCGGCCAGCGGGCGTCCGGCCGGCACCTGCATGCGCAGCAGCCAGTCGAGCTGCCAGCGGCACTCGGCGACGATCCGGGCGTCGCCCGGCCGGACGTCGAGCGCTCCCAGCAGCTGCCACACGGCGATCGCCCCGCTGGTGACGTACTTGCCGTAGTCCCCGGCGTCGTACCAGCCGCCCGACACGTTGTAGACGCCGTCGTCGTGCCAGCCCGGGTACAGCCGCCGGGCGGCGGGACCCGTCCACGCCGGCACCGCGGTGTCCGGGTGGCCCGCGGGCCGCTCGTACCCGGGGACGTCGATGTCGGCGCCGGACCGCAGGAGGGTGAAGAAGCGCAGGGCGTCGTCGTGCAGGGACGCGTGCAGCCGGGCGCCCACCCGGAAGCGGTGGCTGTGCTCGGCGCCCGCTCGCAGGTGGAACGTGCCCTCCGGGAGGCCGCGGAGGTCGAGCACGTGCACCGTCAGCCCGGACGTCGGGTCCGGGCGCACGGGCCACGGCTGGGACACGCCCTCGCGCACCACGACGTCGTCGTCGCGCACGACCGTGAACCTCAGGGGCCCCGTCTCGTCCGTGACGAGGGTCGCCTGCATGGGCCGGCCCGGCAGGTAGCCGAGCTGGTTGACGCGGACGGCGGGCCGCCGCGCGAGGACGTCCTGCACGGACCAGGCCGGCCGGCGGGTGGCGTCCGCGGTGGGTTCGGCGATCCAGCGTGTCGAGGCACGGCTCCTGCCTGGCCTGCGACTGCGGTGGTCGGCCGTCATGGGTCCCCTCGGCATCGCGGGTGTGGTCGTACGGACCGCCGCGAGGCTCGGAACTCACCGCTCTCTCCCGGACCTGACGTCGGGGCTGACACGGCACGGGCCGGACGCAGCCGACTCCGAGTACCCGGACCCGACGTCAGGTGGCGTGCGTCAGTCGGCGCTACTCGCCGCTCACCAGCCGGTCGCGGAGCCGCTCGGTGAGCTCACGCATGTCGTCCAGGAGCGTGCTCATCCGGTCCATCTCCTCGGCGGTGAGCCGGTCGAGGAGTGAGGCGCCCTCCTCGGCGAGCGGTCGGTAGACCTCCCACGTCGCCTCCTGCCCCGCGGCGGTCATCTGGACGAGCACCTGGCGGCGGTCGTGCTCCGAGCGGACGCGCTCGACGAGCTGCTTGCGCTCGAGCCGGTCGATGAGTGCCGTGGTCGCGGCGGGGCGCAGTCCTGTGGCCGCGGCGAGCTCGCCCGCGGTCATCGGACCGTCGGTCAGCCAGTCGAGGCAGCGCAGGTCGGCGGGTCCGACGCCGAGGTGCCGGGCGGCGGCGTCGTCGAACGACTGGACGCTGCGCTGGTAGCGCTGCATCGCGCTGCCGACCGCCGTCAGCGCCTCTTGACGCGAGACCCTCATCCACCTAGCCTTTCGAAAGTCAAAAGATTCGAAGATCGAACGAAGGATACCGCCATGCGTGTGGTCATCGTAGGAGGCGGCGTCGCCGGCCCGGCGCTCGGCCTGGCGCTGCACCGCACCGGCATCGAGGCGGTCGTCCTGGAACGACGGGCCGTCCTCGACGCGGAGGAGGGGTCGTACCTCACAGTCGGACCGAACGGGCTCGACGTGCTCGCCACGCTCGGCGTGCGCGACGCGGTCGAGCAGGCCGGGTTCCGGACGCGGCACAACGTGCTGCACGGCGCGTCCGGACGACGTCTCGGGACGCTGTCGCTCGCCGGCACGCTGGCCCCCGGCACCGGCGCGCTGACCCTCAAGAGGTCCCGCCTCGCGGCCGTGCTCACGGGACATGCCCGGCGCGCGGGCGTCGAGCTGCGTCCCGGTGCGCGCGTCGCGCAGGTGGGCCCGGGTCGGGTGGTCCTCGAGGACGGGACGCATGTCGACGGTGACCTGGTCGTGGGGGCGGACGGGGTGCACTCCCTCGTCCGGTGCACCATCGACCCGGCCGCGCCGGCGGGCCGCTACGTCGGCCTCGTGAACTTCGGCGGCGTCACGCGCGGCACGGATGTGGCGCGCACCCTGACCCCCGAGGCGTGGCACCTCGTCTTCGGCAGCCGGGCGTTCTTCGGGGCCCACCCCACGCCCGACGGCGACGTCGTCTGGTTCGTCAACGTGCCCCGCCTGCCGGTGACCCGCGAGGAGCGGGCCGCGACGACCGAGCCGGAGTGGCGCGCGCAGCTCCACGCGCTCGTGGGCGTCGACCCCGGGCCGGCCGGCGACCTGGTCGCCGACGGGCGGCTCGAGCTCGCCGGGGACAACACCTACGACCTCCCGCACGTCCCGACCTGGTCGAGCGACCGCATGGTCGTCGTCGGCGACGCGGCCCACGCCCCCTCACCCAGCTCGGGCCAGGGCGCCTCGATCGCGCTCGAGGACGCGGTCGTGCTGGCGCAGGCCCTGCGCGACTGCCCGGACACCCGCACCGCGCTCGTCACGTACGAACACGCCCGCCGCGCACGCGTCGAGCGGGTCGTGAGTGCCGGCGCCCGCAGCGGCAGCGCGAAGATCGCCGGCCCGGTCGGCCGGCGCGTGCAGGAGGCGGTCATGCCGCTCGTCTTCCGGTACCTGGTGACCGACCGGAGCACCGCCTGGATGTACGACCACCGCATCGACTGGGGTGCGCGGGTGGCGTGACGACGCGAGGTGCGACCGTCACCCGTGCGGCGGAAGCCCCGTCCGCGTGGCGCGCGCCGCGGTGGGGTGGCCCCTAGGCTCTGGCGCGACCTCAGCGGGACGGGCACGCGTGCCCTGCCGCCCGGCAGCAGCACGGACCCCGGAAGGACCCGATGCGCAGCACGCCTACGGACGGCCGCCACGCCCCCGCCGGCGACCCCGGCGCCCTGACGACCGGTGCCGGGGTGGACCGTGCCGACACCGACGGCTCGTCGCCCGTCACGCCGAGCCTGCTGTTCGGCTCGGCGGCCGACGGGAGCGTCGGGGAGGTCCGTCGGCGTCCCGCGCTCCTGCTGCCGGTGGCGCTGGCCTTCGTCGCCGCGGCGCTCGTCGGCGTGGTCGGCGTCGTCGTCCGCGCCTGGACGACGCCGACGCTGCTGAACGACGGCGTCCTGGTGCACGCGGCGGAGTCGGGCGCGGCGGAGCTGACGTCGTTGCTGCTGGGTGTCGTCGCGGGCGTGCTCACCGTCGCGGCACTGGGCGGTGTCGTCCTGGCGGCCCCGGCCGTCGCGTTCGACCGCGCCCTCCGCGTGCGGGAGGTCGTGCGTGAGCTCGCCCGCCGGTGGGCCGTGCTGCTGGTGGGCCTGGTCGGGCTCTCCCTGGCGACGCTCGTCCCCGTGGCTCTGGCCGTGCTGCTGCCGATGCCGCTCGCACCGTTCGTCGTGGTCCCCGCGCTGCTGGCGGCTGTGCTGCTTGTCGCCGGCGGCGGCCGCGTGGCTGTGGCCGCCCTGCTGCACGGGGTCGGGCTGCGCACCGCCGCGCGTCGGGTCCGCGAGCTGCGCCGCTGCGATGCCGCCCGTACGCAGCTCGGTCGCGGACGTGTCCTGGTCCTGACGGTCATGACGGGTGCGGCAGCCCTGGTCGTGGCGGTGAGGTGGCTCACGGCCGACGCCGACGGCCTGGTGTGGACGGCGGCGCGGGACGTGCTGCAGGCCGTGGTCGGCTGCATCGCGCTGACGGTGGCAGCCGCGGGCCTGACGTGGGCCCACATCAGCGCGACGTCGGTCGCCGAGCGGCAGGGGGTGCCGCCGCTCGCCTGGCGCGGCGTGGCACGCGTGACGGGCACGCTCGCACGTGGGGAGCGGGGGCGCGCAGCCGGGCCGGGGTGGTCCGCGGCAGCCGGCTGGGCGAGCGCGGCCGCGGCCTGGGCGCTGGTGCCGTTGCTCGCCGTCGCCCCGACCCTGCCCCAGGTCACCCCCGCCCTGCGCCCGCAGGTCCTCGCGCTGCGCGACTTCATGGCTGCCCCGATGACCGTCGGCACCGCGGACGGGGTCCTCGTCCTCGAACACGTCGACCGCGGCATGGACACGTTCCTCTGCTCGCCGGAGGAGGGCTGCGAGCACGGTCGCGGCATGGCCGAGAGCGGCAGGTTCCAGTACGCCGCGGTCGCCGCGGACCCCGACGGTCCCGGCGTCGTCATCCTCGCCGGGGTGCTCCCCGACGACGGGGCGACCGCGCGGTACGACCTCGTCACCTGTGCGCCGACCGACTGCACGGACCCGGACCGGCGGACGACCCAGGTGAGGATCGCGGAGGAGTCGGCCAGCCACAACCCGGCGCTCCACGCGGTGGCGGCACGCGACGGCGCCTACGCGGCCGTCCACCCGGTCGGCGGCCCCCGCGACCAGGAGCTGGCGCTGACCCTGTGCGCGACCGCCCGGTGCCCTGAACCCGTCACCGTCCCGTTCGGGCCGACCTCCGGGGACGACGTCGTCGACGTCGAGATCGCGCCCGACGGCACCGTGTGGGTGCTGCGTTCCCAGGGAGCGTTGGTCCACCTCGCCCGGGTCGAGCCGGGGGGCACCGCCCTCACGGGCGTGCAGGTGCTGGAGCCGGACACCGAGCACGACTCCCTCTACTACGGGCAGGGGGACGACTACCGGTACTCGCGCGTGCTCGCGCTCGCGGTGCGCGGCGACGGCCGTCCCGTCGTCCTGCACCGGGACCTGTCGGACGGTGGGATCGAGCTGCTGGGCTGCGCCGACGCCGCCTGCTCGACGACGACGTCGTCGCGACTGCCCGGCGGCGCCGCCCGGGGCGCGGAGCTCGTCGTCGACGGCTCGGGGCGGCCGCTGGCCGCGACCGTGGACCCGGGCGTGCAGCTGCACGCCTGCACGGACGACGCCTGCTCGGACGTGCGGTCCGCTCTGCTGTCCACGTGGACCCCACCGAGGTCGTCCAGCGAGTTCGTGCCGTTCCTGGCGATCGACGCGCAGGACCGTCCCGCGGTCCTCGTCGAGCGGCAGCTCGCGGAGGCCGTGGTGGTCTACTGCAGGGAGCCGCACTGCGGGTTGTAGCCCGCGCGGGGCGGCCTCGCGGCCGGACAGGTGCCGCGCTCACCGACCCGCGAGCTCGTCGATCGCCCGGCAGGTGAGCTCCATCTCCACGTCGCCCCCGTGGCCCTCCGACTCGACGACGTGCAGCTCGCTGCCCGGCCACGCCTGGTGCAGCCTCCACGGTGTGACGGCCGGGCCGCTGATGTCGCGACGCCCGTGGACGAGCACGCCCGGGATCCCCGCCAGCTCGTGGGCGCGTGCGAGGACGCTCGCGTTCCCGGGGAGGAAGCAGTCGTGGGCCCAGTAGTGCGTGACGAGGGTGGCGAAGTTCTCCCGCTCGCGGGGGTGGTCGTGCAGGGGCCCGGGTGCCCAGCCCGGGTCGAGCGAGATGTGGGTCGACTCCCACGCGTCCCACGCGTCCGCGGCCGCGGACCGCACGGCCGGGTCGGGGTCACGCAGCAGGCGCGCGTAGTGCTCGACGACGCGCTCACCCGCCGGCGTCGTCGCCGCGAACCGCTCCCACGCCTCGGGGAAGACCCTTCCCACGCCCTGCGTGATCCAGTCGATCTCCTCGCGGCTGCCGGTCGTCACTGCCGTGAGCACGAGCGCGGTGACGCGGTCGGGATGGGCCAGCGCGTAGGCCAGCGCGAGCGTCGACCCCCACGACACGCCGTGGACGAGCCACCGGTCGATGCCCAGGTGGGTGCGCAGCGCCTCGATGTCGGCGACGAGGGTGGGGGTGGCGTTGTCGTCGAGGTGGTCCAGGTCGTCGATCGCCCACGGCGTGCTGCGTCCGCAGCCGCGCTGGTCGAGCCCGACGACGAGGTAGCGCTCGGGGTCGAACCGGCGACGGTAGCCACCGGCGCCGAGACCGCTGCCGGGGCCGCCGTGCAGGTAGAGGGCCGGGCGGCCGTCGGGACTGCCCGACGTCTCCCAGAAGAGACGGACGTCCCCCGGCCGGCTGATCCACCCGGAGTCGAACGGGGCGAGGGGAGGGTGCACCCGGCCACGGTACGGGCGCCGGTCCTGTTCCCGGGCGCAGTGCCCGTCGCTTCGACGAGCGCCGGCTCGCACCGCGGCCGGCAGGGACTCGTCACGTACGACCGGTGCGGTCCCGCCAGCGGGCCTGCTTCGCGCGGTTGCCGCAGATGCTCATCGAGCACCACTGGCCGGTGCGGGAGCGGGACGTGTCGTAGAAGCCCCAGCGGCAGTCGTCGGCGGCGCAGACCTTGAGGCGTGACCAGGTCCCGTCGGCGAGGGATGCCGCGACCGCCGACACGATCCGTCCGTAGACGGCGTCGGCGCCTGTCCCGACGGGTCGCAGGGTCGGTCCGTCGGACGTGAAGCGCACCGTCAGCCGGGAGCGGGTCGCCGCGGCGTCGAGGGCCTCGATCGTCTCGGTCGGCAGCGGCGCGCGGTCGTGGTTGGCGAGCAGGGCCGCGCGCAGCGCCTCGCGGAGCCCTCGGCCGAAGCGGAGGTCGGCGGCAGTCGCCTGGGAGGCGAGCCCGTGCCCGCTCGCCCACGAGGCCCACGCGTCCGGATCGCGCATCAGGTCCGCTCCCGACTCGATGTCGAGGGTGTTGACGAACGCGCGCACGATCTCGAGCTCGCCCGGTGCGGGCGTGACGGGAGAGGACGCAGGCATGCGGGAAGGATAACCCCCATTGCGGTGACGACGGTTGCGCCCATAACCTAGATCAGCATGACGACGGTTACCAGCGCGTGGCGGGTCCCGGCGTTCCGGCGCGTCTGGGGCGCCGGGGCCTTCTCGGGCCTCGGGGCGGAGATCGGCGAGCTGGCGGTCCCGGTCCTCGCCGTGGTGACGCTGGGAGCCTCCGCCTCCGAGCTCTCGTTCGTCCGGGCCGCGCTGCTGACGCCGTACCTCGTCCTCACGCTCGCCCTGGGTGTGCTCGTCGACCGCGTGCGGCGACGGCCCCTGATGATCGGCGCCGACCTCGCCCGCGGCCTGCTCCTGGTCGCGGTGTGCGCCCTGGCGGTGAGCGGCCGGCTCACGGTGCCGATGCTCGTCGTCGCGGCCGCGCTGATCGGGTCGCTCACCGTGCTCTACACCTTGGCGGACTTCTCGTTCCTGCCGCTCGTGGTCGAGGACAGCGCGCTGATCGACGCGAACGCCCGCATCACCGCCACCCAGTCCGTCATCGGCGTCGCCGGCTCGGGGGCGGGCGGCCTGCTCGTGCAGGCACTGACCGCTCCGATCGCGATCGCCCTGAACGCGCTCGGGTACCTGCTCTCGGGCGCGTTGCTCGCGCACGTCCGGGTGTCCGAGCCCCGGCGTCCGAGCGCTCCGCGCGATTCCGCGCTCGCCGAGCTGAAGGTCGGCCTGGCCGCGCTGTCGCAGCACCGGATCCTGCGCGCGCTGGTCGCCGAAGCGGGCCTGTGGAACTTCGGCAACGAGATCGTCCTGCTCGCCCTGACGGTCCTGGTGCTGCAGACGTTCGGGTGGGGGCCCGTCGTCCTCGGCACCGTGATCATGGCCGTGGGTGTCGGTGCGGCCATCGGCAGCGCCCTCAGCCAGCGACTGACCCTCCGGTTCGGGTACGGGCGCTCCCTCGTCGTGGCGATGCTGGTCGGGAACACCGCTCCCCTCGTGGGGGTCGTCGGCGTCCGGGAGCCGAGCTGGCCGGCGCTCGCCGGCCTCACCGTGGCCTTCGTGGTGTCCGGCGTCGGGATCGGCGTCGCCAACTCCCAGGCCGTCAGCCTGCGCCAGCTCGCCGTGGCGCCGGAGCTCCGCGGTCGCGTCAATGCCACCTACCGCCTCGCGTCGTGGGGAAGCCTGTCCCTCGGGGCGCTCGTCGGCGGCGTTCTCGTGACGAGCCTCGGCCCGTGGCTCGCCGCCGTGATCGGCGCCCTCCCGATGGCCCTCGCGAGCCTGCCCGTCGTCGCCTCACCGGTCAGGCGGATGCGCCGGATCGAGGAGGTCGTCCCCGGGGAGGCAGGGTGCTGACACGTCAGTGGCGTGGGTGACGGACCCTCCGACGACGCGCTGTGCGGCGGGCAACCGCCGTCGAGACCCGACGATCCGGCGGTGACAATGCCGCATGCGTCTCTTGCTGCTGCGGCACGGCCAGACCCCGTCGAACGTGCGAGGACTCGTCGACACCGGCATCCCGGGCCCGCGGCTCACCGCGCTGGGCGAGCGCCAGGCCGCTGCCGTGCCGGCGGCCCTGGCGGGCCGCCGCATCGACGCGATCGCGGTCTCGACCCTGCTGCGCACGGCGCTCACCGCGGCCCCGCTCGCGGATCGCCTGGGCCTCGCGCCGACGACCTACGACGGGCTGCGGGAGGTGGAGGCCGGCGACCTGGAGATGTCCAGCGGTCACGAGGCGCACCAGGCCTACCTCTCGACGGTGTTCGCCTGGGCGCGCGGCGACACGAGCCGGCGCATGCCGGGAGGGCCCGACGGGGCGACGTTCCTGGCACGGTTCGACGACGCCGTCGCGCAGGTCGTCTCCGCGGGCGGGAGCACCGCGGTCGTGGTCTCGCACGGAGCCGCCATCCGGTGCTGGGTGGCCGCCCGTGTCGCGGGTCTCGACGTCGACGACGTCGAGCGGACGCCGCTGGACAACACCGGCGCGATCGAGATCGACGGCGACCCGACCGGCGGATGGCGGCTCGTCGCGTGGTCGACCGACCCCCTGGGTGGCCCGACGCTGCGCGACGACGCGGGTGACGATCCGACGGGTGCGCCGCTCGACGCGTGACGGCGCACGCCGTTGCCTGCCGGCCACTGCTCGCTGTCGAGCCGGCCGGGGGGCCGAACCTTCACCGAGCCGGGACGGTGCACTCCTGGGAGGATCGGCTGCGTGGCCAACGGGATCGTGCTGCGCCGGGCGTCGCTTCGAGCGTGCTGCACCGGGGACGGATAGGCAGTGGGTGTTCACGTCGGGCTGTGCGGTTGGACCGTCTCCCAGGCGTCGTACGTGCGCCGCTTCCCCGTCGTCGAGGTCCAGCACACGTTCTACGAGCCCCCCACTGACGCCGTGCTGATGCGCTGGCGAGCCCAGGTGCCGGCCGGTTTCGAGTTCACGATCAAGGCGTGGCAGGTCGTCACCCACGAGTCCAACAGCCCCACCTACCGGCGGATGAAGCAGCCCTTGCCGGACGGCGCACGGGGCCAGGTGGGAGCGTTCCGGACCACGCCTGCGGTCCTCGCGGGATGGCAGCGGACCCTCGAGTGCGCCCGGATCCTGCAGGCCACCGCCGTCCTGCTGCAGTGCCCGAAGAGCTTTCGCCCGACTGCTGACAACGTCGGACGGCTGCGGAGCTTCATGACGCAGGTGGAGCGGCCGGCGGCGCGGCTGCTGTGGGAACCTCGTGGTGAGTGGCCCACGCAGCTGCTCACGGAGCTCTGCGCCGAGCTCGATCTCGCGCACGTGGTCGACCCGATGCAGACCGAGACCGTGACGCCGGAGCAGACGTACTACCGCCTGCACGGCACGACCGGCTCGCGTCACGTCCACTCCGACGACGAGCTGCGCCGGCTGCGGGACATGGTCGACGGCCGACCGTCGCCCTACGTCATGTTCAACAACCTCCCCCGCGTCGGCGACGCGGAGCGGTTCCTCGGCCTGCTCTGATCACGCCAGGTGCGTGAGGGCACCGCGCCACTCGTCCCGGCCGGCGAAGCCGGCGGGTGGGTCCTCCACCGGTTCACCCCCGGTCCCGCGCGGCCCGGCCTGATGCCTTCCCCGAGCCCGCGCAGTGCCGGCGCCCGCCCGGTCGGCACCGGGCGGGCGCCGGGGCGTCACAGGTCGAGCGGGCGCAGCACGAACGAGATGCCGTGCGCGATCTGCGCGTTGCCGGCGTTGATGTCGAGCTGGCTGCGCACCAGCAGCGGGTTCAGGTCGTTGCGGTCCGCGTCGCGCAGCACGACGATCGGGATCCGCTTGGACAGGACGTCGACCGTGAAGGTGCCGCCCTGGGCGGTGGTCAGTGCCGCCCCGTCGGACGCCAGTGCGGTGGCGGAGTCGATCGTGGCGCCGGGCACGACGTGGTAGAGCAGCACCTGCTCGATCGCGTCGATCCCCACCGCCTGCGCGAGGGCCCCGAACACCTTCTCCTCCGAGCCGTACCAGCGGTGCGTCAGGTCGTGCGCGAGCACCTGGAACGCGCGGTCGTTCGGCAGGAACGCGGTGAGCGGGACCGTCCCGTCCGCGAGCACCGCCACAGGGCTGCCGGGCTTGGCGGCGAGCACCGCGTTGACGGCGTTGTCGACGATGTCGTAGTCGTACCAGTTGCGGTCGAATCCCGCGCCGTCGGCGGCGAGCACCGAGGCGAGGCTCGTGGTGCCGGCGGCGGTGCCGGCGGCGGAGGCTGCGGGCGCGAGCCCGACGACCGCACCACCGGCGAGGGCGGTGGCGGCCAGGGACGCTGCGAGACGACGGATCCTCATGGAAGGACTCCTTGCGGGCGGTCGGGCGGCACGCGCTGCGCACCGCAGGGCGTCGTCGTCGACGCCCTGCCCCCTCTTCCCCTCCAGGGGCGTTCTCGGATGCACCCGCCGTCGTCCGGTTCGCGACGGTGCGATCCGCCGCGGCCGTGCCTCAGAAGGTGGAGGCGGTCCGCTCGAGGTAGCGGGCGACGATCCCCAGCTCGTCCTCGCTGAACTCGGCGTCCGTGCGTTCGAGGCTCTGCGTGTACTGGTGGTAGCGGCCGATGATCGGCTCGATCCTCTCGGCGACGAGCTCGATGTTGATGCGACGCCGATCCTGGGGGTCGCGCACGCGGCGGACGTAGCCCGCGGCCTCCAGGCGGTCGAGGACGCGTGTCACGGTGCTGGTCGGCAGTCCCGTGGTCCGGCTGAGCTGCTTGGGCGTGCGGACGTCCTCACGCAGGACGAGCAGGTGCAGCGTCTGGAGGTCGGTGACGAGCAGGTCGAGCTCGCGCGCGATGCGCTCGTTCCCGAGCACCGCGTTGACCAGCGCACCCTGGAGCGCCCGGCGGATCCGGTCGCCGTTCGGGCTCGACATCTCCCACCCCCGTGCGTAATCTCTCCAATACGGGACTATCCCGTTCACGTTACATCCCGGCTCGGGATGATCCCGGGTCGAACACTACCGGGGAGAGCCCGGTCCTCCCGGCGACGTGCCGGGAACAGGATCGTCGCGGTCGACGCACACCCGACGTCATCACCGACGCCGCTGGCCGCCGCGCCACGAGCCGCCCCTGGAAGGGAGCCACCTCATGTCCGACACCGGCACCTTGCCCGGATGGTTGAAGCCCGCCAACCGCCTCGTGAAGCTCCTGCACCGGCTCGGCGTGCCGCTCGGGACCATCCACATCATCACGATCCCCGGCCGCACCACCGGCGAACCGCGGTCGACGCCCGTCTCACCGCTCACCGTCGACGGTCGCCGTTACGTCATCGCCGGGCTCGCCGACTCGAGCTGGGCCAGGAACGCCCGCGCCGCCGGTCACGGTCGCCTCACGCGAGGACGCGCGCACGAGGACGTCGACCTGGTCGAGGTCACCGACCCCGCCGTTCGTAGGCGCGTCATGACCGCGTTCCCGACCGAGGTGCCCCACGGCGTCCAGTTCTTTATCCGCCTCGGGATCGTCGAGGGCGCCGAACCTGCCCAGTTCGCCGCAGCCGCCGACGAGGTCGCCGTCTTCGAGACGCGTCCCGCCGTGCACCGGCCCGCCGCGGCGCAGCCCTGACGGCGACCGTCCCGGCGCACGCTGCGGACCACGTCAGGGCAGAGGTTCGCTCAGCACCCGGTCGAGCGCCGCGCGTCCCGCCGGCCCCCACGCCGGCTTCCCGCCGGGCAGGCCGCGGTCCCCGTTCTGGCCCATCAGCATCAGGAAGAGGCTCTTCGCAGCGGCCAGTCCGCGGGCACGTCGGACGGTCGCCTCGTCGGCCTGCGCGTAGGCGGTGAAGAAGCGTGCGGTCGCGTCCGCCGGCAGCAGCAGCCAGGCCGCCGTGAGGTCCCACGCCGGGTCACCGGCGAACAGGTCGCCGAAGTCCACGACGCCGGCCAGCGTCCCGTCGGCGACGACGACGTTCGCCGGGTGCAGATCACCGTGCACCCACACCGAGGGGCCCTCCCATGCGGGGGCCGCGACGGCGTCGTCCCAGACGGCCCGGACGTCGGCGGTGTCCCGGCCGAGCGCCTCGGCATCGACGGAGCCGAGGAAGTGCTCGAAGCCGCCGGTGCAGTCCTTCGGGTGCGCGCCGCGGTCGGTGGCCACCGGTGCGTCGGCGGGCGCCTCGACGTGCAGCGCCCGGAGAAACGCCGCCAGGGCGTCGGCCGCGTGCTCGCCGCGAGTGATCGACCCCTGGTCCAGCGGCTGCCCGGGGACCCACGTCATGACGGTCCAGAGCTTGGAGAACCGTGCGGACGGCGCACCGTCGCGCACCGGGACGGGAACGGGCAGCGGCAGGCGCGGGGCGAGCAGCGGCAGCCACCGGCGCTCCTTGAGCTGGTGGTCCGGCGTCGTGTCCATCCGCTGGATCCGCACGGCCAGCTCGTCGCCGAGGCGCCACATCTGGTTCCCCCAGCCGCCGTCCACCTCGCGCAGGGGTAGGTCGGCCAGGTCGGGGTGCTGGTCGCGCAGCAGGTCGCGGACGAGATCCGCGCTGATCTCGCTCGTCGTCATGCGGAGCCACCCTAGTGATCAGGTCGGTCGGACGATCGGAACCGCACGGCGAGGCGCACGGTGCCGCCCTCCGGTCCGCGGACCTGGTGCGCGCCCGGTCCGCGGACCCGGCAGGCAGTTCTCAACCCCGACGAGCTGCAGCCTCGTGGATCGCGGTGACGCACTGGACCACGACAGCATCGATCTCGGACCCGTCCGGCGTGCGTCGCTCCCACACGAGGTCCGGTTCGACCGACTCGTCGACCGCGCCGTCGGGACGACGGGGCCACGCCAGCGTGCGGGGGTAGGCACCCGTCAGCGCGAGCGACCATCCCGTGCCGGCGACGCGCTCGTCGACCGCCGTGACGATCTGCTGCTCGATCTGTCTCGCCGCCTCGAGCGACCCCGGGTCGCACCTGGCGATCGCGAACGCGAGGGCCTCGGTGTGCTCGTCCTCGTCGCCGTCCCACGCCCGTGCGAGCTCCTCCAACGCCGGCAGCAGCACGGGGTCCGCGAGCTCTGCAGCCGCCTCGAGCGCCACGAGCCCGATGAGCGTGTCGGGCTCCTCGATCAGAGCCCGGACCCGGGTGAGCGCCTCGGGGTCCGCTCGACGGGCCAGTCCCAGCAGCGCCTCAGCTGCTGTGTCGTGGTCCTCGTCGTCCAGCCGGGCGCGCAGCGCGGCGCGGATCGCGGGTGAGTCCTGCGACCACTGGGAGCCCAGGCCGAAGGTCGCCCAGTCACGGACTCGGGGATCGGGGTCCGACGAGAGCGTGATCAGCGCATCGAGCGCCCGCTCGGTCGGGGGTGCGGCGTAGGGCATGCCCGGTACGGACATCGCCACCGCGCGGCGCACCCCGGGAGCCGGGTCTCCCGCGAACGACAGCAGCTCGTCGAGCCACGCGACGTCCTCCGCCTTGCCCAGGGCGTCCACCAGGTCCTCGCGGACGTCGTCGTCCCTCTCCGCACGGGCCGCGCGCACCAGCTCGGGGAGCACGCGCGCGCCGAAGGGTCGTCCCTCCGGGTACCCGAACTGTCCGAGGACCCGCGCCGCCGCCTGTCGGTGCCACGGGTCGTCGTGCGACAGCGCGCTCAGAGCCAGCTCGAGGACGGACACCTCCGCCTCGACCTGGAGCTGCTGGACCAGCGACGCCGTCTCGTCGTCCACCTCGTCGTCCTCGGGCCCCTGACCCAGCGCGAGCAGCCGCACCCACCGTGCGTCGACCTCAGCCATGATGCGACGGTATCGCTCACACCCCGACGCGGGGGGGATACCGTCGCCAACCTCTCGGTGCTCGAGGGCGGACGTGCCCGTGCCGCACCCCCGCGCTCAGTGACCCTGGTCTAGGCCGAGTCCTCGAGAAACTCGAGGATCGCCTCGGCGAGCTGCTCGGGCTGGTCCTCGGGGACGAGGGTCGAGGAGTCGGCGATCTCGACCAGGCGCCCGGCGGGGTAGAGGGCCGCGAGGCGAGGCCCGTGGTCCCGAGGCATCAGCGGGTCGTCCTGCGCCCACACCACCAGCACGGGACCCGTGAAGGCGGCGAGCCGCTCGGACCAGGCCAGGAGCGTCGCGCGATCCGGCGCCGAGGCCGCGAACGCCGCGAAGTCGCGCCGGATCGCCCGGGACCTCCTCGCAGGCGCTATCCAGTCGTCGAAGACGTCGTCCGGGATGCCGCGCAGGCTCATGGCGCCGTAGGCGCGTGGGCTGTGCCGGAACCAGCGGGTGCGCATCAGCTGCACGACCAGCCAGATCCCGCCCGGCACCCGGGCTGCCGCCGCCAGGGCCTTCGCCGGTGCGGGCGGGAAGTTGTCGAACGCCTCGCACGCCACCAGCACCATGCGCCCGACGCGTTGCGCGCGGCCCTCGGAGACCAGGAACTGGCCACCGCCCCAGTCGTTGAGCACGAGCGTCACGTCGGTGAGGTCCAGCCGCTCGAGGAGCTCGCCGAGCAGCAGCGCCACGCCGCGGTGCGTCAGGTCAGCACCCGGGCGCATCGGTTGCCGGTGGCCGCCGAGCGGGAGGGTCGGCAGGATGCACCGGTACCCGCTGAGCAGTGGCACGACCTTGCGCCACTGCGTCTCGTTCATGGGCACGCCGTGCGCGAAGACGAGCACGGGTCCGTCGCCGCCCGTGTCCTCGTAGTCGATGCGGCCCGCGCTCAGCTCGATGTGATGGCGCATGGTTCACGCTGACACGTGCCGGCGCGGACCGTCGACCGTCACGTGTCGACCGTCATGACCGTCATGAGTCGACCGTCATGGTCAGCGTCAGGCGAACCGCACGGCGACGGCGGGGTGGTCGAGCACGAGCCGTCTACGCCGACGAGCAGCGTCAACCGGCGGGCCACCACCCGCTCATGGAGCCAGGAACGTGCGCGTCTCGTCGTGCTCGTGTCCTCGGGAGCACATCGAGGGCGCGTGGGAGAAGCGCGGTCGCCCTTTCACCGGCGAGCTCGCGGTCTTCCCGCTGACACAGCTGTCCTGAGCGACGGCTCAGCGGGCCACGTTCGTCCGGCTGAACACCTGCTGGACGAGACGGGTGAACGGCCCGACGGTCGGCTCGGTCGGCCACGCCGGAACGTCGGCACCTGCCGGCACCATGGCGCCGAGGACCGCTGCGCGCACGCTGTCGGCGTCGACGTCCATCGCGTGCAGCAGCCGCGAGGCCCGCGCGGCGGGCTCGAGGACCGCGAGCCACAGGATCGCGCTGCCCACCTTGCGCTCCTTCGGCAGGGCGCCGGTGCGCCGCAGCTGCCCCCACTTCGCTGTCGCCTGGTTCAGTGCCGACTGCAGCTCGGGAGTGTGCTTGTTGCGCGGTGGTGCGCCGCCGGCGCCTCGCGTCGTCGCGGTCACCGCCGGGTCAGGGGCGGAGAGTCCGAGTCGAGCGAGGTGGGGCGCATCGTCCAACGCGCCGTGCACAGCATCACGCACGGCCGACGTCGTGAGGCCCGGGAACGACCGGACGACCCGCTGCGTGAGGTCGTCGTCGGAGGCCAGCAGCCCCAGCAGGACGTGCTCGGAGCCGAAGTCGCGCGCTCCCAGGGCGGTGGCCTCGTTCTTCGTCGCCGTCATCACCGCGACGAAGGACTCGTCATACATCAGCATCTTTGCTCCATCTCCGTGGGCCGCGTGGCCGGCTGTGCTTCTTGTGGACCGTCTGGCGCGTCACCTGGAGCTCCACGGCGATGTCCGCCCAGGACATCCCCTGCTCTCGCGCCCGGGCGACGTGCACGTCCTCCAACCTGTCCGCCAGTCGGTGCAGCGCAAGGACCATCCGCAGCCCCTCACGGGGATCCCCCTGCGACGCTGCCGCTTCCACCTGCCTGAGGTCCATGGCTGTCAGCCTGGTCTGACAGCCGCCTCGTGTCAACTCAATCTGACACCGGAGGCGGCAGCGGCGCGACGTGCTCCACCTCGCCGGCGGCTCCCTCGAGTCCGCGGACGTCGTCGTCGGCTGTGCCCTGGTCAGTACCGGCGTCGGCTGGCAGGCTCCTGCCGTGCCTCTGACTGCCGAGCCGGTCGTCCCCGCAGGTAGGTGGGATGGGTCCAGTCAGCCCTCCCTGGCCGCTGACGGGCTCGGCCTTCGCCCGTGGCACCGGGAGGACGCCGCGGACGTCCGCGCGGCCTACGACGACGACGCGATCCGCCGGTGGCACGCCCGGACGATGGCCGACGAGGACGAGGCCCGGGCGTGGATCGAGGGCAAGAACGCCGCGTGGCGCGCAGGCACAGCCGCCGAGTGGGCGGTGGTGGCGCCGACAGTCCGCGTCGATGAACCCGCGCAGGAGGGCAGTGCGTCGGCGGGCGGCACCGGTCGCGTCGTGGGGCGCGCCGCTCTGACTCACCTGAACCTGTTCGAGGGCTACGCCGCGCTGGCCTACTGGGTCGTCCCCGAGGCCCGCGGACGGCGCGTCGCCGTCCGCGCAGGCACCGAGGTGCTGCGCTGGGCGTTCGAGGACCTCGGCCTGCACCGCGTCGAGGTCGAGCACTCCACCCGCAACCCTGCGTCCTGCCGCGTCGCCGAGCTGCTCGGCTGCCGCGCCGAGGGCGTACGACGCGGCCACGCGCTGCACGCCGACGGCCACCACGACATGCACCTGCACGCACGGCTGCGCACCGACGCGGCCGTGGGTGCTCCATCCTCGGCGTCGGCCACTCCCTGAGGTCGTCCGGTCCCGAACGGGCTGCGAACCCACGTACACGGCGGGCTCTTTCCACGCTCTGGCAGCACAGCTGAGCCGTGGCGGGCAAGTGCCCTTGCCGGGCGGCGATGCTCACGTCAGCGTGCTGCCATGAGCGCCTTCGTCTCCCACACGACGGTCGACTGTCGCGACGCCTACACGCTGTCGGAGTGGTGGCGGGCGGTGCTCGCCTACTCGGACCTGGCGGACGACCCCAACAACCCGGGTGACGAGGAGTGCGTCATCCGCGACCCGCTGACCTGCCACGAGATCCTCTTCATCGAGGTCCCGGACCCGACGCCGGGCAAGAACCGCATGCACTTCGACCTTCGGCCGAGGACCGCGGACCGCGATGACGAGGTCCGGTCGCTTCTCGCCCACGGGGCGACGCTGCACGAGGACCATCGCGGGATCCACGGTCCACGAAGCGGTTGGGTGACGCTCGCCGACCCGGAGGGCAACCTCTTCTGCGTGCTGCGCTCAGTGGAGGAGGCGGCCGCGCAGGCGTGACTCCGCGTCTGCCCGCATCGCGCGCACCCGGACGCCGGTGACCCGGTGACGCGCCCGCTCAGCCCACCTTGACCAGCTGCCACTGCTGGTTGGTGCCGTTCCAGTCGGAGTACTGGACGATGTTCCCGCCGTCGCTGGTGGAGGCGCCCTGCACCTCGACGGCCTTGCCGCTGTTCCGGGCGATCAGCTGGACGTAGCCGTCGATCGTCTGGATGCTGAACTGCTGGTTGGTGCCGCCGTGGTCGCTGTACTGCTGGATCGCCGCGCCGTCGGCGGTGGAGTTCCCGCTGACGTCGAGGACCTTGCCCGACAGCCGCGACTTCACCTTGTAGTAGCCGTTGCCGGCGCTGACGAACTGCCACTGCTGCTGGTTGCCGCCGTTGCGGGACCACTGGGTGATGCGGGCGCCGTCGGCGGTGGACAGGTTGTACACGTCGATGGCCTTGCCGCTGTTGCGGTTGACGAGCGTGTACCAGGCCGAGGTGTCGACCGGACCGGTGCCGGGGTTGGAGGTCGGGCTGGGCGTCGGGGTAGGGGTCGGCGTGGGAGTGGGGGTCGTGCCGCCCGCCGGGTTGCCGATGCTCCCCGGCACGGCACGCAGCGCGGCGTACCAGGCGGCCGCCATCTTGTCGTAGCCCGTCGCGTTGGGGTGCACGCCGTCGGGGAGGTCGGCGGTGCTCACCGCGTTGTACATGTCGACGAGGTGCACGCGCTTGCCTGCGTTGGCCCTGCTCGACACGATGCCGGGGATGGCGGAGTTGTAGGCACGGACCTGCGAGTCCGCGTACGAGACCGGGATGAGGGTCGCGACGAAGACGTCGGTCTGCGGGGACGTGCTGGTGATCTTGTCGATGACCCCCGCGAGCCGGTTCGGCGCGTTCGCCAGGTCGCGGTTCTGGCTGATGTCGTTGGTGCCGATGTGCAGCAGCACGGTGCGCGGCTGGTACGTGCGCACCCAGTTGACGACGTTGGCGTCGATCTGGTCGATCCGCCAGCCGGAGTGCCCCTCGTGGTCGTGGTCCCACAGGCTCGACGGCCCGTTGAAGCCCGACCCGACGAAGTCCGTGGTGTAGCCGCCCTGCGCCAGGCGCTGCCACAGCCCGACGCGGTACCCGCCGCCTCCGGACATGCCGATGCCCTCCGTGATCGAGTCACCCAGGGGCATCACGCGGGTGCCCCCGTTGCTCTCGGCGGAGGCGGGCGCGGACTGTGCCACGACACCCCCGGCGAGTGCGACGCAGAGCGTGACGGCGAGGGCCAGCCGTCGAGCAATTCCGTGCATGTCGTCTGCCTCCTGGAGCCGGCCGCGCGGGCGCGACGTTGCGCCGATGTGAACGTTCACGCGCGGGAACGCCTCACTGTGGCACGGGGCTCGTGGGACGCGCGATCGGCTCAAACGATTAGGTGAGGGGTGTGGGCGGTCGCGCGCTGCGGCTCCTACCTGCAGCGGGACCGGTCCGTGACGCGACCGACGTCTCGCCTGGTCGTCCGAGTCCTGCGGTGTACCTCTTGACCTTCGAGCCGGGTCGAAGGTCTACGGTCCAGGCGTGGCCTCCTACCGGATCTCTCAGCTCGCCGAGCGCAGCGGTGTGCCCGCCACCACGCTGCGGTTCTACGACGACGCCGGCCTGCTGCCGGCGCAGCGCACCGCGGCCGGGTACCGCATCTACGACGACACCGCGGTCGAGCAGCTCGCGTTCATCTCCTCGGCCAAGTTCCTGGGGCTCGCCCTCGGCGAGATCCGCGAGCTGCTGATCGCCCGGCAGGACGAGCCGTGCCGCACAGTCCGGTCGCGCCTGGTCGCCGGCCTCGAGACGCAGCTCACGGCGACCGGCACCAGGATCGACGAGCTCACGACCTTCGCCGCTCGCCTGTCCGAGGTCCGCGCCGAGCTCCTCCAGGCGGCGCCTGCGGGCGGGTGCGGTCCGGACTGCGGGTGCACCACCGGCGCGGCCGCGGCGAGCGTCCCCGAGGACCTCCCAGCGGCGATCCCACTCTCGGTCTCCCCGCCGACGACAGGGACGGGCACCAGGCAGGACGCGCCCGTGGCGTGCGCGCTGGACCCGTCGGACCTGGTCGCGCGCACCGACCAGTGGCACAGCCTCCTGGAGCACGCACGGCGACGCGAGGACGTCGACGGGGGAGTGCGGATCACGTTCCCCGCCGACGCCGACCTGGCCGGGCGCGTCGCCACGCTGGCGGCGGCCGAGCAGAGCTGCTGCGCCTTCCTCGACTTCACGCTCCACCTCGAGCCCGGCCGGCTGGAGCTGACGGTCCGCGCACCCGAGGCGGGCACCGCCATGGTGACCGACCTGTTCGGCGGCGACTTCTAGGCGCAGGCGTACCGCGCCGGCAGCGCCTGCACCGATCGACAGCCAGTCGGCGGGTGCCCTCGTGATGGGCCGATGAGCCAGGGCGGCGCGCTGGTTCAGCGGTACATCGACGCCTTCAGTGCCGGCGCTCCCGTCCGCCACCGACCCCGCTACCGCGGCCGCCGACAGGTATCAACCAGCACCACCACCCGCACCTCTCTCCCGAGAGGGGGGCTGCCGTGGCTGCGTGCCGTGAGGTGTCGACCTGGATCCAGGAGAACGTGCTGACGCCCGTCGAGCGGTTCGTCACCCAGGCCCGCGAAGCGTGCGAAGAGGTGCGCACCTGGGTCGAGGAGCAGGTGCAGCGCCCCGTCGAGAACTGGGTCAGCCAGACCGAGCGCCGCTGCCGCGAGCAGGACTGCAACTGGTGGTGCGCGTGCTGCAACAAGTGGTTCTGCTGGCTCGTGACCGTCGTCGTCCGGGTCGTCACCTGGGTCGTCGTCACCGTCGGCAAGTGGGTCGCGCACCTGGTGTGCAAGATCGTCGTCACGGTCATCGGCATCGTCGTCGAGCTCGTCCTCAAGGTCGTGTCGCGACTCGTCACGTTCTTCGTGTGCCTGTTCACCGACCCGATCAAGGCGCTGAGCGCGCTGTGGGACCTCGTCAACGACGTCGTGGACGCGCTCGACGACGTCCTCGGTCTGGTGGTCGAGCTGCTCGACGACGTCGGCGAGATCATCCGGGACGTCGGTCGGCTCCTCGAGGGCCTGGGGCGCTCCTTCTGCATCTACGGTGACGGCGCGTGCGCGCTGTTCGGCGCGATCTTCGGCTTTTTCAAGGCGGTCACGGACTGGCTGGCCGACGTCGTGGACTGGGTCCGGGACACCGTCGACGGCGTGCGGGACCTCGTCCTCGGCATCCTCAGCCTCGACTGGTGCCGCATGCAGCGCGGCCTGGGCATCTTCAACGTGCTGCGTCTGGTCACGAGCGTGACCCGCCTGCTCGGGATGCTGTTCTACGTCGGCCCCCGTCAGCTCGTCGACCGGCGCGGCCTCGAGGCGACGATGGACTCGGCGCTCACGCAGGCGCTCCTCGACGACCCCGAGCGCCTCGAGCGCGCGCGCACCCGCGCCGGGATCGGCGGAGCACCCCTCGGGACACCGGCCACGCTCGACCCGTGGCGCCTGGCCGTGCGGTCGGGCGAGTTCCTGCGAGAGCTGCACACCTCGGGCGTCCTCGACCTGTACGCCGTCGCCGGCCGCTTCAGCGACTGCCAGGGCAAGTTCACGTACGACCAGCTCAACGGTGAGGTCGTCTACACCGGCACGCGGACCACCGTGTCGAAGACCGACATCGACGACTTTCTGGAGCTGGGAGCCGACGCGGTGCCGTCGTTCACCGTCCACGCGATCGACCGGGAGGTCTTCCAGCGCCACCTCCAGACGGCGGACTTCTTCCCGTGAGCACGAACGGCGCGACCATCACGCGCACTCTCTCGACGCGGGTCAGCCCCGCGGGGTGAGGGTCTGCCGGCCGAGGGTGCTCACGACCATCGCACTCCTCGCCCCGCGTGGCCCCGCGGTCCGGTACGACCGGACCGGCGCCTCCGGTCGGTCCCACGGCGGGCCCCACTCGCTGAGGACGTCGACGAACACCCAGCGGGCGTCGGGCTCGGGTGGCGCGTAGCAGTGGACGGTCTTGCCGACGACGATCGACGCGGCGGGCAGCTCGGCGACGAGGCGGCCGCGCGTCCAGGTGTCGATCCGGTCGGGGTCGCAGAGCGCCGTGACGACGGTCGCGAGGTCGTGCGCGGACAGACGGGGCACGTCGAGTCAGCCCAACCGACCGCGACAACCGTCCCGTCGGTACGCAGGCCCACAGTGTGCGAGCGGCCCGTGTTCGGTGCCGTGTGCACACTGCCGACCGCGACCGACACGATGTCGGACCACGCACCGACGGAGCACTCCGGCGATCCGGGGGCGCCTGCGGCAACGACAGATCCGTCCACGCGCACGCCCACGGAGTGCCGTCGCCCAGCGGCGATCACCGAACGTCGCACGTCCGTCACAGAGCACCCATGCCAGCGTCGCGGTGGGTAGGGGCGCTGGAGTGCCCGACGACCGGGGGGTCCAGCGGGTCCGGTCGTGTCGAGCATCGCGTCAGCCTCTCCGGCCTGGAACGGGCAAGGGCTCCCGACGGCGGGCAGCGCCTGCACCGGCCGGACCTCACGGCGAGCGCGGGGTCACGGACTGTCCTCCCCACTCCTGGGGCGCGACGTCCGCGAGCGTCTGGGTGAGCACCCACTGGTGGCCGAACGGGTCGTTCAGCGTGGCCTGCCGCTCGCCGTACTCCCAGTCGTGCGACGGCTCCACCAGGACGGCTCCGCGAGCGAGCGCCGCCGCGACGACGGCGTCCGTATCAACGACCTTGAGCACGACCTGGTGGGAACGGCCGTCGGGATCCGGGACGCGACGTCCGGGGCGCTCCTCGGCGACGACGAGCTCGGCGGCAGGGCCGTCCGGGAGCCCGAGCTGGGCCCGGTGTCCCTCGCCGATGCGGACGTGCTCGACGAAGCCGAGCACCTCGGTGTACCAGGCGACCGCGGCGCGGACGTCGGCGACGATCAGCACGGGCGTGACCCGGGCGTGCGGTGCGGAGCGGTTGGTCAGCACCCAGCCACCGTAAGCCGACGGTGTCCGTTCTGCCGCTCGCGGGACGAGCGCCGTCCTGTGCCACTCGCCGCCGGGCTCGTCCATGCGGTCAGCGTGGCAGGTGACACGTCGGTGACGACGCGACATCGCGATGACAGATCGACGACAACGACAGCTCCGGCCTGCTTCGTGACCTGCCTCCGCCAGGCCTACCGCAGGGCGCGCAGGTCGTCGAGGTCGCCGTCGAAGACGTTCATGTCGATGAACGACTCCTCGCCGTCGTACCCGTCGAGGCGGTCCCGGTTCGAGTACTGCCAGAAGGTCCACGCCCGGTCGTCCGACATGGTGGGCGGCACGATCACCGACCGGATCCAGATCGGCGTGCCTGGGAAGTGGCCGGCGACGTACCTGTCGTACGCGCTGGGGGTCGCGTAGACGACCGGCTCGATGCCGTGGTCACGCAGGGTCTCGATGAGCGCGGTCAGCTCCGGGCGGACCTGCGCCGCGTCCGGGGGGTCGGCGTGGAACGTCCCGTAGTACTCGACGTCGATCGCGACGGGCAGCAGGTCCTCGTCGTCCGGCACCGTCGCGAGCACGTGCTCCGCCTGCGCCCTGCCGCTGCTCTCGAAGCTGAAGAAGTGGTACGCACCGACCATCAGCCCGGCCTCGCGCGCCCCGCGCAGGTTCGCCTCGAACTCCCGGTCGACGAACGACGAGCCCTCGGTGGCCTTCACGTACGCGAAGTCGACGTCCTGCCGGGCGATCGTCGGCCAGTCGACGGTTCCCTGCCATGCCGAGACGTCGACCCCCCGCACGTCGTAGCGCGCTGCGAACAGACGGTTCGGCCACACCAGGCCGCGTTCGACGAGCGCGGCCCCGAGCGCGAGGACGACGATCGTCCCCGTCAGGACGATCAGCAGGACACGGACGCGACGGCGGCTCGGCACCGCGCCAGTCTGGCGTCGTCGCGCGTCCTGCGCGCGCAACGTCCACCTGACCGGCCGCAGACGCTGCGTGCCACGATCTGGTCGCCGAAGCACGCAACGCGCCCGGTCATCGGGTGTAGGGCTCGCGGTACTTGTCCGCCGTCCGACGCTCTGACCTCGACGTGGACAGCTCCCTGAGAACGCCGCCGTCTCACTGTCGTGTCCGAATCCTCAGAAGCGGTACGGGACGGGCTGAGCTGCAGGGGTGCGTATGACCGGGCCGAGGGCGGGGCCTCGCTATCGTGCGGCCCATGTACCGCGGCCTCCTCCTCGATCTGTACGGCACCCTCGTGTGCGAGGACGACGAGGTCCTGGCGCCGATCTGCGCCCACGTCGCAGGGCTCGCCGGTGTCGAGCCCGGCGTCGTGGCGAAGGAGTGGGGGCGTCGGTTCGGCGAGGCCTGCCGCGCGGCCCACGGTGACGCGTTCCGCCTGCAGCGGGCCCTCAGCCACGAGACGCTCGCGGAGACGATGCAGCACTTCGACGTGCGGGGCGACGCGGAGGGCCTCTGTCGTCCCCAGTTCGACTTCTGGCGTCGTCCTGCGGTCTTCGCCGACAGCCTGCCGTTCCTGCAGCAGGTCGGGGTACCCGTGTGCGTGGTCTCCAACATCCACCGGGACGACGTGCAGGCGGTGCTGGACCTGCACCACCTGCCGGTGGACGCCGTCGTCACGAGCGAGGACGCCCGCGCCTACAAGCCTCGCCCAGAACCGTTCGAGCTCGCTCTGAGCGCTCTGGGGCTGCAGGTCGACGAGGTCCTGCACGTCGGGGACTCGCCGTCCGCCGACATCGGTGGTGCCCGGGTGCTCGGGATCGCTACGGCATGGATCAACCGCAAGGGCCGGCGTGCCCCGGCGGGCTGCGAACCGACCTTCACGGCGGGCTCCCTCCACGAGCTGTCCGAACAGCTGCGCTCGGCATGCGGCGCAGCTGATCGACACGAGGAGGCGAGCGCGCAAAGGGGGTCGCAGGACCCGTCCAGGTCCTCAGTGGCGCGCGGACACGCCAGAGCGACGGCGGGCAGGCGCCGGACACGCTAATGCGAACCGGACAAGCTGGATGCGAACCCACACCACATGTAGGAACTCATCGGAGTTGTCCGGACACCGATGCTGTGACCTTTGGCGGGACAGGTAGGTGAGACGGGCTGCGTCTCACCTACCTGTCCGAATCCTCAGCGAGAGCCCGGGAAGCTCGTCACCGATGACACGTACGGCTCGTTGGTGTGCCGCTGGATGTAGTCGGCCAGCAAGGGCACGGTGAAACCGGAAGCCGCGACGGGGCGCGTAGATCAAGCCCTCCTTGATGAGCGCGTCGCGGGACGCGCTCAGTCCGAGGGCCTCTTCTTGCCCATCCGCGCGGCGAGGTCGGCCACGGGGCTCGGACCGATGTCGACGGCCATCGCGGCCATGAGCTGCTTCTGCTGGGGCGTTGCGCGTTCCCACCCGGAGACGAACAGGCTGCGGTCCAGATGTCTGGCTGCATCAGTAGGGTTCAGGCTGTGCTTGTTCCCTACGACCCGTCATGGCCTGACCAGTTCAGGGCCGCGGCTGAATCGCTCAAGCAGGTAGGCAACCCGCAGTGGACCGTCGAGCACATCGGATCCACCGCCATCCCGGGGCTGTCAGCCAAGCCGATCATCGACCTTGCTGTTCGCGTCGAGGACGCTCGCGACTTCCAGCGACACCGGCCAGCGCTGGTGCGCGATGGCTGGCGAACTGGCAGCAGCGTACGAACGCACGACGTGATGCTCCGCGAGCGGGATGGCACCCGGACTCACATCGCTCACTTCTTCGCCTCGGCGGTATGGGGTGAGGTGAATCAGCGTCTCTTCCGCGACTGGCTGCTTGCGCATCCCACGGATGCTCTCCGCTACCAAGAGGTGAAGCGCCTGGCCGTCAAGGATGCTGCCGTCGGGCTCGGTGCGTACAACGCTGCCAAGACGACAATCGTGCAGGAACTAGTCGATCGCGCTCGGGCCGAGCGGGGTCTGCCCTCGGTGTCGGTCTCCGACAAGTAGTCCGCCCGCGTCCGCTCATGCCGCATCCGGGTGGGCCGCGCCCGCGCAGCGAGTAGACGCGGTCGCCCGCGGTGTCGCAGGTCACCGGGTCCGCCACCCGGCGCGGGTGGGACGGCTCTCCGCCGTTGGTCTCGAGGTCGGTGCGGATGAGGCCGGCCCCCTGGCGACGTCGTCGGTGCGGTTGACGCGCTGCCGCAACCGTGTCCGTCGGGTCCGCGATTGACTGTTCAAGCTGATCCATCGTGCGGAGGAAGGCTGCCTCGAGGTCGACCTCGTAGGTGCTCGCCAGGGTCATCACCGCCCACAGGCAGTCGGCCAGCTCGTGCGCGAGGGCCTCGTCCAGGTCGGGGTGTGGCCGGACGCCGGCCTTGCCCTGAACCAGCTTCATCAGGTCGCCCACGTCCCCAACGAGACCAAGGGCGATCTCTTCCTCTGTCCAGCTGCGTCCGTAACGCTCCTGCTCCCACCGCGCGTACCGAAGGCGGATCTGCGCCGCGCGGGCGGAGAGCACGAGGAAGTCCATACCCGGACCGTGGCCGGACCCGCCGATAGGGTCATCGATCGTGTCGATCTATGAGCCAGGCACTTCGATCCAGCGGTTCGAGGTCCTGCACGACCGCGTGTGGATGCAGCATCCGGTGACGGTCGTGTCCGACGACGGTGCGACCTTGGCCGTCCGTCTGGATCCCGGTTCACGCTTCAGCTTTCCTCCGCATCCGTTCGGTCCCCACCCATGGAGCTCGCACTCGGCCTGGGCGTCCACCGTGGTGCTCCAGCTCCACCGGAGCGGCGATCACTACGGGGTCTGGAAGTTCTTCGATGCCGCGGGGGCCTTCCAGAACTGGTACATCAACTTCGAAGCGCCCATCGTGCGCCGACGGAACGGGTTCGAGACCGACGATCACGGCCTGGACCTGATCGTCTTCCCGGACGGCCGACGCGAGTGGAAAGACGTGGCCGACCTGCACTGGCAGCGAGTCACCGGACGCATCGATGAGGGCACCGTCGGCCTCGTGCTGGCGGCCGCAGCCGATGTCGTAGCCCAACTCGACTCGAACAACCACTGGTGGAGTGCGTGGGACGGCTGGACACCGTGACCATGCCGAGCCACGAACCGGTCGACTACGGCTGTCCCTTCTGCCGGAGGGCGAACGCCTCGGTCGGACGGCACGAGGACTGCCAGAGGAGTGCGCCGCCGTCCGCCGCCGTTTGCAGCTCCCGTGCCAGTCGTTCAGCTGCACCAGCGTCGGCAGCAGGTCGAACGGCACTCGCCGGACGGTCCACCGACTCGCGGGCGAGTCCGAGCGGCGCCGCCACAGAAAACCGAGGAAATCGCGTCGCCGCTCCGGCACGATGAGTGCCGAGGCCCGGCCCGGGCATACTTCGCCACTCTTCAAAGTCCCCGCCCGGGCGATCTCCTCACCGGCCGGCGCCCGACCCGGGCGCCGGCCATCGTCGTCTCGGACCCCGGTGGGGTCCGCCACCCGGAGGGTTACGCCGTGCACGACGTCGAGCGCATCGCGCTGGACCGCCTCGGCCTGCTGACGGCGCCCGCGACGCCCGCAGGTGGCGCGACGCCGGAGGCGGTCGCCGTGGCCCTGGCGGAGCTCGCCCGCGTGGGTGTGGCGGTCACGAACCCCGAGGCGCTCACCGGCGCCGCAGTGGCCCGGGTTCCCGACATCGTGCGACACGTGCACGAGCGGCGCGGCCAGAGCAGCTCCTACGCGCCGCTGTTCGACGGCTTCCCGGACGCGCTGCCCGCGGTCGACCATGTCGCGGTGCGGGCGGTGCTCGGCTGGGCTCGCCTTGCGGGCGTCACCGACCCGACGGCCGAGCAGGTGCGCGCCGCGTTCGACTTCTCCTCGCTCGGCTGGTGGCCGGCGTCGTCGGTTCCCCAGGACGTCCCCGCGGCGGTCCTCGCGCGCGCACACCAGGACGTGCTGCCCGCCGACGGCCACGTCGAGTGGTCGACCGTGCGCGTCGTCGACCCGGCGGAGGCCGAGGACGCCCTCCGGACGTGGATGCGCGAGGCGTTCGCCGCCGCGGCGTCGCTGCGCGAGGACGTCCGCGCCGACCTCGCCGCGCTGACCCGGCTCCTCGGGGTCGCGCACGTCGACCCGGCGACCGTCCGCTTCCGTGAGACCCGGACGCTGCTGACCCGACTGGTGTGGGAGACCGACCGCGCGGTGCTGCCGACGCTCGGCCTCACTCCCGACGACCTCCTGCGGCTGTTCGCCGACCTCACCGGCACCGACGTCGCGCTCCGACGGGGAGTGCGCCATCCTCGGCTCTCCCGAGCCGACCGGCGCGTCGTCGTCGCGTGCCTCGAGCGCTCCGATCGGCTCGGCGACGTGTTCCGGCGGCGCGGGCTCTGGCTCGCGATCGCGCGTGGGCTGCACGTGGACGAGCACGACGCGCCCCGCACCCGCCAGGTCGTCGCGCGGCTGCGCGCGAGCCGGCACGACCCGACGTCGCTCGCCTCGCGCGTCGAGCGCCTGCTCGTCGAGGACTACCCGGCCGCGGTCGCGCTCCTGGCACGCGAGTCCCCGGGCGCGCTCGTCCGCTCGCTGCGCCGGCTGGCGGCGCTCGCCGCGGGGACGCCCGGTCACGAGGACGCGCTCGCGCGCGCGCTCGCCGACAGCGCGGCGAGCGCTCCGGTGCGGGTGCTCCTGACCGCACGCGCGGGCGTCGACGACGACGGGCGCACGTACCCGAGGGTCGCCGTCACGCCGTCGGGGTCGGCGCTGCTGGTGTCCCGCGCCCCGGGGCACCTCGCGCTGCCCGACGGGCTGCGGACTCGTCTGCTCGAGGCGCTCACCACCGCGGTCCGCACGCAGCTGGCGGGCCGCGGCTCGTGGGCCGGCGAGCGCGTGCACGTGGCCGACGGGCTCGACCGGGTGCTCATGCCGGATGGGCTGCGCTCCACAGCCGCGGGGCTCGTCCAGGTCGAGCGCGGGAGCGCCCTGCCGCTCGGTGACGCGGCGGTGCTGCGGTTGTTCGTCCACTGGAGGCACCCGGCCAGCGACCTCGACCTCTCGTGCCTCGCGCTCGACGAGGACTTCGTGGTGGTCGACCACGTGAGCTGGACGCGCCTGCGCTCCGGCGTCATGGTGCACTCGGGTGACGTCACCTCGGCGCCCGCGGGAGCAGAGGAGTTCCTCGACGTCGACCTGGGCGCGCTCGCCGAGGCCGGCGCGCCTCCTGCGGGCCAGCCGGGGAACGATCCTGCGGCGCGCCGACCGTGGTGGCGCCGTGCGGTCGCGCGGTCGGCGTCCACGCCAGGTCCCCAGGTCGAGCGGTGGCGCTACCTCGCGCCGGCGGTGTTCCGGTACTCCGGGCCGCGCTTCGACGACCTCGAGGAGGCGTGGGCGGGCTGGATGCTGCGGGACCGGGCCGACCGGTCCCGCGCCGTGTTCGACCCCGCAGCCGTGGCCGGAGCGTTCCCGCTCACGGGCGGCCTGCGCACCGTCGTGCCGTTCCTCGTCGACGTGCGCGCCCGCGAGGTCGTGCACCTCGACCTGCGGCTGCCCGGCAGCCCACACGCTCGCGTGGAGCGCGAGGGCGGGCTCGTCGGCGAGCTCACGCGCGCGCTCGTCGCGCGACGAGCGACGCGGACCGACGTGGCGACCCTCGTCACGGAGAACGTCGCGGCGCGCGGCGGCACGGTCGTGACCGACCGGTCCTCGGCCACCCTCACGGTCGGCGTGGACGCCGGGTGCACGTACGACGTCCTGCGCCGACCCGAGAGGTTGCTCGCGCACCTGCTGTGACGCCGCCCCGGCTGACGAACGCCACCAAGCCCGCGAGGGCGACGTCATCGTCGTGCAGCAGACCCGAGATTGGGACAGCTCGGATGAGATCCCACAGCAACTGCAGGAACTCACCGGACTTGTCGCGGCCCAACTTGCTCACCTGCACAGCGACGGGCGCCTGAGACGGCCGCGGTCTCACCTTCGTGTCCGGATCCTCGGCGAACGGTGCGGGATCGCCCGATTCTCGGGTCATGCCGATGACCGGGCGAACGCGTCGCGCCGGCCGGTTCTCTACGCTGGCTCGTCGGGCGACGCGAACCGACATGTCCAGGGGGTGGGGTTGATGGAGCGCGACGAGATCCTGTCGGTGCTGCGGGGTGGGCTGCGTGAGCGTGGCGGTCGGACGAGCCCCGCCGTGGCGGGCTGCTGGCGATCGTCGACGCCGTCGCTGAGTTGGCCACTCAGGTGACGACTCTCCAGGACCTGAGGGAGATGTTCGCCGCTGGGCGCCTCCGCCACACGAGTTCGTTGCCGGGCGCCGCGGTTGTAGGAGCTCATCGAACTTGTCCGGCCCGAGGCTCTGACCTGCGGTGGGGCGGGTAGTTGAGACACCTGCCATCTCACGCACTTGTCCACATCCTCAACGACCGGGAGGTGCGCGTCTGGTCAGCGGACGATGCCGGCCTGGAGTCGACCGCCAAGCGGTGCGAGCAGATCGTCGGCCACCTGGAGGAAGAGGGAGCGCTCGCCTGATGCGAACGCACCGATCAACCGGTCGGCAACGGCGGGGGCCCCGGTGCGGAGCCTGCGCAAGAGCCACTTCCCTGACCCGAGCCACTGCCGCTGCGTCAGGAGAAGCAGCTCGGACAGCGCGGTGAAGGCATCGGCCAAGAGCAGTGCACGCTCGCCGGGGTCGTCGGCGTCCGCCAGATCGTCGAGCAGAGCGCTGACGGCGTAACGGCGAACGTCGAGTGCGTGCTGCTCGATCCGCGGGCCGGCCGACAGCACGTCTCGTGCCCACGTCTGCAGATCATGGAGTTCAGGCCCGGAGCGCAGGACTACGCCCTCGCTGAGCATCGTGAGGATGACCGGGCGGTGTGCGTCGACCTCGCGGCCGGCCCAGGTGCGGTACGCCTCGGGCGAGTATGCGAACACCTCTACGACGCGCCCGCTGTGCTCGTACGTCGCTGCCAGACTCGACCGCCCGCCGTCCAGGGCGCCCGTCGGGCAGATCAGGACGAGGTCGAGATCGCTGGTCGGCGTGCTGGTGCCACTCGCGCTGCTTCCGGCGAGCACAGCACCGCAGGCCGCGGGAAACAGGCTGGCGACGAACTGTTCGGCGATCGCTGACTCGGCGTCGAGGGTCGGCACGCGCACGAGCCTAGAGGCGGTCACGGACCCCGTCCCGAGCCACGCCCATCTCCCCACCGTTGGCCCTCCGGCTGGGACGACTAGGTGAGATTGGGTCAGGCCGTGGGCAGCTTCATGAGATGGGGACAACTCAGATGAGATCCCACAGCGGCGGTGAGACGCGGAGCGAGACGCACCCGGGAACAAACTCCGCCCTCCAAGAGTTGAGCCCATCAGACTCAACTTCCGCCGCCTCCAGTTGCCTCGCGCCCCCGGCGCATCGCAGACTTGAGCCCGGCGGACTCAAGACGTCTCTCAGACCACAGCACGTCGGAGCCTCACCGGGCTCCAGGAAGAAGGCACACACATGGCACGAGCAGTCGGCATCGACCTCGGTACCACCAACTCGGTGGTCGCCACCCTCGAGGGCGGCGAGCCCACCGTCATCGCGAACGCGGAGGGGTCGCGCACGACTCCGTCCGTGGTCGCGTTCTCCAAGACCGGCGAGGTCCTCGTCGGTGAGGTCGCCAAGCGTCAGGCCGTCACCAACGTCGACCGCACCATCTCGTCCGTCAAGCGCCACATGGGCACGGACTGGTCGGTCACCATCGACGACAAGAAGTACACGGCGCAGGAGATCAGCGCCCGCATCCTCGGCAAGCTGAAGCGCGACGCCGAGGCGTACCTGGGCGAGCCGGTCACGGACGCCGTCATCACGGTCCCGGCGTACTTCAACGACGCCGAGCGTCAGGCGACGAAGGACGCGGGCACGATCGCGGGCCTCAACGTCCTGCGCATCATCAACGAGCCCACCGCCGCGGCGCTCGCCTACGGGCTCGAGCGCGGCAAGGAGGACGAGAACATCCTCGTCTTCGACCTGGGTGGCGGCACGTTCGACGTGTCCCTGCTGGAGGTCGGCAAGGACGACGACGGCTTCTCGACGATCGAGGTCCGCGCGACCGCCGGTGACAACCGCCTCGGCGGTGACGACTGGGACGCCGCGATCGTGGCGCACCTGGTCACCGAGGTGAAGAACACCACGGGCGTCGACCTGTCGAAGGACAAGATCGCCCTGCAGCGTCTGCGTGAGGCGGCGGAGCAGGCCAAGAAGGAGCTGTCGTCCGCGACGAGCACCAACATCTCGCTGCAGTACCTGTCGATGAGCGAGAACGGCCCCATCCACCTGGACACCAAGCTGACGCGCGCGCAGTTCCAGCAGATGACGCAGTCGCTGCTCGACCGCGTGAAGGCGCCGTTCCACCAGGTCATCCGCGACGCGGGCATCTCGGTGAAGGACATCGACCACGTCGTGCTCGTCGGTGGCTCGACCCGCATGCCCGCGGTGTCCGAGGTCGTCACCGAGCTCACGGGCGGCAAGGAGCCCAACAAGGGCGTCAACCCGGACGAGGTCGTGGCCGTCGGTGCCGCGCTGCAGGCCGGCGTCATGAAGGGCGACCGCAAGGACGTCCTGCTCATCGACGTGACCCCGCTGTCCCTCGGCATCGAGACCAAGGGTGGCGTGATGACCAAGCTCATCGAGCGCAACACGGCCATCCCCACCAAGCGGTCGGAGATCTTCTCCACGGCCGAGGACAACCAGCCGTCCGTCCTCATCCAGGTGTTCCAGGGTGAGCGCGAGTTCGCCCGGGACAACAAGCCGCTCGGCACGTTCGAGCTGACCGGCATCGCCCCGGCCCCGCGCGGCATGCCGCAGATCGAGGTCACGTTCGACATCGACGCGAACGGCATCGTGCACGTGTCCGCCAAGGACCGCGGCACGGGCAAGGAGCAGTCGATGACGATCACCGGTGGCTCGGCCCTCCCCAAGGAGGACATCGACCGCATGGTGAAGGACGCCGAGGAGCACGCCGCCGAGGACAAGCGCCGCCGCGAGGAGGCCGAGACCCGCAACACCGCGGAGCAGCTCGTCTACCAGACGGAGAAGCTGCTGGCCGACAACGGCGACAAGCTCTCGGACGACATCAAGGGCGAGGTCGGTGGCGCCGTCACGGAGCTGAAGACCGCGCTCGAGGGCACGGACGTCGAGGCCGTCAAGGCCAAGCACGCCGCGCTGCTCACGGCGAGCCAGAAGATCGGCGAGGCGCTGTACGCCAACCAGTCCGCGGCCCCGGCCGCCGACGAGGCCCCGGCCGGCGCCGGCTCGACGTCCTCGACGACCTCCGACGAGGACGTCGTCGACGCCGAGATCGTCGACGACGAGGACGACAAGAAGTGACCGAGGAGCGTTCGGGGTCGGGCACGCCCGACCCCGAGGACACCCCGCGGTTCACGGACAAGCGCCGCGTCGACCCGGAGACGGGCGAGCTGCGCGAGCCGACGCCCGAGGAGGCCGTGCTGGCCGAGGCCGAGCAGGTCACGACGGAGGCCGAGGAGTCGGTCGTCCTGGAGGGCCTGGTGCAGGCCGAGAAGCTCGCGGCCGAGCGGCTCGAGGAGCTGCAGCGCGCGCAGGCGGCGCTGTACAACCTCGAGCAGCAGTACAACGGCTACGTCAAGCGGTCCAAGGCCGAGACGGTGGCGGCGCACGACCGTGGCGTCGCGACCGTCGGCGAGGCGCTGATCCCGGTCCTCGACGACATCGACCTGGCCCGTCGCCACGGCGACCTCACCGGTCCGTTCGCGTCGATCGCCGAGAAGCTGGAGAGCACGCTCTTCCGGCTCGGCATCGAGCGCTATGGCACCGAGGGCGACCCGTTCGACCCGGCCGTGCACGAGGCGCTCATGCACTCGCACTCCGACGAGGTCGAGGTGGCCACGGTGCAGCAGGTGCTGCAGCCCGGCTACCGCACCCCGGCGCGGATCCTGCGGGCCGCGCGCGTCGCGGTCGTGGACCCGGAGGCCTGAGGCCGCCATCATCAGCACCGAGAGACGCGAGGGCGGCGGCCGGGGGACCGGCCGCCGCCTCCGCGGCACCAGGAGAACCACCACGACCACGCACCACAGCACACGAAGCAGGAGGGAGGCGCCGTGACCGGCCAGGACTGGATCGAGAAGGACTTCTACGCCGTGCTCGGCGTCGCCAAGGACGCCGACGCCGCGACCATCAAGAAGGCGTACCGCAAGCTCGCCCGCCAGCTGCACCCCGACCAGAACCCGGGTGACGCCAAGGCGGAGGCGCGGTTCAAGGACATCGGTGAGGCGTACGCGGTCCTGTCGGACCCCGAGCAGCGCCAGCAGTACGACCAGCTGCGGGCCATGGCCGGCGGTGCCCGCTTCACCGCGGGCGGCCGCGGGGCAGGCGGCACCGCGGGGTTCGAGGACGTGTTCGGCGGCATGTTCGGCGGCGGGGCCAACGGCCCCGGCGGGCGGGTGCGCTACTCCAGCGGCGGGGCCGGCGGCGCGGGCTTCGAGGACATCCTCGGTGGCCTGTTCGGCGGCGCCGGCGGGTTCGGTGCGGCGCGCGGCCCGCAGCGCGGCACGGACCTCACGGCCACCACGACGCTGCCGTTCCGCACGGCCGTCGAGGGGTCGACGATCTCGCTGTCCGTCGAGGGCCGCACGGTCAACGCCCGCATCCCCGCAGGGGTGCGCGACGGGCAGAAGATCCGTCTGCGCGGCAAGGGACGCCCCGGTGACGACGGCGCCCCGGCGGGCGACCTGGTGATCACGGTGCACGTCGAGCCCCACCCGGTCTTCAGCATCGACGGCGACAACCTGCGTGTCACCGTGCCCGTCGCCTTCGACGAGGCCGCACTCGGCGCCACGATCGACGTCCCCACGCTCGACGGCTCGACCGTGCGCGTGAAGGTCCCGGCCGGTACGCCGTCGGGTCGCACGCTGCGGGTCAAGGGCAAGGGTGTGGCGACGTCGCGGCACACGGGCGACCTGCTGGTGAGCGTGCAGGTCGTCGTGCCGCAGAAGCTGTCCGGTGCGGCCAAGGAGGCCGTGCAGGCGTTCGGCATCGCGACGTCCGGGCAGGACGTGCGGGCCGACCTGATGGCGCAGGCCAGACGCTGACCTGCGGAGCCGGTGAGGAGGGGTGATGGACGAGGACTCCAAGGTCTACGTGATCTCCGTCGCCGCCGAGCTCGCGGGCATGCACCCGCAGACCCTGCGGCAGTACGACCGCCTCGGCCTGGTGCGGCCCGCGCGCACGCGCGGCCGCGGCCGTCGCTACTCGCCGCGGGACATCCGTGCGCTGCGCGAGATCCAGCGGCTGTCCCAGGAGGGCGTCAACCTGGCGGGCATCAAGCGCATCCTCGAGCTCGAGGAGGAGGCCCGCGCGCTGCGCCGGCAGGTCGAGTTCCTGCGCACGCTGGTCGACCCGGGCCGCCGGGTGTTCCGGGCCGACCCGACCGGCAACGTCGTCGCCGACCGGCTGCACCCGCTGGCCGAGGCGAGCGCACCGCGGCCCACGCGCTGGGTCCCGCGGCAGCTGACGTCGGGCACCCCGCGCCGCGACTGAGCGCGTCAGACCCAGCGCCAGCGCACCCGGGCCGGCCCCCCGCCGTTCAGCTCGCGGACGCGTCGCGTCGCGTGCGGCAGCCACCGGTAGCGCTCGTAGCCGCCACGGCCCGTGTCGACGACCCACGGCAGCAGCCCGACGAACCGGGCGAGCAGCAGGGTGAGCGCGACGAGCGCGACGATCCACAGCTCGAGCACCACGAGCGCCACCGCGACGACGACCAGCAGCACCGCGACCAGGCCCAGGACCGCGACGACCAGCGCGACGACCCCGCCGAGCAGCTCGGTGACGCCGAACAGCGCGAAGTCGATGTCCGGACCCTTGTACCGGCGCCGGGGGCGCCACGGCAGCACGCGCAGGTCGATGACCGCCGCGGGTTGCGTGGCCGAGCCGTCCGTCGTCGTCATCCCCGCCCACCTCTCCTCCGGAGTCGGGCAGGCTACCGACCGCGGGGTCCGTGACCGAGGAGGCCGGCTCGCGCGCTGGGCCGGACGGGTGACAGCGGGTCGAAGCGGTTGTCCGAAACGGACAATCCGGACGACGATGGCCCGACCACCGCGGCTGCGGCGGCCGAGCACCGCGGGCCGTCGCCTCACGAAGGGCCCGCCCGTGACCGACGCCCCCGCCAGGCCCCTGCTCGGCGCGCACGACATCGCCGTGGACCGCGAGCGGGTGCGTCGCCGCCGGGTGATCCGCCTCTGCCTGGTGGTCCTGGCGCTCGAGGCCTACGTCGTGTGGTCGGCGCTCACCGGGCGGCCGCTCGTGGTGCTGCCCGCCGTCGACCCGCTGGTCATCGCCCCGGTGCTGTTCTTCGTCGCCCTGATCGCGCTGCTCGTGGGCACCCAGGTCGGTGCCGGGCGGTCCCCGCACATCACGTTCCGCCCGGAGCAGGTCGACGTCACGCTGGCCGACGTCGTCGGCATCGACCCGATCGTCGACGACGTGCGCCGCTCCATCGACCTGTTCCAGACGCACCGGCGGTTCGCCGACCAGATGGGCGGCACCCCGCGGCGCGGCATCCTCTTCGAAGGGCCGCCCGGGACGGGCAAGACCCTGACCGCCAAGGCGATGGCGGCCGAGGCCGGGGTGCCGTTCCTGTTCGTCTCCGCGACGAGCTTCCAGTCCATGTACTACGGCGCGACGGCCCGCAAGATCCGCACCTACTTCAAGGCGCTGCGCGCCGCGGCCCGCACCGAGGGCGGCGCGATCGGCTTCATCGAGGAGATCGACGCGATCGCCCTGCGCCGTGGTGGCCTGCTCGGCGCGGAGCCCACGGCGGCGTTCGTGGGGTTGCCGTCGCCGTCGTCGCTGCTGGCCGGCCAGGGGGTGGTGCGCAACGCGATGATCTCCGAGGGCACGGGCGGTGTCGTCAACGAGCTGCTGGTGCAGATGCAGTCCTTCGACCAGCCGGTCGGTGCGGACCGCTTCTACAACGGGCTGGTCGCCGCCGTGAACCTGCTGCTGCCTGCGCAGCGCCAGCTCAAGCAGCGCCGCCCCACGCGGGCGCCGATCCTGCTCATCGCCGCGACCAACCGTGCGGACCACCTCGACCCGGCCCTGCTGCGCCCGGGTCGCTTCGACCGGCGGCTCACGTTCAACCCGCCGGACGCGCACGGACGGCGGGCGCTCGTCGACCACTTCCTCGCCCGGCGTTCCCACCACGCCGAGCTCGACGAGCCCGCCGTCCGTGACCGCGTCGCCGCCGCGACGAGTGGCTGGACCCCCGTCATGGTCGAGCACCTGCTCGACGAGGCCCTCGTCAACGCGCTGCGGCGCGGCGACGACGCGATGACCTTCGTCGACGTCGAGCAGGCGCGCATCACCGAGCTCGTGGGGCTGGGGCACCCCGTCACCTACACGGCCGGTGAGCGCACGCTCATCGCGACGCACGAGGCCGGCCACGCGGTCACGGCGTGGCTGGTGGCGCCCAACCGCACGCTCGAGGTGCTCACCATCGTCAAGCGCGGCTCCGCGCTGGGCCTGCTCGCGCACGGCGACTGCGAGGAGGTCTACACCCGCACGCAGTACGACCTGCGGGCGCTGGTGCAGATCGCGATGGGCGGCTGGGTGGCCGAGGAGCTGTTCTTCGGCCAGACGACGACCGGCCCGGCGTCCGACCTGGCGGCGGCGACCCGCACGGCCGCGCAGATGGTCGGGGCGGCGGGCATGACCGGCTCGCTGGTGTCGTTCGCGGCCACCGACCGGGACCTCGTCTCGGCGGTGATCGGCGACACGGCGGCGCGGGCGCAGCTGGAGGACGTGCTGGACAGCGCGCGGGCCACGGTGCGGCGGCTGCTGGCCAGCAACCGGGACCTGGTCGAGGCGCTGCGCGACGCGCTGCTCGACCGGCACGAGCTGGTGGGCGAGGAGATCACGTCGGTGCTGGAGAAGACGGTGGCCGCACGGCCCGACGGCGTGCGACCGGGGCCGCCGGCGGAGCACCTGCGCATCGCCTGACGCCCCACCCGCAGGCGGCGCGCGGCCCGGGGACGTAGGTCCCGCGTCCTGGCGGTGCCCCGCTGGGACCATCGAAGAGCCGGAGACCCCGGCACTCCGCTGTCCTCGCACCTACAGGAGCGTGTCGCCGTGTCCGCTGTCACCTGGAACCGTCCTGTGACGGCTGCCCGCCCGCTCCCGCTGCGCACCCGCGTGCGCCACGTGGTGGAGACCGTGCGCTGGGCACCGGCGCCGTACTTCGAGGGCTCGGCGCGGCAGCGCGCGCGCTACGTCGCCTACCTGCTGGGGTCCGTGCTCGCCTGGACGGTCGGCAGCCTCGCCGTGCTGGCCGTGATCGGGCAGGCTCTCGCGTCGTTCTGACGCCCCCGACACCGTGCCGGGCGTGCAAGGACGCCCTCCCGGTGCGGGCCGTACCCCGTGCGCGGCCACGTGCACGCGCCGCGGCGGCCGTCCGCACGGGCAGGTAGCCCGCAGAGCGGACGGTCCGCCGCGTCGCGGACGGCCGCCCCGCAGGGTGTCGCACGCAACTGTGCGCCCGTGGCATCCCGGCATAGCGGACAACGCCCCCGAAGCCGCCTGTGGACGGTGGTGGGGACGACGTGCCCGCGCCTGTGCACGCCGCTGTGGGTCGTCCCGGCGTGTCGCGCTGCTGACGTGCGTCGTCGCACGTCAGCGGGCTCGCGCGGCGTCCACAGGCGGTGCGCCACTGGCCTCACAGGGTGAAGAATGACACGGCCGTAACACAACACTTAGTGGGTGCTTGCGATGTCAGACCCCAGGTGTAGTGTCTAGCCAGACGGCTCGCCCCGAACCACACCGGTGTCATGCAGGCCCCTCGGCAGCACGACGGACCACCCCTCGCAGGGAGGCCCGGAGGCTGACAGGAGCACGCGGACCCCGACCCCCGGGTGACGCGGCCGCCACGGCGAGAACCACACGGACCACGAGCTCGGGGGAGCAGACATGACCATCACGGTGTACAGCAAGCCGGCCTGCGTGCAGTGCACGGCCACGTACCGCGCCCTCGACAAGCTCGGCCACGAGTACACGGTCGTCGACATCTCGGAGGACGCCGACGCGCGCGACTACGTCATGTCGCTCGGCCACCTCCAGGCGCCCGTCGTCGTCGCCGGCGGCGAGAACTGGTCGGGCTACCGCCCGGACCGCATCAAGGCGCTCGCGGACAAGCTGGCCACGCAGGTCGCCTGATCGCGGCGGACCTCGCGGTCCGTCGCCCCGCACGCCCCGGGTCGGCGCACGGCTAGCGCCGCGTCGGCCCGGCGGGCACTCGAGAACGGTCCGGCCGGCGCCTCGTGCGCCGGCCGGGCTGCACCCGGCACGCGCAGCGGGCCTCGGCATGCCCGGGTCCGCCGCACGGCAGCAGCACAGGACGCGGAGAGGGAGGCGAGCGGTGACCGAGCTCGTGTACTTCTCGTCCGCGTCGGACAACACGCACCGCTTCGTGCAGAAGCTCGGCATCCCGGCGCAGCGGATCCCGCTGCGCCCGACCGACGGGTTCCTGCGCGTCACGGAGCCGTACGTCCTCGTCGTGCCGACCTACGGGGGCGGCAACGAGGGCGGCGCGGTCCCGCGGCAGGTCGTCAAGTTCCTCAACGACGAGGACAACCGTGCGCTGATCCGCGGCGTCATCGCGGCCGGCAACACGAACTTCGGTGAGGCGTACTGCATCGCCGGCGACATCGTGGCGGCCAAGTGCCACGTGCCGTACCTGTACGCCTTCGAGCTCATGGGAACAACCGAGGACGTCACACGCGTCCGCGAAGGATTGGGAAGATTTTGGCAGCGACAGTCGCAGATACCCGCGTAGAGCTGACGGGGCTGGACTACCACGCCCTCAACGCGATGCTCAACCTGTACGACGCGGACGGGAAGATCCAGTTCGACGCCGACCGGCAGGCCGCGCGCGAGTTCTTCCTGCAGCACGTCAACCAGAACACGGTCTTCTTCCACGACCTGGACGAGAAGCTCGACTACCTGGTCGAGAACAAGTACTACGACCCGGCCGTGCTCGCGCAGTACGACCGCGCGTTCGTCAAGTCGCTCTTCCAGCACGCGTACTCGAAGAAGTTCCGCTTCCAGACGTTCCTCGGTGCGTTCAAGTACTACACCTCGTACACGCTCAAGACGTTCGACGGCAAGCGGTACCTCGAGCGCTTCGAGGACCGCGTCTGCATGGTCGCGCTCGCGCTGGCCGAGGGCGACCAGCAGTTCGCCATGAACCTGGTCGACGAGATCGTGTCCGGCCGGTTCCAGCCGGCGACGCCGACCTTCCTCAACCTCGGCAAGGCGCAGCGCGGCGAGCCCGTCTCCTGCTTCCTGCTGCGCATCGAGGACAACATGGAGTCCATCGCGCGCGGCATCAACTCCGCCCTGCAGCTGTCGAAGCGCGGCGGCGGCGTGGCCCTGCTGCTGTCGAACATCCGTGAGCACGGCGCGCCGATCAAGCACATCGAGAACCAGAGCTCCGGCGTCATCCCCGTGATGAAGCTGCTCGAGGACTCGTTCTCGTACGCCAACCAGCTCGGTGCGCGCCAGGGCGCCGGCGCGGTGTACCTGCACGCGCACCACCCGGACATCTACCGCTTCCTCGACACCAAGCGCGAGAACGCGGACGAGAAGATCCGCATCAAGACGCTCTCGCTCGGCGTCGTCATCCCGGACATCACGTTCGAGCTGGCGAAGAAGAACGAGCCGATGTACCTGTTCTCCCCGTACGACGTCGAGCGCGTCTACGGTGTGCCGTTCGCCGACGTGAACGTCTCGGAGAAGTACTACGAGATGGTCGACGACGGGCGGATCCGCAAGACCAAGATCAACGCGCGCGAGTTCTTCCAGACCCTCGCCGAGATCCAGTTCGAGTCCGGGTACCCGTACGTCATGTTCGAGGACACGGTGAACCGGGCCAACCCGATCGAGGGCAAGATCACGCACTCGAACCTGTGCTCGGAGATCCTGCAGGTCTCGACGCCGTCGACGTACAACGAGGACCTGTCGTACGCCGAGGTCGGCCGTGACATCTCCTGCAACCTGGGCTCGATGAACATCGCGCTGTCGATGGACTCCCCGGACCTGGGCAGGACCGTCGAGACCGCGATCCGCGCCCTGACGGCCGTCTCGGACCAGACGAGCATCGAGTCGGTGCCGTCGATCAAGAAGGCGAACGCCGGCGGGCACGCCATCGGCCTGGGGCAGATGAACCTGCACGGGTACCTGGCGCGCGAGCGGATCTTCTACGGCTCCGACGAGGGCCTGGACTTCACGAACATCTACTTCTACACCGTGGCGTACCACGCGATCCGCGCGTCGAACCTGCTCGCGCAGGAGCGCAAGGCGTCGTTCTACGGCTTCGAGAAGTCGACGTACGCGACCGGTGAGTACTTCACCAAGTACATCGAGAAGGAGTGGAAGCCGCGGACCGCGCGCGTCCAGGAGCTCTTCGACACCGCAGGCGTGCGCATCCCCACGCAGGACGACTGGCGTCTGCTGGCCGCGCTCGTCGCCGAGCACGGCCTGTACAACCAGAACCTGCAGGCGGTGCCGCCGACCGGCTCGATCTCCTACATCAACCACTCGACGAGCTCGATCCACCCGATCGCGTCGAAGATCGAGATCCGCAAGGAGGGCAAGATCGGGCGCGTCTACTACCCGGCGCCCTTCATGACGAACGACAACCTGGAGTACTACCAGGACGCGTACGAGATCGGCTACGAGAAGGTCATCGACACGTACGCCGAGGCGACGCAGCACGTCGACCAGGGCCTGTCGCTCACGCTCTTCTTCAAGGACACCGCCACCACGCGCGACCTGAACAAGGCGCAGATCTACGCGTGGAGGAAGGGCATCAAGACGATCTACTACATCCGCCTGCGGCAGATGGCGCTCGAGGGCACCGAGGTCGAGGGCTGCGTCAGCTGCATGCTCTGACGCCCCACCTGCGACGACGCCTTCGACGAGACTGAGGAAGAACACATGATGAGCACGGGCAAGCTGAAGCTGGTCGACCGCGTGTCGGCGATCAACTGGAACCGGCTGCAGGACGAGAAGGACGCGGAGGTCTGGGACCGCCTCGTCGGCAACTTCTGGCTGCCGGAGAAGGTGCCGGTCTCCAACGACATCCAGTCCTGGGCGACCCTCACCGAGGCCGAGAAGACGATGACGACCCGCGTCTTCACCGGTCTGACGCTGCTGGACACCATCCAGGGCACGGTCGGCGCGGTCAGCCTCATCCCCGACGCGCTGACCCCGCACGAGGAGGCCGTCTACACGAACATCGCGTTCATGGAGTCGGTGCACGCCAAGTCGTACTCCTCGATCTTCTCCACGCTGATCTCCACGAAGGAGATCGACGAGGCGTTCCGCTGGTCGGAGGAGAACCCGAACCTGCAGCGCAAGGCCGAGATCGTCCTCAACTACTACCGGGGTGACGAGCCGCTCAAGCGCAAGGTCGCCTCGACCATGCTCGAGTCGTTCCTCTTCTACTCGGGCTTCTACGCGCCCATGTACTGGGCGTCGCGCGCCAAGCTCACCAACACGGCCGACCTGATCCGCCTCATCATCCGCGACGAGGCCGTGCACGGGTACTACATCGGCTACAAGTACCAGAAGGGCCTCGAGCTGGTGTCGCCGGCCGAGCGTGCGGAGCTCAAGGACTACACGTTCAACCTGCTCTTCGAGCTGTACGACAACGAGGTGGAGTACACCCAGGACCTCTACGACGAGCTCGGCCTGACCGAGGACGTCAAGAAGTTCCTGCGCTACAACGCCAACAAGGCCCTGATGAACCTGGGCTACGAGGCGCTGTTCCCGCGCGACGAGACGGACGTCAACCCGGCGATCCTGTCGGCGCTGAGCCCCAACGCCGACGAGAACCACGACTTCTTCTCCGGGTCGGGCTCCTCGTACGTCATCGGTAAGGCCGTCAACACCGAGGACGACGACTGGGACTTCTGAGTCCCGCTGAACGGCGCCGCGGCCCCCGTGACCTGCTGGTCACGGGGGCCGCGGCGCGTCGGGGGACGAGGGCGATCAGCCGCCGGTGGGGCAGCGGGGGACCTCGTCCCGTCGTCTGTCAGGACTCGGGGCTCGGCAGCTGCGGGTACGCGGTGCACGAGGCGGGCGACGCAGCCATGACCCACCCGTCGATGAGGTACTGGCCACCGGCCGGCACGAGCGACGGGAAGTCCCCGCCGCCCCCGACGATCGTCCCCTCCGCGCTGCGGCAGATGATCCCCACCCGCAGGTCGGACCAGTCCTCGGCAGTGCCGTTGACGAGGGTGAACGTCCAGTCCCCCTCAGCGGTCTGCTGACCGTCGACGGGTGCGACGGGCTCGGCGGGTTCGGCGGAGGAACCGTAGTCGCTGACCTCGAGGGTGGCCTCGACGCGGGCGACGGTCTTGCCGGTCGTGTCTGTCTGGGTCCCGATGGCGGTGACGCCCTCGGCACTCGTGAAGATCTCGACCTGCTCCTCCGTCGCGATCAGGGTGTCCGTCTCGTCGAAGAGGTTGAACACGACGGTCGCGAACTCCCCGACGTGCCCGGTGTTGGAGACGAGCGAGGTCACCCACGTGTAGTCGCCGTCCTGCCCGAACCCGGCCTCGAGGATCTCGGCGTGGTCGGCCTTCTCCTCCTGCGCGGCCGGACTGCGATCCGTCACTTGCTCGGACGTGGGAGGTGCGGTCGCGACCGCCTCATCGGTAACGGTGTCGCCGCCTCCGCAGCCTGCGAGCAGGAGTGCGCAGCTGAGGGCGACGAGGGTGTGAGTAGTGCGCATGCGCGGGAATATAGCGTCGCTATTTGCACGGACAAAATCAGCGGTCTCGTCCCGCGGGCTCAATCAGGTTATGCTTGCAGATCGTGCGATAAATCGCACGCTCCTGGCGGCTGGCACATTCAGGTGGTGCGTGGACATGGCGCGATAATTCACCGACGCCTCACCCGTCCCGGCGAAACCCAGAAAGGTCGCTGTTGGTGAGTCTTCACCCATTCTGCCGGAACGGAGCGATCAGGAGATGCGTGCCCGGGTGGTGCGAAAGGCCCCCGGCACCCGTGGCGGAGGCTCGGGGGGCGTCAGCGGTACGTCGGTGACTCCGCGGCGGCAGGCTGTCGAAGTGCAGCGCGATCACCTGATGGAGTTGCTCGTCCCGTCGCGCCGACCCGGGCCGGGCGTACGCCGGTGGCACAGTGATACCAGGGAGGTCGGCATCTCGACGATGTCGTTGCGCATGAGCGACGAGGACAGCGCGCTGCTGCGGCGTCTCGCGGAGCGCGAGAACCGGTCCATGAACGACACGGCGATCCTCGCGATCCGCCGGCTGGCCGAGCAGACCGTCGTCGAGGACGCCTACGCCGACGCGGTCTCCAAGGTCGCCGAGCGCGACGCCACCCTGCTCGACCTGCTGTCCCGGTGAGTGTCTGGTACCCGACCCTCGACACGGCGAAGCTGATCTGCGACCGGTCCGGCCTCCACATCGGTGACGCCGGCTCGCTCGCGTCGGCTCTCGCGCGCCCCTCGCAGGTCGTCCGGGGCGTCGAGGCGTACGTCGGGATCCACGCGAAGGCAGCGGCCCTGCTCGACGCGATCAACCGGTAGCATCCGCTCCACGACGGCAACAAGCGGCTCTCGTGGCTCCTGGTGGCGTCGTTCTACGAGGTCAACGGGTACTCCCTCGTCGTCGACCCGCACGACGGCGACGGGTTCATCCGCGCCGTTGGAGGTGACGACCACCTGACGCTCGACGCCGTCGCCGACTGGTTGTCGGCGCATGCCGTCGCCCACTGACGGCCCGGCGCGCGGGACGCTCGCACGGTGGTGTGGGCAGCCCGGGGCATCGTTGATCGGCTCGGAGTGCCACGGGCCGCGTAGCGTCGGTGGACACCGGCCCCAGCGAGGAGAGCCTCATGACCTCTGCCCTTCCCGCCCTCGTCAGCCCCGAGGAGCTGCACGCCACCACGGCGGCGGGCACCGTGCCCCTCGTCGTGCTCGACGCCTCGACGGCGCTGGCCACGCACGGTGAGGGCGAGCCGTACACGGCGCAGCCGCTGCGCGCCGCGTACCTCGATGCGCACGTGCCCGGCGCCGCGTTCGTCGACGTGACGAACGAGCTCTCGGACACCGGCGCTCCGCAGCTCTTCACCCTCCCCGCCCCGGACGCGCTGGCCGCCGCCCTCGGTGCGCTCGGCATCGGTGACGACACCCACGTCGTCGTGTACGACAACGTCGGCTCCGCGTGGGCGACGCGCGTGTGGTGGCTGCTGCGCTGGCTGGGCCACGACCACGTGTCGGTGCTCGACGGTGGGCTCGGCGCCTGGCGGGCGGCCGGGCTGCCCCTCGCGAGCGGGGCCGAGGACGACGCGGCCGCCCGTGCCACCCCGGGCCGGCTGACCCCGCGCGTCCGGCCCGAGCTGCTGGCGACCTTGCCGCAGGTCGAGCAGATCTCCACCGGGTCGGCAGCCGGGTTGCTGGTCAACGCGCTCGACCCCGCGACGTTCCGCGGCGAGCAGGAGGTCAGCCCGTACCCGCGCCGCGGCCGCATCCCCGGCAGCATCAACCTGCCGCTGTTCACGTTCCTGGACCCGGCGACCGGCCGCTTCCTGCCGCCCGCCGAGTTGCGCGGCCTCCTGCAGGACGGCGGCCTGCTCGACGCCCAGGGCGCCGTCACGTACTGCGGCGGCGGGATCGCGGCGACCGTCCCCGCGTTCGCGGCCTACGTCGCGGCCGGCGTCGACGTCGCGGTCTACGACGGCTCGCTCTCCGAGTGGACGGCGGAGCAGGGGCGCCCGGTCGACGTCGGCTGACGCGGCACCGCCGGCGGTAGGTCGTGAAGGGTTGTTGCCGAATTCGGCAACAACCCTTCACGCCGTCGTGCCACCCCCGGCCGGTCGTCATCCGGCCGTACCGGGACGCACACCCTGCTCCCGGCCACCTTGCCGGTGCCCGCACCCCGGGTTCGACTGGACGGATGCGCACAGACCGTGGGACCGCACGTCGGCTCCTGCGCCACCCGCGCGTGGAGCTGGCGCTGAAGGCGGCGGTGGCGGCGACCGTCGCGTGGGTGCTGGCGCGGCAGGTCCCGGGCGCGCAGGACTACGCGTTCTACGCGCCCTTCGGAGCGGTCGCGACGACGTACTCGGCGGTCGTCCGGTCCGTGGCGGAGACCGTGCGGACGGTCGCCGCCATCCTGCTGGGCGGGGCCGTCGGGGTGCTGGCCGACGTGGTGCTCGGCCCCGGTGTCGCCGCGATCGCGCTGGTCGTGGGGCTCGGGATGCTGCTCGCCGGCGTGCCGTGGTTCGGTGACGCGCGCTCGTACGTGCCGGTCGCCGGGATGTTCGTGCTGCTCGTCGGGCAGGGGGAGGAGATCGGCTACACCGCGGCGTACGCCGGGCTGTTCCTGCTGGGGGCCGCGTGCACGGTGGTCGTCAGCACCGTGCGCCCGGCGCTGCCGCTGGAGCGGACCGACCGCGCGCTGGACGCCCTGCGCGAGGCGTGCGTCGAGCACCTGCGCTCGCTCGCCGCGGCCATCGACCCGCGTGCCGACGACGACGTCGAGCTCCCGGACCGCGACGAGCTGAGCGGGCCGCTCAACCGCGCGCGGACGGAGGTCGACGAGCTGCGGCAGGCGGCACGCGGGAACCGCAGGGCGCGGCGCCGGTCCGACGACGTCGCGCGGCGGACCGAGTACTTCCGTGCCCTGCAGCGTGCCGCGCTGCTCGTCGACGACCTCCAGGCGACGGTCGAGGACCAGCCCTGGGGCCTGAGCGTGGCGCACCTCCCCGAGGAGCTGCGCACACCCACCGCAGACGCCTTGCGCGAGCTGGCCGCCACGACGGCGGAGGCCGCGACCCACGACGTGGAGCCCGGGCGCCGCCGGTCGGCCGACCGCGCGACCGCCACGCTCGTCTCCGCGCTGCACCGCTACGGCGAGCGCGGCGGGTCGGACGCCGTCACGCTCGTCGTCTCGGCCGTCGTGACGACCCTGCGGCGGTCGCTGTCGGCGCTCACACCGTGGGACCGCATCCAGCTGTCGACGAGCCCCGCCGAGGCGCTGGAGCTCGAGGACGACCGCACGGACCGCTGAGAGGTCGGAGGGCACCGGACACAGCGGTCCCGTCAGCGCGGCGGATCCTCGGCAGCGTTCTCCTGGATCATCACCGGCGACGCGTGGATGCAGATCATCCGCAGGTCGCCGTCGCCGGTGTTGGTGAAGCGGTGCCACGTGTCGGGCGGCACGACGGCGGTGTCGCCGGTGCGCGCGACGACGTCGTGCTCCCCGATCCGGATCGTCGCCTCACCGTCGAGGACGGACCACGTCTCGGAGTACGGGTGGCGGTGCAGGACCGGCCCCTGCCCGGGGGCGTTCGTGACGAGGAAGAAGCTGACGCCGGAGCCGTGCTGCGCACCCTCGAACCGCAGGGTCCGGCTGCCCGCCATGCGCAGCCGGTCGGCGGGGACCACACCGGGGATCGCGGGCTCGTCCTGTCCGACCACGGTGACCGCCTCCCTGCGTCGTGCCGCTCGGTGCCACCGTACGACCGCGCGCCGACATCGCTCCAGCGCGACGTCGGCGGTCCCGGGACCGTCCGGGAGCCGCCGACGTCGCGCTGCCGTGGCGTCAGGCCGCGCGGCTCCACTGGAACGTGCCCGCCGACGTGCACGTGCGCTGCTCGAGCGCGGCGCCGTCGGCCGTCGAGCCGTCGACCACGCCCACGCACTTCCCGCTGCGGGTCACCAGCTGCTCGTAGCCGTCGCCCGAGCGCCACGAGAACTGCTGGTTGGTGCCGCCGTGGCAGGTGTACTGGATGAGCCGGGCGCCGTCGGCACCTGACGCACCGCTGACGTCGAGGCACTTGCCGCTGTGGACGCTGCGCACGGTGACGTAGCCGCCGCCCGCGTCGACCATCTGCCAGCGCTGCCAGGGCTGGCCGTTGCTCGTCCACTGCCCGACCACCGCGAGGTCGTCGCGGTTGGGGGCCTGGACGTCCATGACCTTGCCGCTGGCGCGGTTGGTGATCCGGACGTCCGTGGGCGTGGGTGGGGGCGTGGTGTCTCCGCCGCGCGTGAACTGCCAGCTGGTGACGTTGAACAGGCTGCCGCTGCCGCCGGTGAACCGCAGGACCAGGTCCCGGGTGCCGGTCGCGCCGCTGACGGGGCAGCTGACGGTCGCCCACGTCTGCCAGCCGCCGGTGACGGGCACCGTGCACGTGCCGACCACCGGGCCGGACGCGCTGTCGAGGCGCACCTCGATCCGCCCGCCGCTGCCCGCCGACGCGACCCGCGCGGTGAACGTGGCCGCGCCCGTGCCGAACGCGACGCCCTTCACCCGCAGCCAGTCGCCGTTCTCGATCCACCCGACGTTCATGGCGCCCTCGGTGGCCGGTTCCGTCTCCAGGCCGCTGGCCCACGCCATCGTCTCGGCCTGCTGGATGACGTACGGGTCGAGCGGCTCGATCTGCGGTGGCCCCGCGGTCGTCATGCTGAGCTGGGGGATGGACCCGTCGGCGCCGTAGGAGAACTGCTCGACGGCGACCGAGCGGGTGAACCCGCCCCCGCCGGGCAGTGCACCGTTGTGGTAGAAGAAGTACGACCTGCCCCGGTAGTCGACGACGCCCGGGTGGTTGGTGAAGCTGCCGCCCTGCCGGGCCATCACCGTCCCCCGGTAGGTCCACGGGCCGGTCGGCGTGGGGGACGTGGAGTAGCCGATGAACTCGCTGCAGCACTCGGCGGCGAACACGTTGTAGTAGGTGCCGTTGCGCTTGTAGACCCACGGGCCCTCCTCGTAGAGGGTGGGCCGCTGCGCGACGTTGCCGGGGCGGGTGCCGAAGCCCACGGTGGTGAGCGGGATCCGGGCGGGGCTGCCGGCGAGCGACACCATGTCGCGGTTGAGCCGCACGACCCAGAGGTTCGGGTTGCCGTAGTAGAGGTACGCCTGCCCGTCGTCGTCGATCATCACGCTCGGGTCGATCTCGGCGTTGTCGACCAGGGGTCGGCCGATCGCGTCGCGGAACGGCCCGGTGGGGCTGTCGGACACCCCGACGCCGATGGCGTTGCCGCCGCCGCGCTTGACGACCGGGACGTAGAAGTAGAACCGCCCGTCCCGTTCGACGACCTGACCGGCCCAGGCGTCGGACTGCGCCCACGAGAACGTCGCCAGGCTCATGGGGGAGCCGTGGTCGGTCCAGTTCGCCATGTCGGTCGTCGAGTACACCCGCCAGTCCTTCATGGTGAACCAGGTCGAGCCGTCCTCGTCGTGGGTCGTGTAGACGTACAGCCGGCCGTCGTGCACGAGCGGGGCCGGGTCGGCCGTGTAGATCGTCTGGACGATCGGGTTGTCCGCCTGCGCCGGGACGGCGAGGGCGACGGGTGCGAGCAGGGCCGCCGCCGCCAGCGCGGCGACCCGCCACCGCCGGCTCATCGTCGGCTCCAGACCTGGTTGGCGGACCCGGAGCAGTGCCAGAGCAGGACCCCGGTGCCGTTGGCGGTGAGGTTGCGGTCGACGTCCAGGCACAGGCCCGTCGCGACGTTGCGGACGGTGCCGTTGGACTCGAGCGTCCACTGCTGGTTGGTGCCCCCGTGGCAGTCGTAGAGCTGCACGGCCGTGCCGGCGGCCGCCCCGGTTGGGGCGTCCAGGCAGCGGCCCAGCACGCGCAGCTGGGCCCCGCTGACCTCCCAGCGCTGGTTGGCCCCGCCGTGGCAGTCCCAGATCACCGGCTTGGTGCCGTTCGTCGTCGCACCGTTCGGCGCGTCGAGGCAGCGGCCGGACGCGGCGCTGACCAGCATGGACGTCGAGCTCGTCGGCGGCGGGTCGGTCGGCGGCGGGGTCGTCGTGCCCGGCGTGACGCGGTAGAGCGCGACGCCGTGCGCGGGGACGGTCGCGGTGATCCGGTCGGACGTCTGGCCCGACGCACCGGTCCACAGCTCGCGGTACGACGCGGTCCCCGCCGGCAGGCCGGCCTCGACGAGCGTCGCGGAGATGCTGCGGGCGCTGTTGCCGCGGTTGAGCAGCGCGACCGCCGCCGACCCGTCGGCCAGGGGCTTGGCCCAGACCTCGGCGTCGCCGTCGTCCCGCACCCGGTCGGCCTGGCGCACCAGCGGGTCCTGGTCGATGGCCAGCACGTCACGGTTGGTGAGGACCGCCCGCACGTCGGCGCTCATGTTGCGGATGTCGTTGCCCGCGATGAGCGGTGCCGACAGCATCGCCCACATGCTCATGTGGGCGCGGTTCTCGGTGGGCGTCAGGGTGTTGCGGACGCCGACCATGAGCATGTCCGGGTCGTTGTACTGCCCCGGCCGCGTCCACTCCCGCATCGGCTCGATGACGTCCAGCGCCTCGGTGATGCCGACGAAGCACCACTGGTCCGACGGCGGGCAGCCGGTCGACCAGGCGTCCTTGAGGTCCTCCGACGTGCGCCACATGTCCGCGAACGCACCCCAACCGGAGTACGTCGGCGCCGTGTTGTCGTGCGCGCTGTTGGGGTTGATCGAGTAGACGATGGGGCGACCGGTGGCCTTGAGCGCGTCGCCGAACTTCTTGAACAGGGCCGCCTGCTCCTGCACGTTCCCGCGCGGGTCGCACCAGTCGTGCTTGACGTAGTCGACGCCCCACGACGCGAACAGCTGCGCGTCGCGCGTCTCGTTGCCGTTGGACGACGTGCCGGGGCGGTTGTTGAAGTACTGGTCGCACGTCTTCTCGCGCGGGGCGTGGTACAGCCCGAACTTCAGGCCCTTGGAGTGGATGTAGTCCCCGAGCGCCTTCATGCCGGACGGGAACCGCGACGTGTCGGGGCGCAGGTTGCCGTCGGGACCGCGGGTGTCCTGCATCCAGCAGTCGTCGACGACGACGTACTGGTAGCCCGCGGCCGCCATGCCGGAGCTGACCATCGCGTCCGCCGCCTGGCGGATCATCTGCTCGTTGATGTTGCAGTAGAAGGTGTTCCAGCTGTTCCAGCCGAGCGGCGGCAGGGGAGCCGGCTCCTGGACGGTGGGCGTCGCGGCGGCGGCGGGCGCGGCGGGCGCGACGACGGCGGCGGCGGGCGCGGCGAGCAGGGCCAGGACGAGGGCGAGCATGCGGAGCCTGGAGCGAGGACGGGTGCGTGACACGGAGGTCTCCTCGGTGGACGTGGCCCGCGGACGGGCCGGACCTACCCCGCGGACGTCGGTGTCCACCGGGCGTCACGGGTGGGCGCCGAGTCACCCGGGCGTCGTCCCGACGCCGACGTGTCACGCGTCCGACCCAGCCGTGAACGTTCACAACGGCCTCACGGTGGCGTAGCAGGACGACGGCATCCAGTGGTGAAACGCTTCGACGTTGCACGGGCACCTGCGCGCCGATATGGGAGCCCGTTTCTGCGGAATCGGGCCAGAATGCCCGAAAAATGCCGTTCAGGTCGCGTGGTCGACTCCGGGGTGCAACCGTTGCGGTTCACGCACAACCGTTCCCTCACTGGAGGCTTTCATGGCTGCACCCCGCACAAACGGTGGCAACGCCACCCACGAGCCTCGCCGCGCGGCGACCACCGGCCTGGTCGTCGCCGCCCTCGGGATCGTGCTGTTCAACATCTCGCCCCTGCTCAACTGGGTGAACCCGGGCGGCGACGCCGACCCGAGGACGGGCTACGAGACCGACTCCGTCGTCCCTTTCATCGCCTACCTGGGCCTCGGGCTGCTCATCGCCCTGCTCTACGCGAACAAGCTGGCCCGGCGCGGCCAGCACCGCGGCCTCACGCTGGTCACCATGGCCGTCGGCATCGCCGCGGCCATCCAGTGCCTGGCCTTCGCGATCAACCCGATGGGCGGCCTCGAGCGCGGTGACGGTCTGGCGACCGACATCGGCGTGTGGGTCGGCCTGATCGGTGCGGCGGTCTGGGCCGTCGGCGCCTTCCTGCTGGCCAAGGACGTGGAGGGTGACGACCGCGTCGACACCTACCAGCAGGACGCCGCCGCCACGCGCTGACACGTCCTGACGAGCGGTGGAAGGGGCGCGCGGCGTCCCTTCCACCGCTCGCGCTGTCGGTGCAACCCCGCGGGCACTTCTCGTGCGGTCGTCCAGCAGGCGTGGCACCCTCATCGCGTGACGCCCGCACCAGTCGACATCTCTGCCTTGCTCACCGCCGCGGAGGACGTCTCCCCGGCCGACGCGATGTCGGCCGCGGCGGACGCCCTGCGGCGGAGCCTCGGCGTCGAGTCGGCCACGTTCCTGATCGCCGACGCGGCGGGGAACACCCTCATCGACCACGGCGACCCCGCCACACGCTTCTCGCTCGACGGCACCGACCCGGGGCGGGCGTGGCGCGGGCAGTGCATCATCCACGACGCCGCGCGCCGGCGCGCGTACGCACCCGTCACCGTGCGGGGCGACGCCCTGGGCGTCCTGGCGGTGCAGCTGCCGCCGAGCGACGCGACGGCGGACGGCGGGGGAGACGGCGGGGAGGAGCGTCCTGACGCCGCCGACGGCGAGCTCGACCCGGTCCGCGCCGAGCAGCTCGCGGCCGTCGCCCACGCCCTGGCCTACGTGCTGGTCGCGAACCAGCGGCACACCGACACCTACGAGACGGCCATGCGCTCGGCCGAGTTCACCCTGCCCCGTGAGATCCAGCGTCGGCTGCTGCCGTTGGGCTTCGTGTGCGAGGGAGGGTCCTTCACGATCGCCGGCTGGCTCGAGCCCTCGGCCAGCGCGGCCGGCGACACCTTCGACTACGTGGCGTCCGGCGACCGTCTGATCGCCACCCTCACCGATGCCACCGGGCACGACCTGAACGCCGCTCTCATCGCGACGCTCACGGTGAACGCGCTGCGCAACGCCCGCCGGCAGGGCGCCGACCTGGTCGAGCAGGCGCACGCCGCCAACATGGCCCTCATCGACCAGGGCGTCCCCCACGGCGGTGCCTACGTCACCGGGATGCTCCTCGAGATCGACCTCCGGTCCGTGGACGACAAGGAGGGCAGCGGCGAGGGCGCCGTGGTCCGGATCATCAACGCCGGGCACCCCGGCGCGCTCCTGCTCCACGACGGTCACGTCACGACCGTCGCTCCCGCCAACAACCCGCTGCTCGGGATGCGGCCGCACGAGTACCAGGCTCAGGAGATCGAGATGTACCCGGGAGACCGGCTCCTGCTGATGACCGACGGCATGCTCGAGCGCAGCGCCGCCGCGTTCGACCTGCCCGCCGCACTGCGCGACACGGCGGACCAGCACCCCCGCAACGTCGCGCAGGACATCTCGCGCATGTTCCTCGAGAAGGTCGGCGCCGACGTCCAGGACGACGCCGCCCTGCTGCTGCTCGAGTGGCACGGCGGCTCCACGCACCGCCGGACCCGCCACGGGGCGGACGCCGCCCGGTAGGCCCGGCAGCGGCTGACGTGCGCACGCGGGCCGGGACGGTCAGGGCCGCAGCCCCGCGAGCGCGATCGTCAGCCCGCGGTCCAGCGCGGGGCCGCGCTCGTCGTCGTCCTGGGACGCGAGCAGACCTTCGACCATCATCAGGACGAGGTGGATGTCGGCGACCGTGACGTCGGCGGAGATCTCGCCCAGGTCGATGGCATCGGCCAGCGGCCGGGTCACCAGGGTGCCGATGCGTTCGCCCAGGGCGTCGAGGTGGCCGGCGGCGTCGGGCGCCGAGCGCAGCAGGGGGAACAGGCCCGCGAGGCGGCGCTGGCCCTCGGCGATGCGTCGCACGACGGCCTCGAACGCGCCGGGCTGCCCCGCGCGCTCGGTGGCGAGCCGCGCGGCGTCGTCGAGGTGCTGCCCGTAGAGCCCGGCCGCGAGCGCGTACCGGTCGGGGAAGTGGCGGTAGACGGTCGCGCGGCCCACCCCCGCCTCGCGGGCGACCTCGCTGAGCGGGGCGGTCAGACCCTGGGCGGCGAAGACGCGCTCGGCCGCGGCGATGACGGCGGCGCGGTTGCGCGCGGCGTCCCGTCGCGCGGAGGTCACCCACGAAGTCTAGGACGTTGATCCCCGGCGTCGCGGGCGGGCCGCCGCAATACTCGGGAACAGAAACGGACGCGGCCGTCCGTTTCGATCCCTTCCCTGATCGGAGCCCTTGTGACGCGCCACCCCCGCATGCTCGAGCCCGCCCGCTGGGGCTCCCTCGAGCTGCCCAACCGCACCTTCATGCCGCCCATGGGCACCCACACGGCGAACGCCGACGGCACGATCTCCGCCGCGGGCGTGGCGTACCTCGTCGCCCGGGCGCGCGGCGGCGTCGGCCTGCTCATCACCGAGTCGATCCAGACGCAGGACGTCTACGACCTGCCCACCGGCTCGACCATCAGCCTCACCCACGACCGGCACGTCGCCCCGCTGCGCGACGCCGTCGCCGAGGTCCACCGCGCCGGCGGCCTCATCAGCGCCAACCTCACCCCGGGCCTCGGGCGGATCATGCCGGGCGGCCCCGGCGGCCTGCCCCCGTTCTCGGCGTCCGACTGCCCCACGCTCATGGACCCGAGCGTCCGCTGCCGCGCGCTGAGCACCGAGCAGGTCGAGGACATCCTCGACCGGTTCCGCGCCGCGACCCGCCGCGCCCTGGAGTGCGGCTTCGACGCCATCGACCTGCACGGGCACACCGGGTACCTCACCGACCAGTTCCTGTCGTCCGTGTGGAACACCCGCACCGACCGGTTCGGCGGGGACGTGCGGGGCCGCGCGACCTTCGCCACGGAGATGATCCGGATCGTGCGCGAGGAGGGCGGCGCCGACTTCCCGGTGTCCATGCGCATCAGCGTCCGCCAGGGGTTCCCCGGAGGCCGCACCCCCGACGAGGCGCGCGAGCTCGCCGTGATCCTGCAGGACGCCGGGCTCGACGTGCTGCTCGTCGACGCCGGCTCCTACGAGGCCATCGACTACTCGTTCCCGTCGTACTACATGGGCGACGGCGTGTACCTGCCGGACGCCGAGGTCGTGAAGCCCGTCCTGCGCATCCCCGTCGCCGTCAACGGCAACCTCACGCCCGACCTTGCGGAGCAGACCCTCGCCGCCGGCACGGCGGACTTCGTCGGGTTCGGCCGCATGGTCATCGCCGACCCCGACCTGGTCCGCAAGGTCGCCGAGGGACGGGCCGAGCAGGTGCGCCCGTGCATCCGCTGCAACGAGCTGTGCATCGGCAACGTCGTGGCCGGCAAGGCGCTGGGGTGCTCGGTCAACCCGGAGGCCGCGCAGGAGGCGACGCGGGTGCTGCTGCCGACGCCGGTGGTCCGTGCGGTCACGGTCGTCGGGGGCGGCCCCGGCGGGCTGGAGGCCGCACGCGTCGCCGCCGAGCGCGGCCACAAGGTCGACCTCTACGAGCGCGGGCCGCGGCTCGGTGGCGTCCTCGAGCCCGCCGCCACGCCGGAGTTCAAGCGCGAGCTGCACCGCATGGTCGACTGGTGGGAGGGCGAGATGGCGCGCCTCGGTGTGACCGTCCACCTCGACCACGAGGTCACCGCCGACGCCCCCGAGCTCACCGACGCCGACGCGGTCGTGGTCGCCACGGGCTCCACGCCCTGGGCGCCGCCCGTCCCCGGCGCCGACGGCCTGTCCGCGGTGCACGTGCTCGACTTCCACCGCGGCGCGCACGTCGGACCGCGCGTCGTCGTGTGCGGCGGCGGGCTGTCCGGGGCCGACGCCGCGCTCGAGCTCGCGCTCGACGGGCACGACGTGACGATCGTCGAGGCCGCCCCGCAGATCGCCGCCGACATGGTCGTGCACAACCGCGTCGCGCTGCTGCGCCGGCTGGCCGAGGTCGGGGCGCGCGTGCTCACCGGCCACCGCGTCACCGCGATCGGCGACGGCACGGTGGTGTGCGACGGGCCGGACGGCGTCGTCGAGCTGGCGGCGGACACGGCGCTGCTGGCGTTCGGCGTCCGCCCCGACCGTGCGCTGCCCGACGCGCTCGCGGGCCGCCCGGCCACCCACGTCGTGGGGGACTGCGTGCAGCCGTCGAAGGTCGGCGACGCGATCCACGCGGGCTACGCCGCGGGCGCCGCGATCTGACGCACCCGTCCGGCCCGTCCGGCCGGTGCGTGAAGGGTTGGTGCCGGATCCCGGCACCAACCCTTCACGCATGCCCGTGCGCCGTCGGCGCGGGCGTCCGGGTGCGAGCCGCGCGTGCCGGTGCGAACGTGGAGAGCATGAGCGAAGAGACCACGGGCTACGACCCGAACCAGGACCCCGACGCCGAACCCGCCAACCTCAACCCCCGCACCGGGGCTGCCGCGCAGGGCGACCCCGACCAGGACGCCGACACCGACGCGGAGCCGGCCAACCTCAACCCGCGGGACGACACATGAGCGAGGGCCTGCCGGACAGCTTCGACGGGAAGCAGCCCGACCTGCCGTCCCTCGGCGTCGACCCCGACCCGATCCCCGACGACCACGAGGGCAACGCCCCGGACGGCGAGGGCGCGGGCCCGTCCTGACGTGCACCGCTGCGGGCCCCGGGCGCGACGCCCCGGCGCGCCGGCGGGTGCGCGGTGCACGCGACCGGGTGGGCGTGACCCGTGGCACGTGCCCCCCGGTGGCGGGGTCCGGGGGGTCGGGCCACGATGAGCGGGCGCCGAGCGGGGCGCCTACCTGCAGGAGGAGCTCGATGACCACCCAGCTGCCGTCCCCGGCGCCCGTCACGACCGGGGAGCAGTCCCCGATGCCGGTCCCCACCCCCCGCGGCCCGCTGAGCGACACGCTGCTCCGCGTCCTCACGTGGACCGCCGACCCCGGGTCCCTGCACGCGTCCGTCGCGGACGTCGTCGCGGCCCCGTCCGGCTCCTGGCTCGAGCACGACGACGTGCAGCTCGCCCTGACGTGCATGTACGAGCTGCACTACCGCGGGCTCGCCGGCGTCGACGACGACTGGGAGTGGCAGCCCGACGTGCTGGGCGCCCGTGCCGCCCTGGAGCAGCTGGTCGAGGCCGAGCTGCGCGAGCGCGTCGCCGTCCCGGACCTGCCGGAGGGCTCGTCCGCGCAGCAGGTCGCCGCCGCCCTGTTCGCCCTGACGTCCGCCGACGGCGGCCCGAGCATGTCCCGCTGGATCGCGCGCCGCGCGGACCGCTCCCAGCTCGAGGAGCTGCTGGTCCACCGGTCCGTCTACCAGCTGAAGGAGGCGGACCCGCACACGTGGTCCGTGCCGCGCCTGGGCGGTGCGCCCAAGGTCGCGCTGATGGAGATCCAGTCCGACGAGTACGGCGCGGGCGACCCCGAGCGGCAGCACGCGGCGCTGTTCGCCACCGCGATGCGCGGCCTGGGTCTCGACGACACGTACGGGCGTTACGTCGACCACGTCCCGGCGATCACCCTCGCGCACCCCAACGCGATGTCGATGTTCGGCCTGCACCGCCGTCTGCGCGGCGCGATCGTCGGGCACCTGGCCGCGTTCGAGATGACGTCGTCCGTCCCCAACCGCCTGTACGGCAACGGCATGCGCCGCCTCGGCCTGGGGCCCGACGTCACCGAGTACTTCGACGAGCACGTCGAGGCCGACGCGGTGCACGAACAGATCGCCGGCCGGGACCTCGCGGGCCGGCTCGTCGAGCAGGACCCGGCGCTCGCGGCCGACGTGATGTGGGGCGCCGCCGCGTGCCTGGCGCTCGACGGGTGGTGGGCGCAGCACGTGCTGGACCGCTGGGAGGCCGGTGAGACGTCGCTGCGGGAGCCGCTGCGATGAGCGTGCGGCACCGCGACGCGGTGTACGTGCTGCCGCTGCGCAGCGAGACGCCGCTGGACGTCGAGGCGCTGTCCTACCTGGTGGGCCTGGTGCGGGAGGTTCCCGTCGTGCTCGTCGACGGCTCGCCGCCGCACGTGCGCGAGCGCAACGCCCACGCGCTGCCGCGGGACGTCGTCCACGTCGAGGCGCCGCACCCGGTGCCGGGGCGCAACGGCAAGGCCCAGGGGGTGCGACGAGGGCTGGAGGTCTCCGACGCGCCGTACGTCGTCGTCGCCGACGACGACGTCCGCTGGGAGCCCGCCGAGATGGCCCGCGCGCTGCGGATGCTCGACGACGTGGACCTGGTCCGTCCGCAGAACGCGTTCCACCCGCTGCCGTGGCACGCGCGGTGGGACACCGGGCGTGCGCTGGTGAACCGGGCGGTCGGCGGGGACTGGCCCGGCACGCTGGTGGTGCGGCGCGACGCGCTGCCGCCGCACGGCTACGCGGACCACGTGCTGTTCGAGAACCTCGAGCTGGTGCGCACCGTCCAGGCGCGCGGCGGCCGCACCCGGGTCGCGCGGGACCTCGTGGTCCGGCGGATCCCGCCGGCGCCCGGCCGGTTCGTCGACCAGCGGCTGCGCCAGGCGTACGACAGCCACGCCCAGCCCGTGCGCCTGGTGGCCGAGCTGGCGGTGCTGCCGCTGCTGGCCGCGTCCGCGCGCCGGTACGGGCCGGTGCGGGCGGTGGCCGCCGCCGTGGTCCTCACGGCGGGTGTGGCCGAGGCCGGGCGCCGGCGTGACCGCGGGACGCGCTTCTACCCGGCGACGTCGGCCGCGTGGGCGCCGCTGTGGCTCGCCGAGCGGGCCGTCCTGTCGTGGGTCGCGCTCGGCTACCGGTTCACCGGCGGCGTCCCCTACGGGGGCACCCGGATCCGCACGGCGGCGCAGTCCACCCGCCGGCTGCGGCGCGAGGCCGTCGCCGCGGCCCGGGCGGCGGCGTGAGCGCCGACGAGTCCCGCCGGCCGGTGCGGATCACCCCCTGCCCGGACGGCCCGCTGCTGGTCCGCGGCCCGATCGAGATCGTCGACGCGGACGGCCGGACGGTCGTGCCGTCCCGTCGCACCGTCGCGCTGTGCCGCTGCGGCGGGACCGGCACCCCGCCCTGGTGCGACGGCACGCACAAGGCCAACGGGTTCCGCACGGGGGAGTGAGGGCCGACTGCCTACCGGCGTCGCAGCCGTGCGTCCAGCAGCGACGGCGGGTCGTCCATCTTCTCGCCGGGCGCCAGGTCCACACCGGGCGGGACGATCGCGTCGACGGCGTCCAGGACGTCCTCGGTCAGCACCGTCCCGGCCGCGGCGAGCTGGGAGTGCAGGTGCTCCAGCGTGCGCGGTCCGATCAGTGCGCTCGTGACGCCGGGGTGCGCGGTGACGAACCCGAGGGCGAGCTGGACCAGCGTGAGCCCCGCCTCGTCCGCGACGGCCGCCAGCCGCTCGACGGCGTCCAGACGCGCGCGGTTGACCGGCAGCTCGAGGTCGAACCGCTCGGGCATGAAGCCGGTGCGGTTCGTCGTGACCGGACGGCCCGCCCGCACGGCGCCGGACAGCCACCCGGACGCGAGCGGGCTCCACACCAGCACACCGAGCCCGTACTCCTGGGCGACGGGCAGGACGTGGGCCTCGGCGCCGCGCTGCAGCACGGAGTAGCTGGGCTGCTCGGTGACGTACCGCGAGAGCCCGTGCTCGCGGGCCGCCCACTGCGCCTGCACGACGCGGTAGGCGGGGAAGGTCGACGACCCGAAGTAGCGGATCTTGCCCGCGCGCTGCAGGTCGGTCAGGGCGGAGAGCGTCTCGTCGTCCGACGTCTCGGGGTCCCACCGGTGCACCTGGTAGAGGTCGACGTGGTCCACGCCGAGCCGTCGCAGGCTGTCGTCGAGCGCACGGGTGAGCCAGCGGCGCGAGGCCCCGCGGTGGTTGGGCTCCTCGGTCATCGGGAGCATGGCCTTGGTGGCCAGGACGACGTCGTCACGACGACCGGCGATCGCGCGTCCGACCATCTCCTCGGACTGCCCGCGGCTGTAGTGGTCGGCGGTGTCGATGACGTTGACGCCGGCATCGAGCGCCGTCCGGACGATGACGTCGACGTCGGCCTGACCGGTGCGGCCGACGGCGCCGAAGTTCATGGCGCCGAGCGCCAGGGTGCTGACCTGGACGCCGGTGCGTCCGAGAGTGCGGTAGCGCATGGGGCTCTCCTGGTGGGGTGGGCCGGGGTGCAGTGCACCGCGGGCGGGCGCTGTCCCCGCCGCGCGCTGGTGCCGTGGCGGGCGGGGTGCGAGGCTGACGAAGCGGAGCGTCGCTCCGCCAACATACGGAACGCTGCTCCGATTCCGCAAGGGAGGCGCCCGCGTGACCTCGTCCCGCCCTGTCCCGACCGAGCCGTCGAGCGCGCCCCGCCCCCGGCGCGTCGACGCCCGCCGCAACGAGCGGGCCCTGCTCGACGCCGCCGCGGCGGTCTTCGTGGCCTCCGGCGTCGACGCACCGGTGCGCGCGATCGCCGAGGCGGCGGGCGTCGGCATGGGCACGGTCTACCGGCACTTCCCGACCCGCGCCGACCTCGTCGTCGCCGTCTACCGCCACCAGGTCGAGGCGTGCGCGCAGGCCGCCCCGGCGCTGCTACGGGAGCGCCCGACGCCGTACGCGGCGCTGCTCGCCTGGGCCGACCTCTTCGTCGACTTCCTCGTCACGAAGCACGGGCTGGCCGCCGCGATGCGCGACGACCGGCCGGGGTTCGAGGCCATGCACGCGTTCTTCCTCGAGCGGCTCGTCCCCGCGTGCGACGCGCTGCTAGACGCCGCGCGGGCGGCCGGCCAGGTGCGCGGCGACGTGCCCGCGGCCGGTCTGCTGCGCGGCATCGGCAACCTGTGCGCGTCCGGCGGCGCCGACCCCGCCTACGACGCCCGCGCGATGGTGCGCCTGCTGCTGGCGGGGCTGACGGTGCCGGACCCCGCGGCGTGACGCGGTGCCGGCGTGACGCGGTGCCGACCTGACCGGGGGCGCCGGCCGCGTGCGGCTCAGTCCCGCGGGAGCACCGCCAGCACCCGCTGGACGTGGTCGCGGAACTCCTGCATGAACTCCCGCAGGAAGGTCGCGGTGTCCTCGTCCGTCACCTCGCCGGAGTCCGTGTAGACGTCGGGGTCGAACTGGATGTACGCCTCGGGCGACGTCATCTGGCGGGCGTTGCAGTAGCTGAGGACGCCCCGCAGGCTCTGCTGCGCCAGCGCGGTGCCGATCATGCCGGGGGACGCGCCGATGACGGCCGCGGGCATGTGGTCGAACGAGTTCTGGCCGTGCGGGCGCGACGCCCAGTCGATCGCGTTCTTCAACGCACCCGGGATCGACCGGTTGTACTCGGGCGTGACGAACAGGACCGCGTCCGACGCGGCGAGCGTGTCCTTCAGGGCGCGCGCCTCGGGCGGGTAGTCGTCGTCGAGGTCGGGGGTGTAGAGGCGCAGGGTGCCGATCGGGATCTCGGTGAGCTCCAGGTCGTCGGGGGCCAGCCGGACCAGCGCCCTGCTGAGCGTCCGGTTGACCGACGTCGACGACAGGCTGCCGACGAAGTACGCGACCTTGTACGTGCTCATGCTCGACCTCGCCGTCGAAGGGTCCCGGGTGGGCCCGTCCACCCTCTCAGCGGTGCTCCGGTGCCCGCCACCGCAGGGGGCGCGCGGCTCGCGTCAGCGCGCTGTCGCGTCGTCGGGCCGCGGGTAGTGTCGGTTCATGGCAATGGTTATCCACGTCTCTGTCCAGGGCTCCGACGACGCCGTCGGCACGCAGGACGCCCCGCTGCGCACCATCGACCGCGCAGCCCAGCTCGCCCGCCCCGGTGACACGGTCACCGTGCACGCGGGGGTCTACCGCGAGTGGGTGCGCCCCCGCCGCGGCGGCCGCGGTGAGAACCGCCGCATCACCTACCAGGCCGCACCCGGTGAGCACGTGCGCATCACCGGCTCCGAGCAGGTCACCGGCTGGGAGCCGGTCGGCGGCGGGGTGTGGCGCGTCGAGGTGCCGAACACGCTGTTCGGCGAGGTCAACCCGTTCGCCGTCGAGGTCGACGGCGACTGGATGGTCCGCCCGGGCCGCGACGAGCCGAAGAAGCACCTCGGCGCCGTGTACCTCGACGGCCGTCGGCTGCTGGAGGTCGCAAGCGTCGACGCCGTGACGTCCGCGCCGCGGCGCACCGAGCAGGTCGACGACTGGACCGGCACGACCGTCCCCGTCCCCGACGCGGACTGGACGCAGCGCGTCTGGCACGCCGAGGTGGGCGCCGACGTCACGACGATCCACGCGAGCTTCGGCGACGCCGACCCGAACGCGGCGCTGGTCGAGATCAACGTGCGCCGCGCCGTGTTCTTCCCCGAGGACCACCACGTCGACTTCATCACCGTCCGCGGTTTCGAGCTGTGCCAGGCCGCGACGCAGTGGGCGCCGCCCACGGCGAACCAGCCCGGCCTGATCGGGCCCAACTGGGCACGTGCCTGGGTCATCGAGGACAACGACATCCACGACGCGACGTGCTCGGCGGTCTCGCTGGGCAAGGAGGCGTCGACGGGCGACAACTTCGCCACCGACCGTGGCGACAAGCCGGGCTACCAGTACCAGCTCGAGTCCGTGTTCTCCGCCCGGCAGATCGGCTGGGACAAGGAGCACATCGGCTCGCACGTGGTGCGCCGCAACCACATCCACCACTGCGGTCAGAACGCGGTCGTCGGGCACCTGGGGTGCGTGTTCTCGCGCATCGAGGACAACCACGTCCACGACATCGCCAACGACCGCGAGTTCTACGGGCACGAGATCGCGGGCATCAAGCTGCACGCGCCGATCGACGTCGTCATCGCGGGCAACCGCATCCACGACTGCTCGCTCGGCATCTGGCTGGACTGGCAGACGCAGGGCACGCGCATCACGAGCAACGTGCTGTGGGACAACGCCCGCGACCTGTTCATCGAGGTCAGCCACGGCCCGTACGTCGTCGACCACAACGTGCTGACGTCCCCGGTCTCGGTGGAGAACCACAGCCAGGGCGGCCTGTACGCGCGCAACCTGCTGTGCGGCACGGTCGGGCTCAAGCAGATGCTCGACCGCGCGACGCCGTACCACCGCCCGCACTCCACGCAGGTGGCCGGCTACGGGATCATCCTCACCGGCGACGACCGCTGGATCGGCAACGTGTTCGTCGGCGGCGACCTCGACGTGGCGTACGCGGCGGACTCGTGGGGCCGCATCGGCTCGCAGACCGGCACCAGCGCGTACGACGGCTACCCGACGTCGCTGGAGCAGTACCTCACCGAGATGGGCGACCGCTGGGACGGTGACCACAACCGCTTCGGCAGCCGCGTGCAGCCCTACTGGTCGCGCAGCAACGTGTTCGTCGGGGGCGCCCGCCCGGCGGACGGCGAGTCCGACCCGCTCGTGCTCGACGGCCCCGCGCGCGTCGAGGTCGTGACGCAGGGCGACGAGGTGTGGCTCGAGGTCGACGTACCGGGCGCCGGCGCCGCCGTGCTCGACGTCGTCACCGGTGCCGAGCTGCCGCCCGCACGCCTGGTGGGCGCCGACTTCGAGGACCCGGACGGAGGCGCGCTGGTGCTCGACGCCGACCTGGTCGGCGACCGGCTGGACGGTGCGCTGCCGGCCGGTCCGCTGGCCGGCGGGCTGTCCGGCGCGCGCGTGCGCCTGCTCTGACCTGACCGCCCGGCACGGCTCGCCGCACCACACCACGACGCCCCGCCGCCCGTCACCGGGTGGCGGGGCGTCCGCGTGCCGTGGCACGGGCTACCGTGACGGGCGAGGTGCCCGCGCCGTCCGCCTGCCGGCCCGGCCCCCCGGGGTGCACCCCCACCGCCCCGCCTCACCCCACGGAAAGCCCGCATGCCTGACGACCCCCGCACGCCCCCGCCCGCCACCGGTCCCGCCGACGGTGCCCCCGCCCCCGGGAGCGTCCCCGTGGCCGCCGCCGGCCCGCCCGAGGCCGACGACTCGCACTCCGTCCTCGCGGCCCTGCGGTCCCCGCGCCGGCTGCGCACGGAGGTGCTCGCGGGGCTCGTGGTCGCCCTGGCGCTGATCCCGGAGGCGATCGCGTTCTCCGTCATCGCCGGCGTCGACCCGCGCGTGGGGCTGTTCGCGTCGTTCACGATGGCGGTGACCATCGCGTTCCTCGGGGGCCGCCCGGCGATGATCTCGGCCGCGACGGGCGCGGTCGCGCTGGTCGTCGCGCCGGTCGCGCGTGAGCACGGCGTCGACCACCTCATGGCGACGATCGTGCTGGCCGGGGTCATCCAGGTGGCGCTCGCCCTGCTGGGCGTCGCGCGGCTCATGCGGTTCATCCCGCGCTCGGTGATGGTCGGCTTCGTCAACGCGCTGGCGCTCCTGGTCCTGATGTCCCAGGTCCCGCACGTCACCGGCGTGCCCTGGCTGGTGTACCCGCTGGTCGCGGCCGGCATCGTCGTCATCGTGCTGCTGCCGCGCTGGACGACGGCGGTCCCCGCCCCGCTCGTCGCGGTCGTGCTGCTCACGGGCGCCACGGTGCTCGCCGGCCTCGACGTGCCCACCGTCGGCGACGAGGGCGCGCTGCCCGAGTCCCTGCCGTCGCTGCTGTGGCCGGACGTGCCGCTGACCCTGGACACCCTGCGGACCATCGCGCCCTACGCGGTGGCCGTGGCGTTCGTCGGGCTCCTGGAGTCCCTGCTGACCGCCAAGCTCGTCGACGACATCACGGACACGCACTCGGACAAGACCCGTGAGGCGTGGGGCCAGGGCGGCGCCAACATCGTCACCGGGCTGTTCGGGGGCATGGGTGGGTGCGCCGTGATCGGCCAGACGATGATGAACGTCAAGATCTCCGGTGCCCGCACCCGCATCTCCACGTTCCTGGCCGGGGTGTTCCTGCTGGTCCTCGTCGTGGGGCTGGGCGACGTGGTCGCGGTCATCCCGATGGCGGCGCTGGTCGCGGTGATGGTCATGGTGTCCGTCGGCGCGTTCGACTGGCACTCCGTGCACCCGCGCACGCTGCGGCGCATGCCGCTCTCCGAGACGGCCGTGATGCTGACGACCGTGGTGGTCACCGTCACCACGCACAACCTGGCCTACGGCGTGCTGGCCGGCGTCCTGCTGGCCATGGTCCTGTTCGCGCGCCGGGTCGCGCACGTGACCACCGTGACCCGCCTCGCCGCGGACGACGCAGGCCGCGCGGTCTACGCAGTGGCCGGCGAGCTGTTCTTCGCGTCGTCCAACGACCTGGTCTACCGGTTCGACTACGCCGGCGACCCGGACGAGGTCGTCATCGACATGAGCCGCGCGCACGTGTGGGACGCCTCCACGGTGGCCACGCTCGACGCCATCACCCACAAGTACGCGCTCAAGGGCAAGTCCGTGACGATCGTCGGCATGGACGCCGCCAGCCAGGCGCGCCACGCCCGCCTGGCCGGGAACCTGGGCGCCGGGAGCTGACGCGCCTCCCGGCGATCCGGCTCAGGCGTCGAGAGCGCCGGCCGGCTCAGGCGTCGAGCGCGCCGCGCACCACGGAGACCCCGGAGTGCGCGGGCTCGCCGTCCAGCGGCTCGTCGCTGACGTCGACCACCGGGTACTCCGCCAGGTCCAGACCCGGCGGCAGCGCGAACGTGCCGCTCGTGCCGTCGAGCGTCCCCAGGCTGATCAGGCCGGAGACGTCGGGGCGCAGCAGCCACACCTCGAGGAACCCCTCGCCCTGCGGCGCCTCGTCCAGGTCGACGACGAGCGAGCGCGTGCCGTCGGGTGCGGTGCGCACCTGCGCCGTGCCGGTCTCCGACCAGCCCGGCAGCGGCTCGAGGACGGCGGACGCCAGGACCGTCGACGGCTCGGGCCGCAGCTCCAGGTAGGCGGTCGCACCGGCGCCCCCCACCACGAGCCCGACGGCCGCGGCCACCGCGATCCACGCCGGCCGCAGACGACGGCGGGACGCGAGCGGTGTCACCGTGGCGGGCGGGCCGTCCGGCTCGCCGCTCGACGGGCCGTCGGCTTGTCCGCCCGGCAGGGAGCGGGGTGCGTCGTCCCGGGCCTCCGGGAGGGGGTCGTCGTCCGGGGCGGACGTCGCGGCGTCCGGCGCACCGGCCATCGTCCCGCCGCGTGCCGCGGCGTGCGCGCGCTCCCCGAGGCCGAGCTCGGCCGCGACGCGGTCCCACACCTGCGGGCCGGGGGCCACCAGGTGCGGGTCGGGGCCGGACTCGCGCGCCAGGTCCGCGACGCCGTGCAGCGCCTGGACCTCGTCGGCGCACTGCGGGCAGGCGGCGACGTGGTCGAGGTCGCCCGGCGTGCCCACGCGCTCGCCGAGAGCGAGGAGGGCCAGCGTCTCGTCGTCCACGTGCAGGTCATCGGACGGCACCATCCACCTCCCATCGGGTCCGTAGGCGGGCCAGGCTACGTCGCACGTGGCTCTTCACCGTCCCGAGCGGCAGTCCCAGCCTGTCGGCGATCTGGTCGTGCGTCAGGTCGTCGAAGAACGCGAGCCGCAGGATCGTGCGCTGCGGGTCACCCAGGTCGTCGAGGGCGTCGGCCACGACGACCCGGTCGACGACCCGTTGGTCGAGCATCGCGGCGGGCAGGCGGTCCGGGTCGGTCGTGACCTCGGGCTGCTCGCGCACGCGGCGGTCCCGGGTGCGGCGCTCGTGCGCGTCCGCGACCGTGTGCCGGGCGATGCCCAGCAGCCAGCCGGGCAGCCGGGCACGGTCCGGGTCGAACCGCGCCCGGCCGCGCCAGGCCTCCACGAACACCTGCTGCGTGACGTCTTCGGCATCCGTCCGGTCGCCGAGCGAGCGCAGGGCGACCGTGTGGACGAGCGCGGACCAGCGGCGGTAGGCCTCGCCGATGGCCGCCTCGTCCCCCGCCGCGAAGGCGCGTCCCAGCACCTCCACGTCGTCGGGCACGGTGGCCGACGTGCTCACCCGCGCTCCTTCCGTCCCTGCCCCGGTACCGCGCGCACGGCGTGCGCCCCACGGCGCTCATCCACCCGCGCCGTCCACGACGGGGTCGGCGGTCACCGCGACGTTGTCGGCATAGTGCCCCACTTCGCGGTCGAACGCCCCTCCACAGGTGACGAGGACGAGACGCGGGCTCCCCTCCCGATCGAACCACTGCTCGACCGGCGCGTCCTGCTTGGGCACCTGGGTGACCTCCCGGACGGTGTACGCGTGCACCGCACCGTCCGCGGTGGTGACCTCCACGCGGGCCCCGGGAGCGACCGTGCGCAGCTCGGAGAACGGGCCGATCCCGGTGGTCCAGGAGTCCACGTGCGCCGCGACGACCGTGGCCCCGGCGGGGTCCGCGGGCGACGGGCCGAACCGGTACCAGCCGGCCCGGTCCGCGTCCTGCGGGATCTCCATGGTGCCGTCCTGCGCCACGCCCACCGCGTCGATCGGCATGTCCAGGCCCAGGTCCGGCACGACCAGCCGGACGGGGGCCGGGGCCGCGACGGGCAGCGAGGCCAGGCCCGCGTCCTGCACCGGCACGTCAGGGACGGCGGGCCCCGCAGCCGGGGGGCCCGCCGTCGGCGTGGCGGCCGGTGCGCCGGCGGTGGGCGTCGGTGCGGAGGCGTTCCCCTCCGACGTCCCGCACGCGCCCACCAGGGCGACGACGGCCAGCGCCGCCGCGCACGCCGAGCGCACGCGGCGGCGGGCGGTCGCCGCGCCCGGCGGCCGGCCGGCAGGGGCTGGCCGGCCGTCGGGCACGAGGTGGTTCACGGTGCTCCCGGGTCAGCGACGCACGGTCGCGCGACGGGCCACCTGACGCCCGGCCACGGCCAGACCGGTCACGCCGGCGACGACGAGCATCGTCAGTGCGACGGGCAGCACGGGCGAGGACTCGTCCGCCGCGAGGCCGACCTGGCCCGCCTGGACGCCCGACGGGTTGGAGTGCAGCCCGGTCACCGTCTGCGTGGCGAGCGCGAGGTTCCCCGCCTCGAGCGAGCCCCACGCGTACACGATGGTCAGGGCGCCCTCGGTGACGGGGACGTCCGCCGGGCCGAGCACCGCCGGCTCCGTGGTCCCGGCCGCGACGACCGTCGCCGAGACCGTGCCGGCCGGCAGGTCCAGGCTCTTCTCGTTCGGGTTGGTCAGGTTGGTGATGACGGGCTGACCGCCGGCGAGGACGTCGACCGCGGGGGCGGCGGCCACGTGCCGGACCGTGAGCCGGCCCTGGCCCGCAGCGGTGGCGGCGGTGTCGTTGGTGAACAGCGTGGCGGTGGGGGTGCCGGACTCGTTGAGGTGGGCCACGGCCGTGTAGTCGCCGCCGCCCTCCAGGGTCAGGTCCACCGGGCCGATGGCGGGGGAGGAGGCGTCGGCCGCGTCGGCGGCGGTGATCGCCACGGTGTACGTGCCGGCGGGCAGGTCCAGCGGACCGGCGAGCGTGCCGGGCGTGAAGTCGTCGAGCGTCCGCTCGCCGTTCACCCACACGTCCACCGTCAGGTCGGGGACCCCGTGCAGCACCGAGAGCTTGGCGGTGCTGCCGGTCGCCGCCGTGGCGGGGAGCGCAGCGATCGAGGTGAGGAGGCCGAGGGCCAGGGCACCGGCAGCCGTGCCGGTGAGGAGTCGTGCGCGCATCGGGGGAGTCCTTCCAACGGGCCCGCGTGGCGGCGGGCGGGGACGTGCTGACACCCCTACTTCCCCCGGCGGACGCCTCCCGGATGCACCCGGGACGAACTTTCTTCCGACGACGTCGCGCGCGGCCGTCCGTCAGGGGCCGTCCCAGCGGGGGCGTGACCTGCCTCGACGCCGTTTGCGCAACAGCCTCGTTGCGTAAAAAGGGCCTCTGACCTGCGGGTAAGCCTGGCCTGCCTTGCTGGCGGGGTGGCCCGGGCGGGTCTAGCGTCGAGGAGTGCACCCCGCACGTCCCACCCCCCGGAGGTCGTCATGAGCACCCTCGCAGAGCTTCCCGCCGTGGCCGAGTGCTCGGTCGCCGGCTGTTCGTACAACGACCACTCGTCCTGCCACGCCGCCGCCGTGACCATCGGCGGCACCGGCGACGCGCAGTGCGCCACCTTCATCCCGCTGGGCGTCAAGGGCGGCCTGGACCGCGTCGTCTCGCACGTCGGCGCCTGCCAGCGCCAGGACTGCTCGCACAACGCGCACCTGGAGTGCGGCGCCCCGTCGGTCCGCATCGGCGCCGGCCACGACCTGGCCGACTGCCTCACCTACGTGCCGCGCTGACCACCCGCGCCGACCACCCGCGCCGACCACTGCGCGGCCGGACGACGCACGACGGCCGCACCCGTCCGACGGGTGCGGCCGTCGTCGTGCGCGGGCCGTCAGGGGTTCGACGTGAGCTCCACCATCGTGCGCACCAGGGCGGCGGCGGCGGGCACCAGCTCACGCTCGCCGGGCAGCAGCAACGGTGCGGTCGAGCGCAGGGCCGCCGCGTCGTCCAGGGCGGTCAGCGGTGACACCTGGCTGGAGTGCAGGAACGCGGCGAGCAGGGCACGGGCCGCCTGCGAGTAGTCCCCGCCCGCGTCGACGGCGACCTCGGCGATGAGGACCGCGGTCAGCGCGACGTCCAGCTCGGCCGTCCCGGTCCGGGCGTTCGCCCAGTCCAGGACCCCGGGACCGGCCTCGGTGAGGATGACGTTGCCGGGGTGCAGGTCCAGGTGGACGACCACCGGCCCGCCGCTCAGGGTCTGCCAGTCGTGGTCGGACGGCACCTGCCAGGAGCGGGGGGACGGCACGAGGTGCAGGCGGGCGTGCAGATCGGTGAGCACCTGCGCGGCGCCGGCGATCGAGATCTCGCCCGCGCCCAGTGCCTGCAGCAGCGTGGGGCCGTGCAGCCGGGTCATGACGATGTCCGAGCCGGCGGCGTCGAGCACCTCAGGGGCCGGGTAGGCGTGCTGCCGCACGTGGCGCAGCAGCTCGACCTCGGGTCCCGCGTCCCGGCCCTCGCGGTAGCGGCGCAGCACGCGGCCGTCGTCGAGCGCGTACACGTCGGCCGAGGTGCCGGAGGTGAGCAGCGGTCCTGGGACCTCGGCCGGCGGCGCCTCGCCCTGCGGGACCACGTCGGCGGGAGCCATGAGATCGACGGTAACGCCGTTCGCCCCGATCTGTCTCGGGGTGGGCGAGATCGGGCGCTTCGCGGCCCGGCGGTGAGCGCGGGTCAGCGGCCCTCGGGCGGCCCGGCAGGACGCGGGATGCCCGCCCACGGCTCGGGCCTGGCCAGGTGCGACAGCCGTTGGACGGCCTCCGCGTGCGTCTCCGGCAGCGGCTCCACCCACACGCGCACGGGCTGACGCACCGAGATCCGCACGTCGATGTCCGCGCACCGCCCGGCGATGTCCGCGCGCAGCTCGGCCAGGCGCGCGTCCACGCCGTCGTCGGTGCGCGTGAGCACCACGAACACCCCGCCCCCCAGCGTGGCCATGGGGTACCCGGTGCCGAACGTCGTGCGCAGCGCCGCCCCCACGGCCGCGGACCGGGCCGCACGCATCAGCCCGGTGACGTGCCCGGCCGCGACGTCGACCACGGTGAGCCCGTGGTGCACGGCCGGGTCCACGTCGTCCTGCTCCGCCACCAGGTACGTCTCGGCCAGGCGCACGGCGAGGTACTGCTGGGTCGGCAGCCCGGTCTCCGGGTCCACGCATGCGCCGGCGGTCACGAGCGCGGCCTGCGCGTCCGACCAGCCCTCGTTGAGCGCGCGCACCGCGTCGAGCGGGGGCACGGGACGCCCCGTCGAGCGGTAGAGGCAGACCAGGTCGTCGAGCGTCTCCCCGATGCCCACGCCGTGCTCCCCGCGGGCGCGGCCCAGCGCCCACGCGGGGCGCGACGGGTCGTCGTCGGCGAGCACGGCGACGGCCAGCGCGTCCACCGCCGGGTGGTACCAGTCGGAGGGGCGCCGCCACACCGAGGCGACGCTCTCCTCCCGCCAACGCTCCCGCAGCCCCTCGGGCAGGGCGTGCCCGTCCTTGCCGATGTCGGTCGTCACGCCTGAGGAGAGGGACGCCGGGACGGATCATGACGCGGGTGTGGGTGGTTTCACCCGGTCGGCCCCCAGGATCACCCGGTCGGCCGCGCCCGCGAGGTGTGCAGAGCAGGGGCGCCGCGAGCGGCACGGCGGACGGCCTTTCGGGCCTGCGACCTGCGACAGCGCACGATTCGTCCCGCACGTCCGACCCGCGTCATCCTGTTCGTCCGATCGGTCGGGTATGGCACCCTGTAGCGGCGAGGCCGCACGCAGGCGGCGGCCCACCGGCAGACGTGACGGGGACCCGGCGTGGCGGCAGGCATGAGCGACAGCGACGTCGTCGAGGACGACGCCGCGTTGCTGCGCGCCACCCGTACGGGTGACTCGGCCGCCTTCGGTCGCCTCTACGAGCGCCACGCCGGTGCCGCGCTCGTCGTGGCGCGGCAGTACACGGACTCCACCCCGGACGCCGAGGATGTCGTCGCGGACGCCTTCGCCAACGTCCACCGGGCGCTGCTCGGCGGCAACGGGCCCGACGCGGCGTTCCGCGCCTACCTCTTCACCGTGGTGCGCCGCGTGGCGGCGGTGCAGCGCACGGCCGGGCGGCGCGCCCAGCCCACCGACGACGTCGCGACGCTCGAGACCGCCTCCGCGCCCGTCGCCGCCGCCGAGGAGCCGACGCTGGCGGGCTTCGAGCGCGGCGTCGTCGCCCGTGCGTTCCGCTCCCTGCCCGAGCGCTGGCGCGAGGTGCTCTGGCACAGCGAGGTCGAAGGGCTGACGCCCGCCCAGATCGCCCCCATCGTCGGACTGAGCGCCAACAGCACCGCTGCACTGGCCTACCGCGCCCGCGAGGGTCTGCGCCAGGCCTACCTGCAGCACCACCTGCAGGACCCGCTGGACGAGGGCTGCCGGTCGGTCGCCGGCAAGCTCGGTGCGCACGTGCGCGGCGGGCTGGCGGCGCGGGACACCCGGCAGGTCGAGACGCACCTGGACGAGTGCGGGGAGTGCCGCGCGCTGGTCCTGGAGCTCGGGGACGTCAACCACGGGATGCGGGCCGTCGTGGCGCCGCTGGTGCTGGGGCTGCTCGGGCTCGGCGCGCTCGCGCACGACCTGCCGGTCGGCGGGGGCCTCGCGGCCGGCGCAGCGGCGCTGGGTCAGGCCGGGGGCGCCGGGGCGTCGGGCGGTGCCGGGTCGGCGGGCTCGGGTGCCGGGGCCTCCGGTGGTGCGGGCTCGGGAGGTGCGGGTGCCGGCGGTGCCGGTGCGGGTGCCGTCGGGTCGGGTGGTGCGGGTGCGGTCGGTGCCGGGGCGGGCGGTGTCGCGGCGACGGGTGCCGTGGGCACCGTCACCGGCGCGTCGGCAGCGGTCGGCGGCGCGACCGCCGCGACGGCCGCCACCGGTGCGGCCGGGCTGCTGGGCGGCGTCTCGGCCGGCGCGGTGGCCCTCGTGGCGGCCGCGGCGCTCGTCGTCACGGTCGTGGTCGCCGCGGCCGTGCTGCTCGTGAACGGCCCGGACGTGCTGGCCGACCCCACGCCGAGCGTGTCCGGTGCCGCCGAGACCCGCCCGACGGCACCGGCGCCCCGCGCGACGTCCTCGAGCACGCCGGCGCCGGTGCCGACGTCCGACCCGACGCCCGACACGGACGACGGCACCCCGGACGACGCCTCGCCGGGCGACGCCTCGCCGGACGGCCGCGACGGCACCGTCCCGGGCCGCGGACCTGCCGCCGCACCGCCGGGCGCCCCGGCGCCGGTGACCCCGCCGGGTTCACGCCCCGTCCTCGCGCCGCCTGCCGGTCCGGCCCCGGGTGCCGAGCCGGAGCCCGGCCCCGGACCTGCACCCGACCCCGACCCCGAGCAGCCCCCGCCGCCGGGCCCCGCCGACGTCGTCGTCGTCGTCCCGGAGGGCGGGATCGACCTGGCGGCCGGTGTCGCGGGGCAGGCCATCGAGCTGACGGTGCGCAACGCCGGCGGGCTGCCCGCGGCGGCGCTCGTGGCGGAGGTCGAGCTGCCCGCCGGCGTGACGTTCCAGGCGGGCGCGCTCGCGTCGCCCGGCTTCGGGTTCGGCCCGGTCGCGGCGGCCGAGCCCGTCGGGTGGACGTGCGTTGACCGCGACGGCGACGGCGCCGCCGCGTCGTGCACGCTGCCCGGGCTCGACCCCGGCCGCGGTGCCGTCCTCGCGCTGCGGGTGAACGTCGACGAGGGCTGGGTCAGCACCTCCGGCGACGAGGCCGTGCACATGCGGATCACCGGCGACGGGCGCACCTGGGAGCCCGAGCCGGTGCGCGTGCGGGTCGCGGCCTCACCGGCACGACTGGCGTTCGACGGTCCGGTCCCCACCGAGGTGCAGCTGGTCACCGGCCGCGCGCGCACCCTCACGGTCCCGGTGCGCAACGCGGGCGGCACGGCCGTCACGGCGACCGCCCCGGCGCTCGCCGAGCTGACCCTGCCGCCGGGCGTCAGCGCCACGGCCGCCGCGCCGTGGTCGTGCGCCGCCGGGCAGGACGGCCCGACGGTGTGCCGTCACGCCGGTCTCGCACCGTTCGAGCGCTCGACGCTCACCCTGACCCTGACGAGCCCCTCCGGTGCCGCGACGGGCAGCGGCACGCTGCACGTGCGGCTGTCCCCGGCCGGGCACCGGTCCTCCGAGACGCACGTGGTGACCTCGTCCCTCGTGCGGCCCCCCGTGCTCGGCGTCGAGGCGCCGGCCGCGCTCGACGTCGCCCCCGGCACCCCCGTCGACCTGGGCGTCACCGTCGCCAACACCGGTGACCTGGCCGCGGCGGGGACCTCGCTGCAGCTCACGGTGCCCACGGGCGCGACCATCGAGGACGCCACCGGCGAGGGCTGGGCCTGCGCGCCGGCCGGCGCCACCGCGACCTGCACCACCGACCTGGCGCCCGGCGCCCGCAGCAGCGTCACGGCGCGGGTCACGGCCGCCGCCGGCAGCGTCGGCGCGCTCGGTGCGGCCACCGCCCGCGTGAGCGCCCCCGACGCGGACGTCCCCGCGGTGCCCGCAGAGGTGGACGTCACCGCGATCGAGCCGGTCCTGGCCGTGACCGACGCGGCGGCTGTCGTCGACGCGACGCGCGGCGGCACCGTGGCGTTCGTGGCGGCTGTCGCGGGCTCGCGCGTCGACGGGCGGCCCGCGGCCGACGCCGCCGGGGTGGTGGCGACCGTGACCCTGCCGCCGGGCATCACGCACGACCCGACGGCCGCGGGCCCGCAGACCGTCGGGTGCGCCGCGGCCGGGTCGGTCGTCACGTGCCCGCTGGGCGGGCTGGTCGCGGGCGGGTCCGTCCCCGTGCAGCTGCAGGTGCGGGCCGCCGGTGCCGTGCGCGGCACGGTCGACGTGCGCGTGACCGCGACGGGCGCGCAGGCCGTCACGACGTCCGCGCAGGTCGTGGTCGCGTCGGGCAACCTCACCCCGGTGTGGTCGGGCGTCGGCGACCTCGACGTCACCGAGGTCGGCGCACCGCTGCTGCAGTGCGTCGGCGCGTACGGCGGGACGTGCCCGGCCGTCCGGCAGGACCGCGACAACAACGGGCTCGACATGCGTCCCCTGGACCTGGTGCCGCCGCCGTCCGGCGCGCGCGCCGCCGTGCCCGTCTCGTCGTCGACCCGCCTGACCGTGCCCGGCGGTCGGCCCGTGGTGTGGGCGGGGCTGTACTGGTCGGCCGTGCGCGGGCCCGCCGACGCCTGGAGCGGCGACCGCAGCACCGCGCGCCTGCGCAGCCCCGACGGCACGTGGACGGACGTCACCGCCGGCTCGGTGGTCGACGTGGCCGACAGCAGCGGGCGGCAGTACTACCAGGCGGCCGTGGACGTCACGGACCTCGTGGCACGCGGCGGCGCCGGGACGTGGGCGCTGGCCGACGCCGCCGTGAGCGCCGGCCGCTCCGACCGCGACCCCACGTACTACGCGGGCTGGTCGCTCGTGGTGGTGCACGGGACGCCCGCCGCTGCCGGGTCACCCGGTGCCTCGGCCGTCACCGTCCACCAGGGTGGCGCCTGGACCGGGACGTCCACCGCCGCCCCCGCCTTCGCGTTCGTCGGTGAGGCGGGCGCCCGCACCCGCATCGGCGTGGTCGCCTGGGAAGGTGACCGTGCCGCGTCGAACGACCGGATGACCCTGTCGGGCGTCGGCCCCCTGCGCCCGCTGCGGTGGGACGGCACCGCGACGGTCGGCGGCGGGTCGGCCGGCAACGCGTTCGACTCCACCGCCACCGGGTGGGCCCACCCCAACTCCCTGGGCGTCGACGCCAAGGGGTTCGAGGAGGTCACGTTGCCGACGGGCGTCGGGACGCTGACACCGAGCACCGCGGGTGACCAGTACCTGATCGGGGTCGTCACCGTGCGGACGGCCGCGCCGCCGTCGCTGCAGGCGCCGCAGTCCTGACGCCGCAGTCCTGACGCCGCAGAGTCCTGACGGGACGGGCGGAGGTCGCGGGCCGGGTCGTCGACCGCTCGTCGCAGGGTCTCGGTCGCTCGCGCGCCGGGCGGCCGCCACGGCACCACGTCCACGCGACGCGGCACGCCACCGGTGGCGGCGGGGAAGGGTGCGCTGCCGGGCCGGGCGGGTCCCCCGATCCGGGCCCGGCCCGGCAGCGCGAGTCCTCAGCCGGCGTCCCCCGAGCCGGTGAGGACGTCAGGGGTGCCCGGGTCGGTGTCGGGCACCGGCTCGAGCAGGCGCAGGTGCGTGATGCGCTCGCCGAGGCTGCGCACGTCGCCCGCGGTGCCGGGCACCAGCGACAGCGCCGCGAACGTGTCGGCACCGGGCAGCGCCTCCTGCGCGAGCTCGCGCAGCAGGTCGGCGGTCTCCGCGATCTCCGCGGCGCCGGGGCGCGGGGTCGTGCCCGTGTCGGCGCCGTCCTGGGGGAGGCTCACGTAGAGCACGAAGCCGGCGCGAGGGCCGGCGGGCGCGGGCGCCAGGGGGGCGGTCTCACGCGCGAGCGGTGGGTGAGCGCTGCGCGGGCGGCGCAGCCGAGCGGGTGTGGTCATGGGAGGTCTCCGGGTGTGGGCGGCCGGCGGCGGGGCCGGCGAGAGGCTGCGGGCTGGACGGGCGGTCCGGGTGGGAGCGGGTCAGACCCGACACCAGCGCGGATACCACCCGGACGCAGGTACGCAGCAGCCATGACGGGCGCACACCAGGGACATCTCGGGACTCACCGGACGATCGTGGCACGGCGGTCCGTGTCACCCCAAGGAGTTATCGGCGTCGTCTCAGGCCGTGGGACCGGCCGCCCGACGGACGAGCACCTCGCAGGTCAGACGATCCCGTACAGCCGGTCGCCCGCGTCGCCCAGGCCCGGGACGATGTACGCGTGCTCGTCGAGCCGCTCGTCGACGGCGGCGACGACCACCTGGACGTCCGCGCGGTCCCCGACGAACTCCTCGACGACCTTGATGCCCTCGGGCGCCGCGATGAGGCAGACGGCGGTGACGTCCCGCGCCCCGCGCTGCAGCAGGTAGTCGATCGACGCGACCAGCGTGCCGCCGGTGGCGAGCATCGGGTCGAGCAGGAAGCACTGCCGGCCCGTGAGGTCGTCGGGCAGGCGGTTGGCGTACGTGATCGCCTCGAGGGTCTCCTCGTCGCGCTGCAGACCCAGGAACCCGACCTCCGCCGTGGGCAGCAGGCGGGTCATGCCCTCGAGCATGCCCAGACCGGCGCGCAGGATCGGCACGACGATCGGGTTGGGGTGGGCGAGCTTCTTGCCGGTCGTCGCGGCGACGGGCGTCACCACCTCGACGTCACGCGTCCGGACGTGGCGCGTCGCCTCGTAGGCGAGGAGCGTCACCAGCTCGTCGACGAGCTGACGGAACGTCGGGCTGGGGGTCTCCGCGTCCCGGAGGACCGCCAGCTTGTGGGCGACGAGCGGGTGGTCGGCGACGTGCAGGCGCATGGACGTCAGGGTAGTGCGAGGATGCCCCCGTCCGCCCGGGACGGTGGTCGGGGGCGTGCGGCGCACGTGGGCGCCGGTCGGCCGTGGGCCGCCTGTGCGGCGCGGGCGGTGCGGAACGACGACGGGGGAGGTGCTGTGGGGGAGTCGACGCAGGGCGCGCCCGACGCGGGCCGTCCCCGTGCCGTCGACGCCTCCGGTGCCGTGGCGGGCGCGGGCGCAGCGGACGTGCCGCGGGTCGTGGTCGGTGAGCGCTCCGCCTGGGCGACGCCCGCCGACGAGGCCGCGATGGACCTCGCCCTCGCGGAGGCGCGCGCCGCGCTGGCCGGTGACGACGTGCCCGTGGGGGCGGTCGTGCTGGGCCCCGACGGCACGGTCGTCGGGCGTGGGCGCAACACGCGCGAGGTCGACGGCGACCCGACGGGCCACGCCGAGATCGTCGCGATGCGGCAGGCCGCAGCGGCACTGGGCCGGTGGCGGCTCGACGGGTGCACGCTCGTCGTGACCCTGGAGCCCTGCCTGATGTGCGCCGGTGCGGTGCTGCAGGCGCGGGTGCCGCGCCTGGTGCTGGGGGCGTGGGACGAGAAGGCCGGCGCGTGCGGCTCGCAGTGGGACGTCGTGCGCGACCGCCGCTCGCCGCACCGCGTCGAGGTGGTCGCCGGGGTGCGGGCCGCGGAGTCCGCCACGCTGCTGCGGGACTTCTTCGCCCCGCACCGCTGAGCAGGCGCTGCCGGGCGGCTGGGGGCACTGCCGGGCGGCTGAGGGGGCGCTGCGGGCGGCCCCGGGTGCTCAGTGCTGCGGCGTCGGCAGGACCTCGGCCAGCTCGGACAGCGTCTCGCTGGTCCCGGCGTCGAGGGTGACGGTGGCGTACCGGTCACCGCGGGTCGCCCCGCGGTTCACGACGACGACGGGCTTGCCCGCCAGCGCGGCGTGCCGGACGAACCGTCGTCCCGACTGCACGGTGAGCGACGACCCCGCCACCAGCAGGGCGTCGGCGGCGTCGACCATGGCGTACGCCCGGTCGACCCGCTCGCGCGGCACCGTCTCCCCGAAGTACACGATGTCCGGCTTGAGCATGCCGCCGCACTCCTGCGCGGCGTCCTCGAGGTCCGGCTGCCAGCAGTCCTGCACGCGGAAGTCGGCGGTCTGCTCGACGACGGCGTCCGCGTCGGGCGCGATCTCCACGTCCGCCACCTGCCCCACCCGCTCGACGAACCCCGGGTTGAGCGCCTCCAGCCGGTCCGCCAGGGCGGCACGCGGCACCACGCGGTGGCACCGCAGGCACACCACCCGGTCGTACCGGCCGTGCAGGTCGATGACGTGGCGGGAGCCCGCGGCCTCGTGCAGCAGGTCCACGTTCTGCGTGATGACGCCGTGCACGACGCCCCGCTGCTCCATCGCCGCCAGCGCGCGGTGACCCGCGTTGGGCCGCGTCCGGTGCACGTGCCGCCACCCCACGTGGTTGCGGGCCCAGTAGTGCCGGCGGAACGCCTCGTCGCCCACGAACTGCTGGAACGTCATCGGCGTGCGCGGCGGCGAGTCCGGTCCGCGGTAGTCGGGGATCCCGGAGTCGGTCGAGACGCCCGCGCCCGTCAGCACCGTCAGCCGGTGGCCCGTGAGCAGCGCGACGACGTCTGCGAGCGACCCCGAGGTGACGGGGGCTGCCTGCGACGTGCTCACCGGGCCACGGTACGACGGCTCGCTGTGAGCGGCCCGGGCGCGGATTGGGACCGACGGCGCCGACCGGGTACTGTGACCCCCCGAGGTAGCGTGTCCGAGCGGCCTAAGGAGCACGCCTCGAAAGCGTGTGTGGGTGAAAGTCCACCGTGGGTTCAAATCCCACCGCTACCGCCGCGGGGTACTGACGGAACTCAGTGCCTTGAAGTGACAGAACCCCTCGCGGGGGCCCGGAAGGGCGCCTCGCGGGGGGTTCAGTCGTTCCAGCTGGGCTCGTTCGGGCCGTTCGTGGCTGGACGATCGGCGTGCGCCGGAGTTGGCTCGCTCAGGCGACGGTGCCCGGACATGACGGCAGGCCCACCGGCCTGGGGCCGTGGGCTTGTCGAGGGTGCGGGGTTGTCGCCGAGGTCAGGCTGCGGTGGGCGGGCTCAGCGCCGCGGGCGGCTCGTCGTCGTCGAGGGGGATCTCCTCGTACCCGGCGATGGCGCGGTCGCGCGCGAGCAGGATGTCGTCGCTCTGGAACCCGGTGCGCTTGGCCCACGTGCGGACCATGCGCAGGTTGTAGTGCACGATCGCGAAGGCGGTCATGATCGCGGTGGCGGCCAGCCCGACGAGGCGGATCCAGCCCCAGGACACGAGCTGCTCCTGGTCGAGCACCTCACGTGTCCGGACAGCCGCGTCGCGGCCCAGATCGGACGGTGGTGTCACCACCCCGTCGGCAGCTGTCGAACGGGCATCTGCGGCCGCCCAGCCAGGAACGCTCCCGGCGTGCGCCTCGCGTACGCGGACACATCCCTACCTCGCGATCGTCGTGTACTGCGCTGTTCGAGTGGTTCAGCCCGAAACGCCAGACCCGGCCCACCGGGCCGGCCTACCGTCCAGCGACAGTGCAGCAGCGGAGAAAGGGGGCAGCGTGCGGGCAGCAGTCAGCACCGCGCTCGCGATGCTCGTCGTCCTCACCATGGCTGCCTGCGGGCCAGCCAACACCGCGGACGCCCCCGACACGCACACACCTGTCGCCGCCCCGAGCGACGACGAAGAGGCGACGTTCGAGGACTACTGCGCCACCGTCCACCAGGTCAACTGGGTCCATGCCGAGCAGACCCCCGACGGGGTGCTCGTCACCTGGGACTCCTCACAGACGATCGGCGTACCGGAGCCGTTCGTGGTCTACCGCCGTCCCGCCGGCACCACCGCGTGGCAGCGCGTCGAGCAGGTCGAGCGCCTCGACGACAACTTCACCTACGTCGACACCCAGCCGGCCGAGCAGCCCGGGGTCGCCTACGAGTACTGGGTGACGTTCGTCGTGCCCGAGTGCGGCGGCGAGAGCGAGCTGTGCCCCACGTTCGTGTGCGACCCGCCGCCGGCGGCCACACCACGCCAGGACTGACACCCCACCGGCCAGCCTCACCCGCACCGACCCGACCGGCACCTGCCCGGTGGGTGACGCACGCCCACGAGAGGAACCAGCATGCCCGCACGACCATGGCTCGCCGTGGCCACCTCGGCCACGCTCGCAGTCCTGCTGTCCGCGCTGCCCGCCGGCGCAGCGACGCTCGACCCGGCACCCGCGCCCGGGTACCCGGCACTGCCCGTCAGCGACCCGACACCGCCGCAGGACCAGGCACCGGCCCGCCCGGCACCCGATACCGCGCCGGCCGGACCCGCCGCACGCGCTGCGGCCGCGGCCGCCCCGTCGGACGACGAGATCGCTGCGGCCCTGGACATCCCGTCGTCGTGGTTCGTCAGCGCGTCCATCGGGCAGTCCGACCCCCGCGGTGTCGCGGTCAGCGACGGCGTGCCGATCTCGGCGCCGGATCCCGGCCCTGACGGACCGATCGTGCCCATGGGCGCCGGCGACCCCGGGGCGCAGGCTGCCGCCGCAGGCGACCCGCTGCCGTTCCCCAGCCGCGGTGAGACGTTCCTCGTGATGTCCACCGGTGACGCCTCGCGCGCGATGCTGCCGCCGGTACCTAGCGGTGAGAGCACCGTCCTGGACGGGCTCGACAACGAGCAGGGCAACGACAAGGTCCAGCTCGAGCTCGTGCTCCAGGCGCCGCAGGACGCACGCTGCCTCGCGATGGACGTCGCGTTCCTGTCCGAGGAGTACCCCGACTTCGTGGGCGGCTCGTACAACGACGCGTTCACCGCCCAGTTCGGCAGCGGCGACATGTGGATCGTCAACGGGGCGGTCGACGCCCCGGGCAACTTCGCACGCGACTCGCAGGGCAACCCGCTGACCGTCAACGCCTCATTCGACCTGCAGGACTCGACCGCGAGCACCTACGACGGCTCCACCGCCCGGCTGCGGTCGGCGACGCCGGTGCTCGGCGGGCGTGAGGTCAAGGTGTTCCTCACCATCCAGGACCTCGGCGACTCCGTGCTGGACTCGGCCGCGTTCATCGACAACGTCTTCTTCTCCGAGGACGCCCTGTGCCGGTTCGGGTCCACCGAGGACTCCGACGGCGACGGGCTGCTCGACGAATGGGAGGAGAACGGCTTCGCCATGACCGTCGGCGGCGAGCAGTGGTTCGTCGACCTGCCGGCCATGGGCGCCGACCCGCGCACCAAGGACGTGTTCGTCGAGATCGACTACATGTCCGACGCCACGCACTCCCACGCCCCCGACCCGGCCGAGATCGCCGACATCGTCGACAGCTTCGCGCGGTCCGGGATCCACCTGCACGTCGACTACGGTCGGTTCGCACCCCTGACCTACGGCCAGCCCGGCGCGGTCTGGGGCTCCCTGAGCCAGGCCGACCAGATCCCGCACACCGAGCACTTCGGGTCCAGCGGCTTCCTGACCAACAGCTACAGCTGGCGGGCATTCGACGCCGTCAAGCGGGACAACTTCGACCCGGCACGCGCCGCGCTCTTCCACTACAACCTGTGGGTCCACCGCATGGAGGAGAAGCCAGCAGGGCAGGGGTACCCCAGCGGCAGGTCCCGCGGGGTGCTCGAGGGCGGCTCCGACTTCATCGTCAGCCTCGGGAACAACATCTCCCGGGGCTACCAGGCCGGCACGTTCATGCACGAGCTCGGGCACAACCTCGGCCTCGGGCACGGCGGCAGCGACCACGTCAACGGCAAGCCGAACTACCTGTCGGTCATGAACTACGACCACCAGTTCAAGCTCCCCGTCGGCTACCCGGGCCCGAGGTTCGACTATTCCTTCGTCCGCCTGGCCGACCTCGACGAGCACGACCTCGACGAGAACGTCGGCATCGGGCTCACCGCAGACCTCGGGCTGCGTCCGAGGTTCCACTGCAACGGGCAGGGCCAGCCCGTGACGGCGCCGAAGTCCCAGCCGGTCGACTGGGACTGCGACGGCAACCTGGAGTCCAGCGTGTCCACCAGCGTCAACCGTGACAGCGAGCTCGACGTCTTGCACGGCCACAACGACTGGCGCAACCTCGTCTTCACCGGCGGCGCGATCGGCATGCCGGGCGCCATCGTCGACCTGCCCGAAGAGACCGTCGACCCCGAGCCCGAGGCCACCTACGAGACGTACCTTGAGGTCGTCGGAGGTGCACCGGAGGTGACCGCGGCACCGACGCTGCCCACCTCCCCGGTCACCGTGGGCACCGAGGTCGCGGCGTCGGCCACCTTCTCGGTGACCGAGGGCGACGGCGGCAACATGACCGCGCAGTGGTCGTGGGGTGACGGCGCCGTCAGCGACGGGGTCGTGACCGCAGGGCACGCACCGGCCGTCACCGGCACGCACGTGTACACGACACCCGGCACCTACCAGGTGAGCGTGACGGTCGTGGGACCTGACGGCACCGCGACCTCGCCGGCCGGCACCGTGACCGTCCAGGGCGCGACCACCTCACGGGCCAGCGCCACAGCTGCCGGCGTTCTGCGCACCACCGGCAACCGGACCGCCGACGTCGTGCACGTCGCCGTGGACGCACGGACCGTGCCCGGGCACAGCGGGCCGCTCGGTGCGTCCCTGGTCCGCGCAACCAACGCGAAGCTCACCGTGGTCGGCGAGCGCATCGAGCGCCTCGACGTCACGGGGGCGACCGCGGTCATCGAGTCCCGCGTCCTGGTCAACGGCCGCTCGGGCTACCGGCAGCGCATCACGCTCGTCGACGGGTTCCCCGCCCGGACCCGCATCCAGGTGTGGGACCCGGCGAGCGGCGGACCGGACGTCCCGACCGCGGTCTTGCTTGACACGACGGGCGGAGCCGCGCCTGCACCCTCGCTGGGCGTCCTCATCGACGTGCGCGACTGACAGCAGCCCGACGGGACGTGGCACCCCCACCACGTCCCGTCGGGCGCCCGCAACGTACGCCCCGCAAGCGGCCGCCTCGCCGTCAGGCCGGAGCACCGCCGTAACCTTGCCCACTCGGCGTCGGGCAGCTCGGCGGGTCGGTACTGCTCGATCGCGTCACGGTCTGCCGGGTCGAGCGAGGCCGGGTCTGGTTCAGGTGCGAGGCGCGGACCTCCCCGTCGTGTCCACGCGCGGAGCCGCTGCGGAGGGTCTTCGCGCGCCGGGCCACTCAAGCTGCGCGGGGGACCCGACGCCTCGCGTTCCACGACGCAACTGGCGCCATCGAGCGTATGTCGCGCCCGAAGGTCTGACGGTGCCCCGTAGCAGCGTTTCACCAGGTCAAGGACTCGCCGTGTGGGCACCTCCAGGAGTTCCGTGTGACCGCGTCGAGACCGCCCCCCTCTTCGCCCAGGTCAGGACAGTTGTGTCACTACCCCGCCGCGGGGTACTGACGGAACTCAGTGCCTTGAAGTGACAGAACCCCTCGCGGGGGCCCGGAAGGGCGCCTCGCGGGGGGTTCAGTCGTTCCAGCTGGGCTCGTTCGGGCCGTTCGTGGCTGGACGATCGGCGTGCGCCGGAGTTGGCTCGCTCAGGCGACGGTGCCCGGACATGACGGCAGGCCCACCGGCCTGGGGCCGTGGGCTTGTCGAGGGTGCGGGGTTGTCGCCGAGGTCAGGCTGCGGTGGGCGGGCTCAGCGCCGCGGGCGGCTCGTCGTCGTCGAGGGGGATCTCCTCGTACCCGGCGATGGCGCGGTCGCGTGCGAGCAGGATGTCGTCGCTCTGGAACCCGATGCGCTTGGCCCACTTGCGGACCATGCGCAGGTTGAAGTGCACGACCGAGGCGGGGAGGACGAGCGTGGGCTGGTTAGCGGCCGGACGGCAACCTGAGTGGGGCCGCATCGGACCGGCCTCATCGCGGGCGACTGCGGCGTCGGCCTCCTGGGTCTCGACCGTCGCGGTTGCGTCCGACAGGGCGGCGATCGTCTCCTCGAGGTTCGCGACGCTGTCGGGCTACATCAGGACTGCCGTCCGCTTGCCGTTGCGGGCGGCGGTCACACGCTCGTGCATGTCCCGGATGAGCTCGACGAGCTGTTCGAGGTCAGCCCGTGCGCGCCTCAGCGACGTCGTGGGCATAAGCCGAAGCCGGGCTGTGGGGCGCTCGACCGCGGAAGGCCGTGGCAAGGATGCACCTGATCAGCGTCACCGTGCGTCGGCACCCGAAGCGCGGCCATCGGCCGTGGGGGAGCAGCAGTGGAACGGCCGCGGGGGCCGGCACGGTACTCAACGTACGGTGCCGGCCCCCTCGGCGTTGCGCCGGTGAAGGTGGACCTACTTGCGTCCGCTTCCGCCGCGGAGCTTGTTCACCACGAGCACGATGAGAACCGCGACCACGATGGTGCCAACGCCCAGCAGGATGTTGCCGCTATTGCCAGCAGCGACCATGATCAGTGCCCCTCCTCATGTCAGCGACCCGCCCCACAGGCCGATGCCCGCGTAGGCGCCTTCGTACAGTGTCGATGAGAGCTTGCCGGCTCCCAGCAGGTGTCCTGCCACGCCGGTCCGCATCCCGACGACGCCCATCGCACCGGCGAACAGCGCTCCGCGCTTGTTGCCCCTGGCGAGGTTCGAGCCAACATCGGCCGCGGTGGCTGCCGCGCCGATCCCCAGCCCGACGGCGAGCGGAGCTCCCACTCCGGTCGCCACCAGTCCTACCCCTGTCAGCAGGACCGAGGCCGGTGCGGTCGAGCCAGATGCGTACCGCTAGCGGTACGCATCTGCCAGACGGCCCACGAGGGCACATCCGGTGCCGCGGTTGTCACGCCCAGCGATACATCCGCAGCACCGCGAGCGGTCCTGGACCACGTCGACCCCGCCCCGGTCTGCCTGGGCGGGGCCGACGTGGTCCTTGCCTACCGGACCATCGGCCGTGTGCTGCTGCTCCGGCGCCGCGGGGCACCGAGCTCCGCGGTTGCTGCGGACGGCCCGGCGAGGGCCGTCAGCGCTGCCCTCGGTCCCGGTGGCGCCGCGAGACCACTCTGACCACCACGACCGCCGCGACCACGACGATCACGCCCACGACGTCCACTTCAGCGCCTACCCCACGACGTCAGCAGCTTGTACACGACCCCGATGCAGGTCGCCGTGCCGACGATCAAACCGAACAGCACCCGGGCATCCGAGGCATGCCCGTTGAAGGCGGCGTACAGCAGGCCTGCGGTGGCCAGAGGCACCAGGACGTACAGAACAACCGCTGTCGCCCCGCGGGGCCGGTCGTCAGTCTGGTTCGACATCCCACTCCGTCCTACCTGCGCCGCTTGGCTGCGAGCTGCTCGAAACCGAATCCAGCTGCGGCCCCGAGGGTCGCGCACCCACCTGCCGCGAGAAGCCCGGCACCTCCGGTCGCGGCCGCGGTGAGGCCCGCGCAGACACCGCCGACGACGCCCCCGATGGCCCAGGACGCCACACCTACCGAGCCGTTGTAGGTGTCACCTCGAGCGTAGGCCCTGACCGTCTGGAACGCCTGGACCGAGTCGTACGCGCCACTGAGCGCGTCAACGCCCTTGGTGAACCACCCCCACCTGATCTTGGTCCCGGTCGGGTCGGTGAAGTTCGCCGGGTTGCCGGCCGCGTACGCGTACGGGTTGGGCTCCTGGCCGGTCGGGTCGTACTGCGTGAACCGGCCCAGACCCGGGTCGTAGTAGCGCGCGCCGAGCCGGTACAGGTTGGCCGCCGCATCCCACAGGCCGCTCGCGAAGCGCAACGGGTTGTCCCTGATCACGGGGTTGTCGGTCGCCGCGCGCAGCTCTCCGTACGGGGAGTAGGAGTACCCGCCGGTGAACCCGCCGGCGGCGTCGAACACCCCGATGACCGAGTCCGTCGCATCCTGGACGTAGTACAGGCGTTTGCTGCCCTGCTTCGCCGCCAGGACGTTGCCGCGGGTGTCGCGGGTGAACACGTGCGTTGTGGACCCCGACGTCTGGGACACCAGCCCGATGGACGCGCTGGTCCAGGACGCGGCGGGGTTCGCCCGGGAGACCGTCTCGGCGTTGCCCTGGTCGAACCCGTCGTACGTGGCCGTGCCGATCGACGTGACAGCCATCCGGGAGTCGTAGGTCGCGCGCTGCCCGGTGATGCCGTTCGTCAGCTGGTTGCCCACCGCGTCGTACTGCCACGCGGTGGTGTCCGCGCTGGATGACGTCAGACGGTGCGTGGTGTCGTACGCGTACGTCGTGGTCCCCGCGGGCAGCCCGGTGTTGGCCGATCGGGTCTGCGACGTGCGGTTGCCGGCCTTGTCGTACCCATACCCCCACGCCGCGTTCGTGGTCGAGCCCGTGCGTTCGGTGGCGTTGGTGAGCCGACCGAGCGAGTCGTAGGAGTACGACGTGACCGCGCCGGCCGGGACGCCGACCTCCTTGGTCGAGGTGCGGGTCTGGACCGCGAGGCGGTCCGCGGACGGCCCGGACGCGCCGGCCTTGGTGAAGGAGTACCCGACCTCCGCCACGACGGCACCGGCCGCGTTCGTGGCACGGATGAGGGTGGGCCGCCCGGACCGGGGGTCGCTCAGGTCGAGGCGGGGCGCAGCAGCCCGCAGGGGCCCGCTCCGACCACCCCCCCCCGAAGTCCATGTGGCTCGGCAATGGCGCTGCGCCCGCTGCTGGGCGGCTACGTGCGGTAGGCGTCGCGGCGATGAGCGATCGTCAGCACGGTCACGGTGACCACACGCGCGTTGATCGTGTAGATGACGCGGTACTCACCACGTCGTGCCGACCACTTGCCCTCGAGCTCGTTCCGTAGGGGCTTGCCGACGCGGAACGGCGCCTCCGCCAGCGGACCAGAGAGGAACTCGATCACCGCCGCGGCCACCGCCGGAGGCAACCCGCCGGCCAGGGCGCGCCGCGCCGGAGGAGCGAGCTGGACCTCGTACCTCACGCGTTCGCAGCGCGGGCACGCAAGACGTCTGCCAGCGGGGTGACGTCACCGCGGGCGACTGCGGCGTCAGCCTCTCGGACCTCGGCCATGACTGCGGCGTCCGACAGGACGGCGATCGTCTCCTCAAGGGACGCGAGGTCGTCGGGCGACATCAGGACCGCCGCCGGCTCGCCGTTGCGCGTGATGGTCACGCGCTCGTGCGTGTCGTGGACGGAGTCGACGAAGCGAGACAGGTGTGCCTTCACGTTCGCCAACGATGTCGTCGTCATGACCCGAATCATAGTCATGAGGGTTCCGAGTGGGAAGGGGGCAGGGAGGCGCCGGTCGAAGGCGCCCGGCCGAACCGACCCCTCCGAGCGAACCCCCTACGCGGGATCGGCCAGCAGCGCTGGAAGGGTCCCGAGCGCGTCGCGGGCACTCAGTCCGGTGCCGCGCAGCCGCGCGTACGCCGTTGCTGTCGCGGTGCCCTGGTCGCCGAGCCACGTGTCGTTGGCGGCCAGCAGGTGAGCGGTGTCGATGGTGGTGTGCGAGCGTCCCAGCGGACCGCTGGCCGACATCGCGTGAACCTCGTCCGTGCCCGAGGGCACCATGACGATCGCGAACGGCCCCACGTGAACCAGCGGCGCGCGGCGCATGTCGTCTCGCGGGTCGGCGGCCAGCTCGTCGAGCTCGGCCAGGCAGCGGGTGGCGCGCTCGGGGTCCCATTCGTGAAGCAGGCGCGCGACCAGGGGACGCCCGGCCAGCACGCTGTGGGTGCGCGCACCCTCAGCTCGTCGAGGGGCGAGCACCTCGAGCAACTGACGCGCGATGGGCCCGGCGAGCCGGTCCGGTCCGCCCAGTGCTGCATCGAGGTAGGACGTCAGTGGCTGACCGGGGTCCGGCGCCGGGACGCACCGCACGGCGCCGCCGACGTGCACCGCCAGTGCGCCGTCGAACGTGGTGTGCATGAACCGGTCCCGCAGCGGATCGTCGTCCGGGGCCGGGCCGTCGTTGGCGGTGGCGACTGCGTCGCGCAAAGCCCGGTCGGCAGCGGCGCGATCGGGGCAATCCACCGACGACTACGCCCGGTACGTCGACATTTTGACGGCATGGGGAGCACCGCACGGGCTGAGCGCGTCCGAGGTCGAGGAGCGCATCTTCGGACTCATCCCGCCACGACGACGCCGGACGCCGCGCCCTCGCACACCGCAGTGACCACGCGGCTCGACGACAGGGGCGACATGGTTGAGATCCGCGAGCGGACGCTCCAGGGTTTGCGCGACGCGGGCCTGGCGGGGTTCGCGCCATTTGCTCGGCTTCCCGATGCGCACGTGCCGACACACCCTGGTGTGTATGTCGTCGTTCGGGACTCGTCGGAGCCCGCCGTGTTCCTCGAGTCGAGCGTGGCGGGATGGTTCAAGGCCAAGAACCCGTCGGTCGAGCTCAACCGCCTGACTGACGCGTGGGTGGCGAGCGCGATCGTGCTCTACATCGGCAAGGCCGGCGGCGGGTCGAAGGGGGCGCGAGGGTTGCGGAAGCGGCTCGACGAGTACCGACGCCATGGCGTGGGGCAACCCGTCGGGCACTGGGGCGGTCGCTACATCTGGCAGCTAGCCGATGCCGACGATCTGCTGGTCGCGTGGTTGCCCACCCCGCAGACGGATCCGGAGGACGTCGAAGCCGCACTGCTGACTCAGTTCGCGGCGCACTACGGACGCCGCCCCTTCGCGAACCGCAAGATGGGCCGTGCGACGCGTCCGTGATCGCGTCCGATCCAGCTCGCGGCAGCGTCCACGCGGGATCGCGCGTTCTTGCAGTTCAGCGCGTTGCGGTGTGAGCGTTGAGACCGAAGTCGTGTGACTGCATGTCCCCGCGGGCTCCCGGACGCGCAGGTCAAGGCAGTTGTGTCACCATCCCGCCACGGGGTACTGACGGAACTCAGTGCCTTGAAGTGACAGAACCCCTCGCGAGGGGCCCGGAAGGGCTTCTCGCGGGGGGTTTCGTCGTTCCCGGGGTGCTCGATCGGGCCGGCGGGCGGTGTTCCGGCGGGCACTTCGCGGGGCGAGGCGCGCAGGTGGCGGCACCCGGGCACGATGACGAGCCCACCGGCCTGGGGCCGTGGGCTGGTCGAGAGGGCTGGGTTGTCGCCGGGGTCAGGCTGCGGCGGGCGGGCTCAGCGCCGCGGGCGGCTCGTCGTCGTCGAGGGGGGTCTCCTCGTACCCGGCGATGGCGCGGTCGCGTGCGAGCAGGATGTCGTTGCTCTGGAAGCCGGTGCGCCTGGCCCACGTGCGGACCATGCGCAGGTTGTGGTGCACGATCGCGCGAAGTCGGTCATGATCGCGGTGGCGGCCAGCCCGACGAGGCGGATCCAGCCGCGCTGCACCCCTTCGCCGTCGCGTGCCTTCATGTTCCCGAACACCGCCTCGATGGCGGTGCGGCGGCTGTAGTCGGCGATCCACGCGTCGGAGCCCCAGCGGTGCTCCTGACGCAGCTTGGTGGCCACCGAGGCGGGCAGCACGAGCGTGGGCTGGTTGTAGACCTTCATCCGCCGGCCCCGGGCTGAGGCGAGGTCACGGCGGAACTGCGGGACCTTGAACTGACGGCTGCCGTCGTCGCGTGCCCGGCCGTTCCTGCTACTGGGGCATCTACCGCAGCGGCACCAACGGCGGCGACATCATCGAGAACGACATCGTCCAGGCGGCCACCCGACGGTGACGCTCCAGGAGGGCCAAGACTTCGAGAACGGCTGCGGCGTGTTCGTAAAGCAGTGACCCAGTGCCCGGCGCGTCGCAGGGGGACGCGCCGGGCGTCCTGCAGTCCCGGCCGACCCCACGGGCCTTCGGCCTGGCGACCCTGTCGTGGTCGGCCGCGCCCGGTGACGAGCCGGACGCCCGACTGGTCGAGTGATCTTCTGCCGTCGGCCCGGCGACCGGCACGGTTCACGCCGCCACGCCTGGCACCCTTGCCCCTCAACGCACCGCTCGGAAGGACTGCCATGTCGGATCTGCCCGTCGACGACGACACGGACGCACTCGACGACACCGCTCGCGCCGTGGTCGACGAGGAGCGTGCCGCCGCGCGCAAGTTCGTCCAGGGCTTGAGCGCGGACGAGATCCGGTCCGGGGTGTGGTTCAGCAAGCTCATCGGCGGCGCCCTGAAGACCTACACCGACAAGGTCGACTGGCAGTACTTCCAGGAGAAGTACGAGGGCGTTCCCGCCGACGTGATCGTCGACCAGCGGATCAAGATGGCGTCCCGGTACGCGGCGCTGGAAGGTGGCTTGTCGACTGGCGCCTACACCGCGACACTGGCCGCGACCATCGGGACCCTCGGCGGGGCGTCCCCGGCGACCGTCCCCGCCGGCGTCGCGGCGTTCATGGTGGACGTCGTCTTCGTGACCCAGCTTCAGTTGCGCCTCGCGTACGACGTCGCGGTCCTGTACCGCGTCCCGCTGGACCTGTCAGACCCGGAGGACGTGTGGAAGCTCGTCCGGGTCGCGTTCACGATCAAGAGCGGAGAGCTGGCGCGCGAGGGCGTGTCCAAGGCCGTGCCGGCGTTGCTGCGCCCGTTGCTGAAGAAGTACTACTCCGGGTCCGTGCTGCATGCCGCGAAGGCGTTCCCGGTCGTGGGCAAGTTCCTGCTGCAGCGCAACGTCATCAAGTTCGGGATCCCCCTCGTCGGCATACCGCTGTCGGTGCTGGTCAACCGCTACACGACCCTGGCCGCCGGCCGCCACGCGCGGGCGGTCTTCCGCAATGAGGCCCGGATCGTGGAGGTTGCCCAGAGCCTCGCGGCGGCGAGCGAGTCTCCGCGCCTGCTGCTGTGGGTGACGTGGTTGGTAGTCGAGGCGGGCGGGGCGTCGGACGACGAGGCGATGCTGCTGCGGAACCTGGTGCGGTACGTGCGGGAGGTGCACGAGGTCGTCGACGAGGAACTCGCCGGAGTGATCGACGTCGACCCGGGGCGCGTATGGCGGCTGCTGGCGAAGACGACCGGTGACGTCAGCGACGTCATGGCAGCGGCGCACCGCGTGGCCCGGGTGGACGGCGAGCCGTCCGCGCCCCAACGCCGGGTCCTCGCCGCGCTCGCCGATCAGGTTGCCGCTCGCGCCGCGTGACGAACGCGTCCGGCCACGCTCTGCCCGCTCCCGCCGGCCGAGGTCGGGCGTCGCGACGGCGACGCGACGAGGACCCGCTCAGCCGGCGGGTCGGGCAGCGGGTTCCCGCACCGGTTCGCGGAGGTGGTCGATCGCGCGCTGAGCACGCGCCTGCCAACCGTCGTCGTCGCTCTCGGAGTCGCTGTCGAGAAGGCCGCGGAGGTGCTCGACCAGTCCCGCCAGCCACGGGTCGGCGGCGCGGTTGGCGAGCGCGTCGGCCGCGGCACGGCCCAGAGGGGTCAGCGGGGGCTGGGTCACGGCGGGCGCGACCATCAGCACGGCGCCGTCCTGGGGGGCGACCCTCAACTGGGGTACGAGCAAGGCAACCACGTCGAGCACGTGTCCCAACGTGGCGGGCAGGTCGGCACCATCGGCGCGGAGGATGACACGTATGTCGCCCTCGGCGGTCTCCACGGCGACCTCCAGCTCGGCCTCGACCGCGGAGGCGACCGCGGCGCTCAGCCGCACGAGCATCGCACCCACCCCCGCGGTCCCGGGAGCGCTGCGTGGGTACTCGGCTCCGAGGCCGTGCGGCGTCGTGCCGACGGCGGCGCACGCATCGCGCACGGCGGCGCCCAGGTCGTCCGTGGGCAGCGAGGTCACTGCCTCGAGCACGGCGAGGACGGCCTGCGTCCGCGCCTGGGCCTCGGGCGACATCTCGCCGGTGCCGCAGGCGCGGCGAACCGGTGCGAGCGCCTCGCGGAGCGCGTCGCGCAGCGAGCGTGCCAGCAGCGCGCGGTAGTACCCGGACACCGCGCGGTTGAACGTGTCGAGCGTGCTGCTGCCCGCCAGGACGCGCTCCACACCCGCGGACCACCGGCCGTGTCTGTCGAGGCTGCCGGAGACGACCAGGTCGACCCCCAGGCGCCGGGCGGTGACGTCCCGGCGCGGCTCCGGCCCACGACGCGCGACGGACACCGCCTCCGCCCACAGCAGTTGTGCGAGCACGGCGGCCTGGTCCCGGGGCAACGTGTTGGGCAGGTCGCCGGCCGCCAGAGAGAGGATGAGGTCCAGTACCGACGACGCCGCGAGCAGCTTCGCCCGTGCCTTGTTCGTCTCCCAGGGGCCGGACCACTGCGTGCGATTGCCATCCCCGAACAGGCACGTGGCCCGGAACGCCCGCTCGTGGTCGAGGCCCTGCGGCTCCACGATGAGCTCGACAGAGCAATCGATCGACGTGCACAGCGCCACGAGCTGTGACACAGCGTCGAGGTTGTTCCGCGCCTCGGCGAGCCATGTAGCGACCGCGTCCGGGACGCGCCGGTCGAGCGTCGCGCCTCCGGCCAGCCAGGTGGCCCCGAGGATCGCTTGTCCGACCTCGGCATGCTGGTTGGTCGCGGGCGTGGTGCCCTTCCCGTAGAGCGCGCCGCCGCCCGGTGCCAGCGTGCGTCCCAGCCGTGCCATGTGCTCGGCCGGCACATCGGGGAGTCTCGCCTGCTCAGCGTCCGGCGTGAGCGACCGCTGCAGGGTCGCAGCCGCGAAGTGGTGTGCGGTGAGCGCCGGGGCGATGAACGAACCGAGTGCTGCCAGTGTTGCGTTGGACCGGACGTCGCTCGCCTCCGCGGCCCGACGGTTCTCGTGCGCCCAGGACCCGTGGACCAGGGCTTCGGTCAGCAGGCCGTGGGCGGAGGCGGGAAGGTCGAACACTCGCGCGAGCTCGCCCACGGTCGCGACGTGCGCAGCGGGAGCCCCGCGCAGCGGTGACGGGCTATGCGGGCGACGGGGCGCGGTCGCGGGTGTGGTCGGGACGACGTCACGTGCGTGCGTGTGGGCGTAAGCGCGGTGGGCATCACGTCGAGCGAGGCGTGTCGAGGTTCCAGAGCCTGTCGCACTGCGCCCCTGGCGATCGCGCAGGGTCACAGTGAAGCGCCGCGCGTGGTCCGGCCCTTCGGAGGACGTGTGCAGCTCTGGGGCGTACCCCAGTGAGTTCTGCACGAGCGTCACCCAGTCCGTGCCGGAATCGGCCGCGGGGGTCCAGAACCGCCGGACGGCCGCGACGGCGGGTCGGTGGCTGCCGGTGGTCAGGCACAGAGCCCCGAGCACCTGCATGGCGATGGCTCGCGATGGCCCGCCGAGCCTTCCTGCGGAATGCTCGCCGCGACTGAGGAGGCCCAACCCGTGCCCTTGTAGGTATTCGCTCAGCGCGTCGCGGACCTGCGTGTGGGTGCGTGCGACGGAGTGGACCGTGTCGGGGGTGACCAGGTCGCCACTGCGGCGGTGGTACTCCTGGATGACCGCGAGCTGCAGCCACCGGTGGCCCACTCCTGCGAGCATCTCGAGCGCTAAGTGGCTCACCCCGGGTAGGTGGTTCTCGTGTGCATACGACGCGTGCACCGACGCCCACCGCAGCCAGGCCCCGGAGACCGGGTCGAGCGGAGCCACGCCAAGGCAGGCGGCGACCTCCATTCCCCCCGGGGGCAGGAGGGGCAGCCCCGGCGGCGTGGGCGGAGCGGGCAGCAGTGGCACACGCACGCCGGCGTGCTTCCGGCGCGACGCGCGGGGCGGTCCCGACGGCCCGAGGGAGGGGCTCGCCGCGCGCTTACGACGCGACTCCTCACGACCCATCACGACGGCCAAGCCTGCGCGGATCGAGCTCTGCAGCCCGATGCGGATGGCGTCCTCGGTCCGCTCGCACTCGGCCACCAGGGACCAGTCCCCGCGTAGGGCGAACCGGTGCCGCAACCGCGCGAGGAGCGCCACAGCTTCGTCGCGGCTCATGACGGCGTCAGCCACGGTGATGGGCCGACGCAGCCGTGCCGCCATCCGGTGCAGCGGCTCCCTGCCGGACGGGTCGGGTTCACGCAGCGCGACGATGCCGACCCACCGGTTGCCGAAGCTGTACGCAGTCATCGGTTCCGCCGTTTCACGACGCAACGGTGGGTCGTGGCTAGAGACTCGCCCATCCGCGCAGGCTACCGGCGCTTGCGGGTCCGCTTGTCGGCCGTTCCTGGGTGCAGACGGGGCGAGGCGGGTACCGCGCGGTCGCGCCTGGTCTTGCACCCAGCTGGGCCGCCGGCGACGGCCGCGACGCCGAAGAGGGGGTGAGTTCGCGGGAGCCGTCGGCGTTAGTGAGCACCCGCGCGCGAACGTCGGACTAGGTTGCAGGGGTCCGCGCCGCGTCAGCCCGAATGAGGAGCCGATGGACACGAAGGTCCGCACCCCGCTCGAGATCTTCAACCTGCCGCAGCACCTCGTGGTCCCGCTGTTCCAGCGCCCGTACGTGTGGGACGAGGAAGAGCAGTGGCAGCCGCTGTGGCAGGACATCGAGCGCACCGCGAACCTTCGCCTGCGTGACCCGTATGCGACCGGCACTCACTTCCTCGGGGCCGTCGTTCTCCAGGCGCATGAGGGCGCCACCGGTGTCGTTCAGGCGGCGAACGTCATCGACGGGCAGCAGCGTCTGACGACTCTGCAGATCATCCTCGACGCGACGGCCGCCGTGTACGAGGAACGGGGCTTCGACCGGCTGGCGAAGCAGCTGACCTCCATGACGCACAACGGCGCCGACTTCGTCCCCGATCCCGCCGACCAGCTCAAGCTGAGGCACACCAACGACGACCGGGCCGCGTACGACGAGGTCATGAACGCCGAGCCTCCGATCGAGTACGGCGCCCTGCGACACGGGGCGTCGAAGATCGCGCGCGCACACGCTTTCTTCGTCGGGCAGGTCCAGGGGTGGCTCCTCGCCGAGAGTGACCGCAGCACCGTCGAGGAGCGCGCCGAGACTCTCGCGACCGTCCTCAAGCAGGGCCTGCAGCTCGTGGTCATCGACCTGCGCGCATCCGAGGACTCGCAGGAGATCTTCGAGACCCTCAACGCGCGCGGGACCCCGCTCACCGCCGCTGACCTGGTCAAGAACTTCGTGTTCCAGCGCCTCGACGCCGAGGGTGCCGACACCGAGAAGGTGTACAAGGAGGTCTGGCCGTTCCGCACAAGGTTCTGGGACGCTGAGGTCCCTGTCGGTCGAGAGTCGATGACCCGCAGCTCGGTGTTCCTCAACCAGTGGCTCGTGTCGCGGACCGCTGAGCCCGTCTCGACGAAGCAGACGTTCACGCTCTTCAAGCACTACGCGGAGCACCTCGCGACCCAGAAGATGAGCGAGCTCCTTGCGACCATCAAGGCCCAGGCGGACCTGTACGAGCGGTGGACGCTTGCCGCGGACGATCCTGACCGCCAGCTCACGGTCGTCGAGATGTGCGTGTACCGCCTCAGGGCCATGGGCACGGAGGTGCTCAAGCCCATCCTGATCTGGCTGCATGAGCCGGGTCGGGACCTTCCCCAGAGCGTGATCGACGACGTCGTGACCGCCATGGAGAGCTGGCTCGTGCGTCGGATGCTGCTGCGGCTGCCGCTCGCCGGCGCGAGCCGCCTCATCGCGGACGTTATCCGCGTGCACCGGTCCACGCCGGCCGACGAGCTCGCTGCGAGTGTGTCCGCGTACCTGTCGCGGCTGCGGGTCCTCAGCACGTACTGGCCTGGCGACGTCGAGGTGCGTCGGAGCTTGCAGACGGAGCCCGCCTACAAGCGCTTCTCACGATCCCGACTCCGGATGGTCCTCGAGGCTGTGGAGGACGACCTCCGCTCCACGCACGACGTCGGCTGCGTGCCGCGCCGCGGCTACCCGCTCGAGCACCTCCTGCCTCAGTCGTGGAAGTCGCACTGGCCGGTCGACGGCCTCGCCGCCGAGATCGAGCGCAACGAGCACGTGCACCGACTGGGCAACCTCACGCTCCTGACGGCTTCCCTCAACTCAGCCGTCTCGAACGGCCCCTGGCTCGGCTCCGCTGGCAAGAGGGAGAAGCTCGCCACGTACGACGTCCTGCTTCTCAACAGGGACGTGCGTTCTGCCGGCGCCGACGGGTGGGACGAGAAGCACATCGACGAGCGCACCGAACGGCTCGTCGACGCGATCGTGCGCATCTGGCCGGTGCCGGCAGGCCACGTCGGCGAGGTCGACGACGCGAGGCCCGAAGAGGAAGCCTGGGTGGAGGTTCGGCACCTCATCGCCGCCGGTCTCCTGCGCCCGGGCACCGTCCTGGCGGGCCGCCCCGGCAAGTACGGCAGCGCGTCCGCGACGATCACGGACGACGGCTCCGTCGTCGTCGACGACGACATGACCTTCGAGTCACTCTCCGCCGCGGCCCGCCACGTCCGAGGCGGCATGACGAACGGCTGGATGTTCTGGCACCTGTCCGACGGTCGACGCGTCGCGGACGTGCGCGAGACGTACCGCGGACACGCCACGTCGCCCGGTGCTTCGACGCTGCGGCCGTGGAGCCCCGAGACGGATGCTGACGATGCGACGGACTTCTGGAACGGGCTCACGACGGAGGCGCAGGCCCTCTTCGGGCACCTCATCGACAGCTCTCCCGCGCCCGTCTCGGCGCCTGAGCTGGCGGCTCTCCTCGGGGTGGATGTCCGCGCGGTGGCAGGCCTCCTTGCGTGGCCCGGGAGGACGGCGCGGAGCATGGGCCGCCAGCTCCCGTCCCGCTGGATCGACGGCGTCCCGTCCCGGTACTGGATGGACGAGTCGACGGCTGAGCTCTTCTCCTCCGTGCGAAGTTCTGTCGACGGGTATGGGGCATCCATCGACCTGACGTGACGTGACGTGGACAGCCTGTGGTTGGCCGCGTGGTGTTTGCCCAGGTCAGGCAGTCGCGGTGTGAACACTTCACCTCGGATCCTGTGAAGGTCCTGTGGGCAGCCGGGTCGCGGCCCAGGTCAGGCAGTTGTGTCAACACCCCGCCATGTGATGTCGCAGGACATCAGCAACAGGCCGGACCCGCAGGGTCCGGCCTGTTGGCGTTTCTGGGGTTGGTAGTCGCGGGTGGTGTAGATGGTCAGCTCGCGTAGGAGTTTGCCGGTGATGGCGTGCACGATGCGGACGTCGAGGTCGGCGACGAGCGTGATCACGGGGGTTCGGGCGTGGGGTCGTCCGATGCCGATGGGGTGCACGCCCGGCGATGCGCAGGGTGAGTTTGCCGTTGGTGTCGATGCCGTCGTGGCGGATGCGTTCGTGGGTGCCGGCGCCGCCGTGGGGGTATGCCTTGGCTGTCGCGGTGTAGGCGGCGGCGGGGGTGCGTCGGTGCAGGGAGGTGTGTGGGCGGGCGGTGTCGTAGTGCTTGCGCCACTGGTCGAGCTGGGTCTGCGGCTCGGTCAGGTTCGTGGCGGGGGTCGTGTGGCGAGCCACTTCTTGAGGGTCTGCTGGACGCGTTCGACCTTCCCGCAGGTGGTGGGGTGGTTGGGGCGGAAGGTGCGTTGCTCGACGTGCAGTCGGGCCAGCTCGGACTGGAACGCGTTGCGCCCGCCGCGGCCGCCGGCCAGGCGCGTGGTGAACACCATGCCGTTGTCCGACAGGACCGCGGCTGGCACGCCGTTGTCGCTGATCGCGGCGCGGAAGGTAGCCACGACGTCGGGGCCGCGGCCCCGGTGGTGGGCGGCGCAGGCCAGCACGAACCGGGAGTGGTCGTCGAAGAACATCAGGACCTCGGTGTCGGTGCCGTCGGTCAGGGGCATGTGGGCGAAGTCGGTCGCAAGTCGCCGTGTCGAGCCACGATCCGACCCTCCTTGGTCCTCCCGAGAGCACGGCGCAGTCACCAAGAACACACCAGCGTCTTCCATTCGAACATGTGTTCGACTACCGTTGGAGTGGTGGGCGAACCGGTGAGTGCGGCACGAACCAAACCAGGGCACCATGGTGTCGTGCCAAACGAGCCGTACAGCAGAAGCCTCAGGTGGCTCGGCATCAGCCTCGAGAAGGGGACCCCAGCCGTCCCAGATGACGGCCGGTACTACGTCCTCAACGGGACTGACGTCTACTACTCGAGCGCCAGCGTCAACCTTGCTCAGGCTCACTACGAGCTGCTGGAGGAGGAGATGAGGGCTGCACACCCGGAGCTGAGCGACCCGAGGGACGTCATCGCTAAGGAGCAGGCGTTCCACGACATCCTCAGCGCCCGTGGTGAGGCTCGGCAGCGAGCCCGCACCCAACATGAAGCCAAGGGCGGGAAGGGCGGTCGCAGCGGCGTATGAGCACGGCCATGAGCCAACAGCAGAAGCTGTGGGAGGAGAGCATCATCGACAAGACACCGTTGCCGAGCGGACGTAAGCGACCGGCCGGCGAGTCGACCACGAACGTCGTCCTGAGCTCGCACCTCGGTGACAACGCACCGGTTTTTAAGGACATCCTGAAACTGTATGTCCCCGAAGGGTCCACGATCGCTGACGTCACCTGGGGCAAGGGCGCCTTCTGGAAGTTCGTCGAGGAGGGCACGTACAAGACGCTCTTCACCGACATCCAGTCGGGTGTCGACTGCCGAGACCTCCCCTACGAGGACGGCTCGCTTGATGCTCTCGTACTCGACCCGCCGTACATGGAGGGCCTGTTCCGACAGACGACCGGCGAGATGGCTGGCGGCGGCTCCCACGCTGCCTTCCGTGAGAACTACAGCGACGGCAAGGCCACCGAGCACGTCGAGGGTGCGCCGAAGTACCACGACGCTGTCCTGGACCTCTACCTGAAGGCAGGGGAGGAGGCGTGGCGGACCCTGCGGAACTACGGGGTTTTCATCGTCAAGTGCCAGGACGAGGTCTCAGCCAACCGGCAACGCCTCACGCATGTTGAGCTCATCAACGCCTGGGAGGAGCGGTTCTACTGCAAGGACCTCTTCGTGGTCACGAGAGTGAACCGGCCAGGCATCGTGCGGCTCGTGAAGCAGGAGCACGCCAGGAAGAACCACTCGTACTTCTTGGTATTCGTGAAGCGGAACCCCGAGTTCCCTAAGCGGATCCGGCCGACCGCCACTGAGGCGAAGGCGATGGGGCTCGTTGCTGAGAAGGGCGTCCTGACGAACGGTGTCGAGGAGCCGGTCATCGACCCCCCGAAGGCCGGCAGCGCGACCGAAGCTTCGTAGCGCTATAGCCAGCGCCGACTGCATGACCGAGCCCCCTCGTCCGGGGCTCTCGGTCATGCAGTCCCGCTGACGTCAGTCGCTGTCGATGACGAGGACTTCGCCACCGTCGTCCTCGGTGACAACCCGCACCGGTGCGGGACCGAGGCCCCTCTCACGCTCCTCTACGAGCTCGTCGAGGAGATTCCAAGGGTCCGCCTCATACGGAGACCCCGGCGGGTCAGTCATCGGCATCGAAGTAGCGAGGAGCCCGTCGAGTTGCGTCTGCGTGTAGAATCTCGACGCACCACGCCTTCCGCTGACACGGGGCAGGTCCTCGTTCTTAGCGAAGGCGAAGTGCCACTTGCCGTAGAACCCGTGCAAATTGACGGCGAGGAGATCGAACTCGCCGACCAGAAGACATGTGGTGTCAACGGTCGATCCGTCGGGGAAGACCACGGGACGCTTGTCGCTGGCATCGCACTGGAAGTTGGCGACCCTGTCCCCGGCCCTATTGTACTTGATGCTGTTCGTCTGCAGCGACTTCACCTCGACTGTGAACGTGTGACCTCGGTAGTCGAAAGCAATGTCACCTTTTTTCGTCCGGTCGTGGTCGTCGTACTTCGTAACGTTGGATACCCGAGGGTCACTCTCGAACCAGAGTCGGCGACACTTCATTTCGGCGGCGTATCCGGAGACGAAGCTGCGAAGGCTCGGGTTGTCGGTGAGTAGCTCGTTGATCTCTTCGTACGTCAGATCCCAGTCATCCAGGTAACCCATGTGTTCGTCCCATACCGTCGGCGGTTCTCGTCGGAAAACCCTCCCACGGTTCGGCTAGGTCCCGGACAGTTCGACACGGGTGAACCGACGAGAGCCCTGGATCCTGCCAGTGCTCTCGACGCTGACTTGGTTGCTTGTGAGCGGCCTGGGACCGCTCCTGGATGTCGGAGGGGATGCTCCTCGAGCATTCAGCACGATGCCCTGCGAGGCTGCCCACGCCCGGGTCGCCTTCGGGTCGCTGCTCTTCGGGGCGACCGAGCCCGCTCGCCGGCGCTGGCCACTCTTCCCCGTGTCCCGCCGTCCAGCGTCGGTGTATGGCTTGAGACTCTCCTCGAACGCTGCCGTGTGCTCGGCGTAGACGTCGACCTCGCGGCCGCGTCCATCTACGGTGAAGCGGCGAGTGTCGGTCGCTTCCGCGCGGCAGATGTCGCAGTGGAAGGTCGTCGTGACACGTGTAGCCGTTCGGTGTCCTCCAGGCGGCGGTGTGGGCTTAGCGGCGGCTGCTTGCCCCAGTTCGCTCGTGCGGATGGGGGCGATGTTCACCTCTTGTCGCCGGGGGTGAGCGGCTTGCGCAGGGGCACGCCGACGACTAGGTCGACGCCAGCTTCCTCGACCTCGATTTCGACGAGCAGGTTCTATTTCCTGTCGAGCTCGCCGTGCTCGTCGAGGGACTCGGCTGCCTCCTGGTCCATGGTCTGCTCGGGAGCAACGCCCCGTGCTCGCTCCTCGATGATTTCGTCGAGGAGGCTCCACGGTTCGGACCGGAACGGCCATTCGAGCGGCTCGCAGATCTTCTGCGACGAGGCGATGAGTGCCCTCTGCTGCGCTGGCGTGTACCTGTGCCAGGTGCTACCGGTCAGGTCGGAGTTCTTGGCGAACGCGTAGTGCCAGTGCTCTCCGAAGCCGAAGAGGCTCACTGCCACCAGGTCGAACTGGCCGAACAGCAGCAGGTTCGTCTCGAGCGTCGTGCCGTCGTCGAACTCGATCTCCCGCTTATCGGAACCGTTGCACTGGAAGGTGCCCCCCCACCGACCGTCTCCTCGGTCGATGCAGCTGGCGGTGTCAAGGCTCTTGGTCTCCACCTTGAACTGCTGGTTCCGGTACGTGAAGTTCAGGTCGCCCTTCATCCGCTTCGTCTTGTCCCGGTGGTTGACTCGGTTAGAGTCGGCGGGCTTCACGAGGTTGATGATCCGGGGGTCGCTCTCGAAGACGTCGGTCCGGAGCTTGAACTCCGCCACGAAGCCGTACACCATGCCTCGTAGGACGCTGCTCTCTGCGACGAGAGCGTCGAGCTCGTCGAGGCTAATGCCCCACTTGTCCAGGTAGACCATTCCGATCCCGTCCGGTGCGTTGGATGCTGTGTGTCACACAGGGTCGCACCTTCCACCGGGCGAATTGGGCACCTCGCCAAGATCTGTCGGCGGAAGTTCCGGGTGCTCCTGCTTACCGCGACCGGCACGGCTGCTTGTACGCCATGAGGGCAGGGCTCGGCCGGCGTGGTCTCCGCGAGCACCAATCTGGAGCGGCCTGCAGCGGGAGAAGTTGGACACCATCGCTCATCACAGACCTGTGAATAGCGGTCGGGGCTGATGCACGAGTAGGTGACAGTCGGTCTCAGGCGGCGAGTGCGACCTGAGCGGTCATGATGGTCTCGAACTCGATGGGTGTCAGCCGTCCGAGCCGGGCTTGGCGTCGGCGGCGGCGGTGGTAGGTACCCTCGATCCAGGTGATGATCGCCAGAGGGAGTTCGTCGCGGGTGGTCGAGCGTCGTCGGTTCAGGACGTTGTCCTGCAGCAGGGAGAAGAAGCTCACCATCGCGGCGTTGTCGCCGGCGGAGGCTACCTGGCCCATGGAGCCGACCAGGTCGTGACGGGTCAGGACGCGGGCGACCTTCCGGCTTCGGAACTGGCTGCCCCTGTCCGAATGCACCACGCACCCGGCGACGGCCCGACGCCGTTGGACGGCGCTGACCAGAGCGTTCACTGCGATCTGGGACGTCATGCGGTCGCTGATGGAGTAGCCGACGATCCGGTTGGAGAACACGTCCTTGATCGCGCAGAGGTAGACCTTGCCCTCGCTGGTGGGGTGTTCGGTGATGTCCCACAGCCACAACCGGTTCGGTGCGTCGGCGCGGAATCGGCGCAGCACGAGGTCGTCGTGAGCTGGCGGCCCGCCCTTCTTGCCGCCCTTCGTGCGCTTCTTGCCGAACGCCGACCACCAGCCGTTGCCCGAGCAGATCCGCCACACGCGCCGGTCACACGCCCGGTGCCCGGCCCGGGTGGCTTCGTCGGCCAGGAGCCGGTAGCCGAACTCCGGGTCGTCGCGGCGGGCGTCGAACAGGGCGTTGGACAGGTGCGCCTCGTCGAGTTCGCGGGCACCTACCGGGGCGGCGAGCCAGCGGTAGTAGGGCTGCCTGGCGAGCTTGAGGACCCGGCACGTCACCGCGACGGGAATCCCGTCGGCGGCGAGTCCGCTCACGAGCGGGTAGAGCCTTTCCCGGCAGGTGCGCCAGGGACAGGTACGCCGCGGCGCGGCGGAGGATCTCGTTCTCCTGCTCCAGCAAGCGGATCCGCCGGTGGGCTTCACGCAGCTCGGCCGAGTCCGTGCGGGTCACCCCCGGCCGGTTGCCGTCTTCGATGTCAGCGTCACACAGCCGGTTGCGCAGGCACGACTCGGCGATGTCGAAGTCCGCTGCGCCCTGCTTGATCGGAGCGTCCCCGCGGCGAGCCAACGGCCACGACGTCGTCGCGGAACTCCATCGGATAGGGCCTGGGCACGGTGCACATCCTTCCAGCGGCGCCTACGGCGCCACAGATGGGTGTCACCTACTCGTGCAGCAGCCCCCACTCGAGCTGATGCGTAGAGTGCCCGCGCCGCCCTGGTGCGCGCGGCGAATCATCGCGCTCAGCTGCGCGCCTGACCCGTGGTTCGCGCGCCACGAGGCAGTCGGTGTCGAGCAGTTCCGTGGGACCGCGCCGCAAAAGGCCCCGGTCTGCGCCCGGGCGGACATCCCTGTCGCCATCCCATCGCCTCCGGGGAGCAGTGTTAGTGCGTCCGGTAGGCATCGCGGTGGTGGTCGATCGTCAGGACGAGACCGTCCGCGTCGCGTCGTCGATGAGGTGAGGCACCCGGAACTCACCGCGACAGGAGTGCCGGAGGCAGCGCGTCGCGCCCGACTCCGAGGCCGACGTCCACGTCTCCGTTCGCCTGGGCCATCTCGTTGCGCAGCCGCCCGCCCGACAGGATGTCGAGGGTCTCCTCGAGCGCGTCGAGGTCCTCGGCGGCGACCAGCACGAGCTCACGGCGACCGGTCCAGTCCGTGGGCCCTTCAGCGGTTCGGTACCTCCGCTCGGTGGACTCCACCTGTTCAGCTCGGAGCCCGTTCGTCCTGCGCGACGTCCGCCGGCGCCGCCTGCTGCTCCGGCGCACGACGCTCGACAGCGTCGCGGCGCAGCACCGCCGCGGCGAGCAGGCCTTGCCCCACGGTGTACGTCAGCATCACCCAGAACCCCTGACCCGCCAGGTCCCACGACGGGACGAACGCCTCGAGCGCGATGAGCGCGTCGCTCAGCAGGAAGATCGCCCCGCCCAGCGCTGCGAGGCGTCCCAGCCCGGTCGCCAGCACGGCCATGGCCGTGAGCATCCCGCCGTAGACGCACACCGGCACGAGCAGGCTGCCCGCGTGCGGTGCGCACAGGGCCACCAGCGTCCCGAGCGCCGCGACGTACGGCAGCAGCAGGAGCCGACGCCGGTGCACGACGGAGCTGCGCACGAAGGGCGCGAACGCGACGACGTACGCCACCTGGGCCAGCAGGAAGAACCCGACCATCACCAGGAAGGACATGTCGTCGTCGACCAGCGACGGCACGAGGTCGCCGAGCCACGAGAACCCCAGCGCGACGAGCACCCAGGTCACCAGCCGGCTGCGCGGCCTGCGCGTGGCGGTCAGGACGACTGCGGCGAGCGCGGGCATCAGGGTCCACTGGCTCACGGTCGACAGGTCCTGCGCGCCCGTCGCCTCGGCGGTGAGGTGGACGAGCAGGAGCACGACGGCGACTGCGGCCCAGGTGCGTGCGGCTGTGGACAGCGTGCGTCCCACGACGACCTCCTCGCCGCCGAGGTGAGTCCCGGCGGCCGACAGTGCGGGACCCCGTCGTCCCGGAGCGCCGATGCTAGCGGCGCGAACCGCCCGCAGATGCTGCGCTGCCGCCCTGGTCGTCACCGCGTTCGTCCTGGTCAACCCGGTCCGCCTGCCTCCGATGTCACTTTCTCGGCTCTCCGTGGCACAGGGGAGGGGTCGCTCCGCTGCGGCTCCCGGATCGAAGGAGGAGCCATGAAGAACCCCACGGACGCGCTCGAGGCCGTCGCCGACGCCGCCGCAGTCCTCACCTACGCCGTCAGCGTCCTGCCACCGTCGGCCACGATCGGGATGCTCGCCGGGCAGCTGGACCGCCTGTCGCGGGCCGTCGCCCGGGCGCAGGTCATCGCGACGGTCGACCCCGAGGCGATGCTCGACGAGCCCGTGCCCGGCCGCTTCGCACCCGAGGACGCCACCGAGCACGCGGACGACCTCGCGACCCTCGCGGCGATCGCGGCCATGCCGACGGGGCCCGTCATGGTCGCGGTCCGCGTCCGGTCCCTCGACGACGACTCGATCGAGGACGCGCTGCGGGTGTGGCTCAACGGACAGCACTTCGTGGCCGCGCCCGCCGGCGAGCGGTACGAGATCGACGGCAACCGACTCGCCAGCGCCATCGCCGATCGATTCCTGCCGGTGGAGCTGTGATCCTGGGCTCGGCGGCGCGCGGACGGGCCGCGACCCGGCCTGTGGCGGCTCCCTCCCTCCCGCCCTAGCGTGAGGACCGAGCGTGGCCGAACCTCCGAGGGGGCACCGTGGGGGGCACTGGGAGCACCGAGGCGCGTACGCGCCCCAAGGGCAGCCCGATGCTGATCGTGCTGATGATCATCGTGGTCCTGCCGTCAGTCCTGCTGGCCGACGCCTGGGGCGCGGGTGCGGCCGGGATCATCGGCGGGCTGACGGGCATGTTCGCGCTGGTGGCGCTGATCGGGGGTCCGCTGCGGGCGGACCTGCGCGTCGCCGCGGTGATGGGACCGCTGCTCGTCGTCGCGGCGGCGGTGCCGCGCCTGGTGGCGGAGACGTCGCGCCCGTGGGCGATGGTGCTGGTCGTGCTGCTCACCGCGGTGGCGGCGCTGCTCCCGCTGGTCGGGCCGCGCTTCGGCACGGCGGGCCTGGGCCTGGGGATGACGACGATGTTCGGCTACGGCTACGCGCCGGAGGGCGGGGCCGACCACCGGCAGGTGATCGCGGCGGCGGTCGCGGGCGTCGTCGTGGCCGTCGTGCTGCGCGTCCTCATGGGGATCTCCGACCCGTCGAAGCCGACGCGGGAGCAGGTCGCCGCGGTGCTCGTCGCCGACGACCCGACCACGGCCACCGCGACCGCGTTCGGCACCTGGCTGACCGACGGCCGCCAGCGGTGGCTCGCGCAGGCGCTCGAGGGTGCGTCGAGCTACCGGCTGGCCCTGCGGACCGCCGAGCTGGCGGACGGCGCCGGCCCGGGTGACGTCCCTGCGCTGCAGGACCGGGCCCAGGGGCTGGCCGCGCGGCTGCGGGCCAAGCCGGGACGCGAGAGGCACGCGACGACGTCCGTGTCACGGACGTCGTCACCGACGCCGCCGGCGGCAGCGGGCCCGTCGTCCGCGCCGGGCGTCGTCGAGGTCCCCGACGCCCCGGGCGCCGCGCTCGACGTCGTCGAGCAGGCCCTGCTGACGCGCGACACCAGCGCCGTCCGGCTCGAGCGCGACCGGCGCCAGCAGCTGCAGGACGCCGTGCTGCACCCCTCCGCCCGCCTGCGGTCCGTGCAGGTGCGGCACGCGCTGCGCACCGCGCTCGCGGTGCTGATCATGCTGCTGATCACCTCGCGCCTGCAGCGCGGCGACCCGCTGGTCTCCACCGCGCTGCTCGCGACCTTCGGCATCATGCAGGCCACCTGGAGCGACACCGCGGTCAAGACGCGGAACAAGGTCGTCGGGGTGGTCGCCGGTGCGCTCACGGTCGCGGTGGTGCTGCTGGTCGTGCCGGAGCGGTTCCTGGTCCTCGTCGCCGCCGTCTGCCTGTGCCTGGGGCTCTGGTACATCGTCACGCTGCCGGCGCTGGGCAACGCGTTCATGGTGGTCGTCAGCGTCGGCTTCAACGCCGTGAGCCGCGACCTGGACCCGGTCACGCTGCTGACGCAGTACGTCGGGCTCATCGCCTGCGCGGTGCTGCTCGGCGTGGTCCTCGGGTTCGTCGTCGTCCCGGGCTTCCGGCCGCCACCGCTGCGTGAACGCGTCCGGACCGCCGCGCAGGCCACCGCGACGGCGTTGCAGGCGTCCAGTGGCCCGGGGTCGCACCAGCCGGACCAGATCGCCCTGCTCCGCGACGCCGTGCGCCTGCAGGACGACCTGGTGCCGGACCGCGACCGGCTCGACGACAGGCAGCTCGCCGAGCTGGACTCGCTGCGCAACGGGCTGCGCGACCTGACCGTGCTGGCCCAGGCGGTGCCGCTGGCCCCCGCGGAGCTCGACCACGTCGTGCAGACGCTGGACCCCGACGGGCGGGCCGGGTCGGACCTGCAGGACGGTGCTGCCGCCGAGGCGTCCGGTGCCGGGTCGTCGACGCTGTGGGACCTGGCCCAGCAGGCCGGGGAGTCGGAGCGGTACCTGCTGCGGACGCTCCCCGCCGGGGCCTGAGCCGGTCCGCTCCGTCCCGCCCGGTCAGCGCCGACGTGCCTCAGGCGCGCGACGCCGGGCTCGGGTCGAGCGGTCGCGCCGAGGGCGTCGCGGGGACCTCGACGACGTCGCCGCCCGCCGACCCGCGTGTGCTGCCCCGCAGCACGCCCGCGACGACCAGCGCACCGCACGCCGGCTCCGTCGGTGACGTGCGCTCGCGCAGCAGCAGCCACGAGGCGCCGGTGCCGACCACGGGGACGAGCATCGAGAACGGCGCGACCGTGCTGGACGGGTGCCGGCCCATCAACGTGGTCCACAGCCCGGTCCCGACGAGTGTCGCCACCACGACGGTGAACGCCAGCCCGCCGAGCGCGAGGAGTCCCTGCGTGCTGCCGAGCCCGTCGAACGACCCGGCGATCCGCGCGGGCCCCTCGACGACGAGCGACAGTGCCAGCAGCGGAAGCGGGTTCCCGGTGGCGGAGGTGCTCGCGGCGGTCGGTGCACGGTCGGGTGCGGTGCCGCGGATCGTGCACCGGGTCAACGACTTCCACGTGGTCGAGGCGCTCGTCGAGGCCGGTCACGGGGTGTCGCTGCTGCCCCGGTACGCGTTCGGCGGCGGCGCGCGGGTGCGCCTCGTCCCGCTCGCCGGGGTGCGGGCGGGTCGCCGGATCGACGCACTGGTGCGGCGGGACCGCGCCGAGCGGCTCGTGGTCCGCCGCGTCCTCGACGAGCTGCGCGCGCTCGCCGCCGACCTCGGGTCCGGCTGATCGACCGGCGGCCTCGTGCGTCGCGCCGCGGGCAATGTCGTCGCAGGTCAGCGGATCGGAACCCTAGGGTGGCCGCCATGACGGTCTCCTTCCACCGCCTCGACCCCGTGGGCGCCGATCGCACCGCTCTCGTGGACTTCATGACGCGGAACGTCTTCCCGTTCCACGTCCGGCCCCGCCTGACGGCGCAGGACGTCGAGGAGCAGGTCGCCGACGGCGCCTACCGCGACGAGGACAACGACACGTACTGGGTGGAGCACACCGACCTCGGCCGGATCGGGGTGCTGCGCCTGGAGGACCTCACGGAGTCGGCGCCGCTGTTCGACCTGCGCCTGGACGGGCCGGTGCGCGGCCGGGGCCTCGGGGTCGAGGTCCTGCGTGCGGCCACCGACCACGTGTTCGGCACGATGCCGGACGTGCACCGCTTCGAGGGGCAGACGCGCGAGGACAACATCGCGATGCGCAAGACCTTCCTGCGGTGCGGCTGGCTCAAGGAGGCGCACTACCGGGAGGGCTGGCCGGTCGAGGGTGCCGCGCCCGTCGCCTCCGTGGCCTACGCGGTCCTGCGGCGCGACTGGCAGAGCGGGACCACGACGACGTTCGTCTGGGAGGACCTCACGGTCTGACCCGGCCGGCAGCGCCGCCGCCCTCCCGGGCACCACGCTCGCGCGGCCGTCGCCCGGTCTCGTGACTGTGCACCCGAACGGGCCCGGCCGGCCGGCCCGGCCGCTAGCCTCCGACGATGGCGCGCCGCGGTCACCTGCACGAGGTCGAGGTGGTCGACGACGTCGATCCCGGTGGTGCGACCCCCGACCCCTCGCCCCCCGGCGGTGCGGCGGCCGGCGACGGGGATCCCGCGGCGGGGTCCGGTCGACGACGCGTCGCGCTGCTCGTCGGCGCCGGGCTCGTCGTGGCCCTGGTCGTGGCCGGCGTCGTGGGGCAGGTGGTGGTGGACCGGCGCGAGCGCGCCCTGATCGCCGCCGTGGCCGCGCTGCCGTACAGCGTCGACCTGCTGACGCGGCCACCCGAGCCGGCGTGGGAGACGACCACGCGGTACCGGCTGCAGATCGCGGACGTGCGCACGCCGGACGGCCTGCTGGTCTCGGTACCGGCCGCCACCCAGGGGCCGGTGGCGGTGACGGCCGTGGACGCCGCCACGGGGAGCGAGGTGTGGCGGACGGAGGTCCTCGACGGCTCGACGCACGTCGACCCCCGGACCGGCGCGCGGGCGTTGTCGTTCCCCGGCCGGTGCGAGCAGGCCGGCAGCCGCGCGGACCTCGTGACGTGCTGGGTGGACGACGGCGTCGAGGTGCTCACCGCCGACGGGTCGGCCGAGATCCCGCCGACGGTGACGCGTGTGCTCACGCTCGACGCACGCGACGGCTCGGTCGTCACCGACGTCACCGGGGCGCTGGGTGCGGGGGTCATGGACGCATCGTTCGCCGCGGTCGCGGACGTCGTCGTCGTCGCGCTCCCGACCGAGGGCGGGGCCGACGTCGTCGCGGTGGGACCGGACGGTGCGGAACGGTGGCGGACCACGGTCGCCCTGCCCGAGGGCGCGGACGAGCAGTGGTTCTCCGTGCGGACCGTCGGTGACCTCGTCTCGGTCAGCTCGCCGACCGCTCTGCGCCTCCTCGACGCGCACGGGCGCACGGTGCGCTCCTGGGGGCGGGACGCCGACTCGCCGTACATCGCCGCCGAGCTCGTCGCCGGCCGCGTCCACGTCGTCGCGTACCCGCAGGAAGGGTCCGACGCCACGGACCCGGACGACGACGTGCGCACCACGGTGCTGCTCCCCGAGGGCGACGTCGAGCTGGCCGGCTATCCCCTGGTCGCGCTCGACGACGGCAGCGTGCCGGGCCTGCTCCTGACGATGCGCGAGGACGGGGTCACCGCCTGGGACGTCGCGGGTGAGGAGCTGTGGACCCGCGACGGGTGGGTGGCGGGGAACGCCGTCCTCATCGGCGGCCGTCTCCACCTCGCCGGCGAGTCCGCCGTGGTGACGCTCGACGCGCGCACCGGCGAGGTGATGTGGGAGTCGACGGCGATGAAGGGCACGATCGTGCCCGACGGCCGGCACCTGCTCGGGCTCGCGCGTGCGCCGAGCACGGCCGGGGAGCCCGAGCTGGTGGCCCTGGACCCCGCGGACGGCACCGAGATGTGGCGGTCCCCCCTGCCTGAGGGCACCGAGGACGTGACGGTCTCCGGACGCATGCTCGTCGCGGTCGACTCGACCGTCGGCGACGACCTGACCCTCACCGTCCTGCGCTGACGCCCGCCGCGACCCGGGGGCGTCGGCCCGCCCGCTGCACGGGCCGCTCCACCAGCCACCAGCTCACGGCGGCCGCGAGCAGCGTCGCGGGCACGGCGACCAGGCCGGTGGCGTCGTCGAGCGTCGGGCGCAGCCACAGCGTCAGCGGGTAGCTCCACAGGTAGGCGGCGTACGACACGGTGCCGAGCGCGACCAGCGGGCGCCACACCGGCCGCAGGGTGACGTGCCGGCGGCCGGCCTGCACCAGCACGACGGTCGCGACGGCGACCGCGGGCCCGGCGAGCAGGTAGGTCGCGGCGTGGCCGCGCAGGTCGACGACGCTCAGCCCGGCGAGCAGCGCGACGGCCACGGCCACCGCCGCCGGGCCCGTCGCGGCGCGGGGCCACCGGCCTGCTGGTAGATCGCCGGGCTGACACCCACGAGGCCGACGTACGGCACGTTGGCCGTGTACGTCAGCGACACCGCGACGCTCCGCCCGAGCGTGTCGACGTCGCCCAGCGGGTCGAGCGTCAGGGTGACGACGCCGACGACCCTGCACCCGGGAACACGTCGGGTCAGGCGTGCCGCAGCATCACCAGCGCGATGGCGGCGCCGCGCAGGGCGTCCCACGCGCCGACGCGTGCCGTCACGGAGTGCCCGCGGCGTGCCGCACCCGGGCCTGTGCGACGAGCTCGGCGACCAGCTCCGCGTACGGCAGGCCCGCCGCCGCGAACATCCGCGGCACCTGCGAGTGCGGCGTCATGCCGGGCATCGTGTTGACCTCGTTCATCAGCGGCCCGTCGGACGTGAGGAAGAAGTCGGCGCGCGCGACCCCCTGGCACCCCAGCGCGTCGACGACCGCCAGCGCGGCGGCGGCCAGGCGGTCCGCGTCGGCCGGGTCCAGCTCGGCCGGCACGACGAACCGTGCGCTGCCGTCGTACTTGGTCGCCGTGTCGAAGACGGCTCCGGCGTGGCCGATCTCCAACGGCGGCGACGTGACGGTGGTGCCGTCGGCGCGGCGCAGCACGGCGACGTCGATCTCGCGGCCCGTCACGAGCCCCTCGACCAGCACCCGGTCGTCCAGCTCCAGCGCAGCGGCGACCGCCGCTGCGAGCTCGCCGACGGTGTCGACACGGCGCACCCCGTGGCTGGACCCGTTCGCCACCGGCTTGACCACGGCCGGCAGACGCGGCTCGCGGCAGGCCTCGGCGGCGCTGCGCACGACGTGCCCGTCGGCCACGGCGACGCCCACCGCGGCGGCGACCAGCTTGGTGACCCACTTGTCCATCCCGACGGCCCCGGCCCGCACCCCGGACCCGACGCAGGCGACGCCTGCGAGGTCGGCCAGCGCGGCCAGGGTGCCGTCCTCGCCGTGCGGGCCGTGGACCGCGGGCAGCAGGACGTCGCACGTCGCGATCAGGGCGACCGCCTCCGGGAACGTCAGCGCGACGCCGTCGGTCGACCACGTGCCGTCGCGGGCGATGGTCAGGGCGACGACGTCATGCGTGGGGGCGAGGGCGTCATGCGTGGGGGCGAGGGCGTCGCGGACGGCCGCGGCGCTCGCGAGCGACACGTCGTGCTCGGCGTTGGCGCCGCCGCCCACGACCGCGACGCGGCACCCCGGTGTCGGCGGGGTGGGCAGGGGCCGGTGCTGCAGGGGGGAGGAGGTCACGGGTGCTCCAGGTGGGAAGGGGGGACGTGTGGGGGTGAGGTGGGCGTCGGCGGGTGCGGTGCGGCGTACGAGCCGCCGCCCCAGCCCGGTCAGCAGCTCGTGCGGGAGGGTGCCCGCCCAGCCCGCCCACTCGGCGAGCGTGGGGGCGGGGTCGCTGGTGGCGCCGCCGGTCACGACGTCGTCGCCGGTGCCGATGACCGTCACGACGTCGCCCAGCCGCACGGGCAGGTCGCCCACGTCCACGACGACCTGGTCCATCGACACGCGCCCGACGAGCGGGCGCCGCCGGCCGTGCACCAGGACCTCGGCGCGACCGGACGCCGCCACGGGCAGACCGTCGGCGTAACCGAGCGGCAGCAGCGCGAGCCGTGTGGGGGCGGCCGTGCGGTGGGTGTGGTCGTAGCCCACGCCGACCCCGGCACCGACGTCACGGACCTGCACCACCGGTGCCGTCACCTGGGCGGCCCCGCGCAGCACCGGGTACCGGCCCGTCGGGTCGATGCCGACCAGGCCCGCCCCGACGCGTGAGAGGTCGAACGCCGTGCCGGGCAGGCCCAGCACGGCGGCCGTCGCGCCCAGGTGCCGCAGCCGGGGCCGCAGCCCGACCGCGCGCGCCTGCCGCACGCCGCGCACGAACCGGGCCCTGGCCGCCGCGTTGCCGACCGGGTCGAGGCTCGCCGCGCAGGGCAGGTGCCCCATGACGCCGACGACCCGCACCGTCCCGTCGAGCTCCGCACGACGGGCCGCAGCGCACAGCCCGGGCCACAGCTCCGGCGGGCAGCCGTCGCGGGCCGCGCCGCAGTCGAGGTACAGGTGGACGCGCACGACCCGCCCCAGCCGCCGTGCCGCCGACACCGCGGCCTGCAGGTGCGTGACACCCGGCACGGCCACGTCGACGCCGTGCAGCGCGGCGTCGGACAGGTCGTCGCCCGGGGCCGTCAGCCAGGCCAGCAGCGGCGCCGTCAGGCCGGCGAGGCGCAGCTCGGCGGCCTCGGCGAGCGTCGCCACACCGAGCGCGGACGCCCCGTGCCCGAGCGCCGTGCGCGCGACGTCCTCGGCGCCCAGCCCGAACCCGTCGGCCTTCACGACGGCCATCAGCCGCCGCGCGGACCCGGCCAGGACGCGGGTGTTGTGCGCGACCGCGTCGAGCCGCACCGTGAGCACCGGGTGGGTCCGGGCCACGGCGGCGTCCGGGCCCGGGTCCGTCGGGCAGAGGGTCGCGCTCACGCCGCCACCGGCCCGTGCAGGGCGGCCGGGCTGCCCGTCAGCAGCGCCCAGTAGCGGTCGCCGAAGCTCCAGTGCCACCACTCCGTCGGGTAGTTCACGAACCCGGCGGCGCGCATCGCGTCCGACAGCGCCGTGCGCAGCGCCCGAGCGGCCGGTGGGACGGGCGCGTCGGTGAAGCAGCGGCCGTCGCTCTCCTCCGGGGTGGCGTCGAGCGGGCACCCCAGGTCGAGCTCCGTGCCCGCGTCGTCGACGAGGGTGACGTCGACGGCCGCGCCGGCGACGTGCGGCGCCACGTCCACCGGTGCCACGTACCGGCTGGTGAGGCGGTCCACCTCGGCGTCGGACGCGGCGGGGTGGTCCGCGCGCACGCGGGCGCGGTACCCGGCGACGATCGCGGCCTGCTCGGCCGGGCTGCGCCACCCCTGCGCCAGGGCCAGGTGCAGGCCCGGCGGCAGTGCGGCCCGGGCGAGCGCGAGGCGCCGGGCCACCGGTGCCCGGACGCGTGCGCCGAGCGGGTCGGCAGTGGCGTGCAGGCGGGGCAGCCGGGCGTCGACGAGGGGATCGCCGCTCTCGAGGACCGGGACGGCTGCCACACGGGGGTCGTGCAGCAGGACGACGTCGTCACAGGTCAGGGGCATATCAGTGACGCTATGCGGGACGCCGCGCCCGCCGATTCCCCCTGCGGGCTCGACGTGCGGCCCACCACGGGGGCACACGGTCGTGGGTCCCGTCCGTCCGTGGGTGGGAAGGCGTCGGACCCGTCCCAACCCCGGGATGACGTGCCGGTCGTACGGACGAGCAGGGCGGGGTCGCCGCACCGTGCGGGGCGCGCGTCGGCTGCCGGACCGGATCACCCCAGTGCGGTGACGACCACCTGGTCCAGTCCGTCGTGCTCCCACCGTTGGCCCAGGAGGACGCCGCCCACCGGCCACAGGCTGTCGACGTCGACCGGCGTGGGTGCGCGCCACACCTCCGAGCCGTCCTTGCGGTCGAGCGCGACGAGGCGGGTTCCGCCGTCCTCGCCCAGCGTCGGCCCGGCGGTGACGACCAGGACGTTGCCGTCGGTCATCAGGGGGGTGTCCGACCGCAGGGCTGTCATCCGCCACACCTCGGCACCCGTGCCCGCGTCGAGCGTCAGCAGCCCGGTGCCGTCCGCGAGGTGGACGAGGCCGTCCAGGGCGACGGCCTCGCGCGGCAGCCGGACGTCGGCGGTCCACAACGGTGCGTCATCGCTGTCCCAGGCGTGCAGGCCGTCGGCGTCCCACGTGAGCGCCGTGAACGGCGCGGTGCCGTCGTCGACGCCCAGCCACACCCACTCCCCGGGCCGGGTGACGGCGCCGTCCGGACGGATGAACGTCGACGACGCGGGGGCCTGCGGCGGGTCGCCCGGAGGCGCGTACGCGCCGCCGGTCCCCAGGACGACCGTGCCGTCGGTGGAGCCCGTGGCCCAGGCGTCCGCGGCGCGGGGCGTGCGGCGGACCGTCGCGCCCGTCGCGCCGAGGAGGTGCACGGCATCGGGGGTGACGAGGGCGGCGTGGTCGCCGGCCCCGATCAGCTGCAGCTGCTCGGGCGACCCTCCGGGCTCGGGCTCCGCGGGCGGCGGGGCGGGCACGGTGGTGCGCCACGCGACGGACCCGTCGCGTCGGACGGCCCGGACCTGGGCACCGTCGGACGTGCGGCCCGCCAGCAGCACCAGGTCGCCGAGGGTGGTGGACGACTCCGCGACCGGCGCCGCAGCGGCCTCGTCCGTGAGGTCGGTGACGACCGTGCCGTCCCGTGCGTCGAGCAGGACCAGGCGGGAGACGGTCGCGGCGATCTTGCGCATCGTCCCGTCCTCCTCGACCCAGACGGCGTTCTCGGCGGTGCACAGCATCACGTCCGACGTGCGGTTGTCGGGGGCGCCGGGCCAGCAGTACGCGGAGCCGCGCATGACCGGGACCACCCCCGCCGGCAGCTCCATGCCGTCGGCCACGGTGAGCAGGTCGACCTCCCACGCCGTCCTGCCCGTCGCCAGGTCGACCGCCCGCGCGACGACCCGGCCGTCCGGGTGTTCCACGGCCCCGGCCGCGTGGCCGGCGGAGGTCACCACCTGGAACGGGATGTCCTCGTCGCTGGTCCACAGGACCTGCGGCGGCCCGTCGAGCGGTGCGAGGACGCCCCGGAGCGCGGCGACGGCCGCGAGCCGGTCCCGCTCGCGGGCGGTGACGACGCCCTGCCCGATGACGCCGACGAGCACGAGGACCGCGAGCAGACCCGCCCCGAGCGTGGTGGCCCTGCGCCGGCGTGCGCGTGCGGCGTCGGTGCCGGACGGGGCGCCGTCCCCGGGTGCGTCACCGTCCGGCGGGTCGGCCGACGCGCCGTCGCCGGCCCCGTCCTCCTCGACGAGGTCGACCTCCTGCTTCGGGCCACGGCGTCCCATCGGCGCAGGGTAACCGGACACACGTCGCGGACGGGCCGATCTCATCCCATCTCACCCGCGGCACCCGACGGCGTCGCCACGTCGGGCGTCGTGCCCCTCACGCCGGGTCCGACCGGGTGGCCCGTAGGGGGCGCCCGGTCGACGCCACGAGCCACGCCGGCGCGGCGCTGACGACCGCGCCGACCACCCACCACGCGACGTCGTCCGCGACAGCCCCGGTGAGCGCGACGAGGGTGGCCGTCACGGCCGCGAGAGGCGCCAGGGCGAACCACCACCGGCCCGGTGCCCGCTCACGGGAGACGCCCACGACGAGGCCGAGCGCGAACACCGGGAGCAGCGTCAGCAGGGGCGGGACCGGCCACGACGTCAGGTTCGCCAGCACCACCGCGGCCTGGACCGCGGCGAGCGACCTCACGCCGAGGCGCCACCGCGCGGTCTCCTGCTCGTCGACCCGGATCTCGGTCACCGCCGGTCCCCCCTCGTCCCTGCCCGGCCCACGGTTCGGCGGACCGCGCACCTGGAGGGATCCTGACATACCGGACCGCGCTGCGGGGCTGCACTGCGGGCCTGCACTGCGGGGCTGCACTGCAGGGTTGCTCAGCGGGGTTGCCGCAGGCCGGTCCCCTCCACCGGTCCGCGACGTGGTGGTCAGGTGCGCGCACCCCCGCCGCTCACTTCACCGCCCCCGCGGTCAGCCCCGCCACGAACTGCCGCTGCAGCAGCAGGAACCCGATGACCACCGGGATCGAGACCACGAGCGACGCCGCCATGATCTCGTTCCAGTAGACGTTGGTCTGCGTCGAGTACTGCCGGATCCCCACCGCGAGCGTGCGGTTCGCCTCCGTCGTCATGACCGACGCGAAGAGCACCTCTCCCCATGCCGTCATGAAGGCGTAGATCGCCACCGCGATCACGCCGGGTCGTGCCGCCGGCAGCACGACGCGGAACAGCGCGCCGATGGGGGAGCAGCCGTCCACCCGAGCGGCCTCGTCGAGCTCCTGCGGGATGTTGTCGAGGTACCCCGACAGCATCCAGATGGAGAACGGCAGCGAGAACGTCAGGTACGTGATGATCAGCCCGATGCGGGTGCCGACGAACTGGAAGCCCGTCTGCTGCTCGATGTTGACGAAGATGATGAACAGCGGCAGCAGGAACAGCACGCCGGGGAACATCTGCGTCGACAGCACCGTGGTGGTGAATGCCGTCCGGCCGCGGAACCGGTACCGGGACACCGCGTAGGACGCGAAGATCGCGATCGCCAGGCTCGCCAGCGTCGCGGCGCTCGACACGATCAGGCTGTTCACGAAGTACCGGGCCAGCGGCACCGTGGTCCACATGTCGACGAACGGCTGGAACGTCCACGTGGTGGGCCACCACGAGAACGCCCCGCGCACGTCCTGCAGCGGCTTGAGCGACGACGTGATCATGACGTAGAGCGGCAGGGCCGTGACCGCCGCGAGCACGACGACCACGACCGTGCGGAAGGTCTTGAACGCCCGGGTCTCATGCACGGCGCGACCTCCGGTTCAGGGTGATCAGGTAGATGCCGGTGACGAGCAGCAGGAACAGCAGCAGCAGCACCGACATCGCCGCACCGGCGCCGAAGTTCCACGTGAGGAACGAGGCGTTGTAGATGTGGAACGAGATGAGGTCGCCCGCGGGTGGTTGCGACGTGCCGAACAGCACGTACGGGGTGTTGAAGTCGTTGAACACCCACAGGAACATCACGAGCACCAGCACCAGGTTCACCGGGCGCAGCATCGGCAGCGTGATGGACCACCAGGACCGGAACGCGTGCGCACCGTCCATCGCCGCGGCCTCGTACAGGTCGTCGGGCACGGACTGCAGGCCGGCCGTCAGCATGAGGAACGCGAACGGCCACAGCCGCCACGTCGCGACGATGACGATCGACGCGAACGCGTGCCCGCCGATGAGCCAGAACGGCCGCTCGTCCAGCACCCCCAGGTCCTCGACGAGCAGCTGGTTGATGACCCCGGTGTCCCGCTGGAGCATGAAGTTCCACGTGACGATGCCCGCGTACACGGGCAGCGCGTACGGCACGAGGAACAGCGTGCGGAACGCCGCGCGACCCCGGAACGGCCGCTGCAGCGCCACGGCGGCGGCCATGCCCAGCACCCACGCCGTGCCCACCACGAGCACGGTGTACGCGCAGGTGATCGCGAAGGAGCTGAGCAGCGCGCGGCCCACCGCACCGTCGAAGTCCAGGGCGACCTGGTAGTTGCGCAGCCCCACGAACGGGGCCGACGTCCAGTCGCGGATGAAGAACCGTGTGAGCTGCGTGAAGCTGATCCAGATGCCCGTGAGCATGGGAACCAGGTGGATGACCACCTCGAGCAGCACCGCCGGTACCAGCAGCGCGTACGGCAGCCACCACCCGCTCCTGCGGCGGCGACGCCCGGGCACGGTGCGCGCTGCGGGCACCGGCGGGGCGGTGGACGTGGTCGTGGCCACGGCGTCCTCCTCGGTGCGGTCCGCGGCGGTCAGCCGACCGACGCCTGGACCTGGTCCTGGGCCGTCTGCATGGCCTCGCGCACGTCGTCCTCGGTGACCGTGCCACCGGTCGCGATCGTGGCGAACATGCGGTTCATCGCCTGCCCGACGGTCGTCTCGAACTGGTCCTCCGCCGGCACCAGCGGCAGCGGGGCGGACCGCTCGTTGTAGATCTGCGTGAACGTCTCGGCCAGCTCGGGGTCGTCGGTGAAGGCGGCCTTCGCGTCCTTCAGCACGGGCAGCGAGGAGAAGGGCTTGCCGAGGGTCGTCTGCACGTCCTCGCTGGTCATGTACTCGACGAGCTGCAGGGCCTCGTCGGGGTGCTCGGTGTTGCCGAAGATCGAGATGTTGATGCCGGCGACGTGGCTGGCCACGTCGCTCTCGGAGTCCGCCGGTGCGGGGAAGGGCACCACGCCGTACGCGTCGGCCGCCATGCCGTTGGACTCGATCGTCGCGTTGGCGTTGTTCTGGTTGAGGATCATCGCCGCCTTGCCGGTGGCGAAGTCGGCCACGGCGAGCGACGCGTTGTCGTACTGCGCGTTGGCCGGGTTGACCACGTCCTCGGCCTGCATCAGGTCGAGGTAGCGCACGATGCCGTCGACGACGCCGTCCTCGGTGAACGTCGGGTTGCCGTCGGCGTCGAACAGCTCGGCGCCGTTCTGCGTCGCGTTGATGAACGCGAAGTGGTTGTTCTCCGTGTAGCTGCCCGCCGCCAGCGCCATGCCGTGGACGCCGGTCGCCGGGTCGGTGAGCGCCTGGGCGGCCGAGACCATCTCCTCCCACGTCGTCGGGGGCTGCAGGCCGGCCTCCTCGAACATCGCCTTGTTGTAGTAGAGCCCGTAGGCCAGCCCGTACAGCGGCACGGACGTGGGGTCGGTGTCCGGGGCGCCGCCGGTCTCCAGCGCGGTCTCGACGAACTTGTCCGCGCCGCCGATCGCGTCCATCGCGGCGTCGTCGAGCGGCAGGAACGCGCCCGTGGCCTGCAGCGACACGGCCCACGTGTTGCCGATGTTGACGACGTCGGGCGCCTGGCCGGACGTGACGGCCGTCTGGATCCGCGTCTGCAGGTCGCTCCAGCCAATGACCTCCAGGTCCACGCCGATCCCCGTGTCCTGCGTGAACTGCTCGAGCACGGGCGTGAGGACCTCCTTGTCGTTGTCCAGGCTCGTGCCCTGGTTGCTGGCCCAGTAGGTGAGGGTGACGTCGCCGTCACCGGAGGCGGAGTCGTCACCACCTCCCCCGCCGGAGCAGGCCGCGAGGAGCAGGACGGGGACGGACGCTGCGGCGAGGTGGCGAAGCTTCACGGGGACTCCCTTGTCGAGTGCCGGGGTACTGCCTAACCGGTTCAGTTCGCGGGGACAACGTATCCACCGTTAGGCCGAACGGGAACCCCTCGTGACGGATTCGTGACAGGAGTCAGCGGCCGCGTCCACTCGCCGGGGTCTCGGCGTTGCGGTGCGGGGGACCGGTCAGGCGGGGGCGGGTCCCGTGCTCGCGCGCACCCGCAGCTCGCTCGGGCGCGGCCCGGTGTCCTCGTCGGGGGTGCCGGCGATCACCGCGAGCAGCGCCTGCGCGCAGCGGCGGCCGAAGTCGCGCGGGTGGCGGTCGAGCGCCGTGATCGGCGGCGCCCCGATCTCGCACAGCAGCGAGTCGTCCCAGCTCACCACCGACATCCGGCCGGGCACGTCCATGCCCGCGCGCGCCGCGGCCCGAACCACGCCCAGCGCCATGACGTCGTTGGACGCGACCCAGGCGGTCGGCCCGGGCCCGTGCTGCAGGCGCTCGGTCGTCAGCCGCTCCGCCGTCCCCATCGTGTAGTCGCCCTCGACCGTCTCGACGACGATGCCCGTGCGGTCCGCGGCCGCGCGCACCAGCTGGTCACGGCGCTGCTCGTGCAGCAGCCCCGACGGGCCCGCCAGGTGGACGATCCGCCGGTGGCCCAGGTCGCGCAGGTGCTCGACGACCCGGTCCGCGTCACCGTGCTCGTCGGGCACGACGGCGGGCAGCGCGGCCCCCGGCTCCGCGGCGCCGTTGAGCACCGCCGGCAGGCCCAGGTGCCGGACCAGGGGGATGCGCGGGTCGTCGCGACGCTGGTCGAAGAGCATGACGCCGTCGACCCGCCGCTCACCCGCCCACCGCTCGTACACGGCCAGGTCACGGCCGGGCTCCGTGCCGACCATGCGCAGCAGCAGCCCGTACTCGGCCTCGATGAGCGCCGACTCGATGCCCGACAGGACGAGCATGTAGTACGGCTCGGTGCCCAGCAGGTCGGGGTCCCGGGACAGCACGAGCCCGACGACGCCGGTCCGCGCGCCCGACAGGGTCCGCGCCGACGAGCTGGGGTACCACTGCAGCTCACGGGCCAGCGCCAGCACCCGCGCCCGCGTCTCCGCGCTCACGCCGGGCCGCCCGTTGAGCGCGTACGACACCGACGCCTTGGACAGTCCCAGGCGCTGCGCGAGATCGCCGATGGTCACGCGCTCGGCCATGGGGCGATGCTACCGGGGGCCGAGCAGCGGCCCGGGCGTGGTCCCCGGGCTCGGCCCCTCGCCGTGGCGCCCGGCCCGCGGCAGACTCCTCGCATGACGCAGCGGACCACTCCGGCGCGGCTGACCCGCGCGTTCGCCGCCGGCGCGCTCGCGGCCAACGCCGTCCCGCACGGCGTCGCCGGGTTGTCGGGCCGGCGGTTCACGTCGCCGTTCGCGCGGCCGCCGGGGCGGGGCGACTCCCCGGCGCCCGTCAACGTGGCGTGGAGCGCCGTCAACGCGGGAGGCGCCGCACTCCTCGCCCGAGGCGCGCTGGTGGACGGCCGCGGTGCGGCGGCGTTCGGCGGGGGAGCCGTCGCGGCCGGGCTGCTGCTGTCGTGGTACTTCGAGCGGGTGCGGGGCTGAGGTGCGCGATGCCGGGCGCGGGACGACGTCCCGCTCCGTCGCGAGCGTCCGCGTCGTGGTCGGGTCGGCGGTGCTCGTGGTGCTCGCCCTGTCGTACGCCGAGCAGCGGGCGGCCGGACGCGGGGACCTCGTCGACTTCCTCGGGTACTTCACCAACCTGACGAGCCTGTCGACGGGGGTGCTCCTGGTCGTGACGGGCGTCCTCGCGCTCACCGGCCGGCGCGTCCCGGGGTGGCTGACCGTCGCGCGGGCCGTGGCGACGGCGTGCCTGCTCGTCGTCGCGCTGGTGTCCAACGTGCTCGCGACGGGTGCGGGTGGGGCGCCGCCGTGGGTGACCGCCGTCCTGCACGTCGTGTTCCCGTGCCTCGTCGTGCTCGACTGGCTCGTCGTCGCCGACCGCCCGTCGTTGCCGTGGCGCCGGCTGTGGCTCGTGCTGCCGTACCCCGTGCTGTGGCTGGGCGTCGTGCTGACCCGCGGCCGCACGGACGGCTGGGTGCCGTACGGGTTCCTGCTGCCCGAGCGCGGGCTCGGCTCGCTCGTGCTGCACGTCACGGGGCTGCTGATCGGCCTGCTCGGTGCCGGGGCGCTGGTGTGGGCGGTCAGCGGGACGCGAGGGCTGTGGCCGCGGCGTCCGCCCGCGACGACCTGACGGGGCTCTCACGGCTCGGGCGCTTCACGCAGTACGACCCCACGCGGCAGGAGTCCGACCCGTACGCGTACGCGTCGGGCAACCCTGTCAGCTACCTCGACCCCCCCCGGGACCAGCCGCAAGGGCTGGGCGAAGGGACTGGCTATTGCCGGCGACGTCCTGACGGCTGCGGGCCTCGGCGCCACGGGTTTCGACCCCCCGCTCGGCGCCGGCAGAGGCGCATCGCCGGCGGTCGCGGGGGCATCTGCCACCCTGGGGGTGGTCGGAGGTCAGCTCACGTGAGGAGGAGTCGTGGTCTCGATAGGACGCGAGTTCCCGCTGTGGGTCGGTCTGAGCATCGTGGCCTTCGGGCTCGTCGTCGGCTTCATCGCCATGAAGATCCGGAACCGGAGATGAGCTCCCGGTGGACCACGAGCCTCAGGCTCCGCACGGTCGTGGTCGCCGAGCACCGTGACCGAGCGACGGCGAGCACGCTCGGGCGTGAGGAGGGGCCATGTTCTCCGTAGGACAGGAGTTTCCCTGGTGGGTCGGGTCCAGCCTTCTGGTGCTGGCGGTCGTCATCGTCGTCATCGTCAACACGATCCGCGGCCGTAAGTGACCTTCAGGTGCGCGCCGGCTGCGGCAGGAGCGCACCGTGGTGGCGGGCAGACCTGCCGTGCCGGGCTCGACGACCCGGGTCGTCGTCGTGCAGCGTGGGTGGTGGCGGGGCCGTCGCCGGGATGACGGGCGACCACGAGCCGCTGCCGACGGGGTTCGGGCCTGGTGCGGTGGGATGGTTCGGCGGTCAGCTCGCCAAGGAGGAGTCATGGTCTCGATCGGCATGAACCAACCCTGGTGGGTCGGTCTCGGCGTCCTGGTGGCGGGGTTCGTCCTCGGCCTCATCATCCAGAAGGTCCGTCGCGGCAAGTGAGCTGCTCGTGCGCGGGGCAGTGCTGGTCAGCGCGCTGCTCGCCGCGGCCACCGCCGTGCTGGGCGGCGGCGAGGCGTCGGCCCTGACTCGGGTCTCGCTGCCGGCGCTGCCGCTGGCCGGCACGGTCGTTCTTCGTCACGGAGTGTCGCCGGACCGCGGGCGCCCGGCCGCCCCACGACGCCTGACGGCACGGGCCCCGGCCGCTACGGTCACCGGATGGGACTGCGACAGCTCGCGTGGCGTGCGTGCTACGAGCTGCTGGGTGCGCGCGTGCGGCAGCCGGCGTGGACGTTCATGAACTACGGGTTCGCACCCCTCGACCCCACGGCGGCGCCGCTCGCGCTCGACCCGGCCGACGAGCCCGACCGCTACGGCGTGCAGCTCTACGCGCACGTCCTCGACGGACTCGACCTGACGGGCGCCGACGTGCTGGAGGTCGGGTCCGGGCGCGGTGGGGGAGCGTCCTGGGTCGCCCGGGCGCTGGCGCCCGCGACGACGACGGGTGTGGACCTGGCCGCGTCGGCGGTGCGGCTCAGCCGGCGGCAGCGGCGCGGCCCGGGGCTGCGGTTCATGCAGGGCGACGCGCTCGCCCTGCCGTTCGACGACGCGTCGTTCGACGTCGTCCTCAACGTCGAGTCGTCGCACTGCTACCCCTCGACCGAGCGGTTCGTCGCCGAGGTGCACCGCGTGCTGCGCCCCGGCGGGACGTTCGCCTGGGCGGACTTCCGGCCCGCCGGCGAGGTTGCGGTGACGCGGGCGCAGCTGCGCTCGAGCGGGCTCGTTCCGGTCCGTGAGGACGACGTCACCGCCGAGGTCGTGCACGCGCTGGGCCTGGACGGTGCGCGCCGCGCGGAGCTGGTGCGGACGTGGATCCCGCGCGTGGCGCAGCGGGCGTTCCGCCCGTTCGCGGCCCTCGACGGGACGGGCCCGCACGAGCGCTTCGCCACGGGCGCGACGCGGTACCTCTCGGCGCAGCTCGTGCGGGAGGCATGAGCCCCCGACGGCACCGCCGGTCCGGGCTGCCTCACGCTGCCGCGGAGCCTGCGCGGCCGACCCGGTACGCGCCCGCCACCCGTGAGAGCAGCGACCCTTGGCTCACCGCCGCACGTCGACCGGGCGGTCGAGCCGGCCCAGCTTGTCGGGGTTCACGATCGTGTGGGCGTGGGTGACGAGCCCGCCGTCGACGGTGACGCTCGCCACGGCGGCCACCCGGCCGTCGAGCTCCATCCGCACGGCCGGCCGGCCGTTGACGTACGTGGCGCTCGCGCGCAGGGCACCGGCGCTCCGCGCCATTCCCCCCATGAGGTACCGGGCCAGGCGGAGGGCGCCCACGACCGGCCCTCGGGACGCGCCCCGGACCTTGCCTCCGCTGTCGGTCACCGAGACGACGTCGGGGGCGAGCAGGGCCACGAGGCCGTCGAGGTCGCCCGTGTTGAGCGCACGCACGAGCCGCTCGACGACCTGCTCGTGCTCGGAGCGTGCGACGGCGACCCGCGGCCGTCGGGCGGCGACGTGGTCCCGGGCGCGGTGCGCGATCTGTCGCACGGCCGCGGGGGTGCGCCCGACGGCCCGCGCGACCTCGTCGTACGGCACGTCGAACACCTCGTGCAGCACGAAGACGGCGCGCTCGGCCGGTCCCAGCGTCTGCAGCACCGTGAGCATCGCGATCGACAGGCTCTCCGCGAGCTCCACGTCCTCGGCGACGTCGGGCGCGGTCAGCAGCGGCTCGGGGAGCCACTCGCCGACGTACTCCTCGCGCCGGCGCGCCGCCGTGCGCACGTGGTTGAGCGCCTGGCGGGTGACGACCTGCACGAGGTACGCGCGCGGCGCCAGCACCCGCGCCCGGTCGACGGCCTCCCACCGCAGCCACGACTCCTGCAGCACGTCCTCGGCGTCGGCGGCCGAGCCCAGGATCTCGTAGGCGACGGTGAACAGCAGGCCCCGGTGCACGACGAACGGGTCGTCGCCCACGACACGTGCCGCACCGGTCACCTTCGTCAACCTACTGCGCACCCGCGCGCGCCGTCGGCGCGGGCAGCGGCGCCAGGCCGCAGGCCGCCGCGAAGTGCTCGGAGCGGATGCCGAGGGCGACGTTCATGCGCGCCGTCATGTTCGTGAACCCGACGCGCGCGGCGAGCTCGACGAGCCCGGCGGGTCCCAGCTCGGCCAGCAGCGCGTCCGACAGCTCGTCGGTCACCGCGGGCGGGGTGAGGCTCGCCGCCTCTGCGTACTCCATCACCCGGCGCTCCAGCGCGCTGAAGACCGTCGACCCGCGCCAGCGGGGGACCTCGCGGGCCTTCGCCTCGTCGAGCCCGTGGTCGTGCGCGAGGAAGTACTGGAAGTCCAGGCAGAACTCGCAGCCGACGGTCGCGGCCGTCGCCATCGCCGCGTACGACGCGAGCCGGGGGTCGAGCGCGTGCCAGCCCTCGACCTTGCGGCCGGCACCCATCGAGGCCGTCATGACGCCCCGGTGGTGCCACAGCACGCCCAGCGAGGCGGGTACGCGGCCGAGCCGCCTGCGGGCGACGAACCTGACCAGTGCACCGGCCACGCCGTCGACCTCGGCCGGTGGGACCCGTGTGGTGTCGGTCATGACTGCTCCTCGTGCGTCGTGGGGACGTCCTTGACGACACGGAGACACCGGCGAGCGGCCGGGTGTGACAGCCCGCCCTCAGGGCGTGAGGAGCCGGCGCACCGGCCCCAGGTCGATCACGCCGCTGCCGGCGGCGCGCTCGTCGGCCGCCGGGCGCAGCACCGTGGCGGCGCGCGCGCCGACCGCCGGCTCGTCGAGCTCACGGGCGACGGTGGCCAGCAGGACCCACGTGGCCTCGAGCAGCAGGTCGTGCGGCGGTTCCGGCGCGGTCGCCAGCGCGCGTCGTGCCTCGTCGCGGTACCCGCTGCGGGCGAGCAGCAGGGGCCGGGCCCACGGCGCGTACGGCCCGAGGTCGCCGTCGGGCAGGTCGGCCCCGGCGCGCACCGCGCGCGTCAGACGGCTCAGCGCGACGATCCCGCGCGAGAAGCCGGGCATCTCCGCGGGCGCCGCTGGCTCGGGGGCGTCCGCGAACCCGTGCCGGAACCAGTCCGTGAAGGTCGAGGCGAGCGGCCGCTCCGCGGCCGCGGCGAGGGCGTCGACCGCGTCGGCCTCGGCGGCTGCCTCGTCCAGCCGGTCCAGTGCGCACAGCGCCTGCAGCCGCACGATGCGCCCGCAGATCTCGAAGGTGGTCGACTCCGCGCGCCGCGCAGCCGCGACCAGCTCGGCCCCGATGCGCTCGCGGTCGCCCGCCAGCCCGGCCCGCCCGAACCGCTGCATGGACCGGCCGCTCAGGGCCAGGCACAGCAGCCGGTCGTCGCCCAGCCCGCGGGCCAGCGCCTCCGCCTCCTGCGCCTGCGGCTCGCGTGCCGCCGTCCCGCGGTCCTCCAGCGCGATGGTCGCCAGCAGCCGGGCCGTGGCGTGCGGGCTGCCGGCCACGCGCGGCAGCGTGCGGACCGCGGCCGCGACGACCGCCCGCGCGAGGTCCTCGTCGTCGGACCGCGTCCACACCCCCGGTGCCTCCAGCCCGCCGATGACGCGCGCGGACAGCAGGGGGTCGTCGAGCTGCTCGGCCGCGGCGACGGCCGCCAGGCGCTGGGCCCGGACCGTGGTCAGGTCGCCCGAGACCGCCAGGCTGGACAGGACGGCGGGCGACGCCTCGAGCCGGGCGCGGGCGCCGCGGCGGTCGAGGGCGGACAGGCCGGCGTCGCTCCAGGTGTGCTCACGGCGGTCGAGGATCTCCTGCTCCAGCGCGACCAGCGCCGGCCCCGGGTCCAGGCCGAGGTCGTCGGCGAACGTCCGCCGGCCGCGCCGCAGCACGTCGAGGGCGTCCGCGGGCCGGTGCGCGCGGTGCAGCGCGGTGGCGAGCAGCCGCCACCCGTCCTCGCGCCAGGGGTGCGCGGCCACGTGCGGGTCGAGCAGGGTCACGGCCTCTGCTGCCCGGCCGGTCGCCAGCAGCGCGTCGGCGAGGCGCTCGGTCAGGTCGGCGCGCAGGGCGGCGAGCCGGACACGCTCCGCGTGCGCCCACGGGCGGTCCGCGAACTCCTCGTAGGCGTCACCGCGCCACTGGGCCAGGGCGTCGGTGAGCAGGGCCGCCGCCGCGGTGGGGGACGCGGCGCGCGCGGCGGCGGCCGCGGCGCCCACGCGCCAGGCGTCGACCGCGTGCTCGGGCAGGTGCAGCGCGTACCCCGTCGGTGTGGTGACGACGAGCTGCGACGGCGTGCGGGGCGCACGCTGCGGCTCCAGCGCGCGGCGCAGCTCCCCGACGAACGTGCGGACCGCGCCGACGGCGCCGGCCGGCGCCGCACCGTCCCACAGGTCCTCGACCAGCGCGCCGGTGGTGACCGTGCGCCCGTGCCCGGCCACGAGGAGGCCGAGGACCTCGCGCAGCCGCGGCTTGCGCAGCGGACGGTCCACGTCATCGGCCGTCGCGGCGACCGGGCCCAGCACCCGGACCTCCACCGCCGTCACCCCGGCAGGGTAGCCCGCTGATCGGGCGCTGATCCGACGTGGGCAGGGTGGTGCTCGTCCCCACCTGCAAGGAGCGCACCGATGTCCCTGACCATCCCCGGCTTCACGTCCCAGCGCGTCGAGACGGCCGCCGGCGTGCACCTGCACGCCGCCGTCGCCGGCAGCGGCCCGGCGGTCGTCCTGCTGCACGGCTTCCCGCAGACGCACGTCATGTGGCGGCACGTCGCCGCGGACCTGGCGAGGGACCACACCGTCATCTGCCCCGACCTGCGCGGGTACGGCGCGAGCGACAAGCCCGCCGAGGCCGACGAGCACACCTACGCCAAGCGGACGATGGCCGCGGACGTGGTCGCGCTGGTTCGTGCGCTGGGCCACGAGCGGTTCGCCCTCGCCGGGCACGACAGGGGTGCGCTCGTCGCCGTCCGCGCCGGCCTGGACCACCCGGAGGCTGTCACGCACCTGCTCGTGCTCGACGTGCTGCCGACCCTCGACATGTGGGACGTCCTGCACGGCGCCGACGCCAAGGTCGCGTGGCACCTGTACCTCATGGCCCAGCCCGTCGGCGTGCCCGAGCCGATGATCGAGGCCGTCGCCGACACGTTCTTCGCCTCGTTCCTCGACGGGTGGGTCGCCGACCCTGCCGCGATCGACGCCGAGCACCGCGCCGAGTACCTGCGGGCGAGCCGCGAGGCCGTCCCCTCCATCGTGGCGGACTACCGCGCGTCCGCCGGGATCGACGTGGTCCACGACCGCGAGGACCGGGCGCGGGGCCGGGTGCTGGCCATGCCGGTCACGGTGGTCCAGCAGGACTGGGGCGCCGCGCTGGGCTACGACGCCGCCGGCCTGTGGTCCGCCTGGGCGCCCGACCTCGACCACCGCACCACGCGCGCCGGGCACTTCCTGGCCGAGGAGGCGCCGGGGGAGGTCGTGGCGACGCTGCGCGAGCTGCTCGCGCGCTGACTCACCGCAGGGTGAGCAGGCCCAGCACCCCGACCGCGGTGCCCAGCGCCAGCGAGACGGCGACGAGCACCAGGTGGACGGTGAAGAAGCGGGTGGCGCGGCCGTCGGCGTCGCGCGCCCGCGGGTCGGCCGACACGCGCTGCCAGAAGCGGGGCCACACGACGAGGTTCCACACCCCGGCGGTGATCAGGACGACGGACCAGAGGACGGGGAGCTCCACGGCCACGATCGTGGCACAGGGGGCTCGGTGGCCGGGACCGGCGCCCGGCTCCGGTCGCGCGGACGGCGCCGCTCAGCGCTCGCGGGCCCGCAGCCGCACGTTCGGCAGCTCGGGTGCGGGCAGCGCGGGGCCGCCGTACCCCTGCACCTCGCCGAACCGGCCGAGCCCGGCGCGGTCCCCGGCGATCGCGGCCTGCCACTGGGCGCGGGCATCGACGACCTCCTCGTGCGTGCGGCCGACGAAGTTCCACCACATGAGCACGGGCTCGGTGAACGGCGTCCCGCCCATGAGCACCGCGCGCACGGGGGCGTCGCCGGCCTCCAGGACGAGGGCGTCACGGCCCGGTGGGGCGTACGCGAGCCACGCGGGGGCGACGTCGTGCCCCTCGACGCGCAGGTCCCCGGTGTCGACGAGCACGCCGTGCTCGAACGTCGCGTCGACCGGGAGCGTCAGCCGGGCGCCCGCGGGCAGGTCGACCTGCGCGGCGACCAGCGGCGTGTACGCCCGCGCGGGCGACGCGACCCCGCCCAGCGCGCCCATGAACACCTGGAGCACGGCACCGTCGAGCGTGACGGTCGGGACGTCGAGCACGTGCTCGAACGCCCGGTCGCCGTGCCGCGCGGAGTCCGGCAGCACCGTCCAGAGCTGCACGCCGTGCAGCACCGGACGGTCGGGGAAGCGGGCCGGCGTCGCCTCCTCGCTGTGGCAGATGCCGCGCCCGGCCGTCATGAGGTTGAGCTGCCCGGGGACCACCACCTGCTCCGAGCCCAGCGCGTCGCGGTGCAGCACCGCACCCTCGAACAGCCACGTCACGGTCTGCAGCCCGGTGTGCGGGTGCGGCGGCACGTCCATGCCGCCGGTCGCCGCGACGTCGTCAGGCCCGTAGTGGTCCGCGAAGCAGAACGGACCCACCAGCGAGCGCGCCCGCGACGGCAGCGTGCGACGCACCGTCATCGCCCGCGGCCCGCCCAGCGGCACGTCGCGGGGCTCGACGAGCTCGACGTCGGCGGCCGGGCCGGCGACGCACACCTGCTCGTCGGGGTGCGGGTCGAGGTTGGTCACCGGGTCAGGCTACGGGCGGGGAGGGTGGCGCACAGCGGGTCCTGACCTCGGCTCGGCCGGGCCCGCCCGCCGGCCGTCCGGCGCGGAGACCGCGTGCCGCGAGCCGCCGCCCGCCGGTACGGTCGCGGGCATGTCCGGGTCCGAGGTGCTGCGTCGCGCCGGTGCGCGCTGGGACGACGGCCCGGGCGCCGGGGAGTGGATCGTGCCCCTGTTGGGCGAGTTCGGCCCGAGCGTCGGGCACGCCGTGCCGCTCGGGTACGAGGCGTACGCGGTGGTGCCGCTGTTCCCCCATGCCGTGGACCTCGGCGACGAGCCCGTGGACGGGTACGTGGCGCTCGACCGGCTGCTCGACCTGCTCGCGCCGGTCACCGGTGACCAGCCCGTGCACTGCGGGCTGTGGGAGGGTTTCGGCTTCCTGTTCGACCACGGTGCCGACCCCCGCTACGCGCCCGGCATGGGCGTCGGCGTGGGGTGGGACCCGGCCGGTCCCGTACCGGACGCCGCCGAGATCGCCCGTGCCCGGGCCGAGGCCGAGGACGCCCTGGCCGCACGCCGCCTCGAGCGCCCCGCCGCCGACCCGCTGCACCTGCCCCACCGGGCGTACCACCTGTGGACGGGGCCGCTGCGCGCCGCACTCGCGCTGCGGGACCTGCCGGGCGACGCGCCGTCGCTGATCTGGCCGGAGGACCGGTCGTGGTTCGTCGGTGTGCCGATCTACACGCGCGAGGTCGCGGTGGGCGCGTCGGCGGCGGTCGTCGACGCGCTGCTGGCGGACCCGGGGCTCGCCGCGCGTCGCGTCGAACCCGGCGACGTGCTCGACATCGACGACTGACCGGGACCCCGACGCGGCCGCACCCGCACGCCCGACCCCGATGAGTCCGGCCCGTCGCGCCGGTCAGCCCCGGGACCGCACCCCGACCGGAGGTACCCCCATGGCGACCGTCGTCTCGACCCTGTTCATCTCGCTCGACGGCGTGGCGGAGATCGACCCCGAGTGGCACTTCCCCTACTTCGACGAGCAGATGGGCGCCGCCGTCGGGGAGGACTACGAGGACGTCGACGTCCTGGTCCTGGGCCGCGTCACGTACGACTCGTTCGCCGGGGCCTGGCCGGACCGCGAGGCCGCCGGGGGTGAGGACGCGGCTTTCGCCAAGGACCTCGGCGACGTGCGCAAGCTCGTCGCGACCCGCGGCGAGCAGGACCTCGGGTGGCGCAACGTCGAGCGCACCGCTGACGTGGTCGGTGCCGTCCGGGCGCTGAAGGAGGACGCGTCGACGGGCAAGGTGCTGGTCGCCGGGTCGATCTCGGTGGTCCGCCAGCTGCTCGACGCGGGCCTGCTCGACGAGCTGCGGCTGTTCGTGCACCCCGTCGCCGCCCGCGCGGGCGAGCGGCTGTTCGCCGAGGCCGACACGTACCAGCCGTTCGCGCTGCTGCGCTGCGAGCCGCTGCCGCGCGGGGTGCTGCGGGTGGTCTACGCGCCCGCCGCGCTGCCGGGCGAGGCCACGTACGACGACGCCAAGGAGCACCTGCGCACGGCGTGAGCGCTGCGGACGAGGCGTCCGGCGAGCGACCACGACGTCCTCCGCAGCGACGGCCACGCCGGCGGCTGCCGGGTCTGGTGCGGTTCGCCCGCCACCGCGCAGGATGGGCGGATGGGTGCACAGGGCGTGCGGGACGTCGTGGTCGTGGGCGCGAGCGTCGCCGGGCTGCTGGCCGCCGCCGCGCTCGCGCGCGACGGGCGTGCGGTGACGCTGCTCGACCGCGACGACCTGACGGACGCGGACCGTGCCGACGCGGACCGTGCCGACGCGGACCCCACCCACGCCGTTCCCGCCCCGGCGCCGCGTCCCGGGGTGCCGCAGGGCCGGCAGCCGCACATGCTGCTGCACCGCGGCCTGGCGAGCATCGACGAGCTGCTGCCCGGCCTCAGCGACGACCTGCGCGCGGCAGGTGCCGTCCCGGTGGACACCGGGAGGCTCGCGTGGCTCGGCACGGGAGGGTGGGCGCCGCCGTCACGCCAGCCCGAGGTGCTGCTCGCGTCCCGGCCGCTGATCGAGCACCTGGTGCGGCGGCGGGTGCGTGCGCTGCCCGGTGTGCGGGTCGTCGGGGGGCAGCGGGTCACCGGGCTGCGACGCGGGCGGCCCGGGGAGCCGCGGTGGTGGGTCGACGCCGTCCCGGCGGGGTGGTCCGACGTGCCGGTCGGTCCGGCGGGCGCGGCGCCGGGCCGTCGCGCACGGCCCGCCGACCTCGTCGTCGACGCGTCCGGGCGGGCGTCACGCCTGCCGGTGTGGCTCGACGCGATCGGCGTCCGGCCCGGAGCCGTCGAGGAGGTCGACGCGCAGGTCGGGTACGCGACCGTGCGGGTGCGGCTGCCCGCCGGGCGCCTGCTGGCCCCGGGCGTCGTCGTGCTGCCGCAGCCGGGGCGCGGCGGCGGCCTCGCCGTCCCCGCCGAGGGTGGCTGGTGGACCGTCTCCGGGACCGGCGCCGGGGCGCACCGTCCACCCCGGGACCTCGCCGGGCTGCAGGAGTTCCTCACGAGCCTGCCCGACGACTCGCTCGCACGGGTCCTCGCGGCGGGGCAGGTCGAGGGTGACGTCGCCACGCACCGCCAGACCGCGAACCGCCGCCACCGGTACGACACCGTCGTCGGGTGGCCCGACGGGCTGCTCGTCGTCGGCGACGCCCTGTGCGCGTTCAACCCCGTGTACGGGCAGGGCATGACCGTCGCCGCGCTCGACGCGCTCGCCCTGCGCCGGGCCGACGCCGACGGCCGCCTCGACGGGCCGGGCGCGGCCGCGCGCCTCGTCCGCGAGTGCGTGCGCATCGGCGAGCTGCCGTGGCAGACGGCCACCGGTGCCGACACGGCCCTGGCCGGGCTGCCCGCGTCACGCGACCTCGTGTCGGTGCTGGTGGGGCGCTGGATCGGCGCGCTCGACGAGATGAGCACGCACGGCGACGTGGCGGCGCAGGTCGCGCTGTCGCGGATCTACCAGCTCGCCGCCGGCCCGACGAGCCTGCTGCACCCGCGGCTCGTCGCCCGCTGGCTGCGCACGCGTGTGCGGGGCCTCGGGCCGCCGGTCCCGCGCCCGACCGTGCTGTCCGACGACGTCCCGGAGGCGGTCGGCGGCGGGCGGTAGCGTCGTCGCCCGTGGACACCCGGGTCGCTGCGTACGCCGTCGTCGTCGACGAGGGGCGGATGCTGCTCGTGCACTGGTCCGCGGGCGCGCTGCAGGGGTGGTCCCTCCCCGGGGGCGGCCTGGAGCCCGGCGAGCACCCCGAGGCCGCGGTCGTCCGGGAGGTCCGTGAGGAGACGGGGTACGAGGCCGTGCTCGACGGGCTGATCGGTGTCGAGTCGGTCGTCTACCCCTCGGCCGAGCGGGCCCGCCCGGACCTGCCGGACCTGCACGCGCTGGGCATCCTGTACCGCGCGCACGTCGTCGGCGGCGCGCTGACGCACGAGGTCGACGGCTCCACCGACGAGGCGGTCTGGGTGCCGCTGGCCGAGGTCGACGACCTGGACCGGGTGCCCCTGGTCGACGCCGCGCGCCGGGCAGCCGGGCTGCCCGTGCGGGACTGACGTGCCGTCCTACCGCGTCACCGCGTCCGTCGGGCTGCTACGGCCCGGCACGTCCGCGCCCGACGTGCTGCCCGAGGCCGTCGCCGCCGCCCGCGCGCTGGCCACGGTCGAGGCGTTCGACGTCGGCGTGGTGCGCGGCGCCGCACGCGTGACCGTGCGGTTCGAGGCCGACCACGACACCGCGGCCCGCCGGGTCGGCCGGGCCGTGCTCGAACGGCTCGACGACCTCGCGGAGGTCTCCGACGGGCAGCTCATGCGCCGCTACGGCAACCGCTGGTACCCGCCGCGCAAGCCCGGCCACCGCGACTGACGCCCTGATCTGCGGTGCGCCGGCGGTCCGGCCCGTCGGTCGGGTGAGAGGACGGGGTGGCGGTGGTCCTGCCCGGGGTGGGCGGGCAGGCTGGGGGCGTGGCCTCCCTGGACGACGTCGTCGACGACCTGTACGGCGGCACGCTCGACGACTTCGTCGCGCGCCGTGACGCCGCCGTCCGCGGGGCGAAGGCGGCCAAGGACAAGGACACCGCCGCGCGGATCGCGTCGCTGCGCAAGCCGACGGTGGCCGCGTGGGCGGTGAACCTGCTGGTCCGGGACGACCCGTCGCTCGCCGACGCGCTGCGCGACCTGGGCGAGGGCATGCGCGACGCCGAGCGCTCGCTGGACGGGCCGGCCCTGCGGGAGCTGGGCACGCAGCGGCGGGCGCTCGTCTCCGGGCTCGTGGCCCGTGCGCGTCGGCTCGCCGCCGCCGGGGGGCAGAAGCTCTCGACGGCCGCCTCGCAGGAGGTCGAGCAGACGCTGACCGCGGCGCTCGCGGACCCGCGCGTGGCCGACGCGGTGGCGGCCGGCACGCTCACGCACGGCACCGAGCACGTCGGCTTCGGCTCGGCGGCCGCGGCCCCCGACGACGACCGTGAGGCGCTGATGCCGGAAGCCGGCAGCAGTGCCTCACGATCCCGGTCCGGGGGTGCGGGTGAGGCGGGAGGCGACGGGCCGCGTCAGGGCGGACGGCCCGGTGCCGCGGCGTCGTCGAGGGCGAGGGCAGGCCGCGGGGACGACGCTTCCGACTCCTCCGACGACTCCTCCGACGGCCACTCCTCCGACGACGCCGCCGGCTCGTCGGGTGCACGTCGGACGCGCTCGTCCTCGTCCGGGACGTCCGCCCGGGCCGCTGCCGAGGAGCGGGAGCGCGCGCGCCGCGCCCAGGAGGCGGAGCGGCTGCGGCACCGTCACGAGCAGGCGGTCGCGGCGCGCGTGGCCGCCGAGGCGGACCTGGACCGGGCGCGGACCCGGCACGAGGACGTCGCCACGGCGGAGCGGGCGGCGGTCGCGACGCTGGAGGACGTGGAGCGCGAGCAGCAGGACGCGTACGCCGCCGAGGAGGAGCTCGTCCAGGCCCTCGCGGACGTGCGCCGTCGCCTGGCCGAGGCCCGCGCCGCACTGCCGCGTGCCGACGAGGCGCTCGTCGCGGCCCGCACGCGGGCGCGTGACCAGGAGAAGGCCGTCCGGGCGGCGACGCGTGAGCTCGACCGGGCCACGAAGGCGGCCGAGCGCGCCCGCCACCAGGAGCAGCGGGCGGTCGACGCCCTGCCCTGACCCCGCCCGCCGCGAGGTGCGCGCACGCCCCACGCCCCGTCCCTGCCCCCTGCACGCGGCCCTGCACCGTGCCCGCCACCGCGTTCTCCTACGCCCCCGTCCTGCCGTGTCTGCGGGGCGGACGTCCTGCCGCCGGGCGGCGCTTGCGACGATGATGGCACCGTGCCCACCGAACCGGACGACGACGAGCTCGAGCTGATCCGCCGCTCGGGGGCCGTGCTGCGCGTGGGGCGGCTCAGCCTCGCGTCGGGCACGGGCTCGTACCGCGTGAAGGCGTCGATGGCGCGCGTGGCGGGCGCGCTGGGCATCGACCGGCACCACGCGCACGTCACGCTCACCGAGATCACGACGACGTCGCACCGCGGGCGGTCGTTCCGCACCGAGGTCACCGAGGTCCGCACGGTCGGCGTCAACACCGACCGCCTGGCCGAGCTCGAGCTGATGGCCCAGCGCGTCGAGGCGAGCGCACCCGTCACGGTCGAGCACCTGACGGAGCAGATCGAGCGGATCGCGCACAAGCCGCCGCTGTACCCGGTGGTGCTCAACGCCCTGTGGGCGGCCGTGGCGTGTGCGGCGTTCGCGTTCCTCAACAACGGCGGCGCCGTCGAGGTCGCCGGTGCGTTCGTCGGCGCCGGCCTGGGGCAGGGGCTGCGGCGCGTCATGCTGCACCGCGGGTTCAACCAGTTCGGCGTCACGATGCTCGCGGCGACGCTGGCGAGCCTGTCGTACCTCGGGTTCGTGCAGGCCCTGCACGTGCTGGGCGTCACGGGTGGCGTGCACGAGGCGGGGTACGTGGCCGCCGCCCTGTTCCTGGTGCCCGGGTTCCCGCTGGTCACCGGCGCGCTGGACCTGGCCAAGCTCGACTTCTCGGCGGGTGTCGCCCGGCTGACGTGGGCGCTGATGATCTTCGTCTCGGCCGCGTTCGCGGTGTGGGCGGTGTCGATCGTGGTCGGGCTGAGCCCGGACCCGCCGCGCGAGCTCGCGCTGGACCCGGCCCTCATGACTCTGCTGCGCCTGCTCGCGTCGTTCGTCGGCGTGCTCGGCTTCGCGCTGATGTTCAACAGCCCGTGGCGCATGGCGCTGGTCGCGGCGGGCGTCGCCGCCCTGCCCAACCTGCTGCGCATCGAGGCCGTCGTGCTGCTGGACTGGCCGCCGCAGGCCGCCGCCGCCGTCGCCGCGTTCCTCGTCGGCCTGCTCGCCGCGTGGATCGCCCCCCGGCTGAACATCCCGCGCATCACCGTGTACGTGCCGGCCGTGACGATCATGGTCCCCGGCGTCCCGGCGTACCGGGCCGTGTACTACCTGAGCAACGGGGACGTGGCGCAGGCGCTGACGTACGGGGTCTCCGCGGCCCTGGTGGTCACCGCGCTCGCGGTCGGCCTGGCGGTCGCGCGCATGGTCACGGACCGCGAGTGGGGCTTCGAGCGCTGACCCGTCCGGGTCCGCCGCGCGAGCGCGCCACGCACTCGCTTTGGTCGCAGGACGAGCGACCGGTAACGTGTGCTCGTCTTGGAGACGTCGCATAGCCAGGTCTAGTGCGCGGCCCTGCTAAGGCCGTGAAGGGGTCAACCCTTCCGTGGGTTCAAATCCCACCGTCTCCGCGTTCGACGTCGACAGGCGTCGGGAAGAAGCCCGGGCCCCAGGGTCCGGGCTTCTTCCCGTTCCGGAGCACGTCACCGACCGTCACAGCCGCAGCAGGCCGGCCTGCGTCGGCGTGAACCCGCACGCGCGGTAGAACCCGTCGAGGTGCGGCTCGAAGTCCACGTGCAGCCACGTGCACCCGGCGGCACGGACCTCCGCGACGAGCCGCTCCACCAGGCGTCGCCCCGTGCCCCGGCGCCGGTGCGCCGGGTCGACCACCGTGTCGAGCACGAACGCGTGAGCCCCGCCGTCCCCGCAGGCGTGCACGAACCCGACGAGCTCGTCTCCGTCGAACGCCCCCACCCACGTGACCGCGTACCGGTCGAGGCGGGCCGCCCACGGCTGCACGTCGCCCGCGCCACCGAACGCCGCGGTGTGCAGCCGGCTCAGGGCGACGTCGTCGACGGGGAACCGGACGCGCAGCACGGGATCGCTCATGTGCCGAGCGTGGCGCACGGGCCGCCCGGGCGCGCACACCTTTCCCGTGGGCCACGTCGGCGTCAGGTCAGGTCCGTACGGGGCGCGTGCGCGCTCTGCGTGAGGTGCGTGAGGTCGACGTCCCACGTGCCGTCGCGCGCGATGCGCCAGGTGCCGGTGTCGAGCATGTCGTGCCAGCGCGCGATCCGCTGCGGCAGCGTCGAGTGCGCCACCACCAGCGGGCTGCTCTGCGGGTCGTGCCGGAACGAGTCGGGCCCGGGGGACGCGCCGTCCAGGACCAGCGGCAGGGCGTGCCCGTGCACGGCCACGACCCAGTGCGGCTGCCACGGCACCGTGAGGGGCGCCCCCGCGCGGGCCTCCGCCCGCGACGCCTCCAGGTACTCCCGCGAGCGGCGCAGGCTCTCGTCGAGCGAGCCGAACTCCTGCCCCGGCGCCAGGTGCGCCGGAGCCCGCCCTGGGTGCGCTCCCACGCCGTCGCGCCACGTCCACAGCGCCGCGACCTCCTCCGTCAGCAGGTAGCCGTGCCGCGCGGCGACCTCGTCGGCCTCGGCAGGCGTCAGGCCGGGACGCAGCCGGGTCACCACGACGGCACCCAGCCGCACGAGCCGCGCCGCCCAGCCGTCCAGCGCGGTGGTCACCTCGGTGGCGCTCACCGCAGCGCGTCCGGGCCCGGCAGTGCGGTCGGGGGCGTCGGTCGCGCCCCGCCGCGGTCTCGACGACCGGTCACGGTGATCCCCTCTCGTGGTGCGCGGTGCGCGGGGACGTCGTCGGGCCCGCAGCGGGCCGTCACCGTGACACAGGTGTGCACTGGCGCGCGCCCGCACCGTGACGGGCCACCCGGTCGGCGCAGCGTGCAGGGGTGACGCCCGGCCCGAACGGCCGCCTACCGACCGGTACGTCCCGCACCTACCGGGGTCCGCCCCGGGCGCCGGCAGCCGGTGTGTCCCACGCCGCAGCGGATCGAGTTTGGGGCTGGCCCTCCGTGCCTGTATCGTTCTGGTCGGCCCGCGAGGGCAGTGCGCCCGTAGCTCAATGGATAGAGCATCTGACTACGGATCAGAAGGTTGGGGGTTCGAGTCCCTTCGGGCGCGCAGGTCGAAGGCCCGGCACCGGTGGTGCCGGGCCTTCGTCGTTCCTGCCCGTCCCGGTGGCCGGTGCGCGGTGTCGCCACGGTCGTCGCAGGGGATCCGACGGGACGAAACGGGTGACACCGCCCGTTCCCGGGCGCAGACTGTTGGCCGTCGAGACCGTCCTGCCACACGGCTCCCGCACTCGCGCCGCCGCTCGCCCACCCCGCCGACTGGCGCTCGCGGCTGCACCGATGACGACACCGCGGTCGAGGACGGGACCCGACCGCTGCCCGACCCGACCCGGGTGAGGAGCGACCGACACGAGGAGAGCCCCATGCTGCGTGGACTGAGCAACGTGTCGTACTACGCCGACGACCTGGAGGCCGCGGCCGCCTGGTACACCGACGTCCTGGGCGTCGAGCCGTACTACTCGCGGACCGGCTACCGGGAGTGGCGCATCGGCGACGACCAGGACGAGCTGGGCCTCATCGACGCGGCGTACGCGCCTCCGGGTGCCGCCGACGCGCAGGGTCGGCAGGTCGTGTCCTGGCACGTCGACGACGTGGCGGCCGCGGTGGACCGCCTCGTGGCCCTGGGCGCGACGCTGCGGGACCCCGTGACGGAGCGCGGCGAGGGGTTCCGCACCGCGGTCCTCACCGACCCGTTCGGCAACGCCGTCGGGATCATGGAGAACCCGCACTGGCGCGCACGCCACGACTGACGGGACGGCTCTCGGCACGGCTCCCGGCGCCTGGTCCCGGCACCGCGTGCGGTGACGTGGCACCCGGGCGCAGACTGGCGAGGAGCCCGAAGGAGTGCCCATGAGCGCCGCCGAGATCGACCCGACCGTCCCACCGAGCGGCCCCGGCTGCGTCGAGTGCGAGCAGCAGGAGGGGTGGTGGGTGGCGCTGCGGCGCTGCGCCGCCTGCGGCCACGTCGGCTGCTGCGACAGCTCGCCCGGGCAGCACGCCAGCGCGCACTGGCGCGCCACCGGCCACCCCGTGATGCGCACGTACGAGCCCGGGCAGGACTGGTGGTGGGACTACTCCCAGGGCGACTACACGCTGGGTCCGGACCTCGCGCCGCCCGTGTCCCATCCCGAGGACCAGCCGACCCCGGGGCCGGAGGGCCGGGTGCCACCGGACTGGCGCGCGCGGCTGCACGCGTGACCGGGCGTCCGCCCGTTCCCCCGGCATAGCCTGCAGCGGTGTCCACGTTCGTCACGGCCGGCCGCATCGTCCTCGGTGCCGGGGTCGCGGAGCAGGTCCCGGACCTCGTCGCGGGTCTGGGGCGGCGCGTCCTGGTGGTCGCCGGGCGGTCGGCCGACGTCGCCGCGCTGCCCGCCGCGGCGGTCCACCGGCACCGGGGGGAGCCCGACGTCGAGGCCGTGCGTGCCGTGGTCGCCCTGGCGCGCGAGGTGCGTCCCGACGTCGTCGTCGGGTGGGGCGGCGGGTCGGTGCTGGACCTCGCGAAGTGCGTGGCCGTCCTGGCACCGGGGGACGGCGACGTGCTCGACCACCTCGAGGTCGTCGGCCGCGGGCTGCCGCTGCCGGACGGTGCGCTGCCCGTCGTCGCCGTCCCGACGACGGCCGGCACGGGCGCCGAGGTGACCGCGAACGCCCCGGTGCGCGTCCCGGAGCGAGGGGTCAAGGCCAGCCTGCGGGGCCGCGCGATGCTGCCGTCCGTCGCCGTGGTCGACCCGCTGCTCACGCTCGGCTGCCCGCCGGCGCTCACGGCGGCGTCGGGCGTCGACGCGCTCACGCAGTGCCTCGAGGCGTTCACCACCCCGCACGCGACGCCCCTGACCGACCCGCTGGCCCGCGACGGGCTCGTACGGGCGGGGCGCAGCCTGAGGCGGGTCGTCGAGCACGGGGACGACGTCGACGCGCGCACGGACCTGAGCGTCGCCGCGTTGCAGTCGGGGATGGCGCTCGCGAACGCGAAGCTGGGTGCCGTGCACGGTCTCGCCGCCGCGCTCGGCGGGCGGCTCGGGGCGCCGCACGGGCAGGTGTGCGCCGCGGTGCTCGCGGCGACCACGGCCGCGAACGTCGCCGCCCTGCGCCGAACGGCCCCCGACGGGCCGGGCCTGGCCCGGTACGACGACGCGGCCGTCGCCCTCACCGGCCGTCCGGGCGCGCGCGCCGACGACGCCGTCGCCTGGCTGGCGGACCTGGTCGCCGCTCTGGCCGTGCCCGGGCTGGGTGCCCTGGGGCTGGCGCGCGACGACGTCCCGGACGTCGTGGCCGACGCGCTGGCCGCGTCCAGCACGCGCGGCAACCCCGTCACGCTGACCCCCGCCGAGCTGACGGACGTCGTCGCCGCGTCCTGGTGAGCGCCGGGGCGCCTGCCGTCAGCCCCGGTGCGCCGGTTCGTCCGCGGTGCCGGGGACGGCGTCGTCGGTCGCGACCGCACCGGACCCGCCGTCCGCCCGCGGAGCAGGGTCGCCACCCGCCTCCGCGATGGCGCGCCGCCCCGACGGCAGCGCGACACCGGCGAGGACGACGAGGATCAGCGCCGCACCCGCCGCCACCAGCAGCGACTCCACCGAGTACCGGTCGGCCAGGGGGCCGAACACGGCCATGCCCAGCGGCATCGCGACGGCCATGACGATGCCGACGAACCCGAACACGCGGCCCAGCCGCTCGGGCTCGACGCGCTCCTGCAGCACCGTCATGGTCGGCGTCGAGAAGAACGGCACCCCCAGGCCGATGAGGAACATGAACGTGAAGAACACCCACATGTTCGTCGAGAGCCCCAGGCCGACGTTGAGGACGCCGAACAGGCCGGTGGTCAGCACCACCATGTGCACGCGGTTGCGCAGCCCTCCCCACCAGGCGACGGCCACGCCGCCGAGCGTCATGCCGATGCTGAACGCCAGCTCGTTGACCGTCAGCTTCCACACCTCGTCGCCGAAGGTGCGGACCACCATCAGGGGCGTGAGGAACGACGGCGCGACGATGAGCACGAACACGACGCCCCACATCGTCAGGACCCACCGCACGAACGGCGTGGTCGCGACGTAGCGCACCCCGTCGACGAGGTCCGTGACGTACCCCCGGACGCCCGCCGTCTGGTCCGTGCGGACCAGCCGGGGCACGGGCACGAGCAGCAGCAGGCCGATCCCGATCGCCGCGGTGGCGACGTCGACGAAGAAGATGGCCTCGATCGACGCCCAGGCGTACAGGCCTGCCGCGAGCGCCGGGGCGACGAGCATCATGGCCGACTGGATGGTGGCGTTGATGCCGTTGACGCGCATGAGCCGGTCCGTCGGGACGATCTGGGGGAGCAGGGCGCCGACCGCGGGCGTCTGGATGCCGGCGCCGGCGGACCGGACCGCCGCGGCGACGTACAGCAGCCACAGGTCGTCGTACCCGGACAGCATGAGGAGCGCGAGCGCCAGCGTCGTGGCGGCGATGGTCGCGTCGGCCCCGATGATCAGCGCCCGCCGGTCGAGCCGGTCGGCCCACACCCCGCCGAACACGGAGACCACCGCCTGCGGCAGGAACCCCACGACCGCGTAGACGGCCATGACCGTGCCGGACCGGGTCTCCAGCGTCAGGTGCCACATGATCGCGTACTGCACGAGCATCGAGCCGAGCAGGGAGAACGTCTGGCCGGTGAGGAAGACGGTGACGTCACGCCGCCAGCGAGGTCGGCCGGGTGCCGTCGCGGCGGGCGTCGTCATGGCGGCTCTCCAGGGGTGTCGCGGGGTGTCGTCGGGGTGTCGCGGGGGCGTTGCAGCGGCGGACCCGGGGGTTGACCCGTCGACGTCGCCGTTCTCATCGGCACACCACGGGTGGATCCCGCGCCGGCTGCACACGGGCGCTCGCGGAGCGCGGAGCGGCGAGCGCGTGACGTCGATGCTGCCCACGAGGGCGTCCTCGTGTCACGCGCTTTCGCCACCGGTGGGCCCGTGCCGTCCGGGGGCGACCTGTCCGGGTATGTCGGTGGCCGGGTGGACGATCGACCCAGGGCACGACGCGGCAGGCGCGACGGCGACGGGGAGCACCATGACGGCGACGATCACGGCCACGGGGCTGGCCAAGCGGTACGGGCAGGTGGAGGCGCTGCGCGGGCTGGACCTCGAGGTGCCGCAGGGCACCGTGCTGGGGCTGCTCGGCCCGAACGGTGCGGGCAAGACCACGGCGGTGCGCATCCTCACGACGCTGCTGCGCCCCGACGAGGGCACCGCGACCGTGGCGGGGGCGGACGTGCTGCGCGAGCCCGACGAGGTGCGTCGCCGCATCGGCCTGTCGGGGCAGACCGCCGCGGTGGACGAGAACCTCACGGGTGCCGAGAACCTCGAGATGATCGGCCGGCTGTACGGCTTCCCCCGGCGGCGGGCCAGGCCCCGGGCCGAGGAGCTGCTGGCGTCGTTCGACCTCACGGATGCGGGCCGGCGTCCCGCCAAGACGTACTCCGGCGGCATGCGCCGGCGCCTGGACCTCGCGTGCGCGCTGGTCGCCGAGCCGCCCGTCGTCGTGCTCGACGAGCCCACGACCGGCCTGGACCCCCGCAGCCGCCTGCAGATGTGGGACGTCATCACCGACCTCGTGCGGTCGGGCACGACGATCCTGCTGACGACGCAGTACCTGGAGGAGGCGGACCGGCTGGCCCACGCCATCGTCGTCATCGACCAGGGGCGGGCGATCGCGCGCGGGACGGCGGACGAGCTCAAGGCGCAGGTCGGCGGCGAGCGCGTCGAGGTGCTGCTGGCCGACGCGGCGGACGCGGACGACGCCCGCGGCGTGCTGGCGGGCGTCGCGGCCGGGGACGAGGTCCACGCCGACCCCGCGGGGCGGGCGCTGTCGGTCGCCGTGGCCGACGGCACCCGGGCGCTGCGCGCGGTGCTGGACCGGCTGGACGCCGACGGCGTCGCGGTCCTCGAGGCGGGACTGCGGCGCCCGACGCTCGACGACGTCTTCCTCACGCTGACGGGCCGCACGGCCGAGGCGTCCGAGCCGCGCGAGACCGTGGGGGTGGCCCGATGAGCACGTTGACCCGCACGTTCGTCGACACGCACGTCGTCGCCAAGCGGAACCTGCTGAAGATCCTGCGGGTCCCCGAGATCCTCGTGGCCGTCCTGGTGTCCCCGATCATGTTCGTCCTGCTCTTCGCCTACGTGTTCGGCGGGGCGATCGACCCGGGGGAGGGCGTCAGCTACCGGGAGTTCCTCATCCCGGGGATCTTCGCGCAGACCGTCGTCTTCGGGGCGACGTTCACGGGGGCGGGCATCGCCGACGACATGCAGAAGGGCATCCTCGACCGGTTCCGGTCCCTGCCGATGTCGCAGTCCGCCGTGCTGGCCGGGCGCACCGCGTCCGACGTCGTCTACAACGTCCTGTCCCTCGTGATCATGGCGCTCACCGGACTGCTCGTCGGGTGGCGCGTGCACGGCACGGTGCTGGAGGCCGCGGCGGCGTTCGGGCTGCTGCTCGTGTTCGCGTACGCGGTGAGCTGGATCATGGCGCTCGTCGGCGTGCTGGTCCCGAGCGTCGAGGTCATCAACAACGCGTCCTTCATCGTCATCATGCCGCTGACGTTCATCTCGAACGCGTTCGTCCCCCTGGACTCGTTCCCGGAGCCGCTGCGGCGGGTGGTCGAGTGGAACCCGGTGTCCACCCTCACCCAGGCGTGCCGCGAGCTGTTCGGCAACGCCAACCCGGCGGCGGCCGCGCCCGAGGCGTGGTCGATGCAGCACCCGGTGCTGTACACGCTCGGCTGCGTGGTGGTCATCCTGCTGGTGTTCGCCCCGCTCGCCATCGCCCGGTACCGACGTGCGTCCAGGTGACGTCGCTGATGGCGGGAGGCTCGTCCGGCCCGGGGGCGGAACACGCCTCGCAGCGTGTTGTACGACACGCCGCAGGACGCGCGGTTCGGGAGGTTCGTGCAGCGCTGTCCGGTCCGAACGGCCTGGCTAGACGGGCACGAGGGAACTACCGTTGCGCAAGTGACTGAGAACCGTGCCAACGGCACCGCACCAGTGGCCGCGCCGCAGCACTCCGTGGAGGGGTTCGTCAAGGAGTTCCTGCGTGAGCTGAACTTCGGACAGGGGGTCACGCTCGAGCGAGCGAGCGTCAACGACCAGTACCTGGCGCTGGCGCGCACGGTGCGGGAGTACCTCATGGCCCGCTGGCTCGAGACCGTGCGACGCCAGCGCGAGGCCCAGGCGAAGTCGGTGGGCTACCTGTCCGCCGAGTACCTGCTGGGGCGTCAGCTGGACAACGCGCTGATCTCGACGGACATGACCGAGATCGTCGAGGAAGGGCTGGCGTCCCTCGGCCTCGACCTCGCGACGCTGCGCGAGCAGGAGGTCGAGCCCGGCCTCGGCAACGGCGGCCTCGGCCGGCTCGCCGCGTGCTTCGTCGACTCGCTCGCGACGATGAGCGTGCCCTGCATCGGGTACGGCATCCGCTACGAGTACGGCATCTTCCGCCAGACGTTCGTCGACGGGTGGCAGGTCGAGCAGCCCGACACGTGGCTGTCCCTCGGTGCACCGTGGGAGTTCCCGCACCCCGAGGCTGCGGTCACCGTGCACTTCGGCGGGTCGACCGAGAAGTACGTCGACGAGGACGGCGTCGAGCGCTCCCGCTGGACCCCCGCGTGGGAGGTCCTCGGCGTGCCCTACAACTACATGGTCCCGGGCTACCAGAACGGCCGCGTGAACACGCTGCGGCTGTGGAGCGCCCAGGCGACCAAGGCGTTCGACCTCGCCATCTTCAACTCCGGCGAGTACGTCGACGCCGTGCGGGCCCAGACGTTCGCCGAGAACATCTCCAAGGTCCTGTACCCGGAGGACTCCACGCCGCAGGGCAAGGAGCTGCGCCTGCAGCAGCAGTACTTCTTCGTCGCCTGCTCGATCCGCGACTTCGTCGAGAACGTGCTGCCCGAGGACTTCGACCTCCACAACCTGCCCGACCGCATCATCTTCCAGCTCAACGACACCCACCCGGTCATCGCGGTGCCGGAGCTCATGCGGCTGCTGGTCGACGAGAGGAAGTGGGACTGGGACGAGGCGTGGGCCGTCACGCAGAAGTGCTTCGCGTACACCTGCCACACGCTGCTGCCCGAGGCCCTCGAGGTCTGGCCCGTCGCGCTGCTCGGCAAGCTGCTGCCGCGGCACCTCGAGATCATCTACCGCATCAACGACGAGTTCCTCGCGGAGGTCGCGCAGCGGTACCCCGGTGACGAGCTGCGCCAGCGCCGCATGTCGATCATCGCCGAGTACCCCGAGCGCTCCGTGCGCATGGCGTACCTCGCGACCATCGCCGGCTCCAAGGTCAACGGCGTCGCGGCGCTGCACTCCCAGCTGCTGCGCGACAAGGTGCTGCCGGACTTCTCGGAGTACTGGCCGGACAAGTTCACCAACGTCACCAACGGCGTCACGCCGCGGCGGTTCGTGCGGCTGGCCAACCCGGCGCTGTCCGACCTCATCACCGACGCCATCGGCCCCGGCTGGATCACCGACCTGGCGCGCCTGCGCGAGATGGAGCCCCTGGCCGACGACGCCGAGTTCCGCGAGAAGTTCCGGGACGTCAAGGCGCACAACAAGCACCGCCTGAACGCGCTGCTGGAGCGCCGCGACGGGATCACGCTGCCGGCCGACGCCATGCTCGACGTGATGGTCAAGCGCCTGCACGAGTACAAGCGCCAGACCCTCAAGGTGCTGCACATCGTGTCGCTGTACGAGCGCATCGTCAGCGGCGAGCTCGACCCGGCCACGATGCAGAAGCGCGTGTTCGCGTTCGGGGCCAAGGCCGCGCCGGGCTACAAGATGGCCAAGCAGACGATCGGCCTGATCAACCACGTCGGACGCACGGTCAACAGCGACCCGCGCGTGCAGGGTGCGCTGACGGTCGTCTTCCCGCCCAACTACAACGTCACGCTCGCCGAGACGCTGATCCCGGCGGCGGACCTGTCGGAGCAGATCTCGCTGGCCGGCAAGGAGGCGTCCGGCACGGGCAACATGAAGTTCGCCCTGAACGGTGCCCTGACCATCGGCACCGACGACGGCGCGAACGTCGAGATCCGCGAGCTCGTCGGCGACGACAACTTCTTCCTCTTCGGTCTCCTGGAGCCCGAGGTCGAGAAGCTCGTGGCGTCGGGCTACCGCCCGTCGGCGTTCTACGAGGAGAACCCGCGGCTGCGTCGCGCGATCGACCTCATCGCGTCCGGGGCGTTCGCCGACGGCGAGCGGTCCGTCTTCGAGCCGATCGTGTCGAACCTGCTGCACGAGGACCGCTTCCTCGTCCTGGCGGACTTCCAGGCCTACCTCGACGCGCAGGACCGGGTCGACGCCGCGTACAGCGACACCGAGGCGTGGACGCGGTCCGCGATCCTCAACGTCGCGCGCTCCGGCTTCTTCTCGTCCGACCGGTCGATGTGGGACTACATCGACCGCATCTGGCACTCGCGGCCGCTCGTCGCCCGCTGAGGCGGCGAACCCGCACGCACCTCGGCCCCGCCACCCGCGCCACCGCGCGGGTGTGCGGGGCCGAGTCGTACGTGCCCCGCACACCCGTACGGCGTACCGGCTCGACAAACTTCACCTGCCCATGGCGCCCGGTTGCTCCGGTCCCGGGCGATTCGGGCGACAAGTGCCGGATGACCTGGGACGACACGCGTCCGTAGCCTCCGGGTCAGCAGTCCGTCGGAGCCAGCCGCCCACCCGGTCCCCGGGAGGGCAACGAAGGAGCACCCGTGTCACCCACCCGATTCCACAGAGCCGCAGCGGTCGTCGCACTCTCCGTCCTCGCCCTCGGCGGTACGGCCGTCGCGGCGCAGGCCGAGACGGTCCCTGCCCCGACGCCCACGGTGTCGGCGGAGCCGACCGCGGAGCCGACCGCGACGCCGACCGCGGAGCCGACCGCGGAGCCCACGGCCGAGCCGACCGCGGAGCCCACCGCGGCGCCGACGGCCGAGCCCAGCCCTGAGCCGACCGTCGCGCCGACGCCGACGTCCTCGCCCACCCCGACGCCGACGCCCACCGAGGACCCCGAGGTCGTGACGGTGCCGGCCCCGGCCGTCGAGGTCGCGCAGCCCGGGTGCAAGGGACTGAACCCGGCCGCCAAGGGCACGATCACCATCACCCCGGTGGACTCGGTCGACTGGATCATCCTCAACACCGACTCCCTGTACGGGATCAGCGAGGACGACCTCGTCGCGCAGCCGGACGAGCCGGGCGAGGCGGGCTCGGTCGAGGTCGCACCGGGCACCTACTACGCCTACGCGTACCCCTACGAGGGTGAGTTCGGTGACCTCAACGGGTGGACGCAGATCCCCGACGACCTGGTCATCGCGCGGACGATCACCGTCACCGCGGCCGTCTGCCCGGTGGCCGACCAGCTGACCGACGCCACGAAGGGCGGCTTCACCGCCCCGGCGACCGTCGCCCCCGGTGCCGCGATCGTCCTGTCCGGTCTGCCGGCCGGCGCCACCGTGCGCGCCTACCTGTTCTCCGTCCCCGCCGACCTCGGGACGGCCACGGTGGCGGCCGACGGCACCGTGCGCCTGACGATCCCCGCGTCGACCACGGTGGGCACGCACCGCATCGCGGTGTACAACGCGGACGGCACGCTCCTGGGCTGGCAGCAGGTCCAGGTCCTCGCCGCCGGCGGCACGCTGGCCGTCACCGGTGTCGACCCGGTCGCGGGTGCCGTCGGGGCACTCGTGCTCGTGGCGGCGGGCGGTGCGCTCGTGGTGGCCCGTCGACGCATGGCGACGCGCTGACCGACCCGCACCACCCCGCACCATCCCGGCGCCCGGCCGGCCACCGCACGGTGGCCCGCCGGGCGCCGGCGCGTCCGGGCCGGATCGTGCCGTGCGGCGGTGCAGGCCCGCGGCGTCAGCGTCAGCGGCCGCGTCGCGGCCTGCCCCGTCCCGCTGCCGGCCGAGCGGTGCGGCGGGCGCCCCGGTCGTCCCCGGACCGGCGTGCGTTCTTGTCCTCGGTCGCCCGGCGCGGGGCGGGCTCGTCGCCCGCGCGTCCGCGTGAGCTGCCGGCGGTCCGCCCGCGGACGATCCCGACCAGCTCCTGCACGTGCGGGTGCTCCTGCTCGCTGCGCCACACCAGCACCACGGGCGAGCCGGGGGCGTCGGGCACCGGGCGCACGGCGGTGCCCCGTCGGTCGTGCAGCCGCGCCAGGGCGTGCGGCACCACGAGCACCCCGCTGCCGGACACGACCAGGTCCGCGGCCGTCGGCACGTCGGGGACCTCGAGCACGTCGGTGCCCGGGGGCACCCACCCCAGGACGTCGTCGCCGGGCACCAGCACCGTCTCGCCCGCGAGGTCCGTCACGTCGACCTCGTCGACCACGGTCAGCACATGGTCCTTCGGGACGACGACCACGGTCTGCTCGGTCCACAGCGGGACGACGCCCCAGCCGTCGGACGTCATCGGGACCGTGGCCGACAGCCCGGACGGGTGGCCGACGGCGTCCGCGGGCGGCAGGCGCAGCACCGCCGCGTCGACGTCACCGCGCAGCACGGCGTCGGCGGCGTCCGCCGCGGAGCCGCGCACGACCTCCAGCGGGTCGTCCGGCAGCCGCTCGCGCCAGACGCGGTCCCAGCGGTCGGTGCCCGTGCCGGGCACCAGCAGCAGCCTCATCGCATCCGCCGCACGACCAGGTCCGTGACCTCGTGCCCCAGGTCCAGGCCGCGCTGCTCGAACCGCGTGACCGGGCGGTGCGCGGGACGTGGCACGACCCCGCCGACCAGGTCGGGGTCGCTGCCGAGCACGTCGCGCATCTGCTCGGCGTACTCGGCCCAGTCGGTGGCGACGTGCAGGGTGCCCCCGACGCGCAGCCGGTCGCGCAGCAGCGCCACGTGCGCGGGCTGCACCAGCCGGCGCTTGTGGTGCCGCGGCTTGGGCCACGGGTCGGGGAAGAACGCGTGCACCGCGTCGAGGCTCCCGGGGGCGACGTCGGCGCGCAGCAGGCGCAGCGCGTCGCCGTGGGCGACGCGCACGTTGGTCAGGCCGAGCCGCTCGACGAGCAGCAGCAGCGCCGTGACGCCGGGCAGGTGCGCCTCGACCGCCAGCCAGTCCCGGCCGGGGTCGGCGGCCGCCATCGCGGCCGTCGCGTCGCCCATGCCCGAGCCGATCTCGACGACCACCGGTGCGGCGCGGCCGAACAGCGCGACGGTGTCGAGCAGGCCGTCGGGTGTGCGCGGCGGCGGCACGCGCGGGTCGTCGACCGAGAACCCCCACCGGGGGAACAGCCGCGTCAGGGCGTCCGCGCGGTCCGCGCCCAGCGGGGCGCGGCGCGGGTGGAACGTGCGCAGCGGCTCGTGGGGGCGTGACGCGCGGTGGGTGAACACGTCGGGCTGCACGGCGTCCACCCTACGCACCGGCTCAGGCGACGAGGTCCTCCGGGGGTGCCTGGAGCAGCGCCAGCACCTCGCCCGCGGGGCCGCGGACCAGCAGCATCCGGCCGTACGGGGTGTTCTCCGGCCCGCTGACGACCTCGCCGCCGAGCTCGGCGACGCGCGGCGCGATCGCGTCGGCGTCCTCGACGGCCACGTACCAGGTCCAGGCCGCGGGCACGTCGCCCGCACCGGGTCCGTACCCGCCGACGCCCATCGCCGGGGCCCCACCCACCGACAGCGAGGTGTACGTGAAGTCGGGTGCGCTCATGTCCTGCTGCTCGTACCCGAACAGCTCGGTGTAGAACCGGCGGGCGCCGTCCGGGTCCTGCGACATCTGCTCGGCCCACACGAACGTGCCGGGCACGTCGGTCACCTGCCAGCCCGTGCGCGTGCCGGCCTCCCACAGCCCGACGACGGCTCCCGTCGGGTCGCACAGCACCGCCAGGCGGCCCAGGTCGAGCTCCGTCACCGGGTCCAGCACCACGGTCGCGCCGGCCGCGACGGCGCGCTCGACGCTCTGCACCAGGTCGTCGGTCGCGAGGTAGACGCACCACCCGGCGGGGCGCGGCACGTCGGCGACCTTGATGCCGGCGACCACGTGCCCGTCGACCGTCGCCGTCACGTAGCCGCCCGTCTCCGGCCCGCCGATGCTCAGCTGCCAACCGAGCAGCCCGCCGTAGAACCGTTGCGTCGGGCCGAGCTCCGTGACGGTGAGGTCGGCCCAGCCGGGAACTCCGGCGGGCCACGGGCTGGTGCTGACGGTCATCGGTCCTCCGGCGTCGGGGTGCGGACGTCCGTCCGCGGGGCGAGCACAGCCAACCACCGCGCCCCGCCGGGCGCACGACGGGCGCACGTGCTACTCCGGACGCATGGGGGCACACGAGGGGGCGGCCGACGCCGGGCGGCCGGCGGCGGTCCGGGGCGAGGACGGGCCGGTGCGCCGGGCCGACAGCGGCGGCGAGTCCACGCGGACCGTGGTCCTGGCGCTGCTGGCCAACGTGCTGGTGGCAGTCACGAAGACCGTCGCCGCGAGCATCACCGGGGCCGCGTCGATGCTCGCCGAGGCGTCGCACTCGTGGGCGGACGCGGGCAACGAGGTCTTCCTGTTCGTCGCGCAGCGCCGCGGGGCGCGCCCCGCGGACGCCTCCCACCCGTTCGGCTACGGCCGCGAGGTGTACGTGTGGTCGATGTTCGCGGCCATCGGGCTGTTCGCGGTCGGCGCCGGGGTGTCCGTCACGCACGGCGTGCACGAGCTGTCCGACCCCGAGCCCGCGTCGGACTTCGCGGTCGCGTACGTCGTGCTCGCCGCGGCGTTCGTCCTGGAGAGCACGTCGTTCCTGCAGGCCTGGCGGCAGAGCCGGGCGGAGGCGGCCGAGCGTGACCGTGGGGTGCTCGAGCAGGTCCTGGCGACCTCGGACCCGACCGTGCGGGCGGTCTTCTTCGAGGACGCCGCGGCGCTGGTCGGGCTCGTCATCGCCGTGGCGGGGATCGCCGCCAACCAGGTGACGGGGTCGGCCGTGCCGGACGCGGTCGGCTCGATCCTCGTCGGCCTGCTCCTCGCGGGTGTGGCGTTCGTGCTGCTCACGCGCAACGTCCGGTTCCTGGTCGGCGAGTCGGTCGACCCGCACGTGCGTGACGCGGCGCTGCGGACGCTGCTCGACATGCCGCAGGTCGCGCGCGTCACGCAGCTGCGCCTGGAGTTCGTCGGCGCGCGCCGCGTCGTCCTGATCGGCGCCGTCGACCTGACCGGCGACCCCGACGAGACCGAGGCGTCGCGTCGTCTGGCGGAGGTGGAGGCGGCGCTGCGACGCAAGCCGGGTGTCATGGGCGTCGTGCTGTCGCTGTCCGAGCCGGGGGAGCCGGCGCTGGAGCCGTTCAGCCGGGCAGCCGGGACGCCAGGAAGCCCGTGACCTCGCGCAGGTAGCGCTCGCGCACGGGCGGCGCCGACAGGGCCAGGTCGTGCGCGCCGCCGGCCACCTCGACGTACGTGACGTCGTCGCCGAGCAGGGGTGCGCGACGCGCGATCTGGGCGGGGTCGAGCACCGAGTCGGTGGTCAGCAGCGCGTCGTGGTGGCGGTCGTCAGGCCCGGCCGCGTCGGAGGCGAGCACCAGCACGGGCACGTCGACGGCGAGCCCGCGGGCGACCCGGGCGTGCGCGCGGCGCACGGTGCGCCCGAAGCCGGTGCGGACGGGGAAGCCCTCGTGCGGCTTCCAGGCGAGGTCGAAGTCCCACTCCCCGCCGGTGTCGCGGTGCAGCGCCCGGCCGTAGTGCGGCGCGATGCCGCGCAGCCGGATCTGCGGCGCCCGGCCGCCCACGAGGTCGATCACGCGTGTCAGCAGGGTCCGCTCGAACAGCGAGCCGCGCAGCTCGAGCCACGGCGAGTTGAGCACCAGGGCGTCGACCAGGCCGAGGCCGCGGCGGGCGTCCGCCCACAGTGCGGCCGTGAGGCCCCCGGTGGAGTGGCCCATGAGCACGAGAACGTCGTGGTCGCGGCGCAGCAGGCGCACGGCCGCGTCGATCTCCTCCGTGTACCCGGCGAGGTCGGTGGTCTCGTTGGGCGGCCGGCCCGGCACGATCGAGCGGCCGTGGTCCCGCAGGTCCAGGGCGTACATGTCGTACCCCGCGGCCGCCAGCGCGTCGCCCACGTGCGGGTGGAAGAAGTAGTCGACGTAGCCGTGCAGGTAGAGCACGGCGCGGCGGGTCGCGGGGGCGTCGGCGTCGGGGACCCGCCGCACGAGCGTGGCGACCGGGGCGACCCCGGTGCGGCGCGTGACCGCGTCGGGGCGCAGGTGCAGGGTGCGGGCCCGCCAGGGGCCGGCGAGCACGTCGGTGCGCTCGTCGTCCCAGGTCCCGGGGGTCGGGCGGGCGTCCTCGTCGTCGACCACGCGCAGATCCTCGCACGCGTCCGGTGGTCGGACCCGCCGTCGATCGGGTGACGGCACCCGTCAGGCGACGGACGGCACGGGCGTCGGCGTGCGCATCGGACGGGCCGCGACGTGACCCTGCCCGGCGACGTCCAGGGCGAGCGACGTGATGCGGGCGGTGCCGTCGGCGGCCACCTCGACGGTGGAGACCGAGGCGTTGGGCAGCGGGACCAGGCCGATCTCGTCGAGGGTCGCGAGGTACGCCGCCAGCGCCAGGCCGTGCCCGACGACCAGCACGTGGCCCTCGGGGTGCGCGGCGGCGAGGCGTGCGAAGACGTCGCGGGTGCGCTCCATGAAGTCGGCGCCGGGCTCGCCGCCCGGCAGGCCCGGGTGGGTGCCGGCGAGCACGGCGGTCACCAGGTCCGTCCACGGCACGACGTCGTCGAGCACGCGCTCGGGTCGCTGCTCGTAGACGCCGAACGCGTACTCCAGCAGCCCGCGGTCGGTGCGCAGCGCGACGTCCGGGTGGTGGCGCAGCACCTCCACCGCGGTGGCCACGGCGCGCCCCGACGGGGACGACCAGGCGGCGGTGAACGGGGTGCCGGCCAGGTGCCGGGCGGTGGCGCGCACCCCGGCGCGGCCGTCGCGCGTGAGGGGTGAGTCGCAGCGGCCCTGCAGGATCCGCCGGGCGTTGAAGTGGGTGCGTCCGTGGCGGACGAGGGTCAGCGTGAGGGTCATCGGTGCCCCGCTCTCGGTCGGTGTGGCACCGACGCTAGGGGCGCCAGGTGTCGCCTCGGCGACGCGGGTGTGACACGTGCGTGTCGGGCGGCCGTCAGGGCGTCGGCCGGCAGAACCGCAGCCGGTTGCCGAACGGGTCGACGACCTCGGTGGTCGGGCCACCGGGCGCGTCGCCCTCGACGCCGGGACGCAGGCGCCCCTCGGTGCGCTCGTGCACCTGCGCCGCCAGCGCCTCGACGTCCGCGACGGGCACCCACAGCACGCCACCGAACACCCCGTCGCCGTGGTGCTCCGACAGGTGCAGGCGCAGGCCGTCGCGGGAGACCTGGGCGTACACCGGCATGCCGGGGCCGAACCGGTGCTCCCAGTCGATGCTGCACCCCAGGACGTCGCGGTAGAAGGCGTAGGCCGTCGCGACGTCGAGGACGCGCAGCACCGGGACGGCGCCGCCGACGTCGCGCGGCGCGTCCTGGCCCGGTGCGGGTGGTGGCGCGGCGGTGTCCAGCGGGGCGAGCGGTGGCGTGGTCACGATGCCTCCGGCCTGACGCGGCGGTGCGAGCTGCGGGTCGTCCCGACCCGCAGCCCACGCTAGACCGGACGGGTCGCGCTGGCGAGGCACTGCGCGAACCAGACTTGAGCGGAATAGACTCAACTTCGGTCATCGTTGATCCGATCGACGACAGACGACACGTGCAGCACCCCCGGAGGTTCTCGTTGGACGCGAAGTTCACCACCCGCTCGCAGGAGGCGCTGGGCGACGCGATCGCCCAGGCGAGCGCCGCCGGCAACCCGCAGCTGGAGCCGGCCCACGTCCTCAACGCCCTGCTCCAGCAGGACGGCGGCGTCGCCAACGGACTGCTCGACGCGGTCGGCGCCGACCGCCAGCAGCTCGGCCGCGCCGTGCGCGGCATCCTCGTGAACCTGCCCTCGTCGACCGGCGCGTCCGTCGCGCAGCCGTCGGCGTCCCGGCAGACCGCCGCCGCGCTCGAGGCGGCGAACGCCGAGGCCCGCAGCCTCGGCGACGACTACGTCTCGACCGAGCACCTGCTCATCGGCCTGGCCGCCGGGCAGTCCGGCGTCGCCGACGCCCTGCGCGCCGCCGGCGCGTCCCGCGACGCCCTGCTCGCCGCGCTGCCGACCGTGCGCGGCAGCGCCCGTGTCACCAGCCCCAACCCCGAGGGCACGTACAAGGCGCTCGAGCAGTACGGCGTCGACCTCACGCAGCGGGCGCGCGACGGCAGGCTCGACCCGGTGATCGGCCGCGACGCCGAGATCCGCCGCGTCGTGCAGGTGCTCTCGCGGCGCACCAAGAACAACCCGGTGCTCATCGGTGAGCCGGGCGTCGGCAAGACCGCGGTCGTCGAGGGCCTCGCGCAGCGCATCGTCGCCGGTGACGTGCCCGAGTCGCTGCGGGACAAGAAGCTCGTCTCCCTCGACCTGGCCTCGATGGTCGCCGGCGCCAAGTACCGCGGCGAGTTCGAGGAGCGGCTCAAGGCCGTCCTGCAGGAGATCACCGCCTCCGAGGGGCAGGTCGTCACCTTCATCGACGAGCTGCACACGGTCGTCGGCGCCGGTGCGGGCGGCGAGGGCGCCATGGACGCGGGCAACATGCTCAAGCCCATGCTCGCGCGCGGCGAGCTGCGCCTGGTCGGCGCCACCACCCTCGACGAGTACCGCGAGCGCATCGAGAAGGACCCCGCCCTGGAGCGGCGGTTCCAGCAGGTGTTCGTCGGCGAGCCGTCGGTGGAGGACACCGTCGCGATCCTGCGCGGGCTCAAGGAGCGCTACGAGGCGCACCACAAGGTGACCATCGCGGACTCCGCGCTGGTCGCCGCCGCGACGCTGTCCGACCGGTACATCACGGGCCGCCAGCTGCCCGACAAGGCCATCGACCTGGTCGACGAGGCCGCGTCCCGGCTGCGCATGGAGCTCGACTCCTCCCCGGTCGAGATCGACGAGCTGCAGCGTGCCGTGACGCGCCTGGAGATGGAGGAGGTCGTGCTGTCGGAGGCCGACGACCCCGGCTCCGCCGACCGCCTCGAGCGCCTGCGCGCCGACCTGGCCGACCGCCGCGAGGAGCTCGCCGCCCTCAACGCCCGCTGGGAGAAGGAGAAGGCCGGGCACAACCTCGTCGGCGACCTGCGCGCCCGGCTTGACCAGCTGCGCGCCGACGCCGAGCGCGCCCAGCGCGAGGGAGACCTCGCGACCGCCGGGCGCCTGCTCTACGGCGAGATCCCCGCGGTCGAGAAGGAGATCGCCGAGGCCGAGGCCACCGAGGCGGCCGAGGACACCGAGCTCGCGACCGAGCAGACGCCGATGATCGCCGAGAAGGTCGGCCCCGACGAGGTCGCCGAGGTCGTCGCCGCGTGGACGGGCATCCCGGCCGGGCGCCTGCTGGAGGGCGAGACCCAGAAGCTGCTGCGGATGGAGGAGGTGCTCGGCGAGCGCCTCATCGGCCAGACGAAGGCGGTGGCCGCGGTGTCGGACGCCGTGCGCCGTGCCCGCGCCGGGATCTCCGACCCGGACCGGCCCACGGGCTCGTTCCTGTTCCTCGGCCCCACGGGCGTCGGCAAGACCGAGCTGGCCAAGGCGCTCGCGGACTTCCTGTTCGACGACGAGCGCGCCATGGTCCGCATCGACATGTCGGAGTACGGCGAGAAGCACTCGGTCGCGCGCCTGGTCGGCGCGCCCCCCGGGTACGTCGGCTACGAGGAGGGCGGCCAGCTCACCGAGGCCGTGCGGCGCCGGCCCTACTCCGTCGTGCTGCTCGACGAGGTCGAGAAGGCGCACCCCGAGGTCTTCGACATCCTGCTGCAGGTGCTCGACGACGGCCGCCTCACCGACGGCCAGGGTCGCACCGTCGACTTCCGCAACGTCATCCTCGTGCTGACCTCGAACCTGGGCTCGCAGTTCCTCGTCGACCCCGTGCTGGACGACGCCGCGAAGCGCGAGGCGGTCATGGGGGCCGTGCGCTCGGCGTTCAAGCCGGAGTTCCTCAACCGGCTCGACGACATCGTGCTGTTCGACGCCCTCACGCTGGAGGAGATCGGGCAGATCGTGGACCTGCAGGTCGCGTCGCTGGGTCGGCGCCTGTCCGACCGGCGCCTCACGCTCGACGTCTCCGAGGGTGCGCGCGAGTGGCTCGCGCTCGAGGGCTACGACCCGGCGTACGGGGCGCGCCCGCTGCGCCGGCTGGTGCAGAAGGAGATCGGCGACCGCCTGGCCCGCGCGCTGCTGGCCGGCGAGGTCCACGACGGCGACACGCTGCGCGTCGACCTGGGCGAGGGCGGGCTGACCGTGACCGCGTCCCGCTGACCGCACGTCCACCCGGGTGCGGGGCGTCCTGCGGGGCGCCCCGCACCGGTGTCACCGGGCGGCGGCCACCAGGGCGTCGACGGCCTGCGGGGTCAGCCCTTGCACCCCCAGGTCGGCGATGACCCGCAGCGGCATCTGTGCGACCATCGCCGCGACGGTCGGGTCGAGGTCCGGCAGCGCGGCGCCCTCGAGCGCCGCGGCCAGCACCTGCGAGCCGACGGGGTGCTCCATCCACTCGGCGAGCGTCGAGTCGCCCGTCAGCTCGCCCCACAGCGGCTCGCCGACCACGTCGACGACCGCCGAGGCCCGCAGGTCGCGTGACGACGCGCCCACCTCGACGACGAACCGCCCGCCCTCGACGGCCCACCGCCGCAGGCCGGGGTGCCAGTAGGCCAGCGCACGCGCCCCCAGGGTGAACGTCACGTCGCGCGAGGCCCCGGGCTCGAGGTCGATCGGGGCGAACGCCCGCAGCTCGCGCGTCGGCCGCATCACCGCCGCCTCGGGGTCGCGCACGTACACCTGCACCACCGCGCGCCCGGCGCGGTCCCCGGTGTTCGTCACGGTGACGGCCACGTCCAGGCGCACGTCCGCACCCTCCTCGTGCACGTCGACGCGCAGGTCGTCGTACGCGAACGTGGTGTAGCCCAGGCCGTGGCCGAAGGGGTAGGCGACGGGCAGGTCGCGCGTGTCGTACCAGCGGTATCCGACCAGCACGCCCTCGCCGTAGCGCACCCGCCCGGCCTCGCCGGGGAAGTTGCCGAAGGCCGGGGTGTCCTCGAGCCGCAGCGGGATCGTCTCGGTGAGCCGGCCGCCCGGCTCGCGGGCGCCGAGCAGGACGTCCGCGACGGCGGACCCGCCCGCCTGCCCGCCGAGCCAGGTCTCGAGGACCGCGGCCACGTCGTCGCGCCACGGGGTGACGCTCACCGCCGAACCGTTGGCGAGCACGACGACGACCCGCGGGTTCGCCTCCGTCAGGGCGGCGAGGAGGCGCAGCTGGCTGTCCGGCAGCCCCAGCCGGGGACGGTCGTAGCCCTCGGACTCGTCGGGCCCGGGCAGCCCCAGGAACGCGACGACGGTCCCAGCCGTGCGTGCCGCCTCGACCGCCTGCGCGAGCAGGGCGTCGTCGTCGCCGTCGGGGCCGCCGGCCACCGTGAACCCGGGGGCGAACGCGATCGTCGGGTCGACGGCGCGCAGCGCACCGAGCGCGTCGTCCAGGCGCGTGGGCGTGACCTGCGACGACCCGGAGCCCTGGTAGCGCGGGGTGCGGGCGAGCTCACCGACGACGAGGAGACCGGCGGTGCCCGCCAGCGGCAGCAGCGGGGCGCCGTCGACCGGCTCGTTGCGCAGCAGGACGGTGCCGGCCGCCGCGGCCTCGCGGGCCAGCGCGTGGTGGGCGTCCAGGTCGAGGGTCGACGGGTCGCCGTCCGCCGGGAGCGCGCGGGCGGCCAGGTGCAGCGCCCGGCGCGCGGACCGGTCGAGCGCCGCCTCGTCGAGCAGCCCGTCGCGCACCGCGGCCGCGACCTCCTCGTCGGGGCGCGGCCCGACCGCCGGCATCTGCAGGTCCAGCCCGGCCTCCAGCGCCCGTACGCGGTCACGGACCGCCCCCCAGTCGGACACGACGAGCCCGTCGAAGCCCCACTCGTCGCGCAGCACCCGCGTCAGCAGCCACGTGTCCTGCGACGCGTAGACACCGTTGATCCGGTTGTAGGAGCACATCACGGTCCACGGCCCGGCCTGCGTGACCACGTGCTCGAACGCCGGCAGGTAGATCTCGCGCAGCGTGCGCTCGTCGACGTCGGCGGACACGCGCATGCGGTCCGTCTCCTGGTTGTTGGCCGCGAAGTGCTTGAGGGACGTCCCGACGCCCTGCGACTGGATCCCCTCGACCAGCGCGGCCGCCAGCACACCGGCGACGTGCGGGTCCTCCGCCACGTACTCGAAGTTGCGGCCGCACAGCGGGGTCCGCTTGATGTTGACCCCGGGGCCGAGCAGCACCGCGACGTCGTGCGCGCGGGTCTCGCGCCCCAGCGCCTCACCGACGCGCCGCAGCAGGGCGGGGTCCCACGACGACCCGAGCGCGGCCGCCGTGGGGAAGCAGGTCGCCGGGACGTTCGACGCCAGGCTGGGCCCGCCGAGCACGGTGTCCTGCTTGCGCAGCCCGTGCGGGCCGTCGCTCACCATGACCGACGGCACCCCCAGACGGGGTACCGCCGTGGTGTGCCAGGAGTCCGCCCCCGACGTCAGCGACGCCTTCTCCTCCAGCGTGAGCTCCGACAGGACCTGCTCGACGTCGAACGGGACCACGTGGCACCTCCTTGTGCGCGACCGGACGCGGACCACCGTATCCGCAGGTCGGTGCACGGGCGGGGGTGCACGGGCCACGACGTGCGCCGCCAGGGCGTGGCCCGTCGCCACCGCCGGTGCCGTCGTCGGGGCGTGCGCGCGAGCCCGCCGACGACCGTGCTCACGGACGTTCGGGCGGTGCCGTTCGGCACGTTGCCCGCGAATGCGAAGGAGGAGGAATCCTGAGTTCCCTTCCAGCGCTGATTCCCGAGGCGGAGAACGTCGCCCCGCCGGTCGGGGCGCTCACCTTGTCCACGGACGGAACCATGCGCGCTGAGCTGCGCGCCGCGATCGTCCTTGTTCTCCGGGATCGCAGGCAAGGGGCATGCCGTTCCCCTCGTGGTACGGCAGGGCCGTACCCACACCAAGTACAGCGGTGTGCTCGACGCCATGCATCGAGTCGGCGACGCCCAGCTCGCTGTGCTCGACTGGGGCATGTCGATCGACATGGCCGAGGTCGTCGCCGCGACCATCGACGAGAAGCCGGCGCCCCGACGCCCCGTCAGCGCTGCGGCATCCCCAGGCGAAGCGGGCGCGAGCCCTCACGGAACAGCGGCGCCGGGTTCAGCCACGCCGTGACGTCCGGGTGCCACCCGGCCAGGTAGGTGAACCCGTCGAGCACGGGCAGCGGGGTGTGCCCGGACGTGATCAGCGCCCCGGGTGTCACGTGCACGCCGTCGGCGGCGACCTGGTCCCAGTGAGGCTGGTACACCGGCAGGCGCCGGTAGGCGCGCGGGACCTGCATGTCGCCCCTGTGGCGGCGTGGCGCGGACGCGACCAGGGCGCACCAGTCGTCCGCCGTGCGGATCTCGAGGACGCGCGCACCCGCCACGGTCGCGTCCCACAGCAGCGGGCGTGTCGGCTCGAGGTCGTGCCCGGCGCGGTGCAGCAGGTGGACGCACACGTCCGTGCCCGACAGCCGGCGCGACGTCTGCACCGCGCCCTCCGGCCTGGTCCACCACCCGTCCTGCAGGGAGCCGACGCGCGGGCCGGCGTACGCCAGGTCCTCCAGGCCGGTCTGCTCCGCGGGGGCCGGTGACCACCACCAGCCCATGCGCTCACGGACCGCCGCTGCGAGCTCGTGCGCGCCGGGCACCACCGCGTGCGCGTCAGGCAGGTGCAGCTGCTGCACGCTCAGCGCCAGGGCACTGTGGAACGCCTGCCACACCAGGTCGTCCGTGAGCCCCTCCGGACCGGTGAGGTCCGCCAGCTCACGCAGGAACAGCCGACCCAACGGCGCCTCGATGAGTGCGTCCACCATGACCTGATCCTTCCATCACCGAACGACGATGCCCCCGCGGTGCGCACCGCGGGAGCACCGTCGGACGTCAGATCCCGCGGCAGCTCAGGCTGGCGAAGTCAGTCTGAACGACGAAGTACTGAACGGCGTTGCACGTGCAGCCGGCGCGCTGGTACCCGTACTCGTAGATCACCTTCCACTTGCCGCTTCCGGAGGAGCTGCAGTTCCACACCGGACGCTTGTCCTCGTACGAGGCGGCGTCGCGGTTGCTTCCGGAGGCAACCGCCATCCGGTCGGATCCCACCAGCCCCGTGGCCCTCTGCCGGTAGAGCACGGACGTGTGCATCAGCTGCTGCATCGACTGGGTGCACGTGATGCGAGGCTTGAACCCCACGTTGTAGTGCGCGGCGCCCGGAGTGTCGGTGCGGCGGTGCGGTGCGGACGGGTAGCCGGTGCACGGACCGTTGGTCACCTTCGACGCGAAGGTTGTCGCACCCTGTCCGGCGAGAGACGACGCCTGGCGTCCGGCGAGGGGGCTCGCCGTGGACGGCTGGCTCAGGACGAGGTCCCGAAGCAGTCGCTCTTCGTCGCTGCTTGAGTAGGAGATCTTGCCGCCTGCGTCCTGGATTGCACGCTCCACCGCAGCCCACTGGGCGTCGCCCGCCGAGCCGGGGTCGGCCAGGTGCGATCGGAACTCTGCGACGGTCATACCCCCGTAGGGGTCGTCTGCTGCGGACGCCGTCGTCACGCCCGCGCCGATCGAGAGCGCAACGACTGCTGCGGCGGTGGTCAGGCCCCGGAGGAAGGATCTCATCAGCTTCTCCCATCCATGTGCGTCAGATGATGGCCACGCACGATCACGAGACCCCCCTTTGGGTCTCGTGACGGAGGACGCTAGCCGCGACACAGAAGATCAGCGGCATACTTCGCGCAGAATCTCCCCGAACGTCCCACCCTGCACATCTCCGCAGGTCAGCAGCGCGCGGGCGCGGTGCCGCGCCCTCCTGCCGCTCCATGTCTGTCCGGTGCCGCCCGGTTACCGGCTGCGCTCTTCGGGCATGGGTGGACAACGCGGTGCTGTAGGTCGATGCACGGGCGGGGGTGCACGCGCCACGACGTGCGCCGCAGGGCGTGGCCCGTCGCCGCCGGCGCGCGGCCCTCGTCGGGTGGTGACAGCATGGCCGGGCCATGGACCCCGCTCTCGCCGCTCTCGTCGCCGCCGGTTCCAGGACGGAGCTGACCGGCCTGGCCGGCTGGGTCGTCTCCGTGATCGAGGCGCTCGGTCCCTTCGGGGTGGGAGTGCTCGTCGCACTCGAGAACCTCTTCCCGCCCATCCCGTCCGAGGTCGTTCTGCCCGTCGCCGGGTACGTCGCGTCGCAGGGTGGCATGTCGCTGGTCTGGGCGGTCGTCGCCGCCACCACCGGTGCGGTGGTCGGCGCGTGGGCGTTGTACGGCCTGGGCGCGTGGGTGGGGCGGGTGCGCATCCACCGCTGGCTCGAGCGCATCCCGTTGATGGACGCGCAGGACCTCGACCAGGCCGAGGGGTGGTTCCTGCGCCACGGCGGTGCGGCCGTGCTGATCGGCCGGTGCGTGCCCGTGGTGCGCAGCCTCATCTCGGTGCCCGCGGGTGTCGAGCGCATGAACCCGTGGCGGTTCACCCTCTACACCCTGGTCGGGTCGGCCGTGTGGAACGGCGGGCTGGTGTGGGCCGGGCACGCGCTGGGCTCGCAGTGGCAGGACATCGGCCGCTACAGCGACTGGCTGAACGCGGTCGTGTATGCGGTCATGGCCGTGGTGCTGGCGCGGTTCGTGTGGGCGCGCACGGGTGCGCGGGCGGAGCGTCGGCGTGCGGCCCGGACCCCCGCGCCGGACGGGCCGCCGGCGCCGGAGCGCTGAGGCGGGCCGGTCGGTGCCTGCTCAGCCCGCGGGGACCGCGGTGCCGTCGACGAACGACCCCGTCACCGGGGCGGGCGGCACCGCGAGGCACAGCCCCGCGCGGTCGCCCCGCGACCACCCTGCCTCGGTGGGCGCCCACGTGATCGCCCGCACCCCCGCCTCGACCTCTGCGTCGCTGAGCACGCAGGAGCGGGCGACGCGGGTGTGCGCGCCGTCCTGGCCGGGCCAGACGGCCGCGGGGTCGAACGCGTACTCGCCGACCACCTGCGCCGCGTGCTCCTGCGCGCACGGCACCACCCGCACGCGGTCGACCTCGCCGTCCGCCGGCAGGGTCGCCAGGCACGACCCGGTGACGAGCTGGGCCGCGTACGCGTCCGTCGGTGCGGCGACGTCCGCGGGCAGCGGCGCGCTGCGGGCGGACGTGACGGCGCGCGTGCCGAGCACGGAGCCCACCGCGACGACCGCGACGGTCCCGATCACGGCCGCACCGCGGCGCACACGTCGGCGGGCGCGGGCGCGCGCCTCGGCCGCCTCCTGCCAGCCCGGCGCGTAGTACGTCGGGGGGTTGGGGTCCTCCGGCACGTCCACGGGGGGCGACGTGCGGTCGTCGGGGGTGCTCAGGGCTGCGTCCCCGACGATGCGACGAGGGAGCCGCCGGCGGCGTCGAGGCCCTCGTAGACGCAGTAGGCGACGAGCTCACCGGCGACCGCCTGGTCGGGGTGGGGGAGCCACACGTCGGCCCACCCCCGGTCGGTCAGGCCCGGGTCCAGGGCGTCGACGGCGTCCGCGCACTGCGTGGACGCCGCGACGTACACCGGGTCCTCGGGTGCGCCGTCGGCGGCGGGGGTACCCGTCACCTCGAGCCGGGCGACCACCTCCGTCGTGTGCTCCTGCTCGCACGGCACGGCCACGGCGTCGGACAGGTCGAAGGTTCCGGGGGCGGTCGCCCAGCAGGTCCCGACCGCGACGTCCTGCGGCAGCGCGTAGTCGGGCAGCGTGTACGACGGCTCCTCGCCCAGCCCCTCGAGCTGCTCGCCCAGCTCACCGAGCAGCTGGTCGAGGTCGTCGGCCGACCCGCTGCCGCTGCCGCTGCCGCTGCCGCTGTCGCTCCCGCTCGCCAGGTCGTCGAGGAGGCGGTCCAGCTCGCTGGTGCTCCCGGTGATGTCCGTGACCTGCTCCGCCTGGGACTGCCCCCACTGGACCATGGCGGCGACCATCGCGACGACGGCGACGAGCACCGCGGTCCCGATCGCGCCGACGACGATGCCCGCGATGGCCATGCCCCGCCCGCGGGCACCGCTGCGGCGGATGCGCGGCAGCGCGGCGATCCCCAGGCCGAGGCCCACGGGGCCGGTGAGCCCGCACAGCACCACCAAACCGCCCACGGAGGTCACCAGCGAGGCGACCGCCATCCCGTCGGTGGGCACGGGCGCCCCGGGGTAGGGCGGCGGGTAGCCCTGCGGCCCGTACCCCGGGCCGTACCCGGGGGCGCCCGGTGCGCCGTACGTGACGCCGCCGTACGCGGCGGCGGAGGGGTCCTGCACCGGCGGGGTCCCGTACGGCGGGGCCGGGGTGCCGGACGCCGCCGGGGGCGGCGGCGTGCCGGGGGCCGTCGCGCCGGGCGAGGGTGCTGCGCTGTAGGGCGCCGGCGAGCCGTAGGGCGCCGCGGGGGCGCCGCCGTACGGCGAGGGAGCGGCTGCGGACGCGGCCGGTACCGCGTCGCCCGCGGTCACGTCGCGGCGGACCGCCCACGGGTCCGTCGCGTCGGTGCCCGCGTCGGTGCCTGGTGCGGCCGGGGCGGGCGTGGGCACGGCGGGCGGCGTGGGGGTCGCGGTGCGCGGGACGACCGACGGCGGCGTGGGCTGGCTCCACGTCAGCGGCTGGGTGTCGTTCAGCGCCGTCGAGATCGGCTGGGTGTCGCCGGCGCCGGGTGCGGCCCCCGCGCCGTACACGGGGGACGAGGAGGTGCCCCACGCCGTCGAGTCGTGCGGTGCAGCCCCGTCCGGTGCCGGGGTACCCGGGCCGGACGGGACGGACCCGGTCCCCTCGGCGGTCGGCGGCTCGGGGACGGACGGCGCGTCCGTCCCCTCGGCGGGCTCGTGGGCGCGGTCGTCGGACGTCATGGAGGGCAACCTAGTGGAGCACGCGCCCCGGCACGCGACCGGGCGGCCGATACCACCCGGTCCGGCGCGTGCCTCACGCGCCGTCGATCTCGAGCACCACCGGCACGTGGTCGGACGGCTGCTTGCCCTTGCGCTCGTCCCGCTCGATCCGCACGCCGGTGACGCGGGCGGCGAGGGCGGGGCTGGCGTAGGTGAGGTCGATGCGCATGCCCTCGTTCCGCGGGAAGCGCAGCTGCTGGTAGTCCCAGTAGGTGTAGGTGTGCTCGGCGGGCAGGTGCACGCGCGACACCTCGGTGTACCCGGCGCGCGCGATCGCCTCGAACGCCTCGCGCTCGGCCGGCGTGACGTGCGTGCGACCGGCGAACCACGCGGCGTCCCACACGTCCGTGTCGAGCGGGGCGATGTTCCAGTCGCCCACCATGGCGACCTGCGCCGCCGGGTCGGCGGTCAGCCACCCCTGCGCCGCGTCGCGCAGGGCCGCGAGCCAGTCGAGCTTGTACGCGTAGTGGGGGTCGCCGACCTCGCGCCCGTTCGGCACGTACAGGCTCCAGACGCGGACGCCGCCGCACGTGGCGCCGAGCGCCCGGGCCTCCGCGACGGCCGGGTCGCCCCACGTCGGCTGGCCGGGGAACCCGCGCTCGACGTCCTGCAGCCCGACGCGGGAGATCACGGCGACGCCGTTCCACTGCGAGTACCCGTGCGTCGCGACCTCGTACCCGAGCGCCTCGAACGGCTCGCGCGGGAACGCCTCGTCCTTGACCTTCGTCTCCTGCAGGGCCAGGACGTCGACGCCCGACCGCTCGAGGAAGCCGACGGCCCGGTCCAGCCGGGCGCGGATCGAGTTGATGTTCCAGGTGGCGACTCGCATGGCGCCCGAGGTTACCGGCGCGCACCGACACCGTCGGGGCGGGTCGCGAGTACCGGCGTGAACGACGCAACCGGTCACGATCCGTGCCCGGTAGGGTGCGGCCGGGTGCGCCCGACGGGGGCGCTGCAGGCAGGAGACGGGCGGCACGTGGTGAGCGGACCGGTATCGGACGTCGAGGACGTCGTACGCACGGCGGGGGTCGTCGGGGCGGCGGACGCAGCCGCCCCGCTCGACGGTCCGCTCGTCGAGGGCGTGTGGACCGCGGACCCCTCGGGTCACGTCTGGGACGACGTGCTGTACGTCTACACGTCGCACGACGAGGAGACCGGCGTCCCGCGCGACGACGACGGCAGCCAGTACGACATGCGCGACTACCACGTCCTGGAGCTGCGGGACGTGGCCGGGCCGGTCGTCGACCACGGGCCGGTGCTGCACGTGGCCGACGTGCCGTGGGCCGCGCGCCAGATGTGGGCCCCCGACGCGGCCCGCCGCGGCGACACGTACTACCTGTTCTTCCCCGCGAAGGACGCCGACGGCGTGTTCCGCATCGGCGTCGCGACGTCGTGCTCACCGACCGGCCCGTTCGTCGCCGAGCCGGAGCCGATCGCCGGCGTCGGCAGCATCGACCCCGCCGTGCTCACGGACGACGACGGCTGCGCGTACCTGTACGTCGGCGGCATCATGGGCGGCCAGCTGCAGCGCTGGGACGGCGACACGTACACCGGCGAGGACACCTACCCGGCGCCGGGCGCCCCCGCGCTCGGGCCGCGCGTCGCCCGGCTGACCGACGACCTGCTGGCGCTCGCGGAGCCGACGCGCGAGGTCGTCGTCGTCGACGAGGCGGGGGAGCCGCTGACGCAGGGCGACCCGCGCCGGTTCTTCGAGGGGCCCTGGGTCTCGCGGGTCGACGGGCTCTACCACCTGCTCTACTCCACCGGTGAGGCGCACACGCTGGTCCACGCGACGTCGGACTCGCCGTACGGGCCGTTCACCTACCGCGGCACGGTCCTCGAGCCGGTCGCCGGCTGGACCACGCAGGGCTCGCTCGTGGAGCTGGCGGGGCGCTGGTACCTGCTGTACCACGACGCCCGCGTGTCGGGCCGTGACCACCTGCGCAACGTGCGGATCGCCCCGCTCACGGTGCACCCGGACGGGCGGCTCACGGCCGACGTGCGCTGACGCCCGGACGCCCGGCCCGCCCGGTACCCCGGGCAGGCCGGGCGGCCCCGGCGTCGTCGTCTCGGCCCCGCCGCCTCAGCCCCGCCGCCGCAGCGCGCGCAGCAGCGCGAACGCCGCGGCACCGCCGGCGATCCACGGCCCGGCGACGATCAGCGCGTCCAGCGGCTGGTGCCGCACGTCGACGCGCCCGCGACGGGACGCGACCGGGTGCCGGTGCAGCTCGGACAGCACCCCGGTCTCGGTGATCGGGTTGTCCGGTCGCAGGGTGGCGAACGAGCGCAGGTGCGCCCCGGCCGCGTCCACGCGGTCCGCGGCCATGAGCAGCAGCCAGTGCGCGGCCCGCCCCTCGCTGAAGCGCTCGTAGGAGTAGCGGCGGATCGCGCCCGACAGCCCGTGCGGCGGCTGCGCGGTGCCGAACACGGGCGTGAGCATCTCGTGCTCGATCGACCGCTCGCGGGGGTAGGTCTCCTCCTGGCGGTCCGGGAACTCCCAGTGCGCGCCCGTGGGGGGCAGGTCGGAGCGCTCGCGCGGCACGGACGGACGGTCGGCGGGGTCCAGGTCGGCGCCCCAGCCGGGGATGCGGGCGCGCAGCTCGTCGGCGCTCTCGCGCTGCGGCGGCTTCTTCGCGGTGTACGGCACGGTGGGTCCTCTCAGTCCGTCGACGGGACGATCAGGGGCTTGATGCAGCCGTCGAGCTTGGCGGACATCAGGTGGTAGCCCTCGGCGATGTGCTCGAGGGGGATGCGGTGCGTGACGAGGTCGCTCGGCTTGAGGTAGCCCGCCTGGATGTGCTCCAGCAGCCGCGGCCACTGCCGCTTGGCCGGGGCCTGGTTCATGCGCAGCGTCAGACCCTTGTTCATGGCGTCACCGAACTTCACGGCGGAGAACAGCGGGCCGTACGCGCCCATGACGGACACGGTGCCGCCCTTGCGCACGCCGTCGATCGCCCAGTTCAGCGCCACCGGCGAGCCGCCCTGCAGCTTGAGCTTGGCGGCGGTGACGTGCTGGATCAGGTTGCCGTCCGCCTCCGCGCCCACGGCCTCGATCACGCGGTCGGCCCCCAGCCCGTCGGTCGCCTTCTTCAGCTCCACGACGATGTCGTCGTACTCCGTGTAGTTGCGGGTCTCCGCGAACGCGAACTCGCGCGCCTTCTCCAGCCGGTACTCGAGCTGGTCGACGACGATCACGCGCCCGGCGCCCATCAGCCACGCCGACCGGGCCGCGAACAGCCCCACCGGGCCCGCGCCGAGCACCACGACCGTGTCGCCCTCGACGATGTCCGCGAGCTGCGCCCCGAAGTAGCCGGTGGCCAGCGCGTCGGTGAGCAGCACGGCGTCGTCGTCGTCGAGCCAGTCGGGGATCTTCGACGGGCCCACGTCCGCGAACGGCACCCGCACGTACTCGGCCTGGCCGCCGTCGTACCCGCCGGTGGTGTGCGAGTACCCGTAGATGCCGCCGACGGCCGTGGCGTTCGGGTTCACGTTGTGGCAGTTGGAGTACAGGCCGCGCGCGCAGAAGAAGCACGAGCCGCAGTAGATGTTGAACGGGACCATCACCCGGTCGCCCACCTGCAGGTTCTGTACGGACGGACCGACCTGCTCGACCACGCCGACGAACTCGTGGCCGAACGTGTGGCCGATCCGCGTGTCCGGCATCATGCCGTGGTAGAGGTGCAGGTCGGAGCCGCAGATGGCGGCTCGCACGACGCGCACGACCGCGTCGTTGGGGTGCTCGATCGCCGGGACGTCCTTCTCCTCGACGCGGACCTTGTAGGGCCCGCGGTAGACCATCGCTCGCATCGGTGTCCTCCGCCTCGGGTGGCCACCAGGGTGCGCACTTCGGCCGTCGGGCGCATCCCGAGAGCCGCCGGCCTCCCCGTGCGGATCGACCCGTGACCGCTTACGGTCGAGGACGACGGGCACTGCGTCCCGCCTGACGGGGTACCGCGACCTCGTCCACCGCATCGCACCGACGGAGGAAGCCCGTCGGCGCCACGCCGGCTGCGCCGGGCGGCGCCCGAACCGGCCCCGTCCTGCAGCCGTGTCCTGCAGCATCCCCTCGCGCCCGACGGCGGGTACAGGAGGCACGATGTTTCTTCCACCGGCAAGAGCTCCATGCACGGGCGGGTCGCGGTCGCCCGGCTCTACCACATGACCGACGGCCACGGGGTCCGCGACCTGCTCGCGTTCCTCCTCGCGCGCGACACGATGCACCAGAACCAGTGGATCGCCGCCGCCCGCGAGCTGCAGGAGGAAGGGCTGCAGGGGATCCCCGTGCCGAGCAGCTTCCCGCTGGGCGACGAGCACCGCGAGGTCTCGCACCAGTACATCAAGTTCTCCGACGGGCAGGACGCGGACAAGGGCGCGCGGGCCTCCGGCCCGACGCCCGACGGCAAGGGTGAACTCACCTACGTCGCCGAGCCGGCGGCGGGCGTCCCCATGCCCCCGCCCACGCAGCCCGACCCGCGGCTGTACGGCACGACCGCGAAGCCGAACCTCGCGGAGAAGGTCACCGGGAAGCTCAACGACACGTTCACGAGTGAGTGAGGAGACGACGATGAGCACGGACAGCACAGGTGGCGCCGCCGCAGCGGCGGGCACCGCGAAGGACGAGGCGTCGAGCCTCGCGCACGCCGCCGCGGACAGCGGGCAGGGCCTGCTCGGCGAGGCGAAGAGCGGGGCCTCCGACGTCGCGTCGGAGGTCGCGGGCCAGGCCCGCGACCTGTGGTCGGAGGCCCGCACGGGTCTGACCACGCAGGCGTCGGAGCAGCAGGTGCGGGCCGCGGCCGGCCTGCGCGCGCTCGGCGACGAGCTGGGCCGCATGGCCGACGGCTCGCAGGGCGGCGGGCTGGCGACGGACCTGGTCCGTCAGGCGGGCGAGCGCACCGCCGGCGTGGCGAGCTGGCTCGAGGACCGGGAGCCCGGCGACCTGCTGGGTGAGGTGACGGACTTCGCGCGCCGGCGTCCGGGACTGTTCCTGGCGCTCGCGGCCGGTGCCGGTGTCCTCGCCGGGCGGGTCACCCGCGGGCTGAAGGACGCGCCCCCGTCGGCGGGCACGGGTGCGACGGCCACGGCACCCGCCGCGCCGCCGCCGGTGGACCCCGCCCCGGCGTACGCCGGCACCCCGGACCCGAGCGGCCCCGGGCAGCGCCCGGAGCAGGAGGCGTGGGTCTCGGCCGGCGGCCCCGCTCCCGTGGCACCGACCTCCGGCCACGTCCCCGCGGCCGACCCGTACGGCACGGCCGGCGGCGACCCGCTGGCCGGGGTGCTCCGTGAGGACCGACCGTGACCGGGCAGTTCGACCCCACGGTGGCGGCGGACCCGCGCGCGGTGCCGGGGGCAGGTCCCCTGCCCGGGACGGGTCCTCTGCCCGGGACCGGCGCGCCGCCGCCGGCCGCTGAGGGCGCGCCCGACGAGCGCCCGTCCCTGGGTGACCTGATCGGGTCCGTCACCGAGGACCTGTCCCTCCTGGTCCGCCAGGAGGTCGAGCTGGCCAAGGCCGAGCTGACCGAGTCCGCGAAGCGCGCGGGCACCGGCGGCGGTCTGCTCGCCGGTTCGGGGGTGGCAGGGCACTTCGTGCTGATGTTCCTGTCGTTCGCCCTGTGGTGGGGCCTGCCGCTGGGCAGGGCCTGGTCCGCGGTCGTCGTGGCCGTGATCTGGGCGGTGATCGCCGCGGTCCTCGCCGTGCGAGGACGCGGTGAGCTCCGCCGTGTGAAGGGTGCACCCCGCACCGCCGAGACCATGAAGAAGATCCCGAACGCCCTGAAGGGTGACGAGGAGGCGAACCATGAGTGAGAGCCCCGAGGAGATCCGCCAGCGGATCGAGGAGACGCGGGCCGACCTGTCGGCGAACGTCGACGCCGTCGGCGACACGATCGACCCCCGACAGATGGCGCACCGCCAGGCGGACAAGGTGCGCGGCCGCGTCGGGGCCGTCCGCGAGCGTGTGATGGGCACCGTCGGCGGCGCCCGCGACGCGGCCGGCGGGTCCGCCGGCTCCGTCGCGCAGGGCGTGAAGGGCGCACCCACCGCCGCCCTCCAGCAGACGCAGGGCAACCCGCTCGCGGCGGGTCTGGTCGCCTTCGGGCTCGGGTGGCTGGCGTCCTCGCTGGTGCCGACCTCGGCGCCGGAGCAGCGTGCCGCGCAGGCGGTCAAGGAGCAGGCGCAGGCCATGGCTCCGCAGGCCAAGGAGGCGGCGCAGCAGATGGCGTCCGACCTGCGCGAGCCGGCGCAGGACGCCCTGCAGGCCGTGAAGGACACCGCCACCGACGCGGCCGCCGGCGTCAAGGAGCAGGGCACGCAGGCGGCGTCCGACCTGCGGGACCAGGCGCAGCAGTCGGCGCAGGAGGTGCGGAAGGCCCCGCAGCAGCAGTGAGCACCGTGACGGGCCGGGGGTGGGCGTCGTGAGGATCACGGTGCCCGCCCTCGGCGTGGTCCGCCTGGCGCACGCCTACGTGAGCTGCGAGATGCCCGGCCTGTGTCGGTTCGCCCGGATACGTGAGACAGTGGAAGGTGCACGGGGCGTCGTCGTGTGAGGTAGGGCACCAGCCCATGGCGTGCACGGTCATCCCGGGGTTTCCCGGGGTGCCAGGCAAGCGCCTTTGGGGGCGAGCCACATGTCCAGCCACACGCCCAGCACCAGCTCCATCACCGTCCGGCGCGACAGCACGGCTGTCGTCGTGCACCTCAGCGGCGAGATCGACATCTCGCTGCGCGACGAGGCCCGCGACGCGCTCGCCGAGATCGCCGAGGCGGGTCTCCCGGTCGTCGTCGACCTCGCCGAGGTTCGCCTGCTCGGCGCCCCCGGCATCGCCTTCCTCCTGCAGTGCGAGCGCATCTGCGTGGAGAGCGGGGTGGGGTACGGAGTGCGTGACGTCCCTGCCGTGGTCGCCCGCCTGCTCGACGTGCTGGGGCTCGGTTCCGTCCTGCACCGCGACGGCAGTCGCATGTCGATGTCCTCATGACGGCCGTCGCGCCGGGCGCGGCGACCGCCGTCGTCCCGCCGGGGATGCTGGTGGTGCTCGCCCTCCTGCGCCGCGTCCTCGAGCACGAGCTGCGCCGTGGCGTCGACCTCCGTGTCGTCGCCGAGGTGGCCGGGCGCCCCCCTCACGTCGTCTCGACGCCCGGCTCCGTGGCGCCGGACGTGCCGTGGCCGGAGCCGGGGACCGTCGGGCCGGTGTCCACCGCCGTGCGGCACGGCACCACCTGCGTCGCCGTCCGGACCTCCGGCACGGTGGACTGGTCCGACGTCACCGACGACCTGCGCGTGACCGCCGGGGTGCTGTCCGGCATGATCGCCGACCGGGCGGACGCGGACGACCTGCGCCAGGACGTCGCCGACCTGACGGCGGCCATGCGCAGCCGCGAGGTCATCGACCAGGCGATCGGGGTCGTCGTCGCCCACCGCCGCTGCTCCCCTGAGCGGGCGCTCGAGGTGCTGCGGACCACGGCGCAGCGCCGCGACGAGAAGCTGAGCGAGGTCGCCACGCGGGTCGTCGCCCAGGCGGCCGGGACCCGCCCCGTCAGCGGCACCCCGTTCCAGCCGCGCAAGCACGTCGGCGTTCCCGCGTCCGACCAGCAGGAGGCCGGCAACCGCCGGACCTGACGTCGGCACGGGTGCCCCCGGCGCGGCACGGCCCCGGCGCCGGGTCGGTCACCGGGGTCGTGCCGCGTCGGACGCGTCAGCGCACGTCGTCGTCCACCCAGTCGAACGACTTCGTCACGGCCTTCTTCCACAGCCGGTACTGCCGGTCGCGCTCGTCGTCCGCCATGGCGGGCTCCCAGCGCTTGTCCTCCGACCAGTTGTCGATGACGTCCTGCTCCCCGGACCAGTAGCCGACCGCGATGCCCGCCGCGTACGCGGCTCCCAGCGCGGTGGTCTCGGCGATCTTCGGACGGACCACCGGCACGCCGAGGATGTCGGCCTGGAACTGCATGAGCGCGTCGTTGGCGACCATGCCGCCGTCGACCTTCAGCTCGGTGAGGTCGACGCCCGAGTCGGCGTTCATCGCGTCGAGGACCTCCCGGGTCTGGAAGGCGGTGGCCTCCAGCGCGGCCCGGGCGATGTGCGCCTTGGTGACGTAGCGCGTCAGACCGACGAGCGCACCACGCGCGTCGGACCGCCAGTACGGGGCGAACAGGCCGGAGAACGCGGGGACGAAGTACGCACCGCCGTTGTCCTCGACGCTCGCGGCCAGCTTCTCGACCTCGGGGGCCGAGGAGATGATCCCCAGGTTGTCGCGCAGCCACTGCACCAGGGAGCCCGTCACCGCGATCGAGCCCTCGAGCGCGTACACGGTGTCGCGGTCGCCGATCTTGTAGCAGACCGTGGTGAGCAGGCCGTTCTTCGACGCGATCGGCTCGGTGCCGGTGTTGATGAGCATGAAGTTGCCGGTGCCGTACGTGTTCTTGGCGTGGCCCACCTCGAAGCACGCCTGCCCGAACGTCGCCGCCTGCTGGTCGCCGAGGATGCCGGCGATCGGCACACCGGGAAGCAGGCCACCCTTGCGGCCCGCGCCGTACACCTCGGACGACGAGCGGATCTCGGGCAGCATCGACACCGGGATGCCCATCTCACCCGCGATCTCCTCGTTCCACGTGAGCGAGTCGATGTTCATGAGCATGGTGCGGGACGCGTTCGTCGGGTCCGTGACGTGGATCCCGCCGCGGGTGCCGCCCGTCATGTTCCACAGGATCCAGGAGTCGGTGTTGCCGAACGCGAGCCGGCCCGCCTCGGCCTTCTCCCGCGCGCCCTCGACGTTGTCGAGGATCCACCGGATCTTGGGGCCGGAGAAGTACGTGGCCAGCGGCAGGCCGACGCGGTCCTTGTAGCGCTCGGCGCCGCCGCCCAGGGCCGCGAGCTCGTCGCAGATCTTCTGCGTGCGGGTGTCCTGCCAGACGATCGCGTTGTACACCGGCTCACCGGTCTCGCGGTCCCACACGACCGCCGTCTCACGCTGGTTGGTGATGCCGACGGCGGCCATCTCCTCGTGCGTGAGGCTCGCGCGGCCCAGCGCCTGGCCGACGACCTCGCGGACGTTGGTCCAGATCTCCTTCGCGTCGTGCTCGACCCACCCGGCCTTCGGGAAGATCTGCTCGTGCTCCTTCTGGCCCACGGCGACGACGTTCGCGCCGTGGTCGAAGATCATCGCGCGGGTCGAGGTGGTGCCCTGGTCGATCGCCAGGACGTACTGGTCGGTCATCGGGGAGCCTTTCGTCGGGACGGTCGTTCGAGGTGGTCGGGTCAGCCGACGTAGACGCGTGCCAGGAGGCCCGCGAGCACGCCGCCGAGGAGCGGGCCGGCGATCGGCACCCACGCGTAGGCCCAGTCGGACGAGCCCTTGCCCTTGATGGGCAGCAGCGCGTGGGCGATGCGCGGCCCGAGGTCACGCGCGGGGTTGATCGCGTAGCCGGTGGGGCCGCCGAGGCTCGCGCCGATGCCGACGACGACCAGCGCCACGGCCAGCGGGCCGATCTCCGCGGGCGTCTCACCGAACGCGAGCACGAAGAAGATGAGGACGAAGGTCGCGACGACCTCGGTGAGGAAGTTCCAGCCGTACGAGCGCAGCTCGGGGCCGGTCGAGAACACGCCCAGCTTGACGGCGGGGTCGGCGTCCTGGTCGAAGTGCTTCTTGTACGCCAGGTACGCCAGGCCGGCACCGACGGCCGCGCCGAGCATCTGCGCCGTCACGTACAGCACGCCGTTGAGCGCGGTGACCGGGATGCCCGGCGCGAACTCCTCGCGACCGGCCGCCCAGATGCCGATCGTGACGGCGGGATTCAGGTGCGCACCGGACTTGTACGCGGCGTACACGCCGGCGAACACCGCCAGGCCCCACCCGAAGTTGATCATCAGCCAGCCGCCGCCGAACCCCTTGGTGCGCGGGAGGATCGCGTTGGCCACGACCCCCGCGCCCAGCAGGATCAGGATCGCGGTGCCGATGGTCTCCGACCAGAACGCATCAACCATCGTGTAGTCCACTTCAGACCTCTCTCGTCGACGTCGTTGTCACGCGGGTCACCGCCGGGGCCTCACGTCGCCGCACGGGTGCGGCGGGCCGGTGGTGCGGGGCGGCGGTGCCCCGCACCACCGGTGCCTCAGGTGCCCGCCGGGCCGGACGCGCCGCGGCCGGCCGGCGAGCCGGGCTTGGTTCCGGGGTCGGCGTCCTCACCCAGCGGGAGAAGCGGCGCCAGGTCGGGCGCCTTCAGGCGGACCGCCTCGGCGGTGGCGTCGTCGGGCTGCGCGGCGGCGGCCTCCTCCGCCTCCGCGCGGGCGCGGTACGCCTCGATCTCGCGGCGGCGGGTCGCGTCGTCCCACCCGAGCAGGGGTGCCAGCAGGTCGGCGATCTCGTCGAGGGCGCCGACGCCCCGGTCGGCCTGCTCGTAGTTCAGGCGGGTGCGGTGCATGAGCACGTCGTCCAGGTGCAGCGCACCCTCGTGGCTCGCCGCGTAGACGATCTCCGCACCGATGTACGCCGGCGCGTGCTGCAACGGCTGCGCCAGCTCGGGCCGCTCGTCGCACAGGTCGGTGAGCTCCTGCAGCAGGGAGCCGTACCGGTGCAGCAGGTGGTCCATGCGCGGACGGTCCCAGCCGTAGCGGGCGCCGATCGCGCGGGCCTGGCGCTGCACGACCTTGAGCCCCTCGGCACCGACCAGCGGCACGTCCTGCGTGATCGACGGCAGCGTCGTCGCCCGCGAGCCGAGCGCGAAGTCGACCGCGTCCTTGGCCATGACCCGGTACGTCGTCAGCTTGCCGCCCGCGACGACCGTGAGGCCGGGCGTCGGGGAGGCGACGGTGTGCTCGCGCGACACCTTCGCCGACGACGTGCCCTCCTTGGTCCCCGGCTGCAGCAGCGGGCGCAGGCCCGCCCACGTCCCGATGACGTCCTCACGGGTCAGGGGCCGTGAGAGCACCTGGTTGGCGTGCTCGATGACGTAGTCGATGTCGGCGCTGGTGGCGACGGGGTGCGTGAGCTCCTGCTCCCACGGGGTGTCCGTGGTGCCGATCACCCAGTAGCGGGACCACGGGATGATGAACAGCACCGACTTCTCGGTCTGCAGGATCAGGCCCGTGTTGCCCTCGATCCGCTTGCGCGGGACGACGATGTGGATCCCCTTGGAGGCCAGCACCCGCAGGCCGCCCTCGCTGCCCGCCAGCGACTCCGTCTGCTCGGTCCACACGCCGGTCGCGTTGATGACGTGGCGCGCGCGCACGTCGATCCGGTCGCCCGTCTCCAGGTCCACCACCTCGGCACCGGTCACGGCGCCGCCGGTCGTGGTCTGCAGGTCGACGACCTGCGTGCGGGACGCGGCGTGCGCGCCGTAGCTGACGGCCGTGCGCACGAGCGTCTCGACCAGGCGGGCGTCGTCCACGCTCGCGTCCCAGTACCGCACGGCTCCGATCGCGGCGTCGTGGCGCAGGTCGGGGAACAGCCGCTCCATGCCCTTGCGGGTGAGGTGGCGGTGCATCGGCATGGCGCGGTGGCTGCCGGAGACCGAGGCCAGCGTGTCGTACAGCGCGACCCCCGCGCCCACGTACGCCCGCTCCCACACGCGGTTCTCCAGCGGGTACAGGAAGCTCACGGGCTTGACCAGGTGCGGGGCGAGGCGCGTGATGAGCAGGTCGCGCTCCGTCAGGGCCTCGCGGACCAGGTGGAAGTCGAGCATCTGCAGGTAGCGCAGGCCCCCGTGGACGAGCTTGCTCGAGCGGCTCGACGTCCCCGAGGCCCAGTCCTGGCCCTCGACGATCGCCGTGGACAGGCCGCGCGTCACGGCGTCGAGGGCGATGCCGGCGCCGGTGACGCCCCCGCCGACGACGAGGACGTCGAGCTCCTGACCCACCTCGGAGCTGCGGCGCAGTGCGCCCAGTGCGTCCTGCCGGCCCTGGGCGGTCAGCGGTGCGGTCCTCATGTGGCGGTCCCTCCCGGTGGAGCCGTGGCTCGGTGGTCGCGGCTCCCGGCGGGGGCCCCCTCGCTCGCCGGGTGCGTCGCCGATATGGTCATCACGTACAGAACGGACGCGCAACTCGAATGCACGAACGTGCAGCCTCGGGGACTCGCGTGTCGTGCCCGACGGAGGGTGGTGCCGCGTGTTCGTCGAGCGGGAGCAGGACGTGCTGCGCGCGGCCTCGATGTACTACCTGCAGGACCTCAAGATGGAGGTCATCGCCCGGCACCTGGGCACGTCGCGGTCCACCGTGTCGCGGCTGCTCAAGCGGGCGCGGGAGACGGGGCTCGTCGAGATCACGCTGCGACCCTCCAGCACCCGTGCGCCCGGCCTGGGCCGCTCGATCTCCGCCGCGTTCGGCATCGACACCTACGTCGTGCCCGTGCCGGACTCCGCCGGCTCGGTGGAGCGGCTCGACCAGGTCGCCATGACGGCCGCACGTCTGATCGGCTCGTGGTTCGACTCCGACATGGTCATGGGCATCGCCTGGGGCACCACGCTCGCGGCCGTCTCGCGGTACCTCGCCCCCAAGCCCACCCGCGGCTCCGCGGTCGTCCAGCTCAACGGGGCCGCCAACATGCGCACGTCCGGCGTCGAGTACGCCTCGGACCTCATCTCGTCGTTCGGCTCGGCGTTCGCGGCCGCCGTGCACCACTTCTCGGTGCCCGCGTTCTTCGACTACCCCGACACCAAGGCCGCCATGTGGCGCGAGCGCTCGGTCCGCCGGGTGCTGGACATGCAGCGCCGTGCCGACATCGCGGTGTTCTCCACCGGTGCCGTCGCCGGCGCGGTGCCGTCGCACGTGTACTCCGCGGGCTACCTCGACGACGCGGACGTGCGGCGCCTGCACGACGAGGGCGTGGTCGGCGACGTGTGCACCGTCTTCCTGCGGGGCGACGGCTCCTGGGAGGACGTCTCGCTCAACAGCCGCGCCACCGGGCCCACCCCCGCCGAGCTGCAGCGGATCCCGCGCCGCGTGTGCGTCGTCGCCGGTGACAACAAGGTGGCGCCGCTGCTCGCGGCCCTGCACGCCCGGGTCGTCACGGACCTCGTGGTCGACGAGGTGACCGCCACCGCGCTGGTCGAGGCCGTCGCCGGCCGCGCGCCCGGACGGCCCCGCTGACGGCGCGGGTGCACGTCCGTGCGTAGGTTGTGCGCGTGAGCACCACCGCCTCCGTCGAGATCGCCCCCGCCCTGCCGTCCGACGTCCGCGCGATCCACCGCCTGGTCGAGCCCTACACCCGTGAGCGCATCCTCATCGCCAAGGAGTGGGTGGGCTACTACGAGGCCGTGCAGGAGTTCCTCGTGGCGCGTCCCGTCGCCGGCGGCGACCTGGTCGGGTGCGGGGCGCTGCACGTCATGTGGGAGGACCTCGCGGAGATCCGGACCCTCGCGGTGGCGCCGGAGCACCGCGGCCGTGCCGTCGGGCACCTGCTGGTCGACGCGCTGCTGGACCGTGCGCGCCGGCTCGGGCTGCGGCGCGTGTTCTGCCTGACGTTCGAGGTCGACTTCTTCGCCCGCCACGGGTTCCGCGAGATCGACGGCACGCCCGTGCCGCCCGACGTGTACGTCGAGCTGCTCCGCTCCCACGACGACGGGATCGCCGAGTTCCTCGACCTGGCGCGCGTGAAGCCCAACACCCTCGGCAACACGCGCATGCTCCTGGAGCTCTGACCCACCGGGGTCGCGACGGCGCGGCCGGTGCCGCGGCGAGGCCGGCGCGGGTGGTGCCGCGCCGGGTCAGTGCGGCAGCCGGTAGGTGGCCGCCGCCGGGTCCGGGTCCTCGCCCGGCGCCGGGTCCCGCGTCACCAGGCCGTCCGCGACGAGCGCGTCGACGCAGCGGGCCAGCTGGGCGGCGTCCGGCCACACCGCGGCCAGCGCGTCGTGCGGCACCGGCGCGAGGGCCTCCCGCAGCAGTGCCATCACCCGGCCACGCACCTGCCGGTCCGTGCCCGCCCACGCCTGCGTCCGGCGTCGGTGGGCGTGCGCGTCCGCCGGTCGGCCGGCGGCGAGCCACCGGCACCGGTCCGCCACCGGGCACGCGGCGCACCGCGGCGTGCGGGCCGTGCAGACCAGCGCCCCCAGCTCCATCGACGCCGCCGACCAGCGTGCCGCCGCGGCGTCGTCGTCCGGCACCCACGCGGCCGCACGGCGGACCTCGGCCGCCGTCTGCGCGGGCGCCGGCAGCGCCTCGCCCGCCGCGACGCGGGCCAGCACCCGGCGCACGTTGGTGTCCAGCACCACCGACCGGCGGCCGAACGCGAACGCGCGCACCGCCGCCGCCGTGTACGCCCCGACGCCCGGCAGGGCGAGCAGCGCGGTCTCGTCGTCCGGCACGACGCCGCCGTGGCGCTCGACGACCGCCCGGGCGCACTCCTGCAGGCGCAGCGCACGGCGCGGGTAGCCCAGCCGGTCCCAGGCGCGCAGCACGTCCGCCGTGGGCGCGGCGGCCAGGTCCGCGGGCGACGGCCACCGCTCGAGCCAGGCCCGCCACGCCGGCTCCACCCGCACCACCGGGGTCTGCTGCAGCATCACCTCGCTGACGAGCACACCCCACGCGGTGCGGTCCGCGGCGCGCCACGGCAGGTCGCGCGCGTGCCGGTCGAACCAGGCGACCACGTCCGCGCGGACGGACGCGTCCGGTGCGTCGGTCGCCGGGGGCGGTGTCTGCTGAGCGACGGGCACGCCTCATGGTGCCCGTGCCCGGCGGGTGCGCCAACTCGCCCCGGTCCCGCGGCGAGGCGCGCGGGGCGGGCGTCGGTCTGCGGCGCGTCGGCGCGGCGTGGAGCGCGTCGTGCAGCGCGTCGGGCGGCGTACGCCGCGGTGGCCTCGTACCGTGGTCGCGCACAGCCAGCCCGCGCGCGGCGCCCACCTTCGGAGGTCCTGCATGAACGACCGGACGCCCCCGGCGGGCCGCGCACCCCGGCCCGCGCGTCCGGTGCCGCCGCCGCGGCCCCCCGCCCGGGTGTTCTGGATCCGGCGGTTCGTGGTGCTCGGGCTGCCGGTCCTGCTGATCGTGCTGCTCGTCGTCTGGCTGACGGGCCGCGGCGGTGACGGTGAGCCCGCCGCCGCGCCCACCTCCGCGGCGCCGCAGGCCGCGCCCACGACGCCGCCCGCCGACGAGCCCGGCGTGCCCGACTGCGCGCCGGAGCAGCTCGTCCTGGCGATCACCCCCGGTGCCGAGGCGTTCCCCGCGGGGGTCGACCCCACCTTCGAGGTCGGGGTCACCAACTCCGGGTCCGAGCCGTGCCTCGTCGACGTCGGCGAGGCGCAGCGGGAGGTCCTCATCACCTCCGGCGACGACCGCGTGTGGTCGAGCCGCGACTGCGCCGCAGCCGACGCCCCGCCCCGGACCCTGCTGCTCGCCGGGGGGCAGTCGGACGTCACCCAGCTGGTGTGGCCGCGCGAGCGGTCCGCCGCCGGCTGCGCGGGCGGTCTGCCGGACCCGGGGGACGGGACCTACTCGGTCACCCTGACGGCGGCCGGCGCGACCTCACCGCCGGCGGTGTTCGGCCTGGGCTGAGGCTCGGGTCGGACGGAGCGCTCGGGTCAGACGTAGCGCTCGAGGATGCTCGACTCCGCGAGCCGCGACAGGCCCTCGCGGACGGAGCGTGCACGCTGCTCGCCCACGCCGTCGACCGCCATGAGGTCGTCGATCGTGGCGGCCAGGAGCTTCTGCAGCCCGCCGAAGTGCCCGACCAGCCGGTCGACGACCGGGCCGGGCAGCCGCGGCACCTTCGACAGCAGCCGGTAGCCGCGGGGTCCGACGGCGGCGTCGAGCTCCTCACCGCCGCCCGGCAGCCCGAGGACGCGCGCGATGTGCGCGATGTCCAGCAGCTGCGTCGAGTCGAGCTCGGCCAGCGCGCCCGGGACCGTCTCGACGGTGCGACGGGACGTGTCCACGTAGTCGCGGATGACGAGCTCGCGCTCCGTGCCGACGCCGCCGACCAGCTCGTCGAGCTGCAGGGTCAGCAGGCGGCCGTCGGTGCCGAGCTCCACCACGTAGCCGGCGATCTCGTCGGAGATGCGGCGGACCATCTCGAGGCGCTGGACGACCGCGGACACGTCACGGACGGTGACGAGGTCCTCGATCTCGAGCGCGGACAGCGTGCCGCTGACCTCGTCCAGGCGGGCCTTGTAGCGCTCGAGCGTGGCGAGGGCCTGGTTGGCGCGCGACAGGATCGTCGTGGAGTCCTCGAGCACGTAGCGCTGCGCCCCGACGTACAGGGCGACGATCCGCATGGACGCGGATACCGAGATGACCGGCAGGCCGGTCTGCTTGGCGACCCGCTCCGCGGTGCGGTGCCGGGTGCCGGACTCGGACGTCTGGATCGAGGGGTCCGGCAGCAGCTGCACCGCCGCCCGCACGATCCGGTCGCGCACCGGGTCGATGACCACCGCACCGTCCATCTTGGCCAGCTCGCGCAGGCGGGTGGCGGAGAACTCGACGTCGAGCACGAACCCCCCGGAGCACAGCGACTCCACGGTGGGGTCCATCCCGAGGACGATCAGCGCCCCCGTGCGGCCGCGCAGGATCCGCTCGAGGCCGTCGCGGAGCTCCGATCCGGGGGCGACAGCGGCGAGCGTGGACCTCAGCAGGTCCTCCTGGTGCGAGTGGGGCACGTGCGAATCGTATCGGTGGCGTGACGTGTTGTCCGAGCCCGTGCTCACGCGTCGGCGGCGGGGGCGAGCCCGGCCAGCACGGCGGCGGCCAGGTCCGGGGCCTCGACGACGCGCAGACCGTCCGGCACGGCCACCTCCGCGAGCGTCCCGGCGGGGACGACCGCGCGCAGGCAGCCCAGGCGGGCGGCCTCCGCGAGGCGGCGTCCGACGCCGGGGACCGGGCGGATCTCGCCGGCCAGCCCCACCTCGCCGATCGCCACGAGACCGGCGTGCACGGGCACGTTCTCCCGTCCGCTGACGGCGGCCAGCGCGAGCGCCAGGTCCGCGGCGGGCTCGACGACCCGCGCGCCGCCGACCGTCGAGACGTACACGTCCTGGTCGGCCAGCCGCGCGCCGAGGCGTCGCTGCAGCACGGCCAGGACCATGGCCAGGCGGCTGCCGTCCACGCCGCTGGTGGTGCGCCGCGGGTTGGGCACCACGCTGGGCGCCACCAGGGCCTGGACCTCGGCCGCCAGCGGCCGTCGGCCCTCGAGCGTCACGGTGAGGCAGGTGCCGGGCACGTCGCTGACGAGCCGGGACGTGAACAGCCCGGACGGGTCGGCCAGCCCGACGATCCCGTGCTCGGAGAGGTCGAAGCACCCGACCTCGTCGGTCGGTCCGTACCGGTTCTTGGTGGCGCGCAGCAGCCGCAGCCGGGAGTGCCGCTCACCCTCGAACTGGCAGACGACGTCGACCAGGTGCTCGAGCGTGCGCGGGCCGGCCACCGAGCCGTCCTTGGTGACGTGACCGACGAGCACCACCGGCAGCGCACGGGACTTGGCGGCGGCGATCAGCGCGGCCGTGACCTCGCGCACCTGGGACACGCCGCCGGGCGCCCCCTCGACCTGGGCGGACGTGAAGGTCTGCACCGAGTCCAGCACCAGCAGGTCGGGGTCGACGCTCTCGACGTGGCCCAGCACGGTGCCCAGGTCCGTCTCCGAGGCGAGCAGCAGCGACGGCGCCAGCGCGTGGATCCGGCCCGCGCGCAGCCGCACCTGCGCCGCCGACTCCTCGCCGGTGACGTACAGGACGCGCCGGCCCGTGCGCGCGGCACGGGCCGCGACGTCCAGCAGCAGCGTCGACTTGCCCACACCGGGCTCGCCCGCCAGCAGCACGACGGCACCGGGCACGAGCCCGCCGCCGAGCACGCGGTCGAGCTCCTCGACGCCCGTCGGACGGGCGGCGGCCGCCTCGACGTCGATCTCCTCGATGGGGCGGGCCGGGTTGCGGGTCGGTGCGACGGCGACGGTGCGCGGCCCGCCGGAGCCGGGGCCGGCGTCCTCGACCACCGAGCCCCACTCCTGGCACTCGCCGCACCGTCCCACCCACTTGGTGGTGGTCCACCCGCACTCGGTGCAGCGGAACCCGGGGCGCTCGGTGGCGCGCTCGGTCCCGGGTCGGGCGCGTCGCGTGGTCGTCTGGCTCACGGGACGCACGGTACGTGCCGCCACCGACACCGGCGTCGGCCACGCGCACGGGGTGCGCCGACCTGTCGGGGGCAGGGGGTTGTGGACGGCTGAACGTACGTTTAGTCTGCTGAACGTGCGATCAGTCGACGACCTCACCGCCCGCGCGCGGATCCGTGACGCGGCGATGCTGCGCTTCGGGCGCGACGGGTTCGGCGTCGGCCTGCGGCAGGTCGCCGCCGACGCCGGCGTGAGCCCCGCGCTCGTGCTGCACCACTTCGGGTCCAAGGACGGTCTGCGCGCGGCCTGCGACCGGTACGTGCACGACGAGCTGCGGGCCGTGAAGTCCGACGCGCTGGACCGCCCGGCGGGCGACGTCATGGCCGAGCTCGCCGGCACGGAGCAGTACGCGCCGCTGGTCGCGTACCTCGTGCGCGTCGTCCTCGACGGCGGGCCCGGGGCGGCGGCGTTCGTCGACGGGCTCGTCGCGGACACGGTCGCCTACCTCGAGCACGGCGAGCGCACGGGTGCCGTGCGCCCCACGTCCGACCCGCAGGGGCGCGCCCGCTACGTCGTCGCCGGGCAGCTCGGGCTGCTGCTGCTCGCGCAGCTCGAGGCGGCCGCGGGCCGCGCACCGTCGCCGACCACGGACCCGGCGGCGGCGCTCGCCCACATCACCACCACGTCCATGCAGGCCGGGCTGGAGATCTTCACGCACGGCCTGCTCACCGACTCGGCCTACCTCGACGCGTGGCGCGCCGGGGAGGGCGCCGTCCCCGCCACCCGGGAGCAGCCATGACGGACGCGATCGCGGTCCAGGGCCTGGTCAAGACGTTCGGCCGCACGCGCGCGCTGGACGGCCTCGACCTGCACGTGCGCACGGGGGAGGTGCACGGCTTCCTCGGGCCCAACGGAGCCGGCAAGTCCACGACGATCCGCGTGCTGCTGGGCCTGCTGCGGGCCGACGGGGGCGAGGCGGTGCTGCTGGGCGGCGACCCGTGGCGCGACCCGGTCGCACTGCACCGCCGCCTCGCGTACGTGCCGGGCGACGTGACGCTGTGGCCGCAGCTGACGGGCGGCGAGACGATCGACCTGCTGGGCCGGCTGCGCGGCGGGCTGGACCCGCACCGCCGTGACGCGCTCGTCGAGCGGTTCGAGCTCGACACACGCGTGCGGGCCCGGGCGTACTCGAAGGGCAACCGGCAGAAGGTCGCGCTGGTCGCGGCGCTCGCGGCCGACGTCGAGCTGCTCCTCATGGACGAGCCGACCTCGGGTCTCGACCCGCTCATGGGTGCGGTGTTCCAGGAGGTCGTGCGCGAGTCCGCCGCACAGGGCCGCACGGTGCTCCTGTCGAGCCACGTGCTCGCCGAGGTCGAGGCGCTCGCGGACCGCGTGACGATCATCCGGCGCGGCCGTGCCGTGAGCACGGGCACGCTGGACGACCTGCGCGGGCTGACGCGCACGACCGTCGTCGCCCGCCTCGCGGACGTCCCCGGGGCGCGCGACGCGCTGACCGCGCTCGACGGCGTGCACCACCTGCGGGCCGACGACGCGCACGTCACGCTCGCCGCGGACGGGGTCGCGCTCGACGCGGTGCTCGCGACCCTGGCCGCGCACGGTGTGCGCTCGGTCGTCGCGCACCCACCGACGCTCGAGGACGTGTTCCTGCGGGAGTACGGCGACGAGCTCGCGACGCTCGGGGTGGGGGAGCGGTGACGACGACGGCGGTGCGGCGCGCGACCGCCGCACGGTCGGGCCCGCGGCGGACGACGCCCCACGGCCCGCTCGCGGGCACGGGCCGGCTGCTGCGGCTGGCGCTGCGCACCGACCGCTGGACGACCGGCATCTGGGCGGTCGCGGTGGCGGGGATGACGCAGGTCTCGGTCGTCGCGCTCGCGGAGCTCTACGCGCCCCCCGGCGAGCGCGAGGCACGTGCCGCGCTCATCGCGTCACCCGCCGCCACGGCGCTCGCGGGCCCGGGCTTCGGGCTCGACGACTACACGCTGGGCGCGATGACGGCCAACGAGCTGGCGCTGTGGCTGATGCTGCCCGTGGGGATCATGGGGGTGCTCGCGGTGTCCCGGCACCTGCGCGCCCCGGAGGAGGACGGGCGGCTCGAGATCGTCCGGTCCCAGCCGGTGGGCCGGGCGGCACCGGTCGTCGCGGGGCTCCTGGCCGCGGCGACGGGTGTGCTCGTCGTCGGTGCGCTGCTGCTCGTCGCGCTGCTCACCACCGACCTCGACCCGGGCGGCTCGGTGCTGATGGTCGCGTCCGTCGTGGTCGTCGCGCTCGTGCTGGCGTCCGCGACGGCGGTGGCCGCGCAGCTGACGACGCACGCCCGGACGTCGAGCGCGATCGGCATGGCGCTGCTCGGGCTCGCGTTCGTGCTGCGCGCGGTCGGCGACGTGCAGGGGCCGCGCAGCACGAGCGTGTGGACGTGGCTGTCGCCGTTCGGCTGGTCGCAGGCGACCGCGCCGTACACGCTCGACCGGTGGTGGCCGCTCGCGGTGGGCGTCGCGGCGGTCGCCGTGAACGTGGGGGTCGCGGCCGTGCTCGTGCGGCGGCGTGACCTGGGCACGGGTCTGCTGCCGGAACGGCTCGGCCCGGCGCGCGGGCGCGTCGGCGGGCTCGTCGGGCTCACGTGGCGCCGCCAGCGCACGTCGGTGCTCGCCTGGGGCGCGGGCGTCGTGGGGACGGGTGCGTTGATCGGGCTGCTGGCGTCGGCGGTCGTCGACTTCGTGGCCGAGGGGTCGGAGCTGGCCGTGATCCTCGGTGACGTCGACGACGCGGTCGCGGCGGCGTTCGGCCTGTACGTGGTGTTCATCGCGGTCGTCGCGGCCGCGTACGTCGGCACCGCGGTCGGCGCGGCGCGCGCCGAGGAGCGCTCCGGCCGCGCCGCCGGGCTCCTCGCGCTGCCGGTGTCGCGCGTGCGCTGGCTGGGCGCGCAGGTCGGTCTCGCGGCCGTCGCCGCGACGGTGATGCTGCTGCTCGCCGGGGTCGTGATGGGGGCGGGCGCGGCCTCCACGCTCGACGACGCGTCACAGGTCGGTCGGCTGCTCGGCGCGGCCGCCGTGACGGTGCCCGGTGTCCTGCTCGTCCTCGGCGTCGCGACGGCCCTGCTCGGCCTGCTGCCGCGGGCGACCGGTGCCGTGTGGCTGTACGTCGCGTACGTCGGGACGGTCGGGCTGTTCGGCGAGCTGCTGCCGGACGGCGTCGACGCGCTGTCCCCGTTCACCCACCTGCCGGCGCTGCCGGCCGCGCCGATGGACTGGCCTGCGGTCCTCCTCGTGACGGCGGTCGCGGCGCTGCTGGTCGTGGCGGGCCTCGCCGGGGCGCGGCGGCGCGACGTCGACGGCTGAGCGCTCGGTAGGCTGCGCGTGGCTCGGCAGCGGCCGACCACGCGACACGAGGAGACTTCGGCGCATGAGCGACACGGGACGACCCGGGCAGCCCCAGTGGGTGCCGGGGGCCACGGGACCGACGCACCGACCGGCCGTGACGCCGCAGGGCGTGCCCGGCCCCGTCGTCGGTGACGACGGTCCCGGCGACGGTGCACCGGGCGGGCGGCCGCGCTGGATGCTGCCCGCGATCATCGGCGTGGCGGTGCTCGTCGTGGCCGGCCTCGTGGCCGGCGCCGTCGCGGTCTTCGGTGACCGCGGCGCGGACGAGCCGGCGCCCGCCGAGACCGTCGTGCTGCCGCTCCCGACGCCGGCCGTCGCGCCCGTCGCGCGCCCCGCGACCACGGCGTTCGCGTCGGCGCTGCCCGCCTCGGTGCTGCAGTACGCGCTGGAGTCGTCGCAGGACGACGCCGAGTGGCTCGGCGCGGGCGCGCTGGAGGCGTACACCGAGACCTTCACCGACGGCGACGGCGGCACGCTCACGGTCCGCGCCGCCCAGCTCGAGACCGCGCAGGACGCCACGACGTTCCTGCAGGGCCTCACCGCGACGCTGCCCGGCGCCGCCGCGGACACCGCGACGTCGACCGAGCCGGCGCAGGCCGACGCGCCCGACCTGCCGCAGACGGGTGAGGTCACGGTCGGCGGCGAGCCCGTCGGGACGTTCACGGTCGTCGACGCGGGCGACGGCACCGGGGTGGCGGTCTGGCAGAACGCCACCGCGGTGTTCCGGCTCACGGCGCCCCTGGCCGACGTGCTCGACGCGTACGCGGCCTACGGGCTGTAGCCGCTACCGGCCGACGTCGGCAGCCGGCACGCGCACGACGAACGACGTGCGTCCCGGCGCGCTCTCGCACGTCAGCGTGCCGCCGTGGGCGGTGACCACGGCGCGGGCGATCGCGAGCCCCAGGCCCGTCGACCCCGCCGCGCGGTTGCGGGACTCGTCGCCGCGCGCGAACCGCTCGAACAGCCGGTCGCGCAGCTCGGGCGGCACGCCCGGTCCGTCGTCGGTCACGGACACCACGACGTCGTCGCCGTCGCGGCGGACCGCGACGGTCACGTGCGTCCCGGCCGGGGTGTGCCGGCGTGCGTTGGACGTGAGGTTGCCCAGCACCTGGCGCAGCCGGTGGTCGTCGCCGAGCACCGTCAGGGTCCCGACCTCGTCGTCCGGCACGTCCGGGTCGCCCTGCACGCTCTCGTCGCCCTGCCCCGGCAGGTCCAGGCGCCACACGTGCTCCGGGCCCGCGACGTGCGCGTCGGCCACCGCGTCGACGGCCAGCGCCGCGAGGTCCACCGGTGCGCGCTCCAGGGGTCGGCCCGCGTCGAGGCGCGCGAGCAGCAGCAGGTCGTCGACCAGCGCGCTCATGCGCGTGGCCTCGGACTCCACGCGTGCGAGCGCGGCCCGGGCGTCCGCGGGCAGCTCCTCGGGGGAGCGGCGCACCAGCTCGGTGTAGCCGCGGATCGACGCGAGGGGTGTGCGCAGCTCGTGGCTCGCGTCGGCGACGAACCGGCGCACCTGCTGCTCGGACTCCTGCCGCTCGGCCAGGGCGCGCTCGACGTGCCCGAGCATCCGGTTGAGCGCGGCGCCGACCTGCCCGACCTCCGTGGAGGGGTCGGTGTCGCGCTCGTCGACGCGCGCGGTGATCGCGACCTCCCCGCGTCCCAGGGGCTGCTCGGCCACGCGGGTGGCGGTCGCGGCCATGCGCGTCAGCGGCTCCAGCTCCCGGCGCACCAGCAGCGACCCGCCGACGCCCGCCACCAGCAGCGCCCCCGCGGCCGCCAGCACCTCGACGGCCACGTACCGCCGCACGGTCGCCTCCACGCCGGCGGACGGCAGCGCGGTGACCACCAGCTCGCCGTCGTCCGTGCGCAGCGCCACCGCCCGGTGCGGTCCCAGCCCGTCCAGCGTCACGGGGTGCACGCGGCCGTCCGCCGGCACGTCGAGCAGCGCGTCGACCTGCGCCTCGGTCAGGTCGACGAACGAGGCGTCGGTGTCCAGGTACTGCGCGCGCGTCGTCCCGTCGCCGACCACCAGGCTCACGGTCCCGACGTCCTGGCCGGGGGCGTCCAGCGAGGGTGGCCGCTCGCCGCGGCGGCCCCGCTCCCGACCGCCCTCGACGCGCCCGTCGTCCGCGCCCGGGGCGGTGTCCTCGCCGCGTCCGTCGGCGGGGTCGTCGGGGAACGGGGACGCCTGCGTCGCACGGACGGCACGCTGCGCCGCGGCCACGGTCCGCTCGTCCACCTGCGCGAGCAGGGAGCCGCGCAGCGCGACGGTCGACACGACGCCCGTCACCACGCCCACCAGGAGCACGAGCCCCAGCACGACGGCCACGAGGCGGCGCCGCAGCGGCCACCGCCGGCCGGTGCCCGGGGACGGCGTCATCGTCAGGACGCCGGGCGCAGCACGTACCCCACACCCCGCAGCGTGTGCAGCATCGGCTCGCGGCCCTTGTCGATCTTGCGCCGCAGGTAGGACACGTACAGCTCGACGATGTTCGCCTGCCCGCCGAAGTCGTACTGCCAGACCCGGTCGAGGATCTGGGCCTTGCTCAGCACGCGGCGCGGGTTGCGCATGAAGTAGCGCAGCAGCTCGAACTCGGTGGCGGTGAGGCGGATCGCGTCGTCGCCGCGCCACACCTCGTGGCTGTCCTCGTCCATGCGCAGGTCGCCGACCACGAGCACGGAGTCCTCGCGCTGCGCGACCGCCCCGGCCCGGCGCAGCAGGGCGCGCAGGCGCGCCACGACCTCCTCGAGGCTGAACGGCTTGGTCACGTAGTCGTCGCCGCCGGCCGTGAGGCCCGCCACGCGGTCCTCGACCGCGTCGCGCGCGGTGAGGAACAGGACCGGGACCGTGGGGTGGGTCTGCCGGATGCGCCGCAGGACGTCGAGCCCTGACATGTCGGGGAGCATCACGTCGAGCAGGATCACGTCGGGGTCGAGCGTGCGGGCCTTGCGGACGGCCTGGTGGCCGGTGTGCGCCTGCTCGGTCTGCCAGCCCTCGTAGCGCAGCGCGGTGCACAGGAGCTCGGCGAGGTTCGTCTCGTCGTCGACCACCAGCGCACGGATCGGTGACCCGTCGGCGCGCGCCAGGGCGTCGGGCCGGTGCGACGGGTGCGTGGCGGATGCTGTCGTCGTCATGTGACCAGGCTGTGCGACCGCCCTGTGGTGCGGCTGGAGCGTCCCTGTGAGTTCGCTGAGCCGGGCGCGGGCCCCGACCCGCGCCGCGGGAGGGCGTCCTCCGGGCGGTCACCCGAGGTCCCCCGGGTGGCCTACCGTGTGACGGTGCACGAGGGTCCTGTCGTCCGGGTGGTCCCGGACCAGCGGCGTCGGCCGCAGGCGCGCGGCGGGGTCGTGGTCGCCTGCGGTGCCGTGGCCGTCGCGTGCGCCGTGGGCGTGTGGCTGCTGTGGCGGTCGTTCGTCGACACGTGGGCCGGGCAGCGCGTCGAGGACGCGGCGCTCGACGGCGCGGCGTTCGGCCAGGGCCGGCTGTGGGCCGTCGCCGAGCCGGTGCTCGACGTCGTGTCCGTCGGCTTCGTCGCCGGCGGCCTGCTCGGGGCGGCCGTCGTCGCCCTGGTACGCCGTCGGCTGTCGCTGGCGGTGCAGGTCGCGGTGCTCGTCGGCGGGGCCAACCTCACCACGCGGCTCGTCAAGCACGTGGTGCTGGACCGCCCCCTGCTGGGCGTCGGTGCCGACTACGGCAACACGCTGCCCAGCGGCCACACCACCGCGGCGGGGTCCGTGGCGGCGGCGCTGCTGCTGGTCGCGCCGCCCCGCGCCCGGCCCGTCGTCGCGCTGCTCGGCGCCGGGTACACGGCGCTGACCGGGGTCTCGACGCTCGTGGGGCAGTGGCACCGGCCGTCGGACGTGGTGGCGGGCACGCTCGTCGTGCTCGGCTGGACGGCCCTGGTCTGCGGTGCCATGGCGGCCCGGCCCGGTGTCACGCCGACCGCGACGTCGACCCTGCCGCGGGTGGGCGCCGGAGACCCGTGGTGGCAGCGCACGCGGCGCACCGCGCTGGGGCTCGCCGTCCTGGGCGCGGCGGCCGGTGCGGTGGCCGGCCTGCTCCTGACCCGCACGTGGGCGTACCGGGCCGGGGTCGCGGACCGGGCCCACGAGCTGCTGGCCTACGGTGGGGGCGTGGCGGGGGTCGTCGCGGCGTGCTGCCTGACGTTCGCGGCGATGCTCGTGCTGCGGCACGCCGCCGGTTCGCGGGACGAGACGACGTCGGCTCCGGGTTGACGCCAGGACGTAGAGTCCCCTCGGAAGCGGTGTCCACGCGTCGTGGCGCGCCCACGGCCGCCACGAGATCGTCGTTCACACCCCTCGGCACGGAAGGCCGTTCAGATGTCTGCAGGTCGCAAGCTCGTCATCGTGGAGTCGCCCGCGAAGGCGCGCACGATCGCCGGGTACCTCGGCGACGGGTACGACGTGGAGGCGTCGGTCGGGCACATCCGGGACCTGCCGCAGCCCTCCGAGCTGCCCGCGGACATGAAGAAGGGTCCGTACGGCAAGTTCGCCGTCGACGTCGAGAACGGGTTCGTGCCGTACTACGTCGTCGACGCGGACAAGAAGAAGAAGGTCGCCGAGCTCAAGAAGCTCCTCAAGGAGTCCGACGAGCTCTACCTCGCCACCGATGAGGACCGCGAGGGCGAGGCCATCGCGTGGCACCTGCTGGCCGAGCTGAAGCCGAAGATCCCCGTCAAGCGCATGGTGTTCCACGAGATCACGCGCGAGGCGATCGCCCGCGCGCTGGAGAACACCCGCGAGCTCGACGAGCGCCTCGTCGACGCGCAGGAGACGCGGCGCATCCTCGACCGGTTGTACGGCTACGAGGTCAGCCCCGTGCTGTGGCGCAAGGTCCGCCAGGGCCTGTCCGCCGGCCGCGTGCAGTCGGTGGCGACGCGCCTGGTCGTGGAGCGCGAGCGCGAGCGCATGGCGTTCGTCGCGGCCGACTACTGGGACGTGACCGGCACGTTCGCCGTGGCCGACGACGCCGAGCCGACGTTCGTCGCACGCCTGACCGGTGTGGGCGGGGCGCGCGTCGCGTCCGGCCGTGACTTCGACGACCGCGGCGGGCTGAAGTCCCGCGACGCGGTCGCGCTCGACGAGGCGCGGGCGACCGCGCTGGTCGCCGGGCTCGAGGGCGCCGCGTTCACGGTGCAGTCCCTGGAGACCAAGCCGTACACCCGTCGCCCGGCAGCGCCGTTCACCACGTCGACCCTGCAGCAGGAGGCGTCGCGCAAGCTGCGCATGAGCTCGCGGCAGGCCATGCGCACCGCGCAGTCGCTGTACGAGAACGGCTACATCACCTACATGCGGACCGACTCGCCCGCGCTGTCCACGCAGGCGGTCGACGCCGCGCGCCGGCAGGTGGCCGAGCTGTACGGCTCGGAGTACGTGCCCGACAAGCCGCGCGTGTACACGTCGAAGGCCAAGGGCGCGCAGGAGGCGCACGAGGCCATCCGCCCCGCGGGTGACCACTTCCGCACCCCGGCCCAGGTCGCGCGTGAGCTGTCCGGCGACCAGTTCAAGCTCTACGAGCTGATCTGGAAGCGCACGGTCGCCTCGCAGATGGCCGACGCCCGTGGCCAGACGGCGTCGGTGCGCCTGGCGGCCACCGCCACCCCCGCCGACGGCCCGGTGGAGACGGTGTTCTCCGCGTCCGGCACGGTCATCACGTTCCGCGGCTTCCTCGCGGCCTACGAGGAGGGCCGCGACCGCGGCCGGTACGACGAGTCCGAGGGCGGTGGCGCCGCGGGCAAGGACGACGCCCGGTTGCCGCAGATGGCGCAGGGCGACGCGGTCGACGCGTCCGGGCTCACGGCCGACGGCCACCGCACGTCCCCGCCGCCGCGCTTCACCGAGGCGTCGCTGGTCAAGGCGCTCGAGGAGCGCGGCATCGGCCGCCCCTCGACGTACGCCGCGACGATCGGTGTCATCCAGGACCGCGGGTACGTCACCAACCGCGGGCAGGCGCTGGTGCCGACGTGGCTCGCGTTCGCCGTCACGCGGCTGCTCGAGGAGAACTTCGACCGGCTGGTGGACTACAACTTCACGGCCGGCATGGAGGAGGACCTCGACGCCATCGCCGCGGGCCAGAAGGAGCGCGTCGACTGGCTGGAGCAGTTCTACTTCGGTGACCGGTCCGACTCCGTCGAGACCGGCGGCCTGCGCGGGCTCGTCGACAACCTCGGCGAGATCGACGCGCGCGAGGTCAACTCCATCGACATCGGCGACGGCATCACGCTGCGCGTCGGGCGGTACGGGCCGTACCTCGAGGCGCCCGGCGACGGGCCGGACGCCGACCCGCGTCGGGCCTCCGTGCCGGACGACCTGGCCCCCGACGAGCTCACGGTCGACAAGGCGCGCGAGCTGCTCGAGACCATGCCCGACGGCGACAAGGTGCTGGGCACCGACCCGGCGACCGGTCACCAGGTCGTCGCGCGCAACGGCCGCTACGGGCCGTACGTGACCGAGGTGCTGCCGGAGCCCGAGCTGGACCCGGGCCTGTCCGCCGCCGCCCGCAAGAAGGCGCTGGCCGCGGCCCCCAAGCCGCGCACCGGCTCGCTGTTCTCCTCGATGTCGCTGGCCACCGTGACCCTCGACGACGCGCTGCGGCTGCTGTCGCTGCCGCGCGTGGTCGGCGTCGACCCCGAGTCGGGCGCCGAGATCACCGCGCAGAACGGCCGCTACGGCCCGTACCTGAAGAAGGGCACGGACTCGCGGACGCTGGCGTCGGAGGAGCAGCTCTTCGACATCACCCTCGACGAGGCGCTCGCGATCTACGCGCAGCCCAAGCGGGGGCGCGGGCAGACGGCGACCCCGCCGCTGCGCGAGCTGGGCACCGACCCGACGAGCGGCAAGCCGATCGTCGTCAAGGACGGCCGGTTCGGCGCGTACGTCACCGACGGCGAGACCAACCGGACCCTGCCGCGTGACGTCACCCCGGAGTCGATCACCCCCGAGCAGGCCGTGGAGCTGCTGGCGGAGAAGCGCGCGGCCGGACCGGCCAAGAAGCGCACGACGACCCGCAAGGCGCCCGCACGGAAGAAGTCCGCCGCCAAGGGCTGACCGTCCGGCCGGGTGCCCCGGCATCCGGTGCCGCGGCGTCCGGCGGGTGATGCCGCGCGGCACCGGCGCGGCGTGCAGGTACGGCCTGCCGGGTGTCGCCGTCGGGCACTAGGTTTGACGGCATGGCTCGCACCGAGGACCCCCGCAACGCCCCGCCGATCCGCTGGGGCATCATCGGCGCCGGCGGCATCGCCAGCCAGTTCGCCCACTCCGTGCGCGAGTTCACGCGCGCGCAGCTCGTGGCGGTCGGCTCGCGGCACCGTGACCGCGCCGAGCGGTTCGCCACCGCGCACGGCATCCCCACGACGCACGTCGGCTACCGGGACCTCGTCGAGGACCCGCAGGTCGACGCGGTCTACGTGGCCACCCCGCACTCCGAGCACCGCGAGCACGCGCTGCTGGCGATCCGGGCCGGCAAGCACGTGCTGGTGGAGAAGTCGTTCACGCGCAACGTCGCCGAGGCGCAGGAGGTCTTCGACGCCGCTCGCGCCGCCGGCGTCTTCGTGATGGAGGCGATGTGGACGCGGTTCCTGCCGCACGTCGCCGCGCTGCGCCAGGTCATCGAGGCCGGTGAGATCGGCGACATCGTCAACATCCGCGCCGACCACGGGCAGTACTTCCCGTTCGACCCGGCCAGCCGCCTGTACGACCCGGCGCTCGCCGGCGGCGCCCTGCTCGACCTCGGCGTGTACCCGGTGTCGTGGGCGCACGACTTCCTCGGGGTGCCCACCGCCGTGCACGCGTTCGGGCAGCTGACGGAGACGGGCGTCGACGGGCAGGTCTCGATGATCCTCGACTACGGCGAGGGCCGGCAGGCGACGCTGAACACCACGCTGTGGTCGAAGACGCCGACCACGTCGTCGATCTCCGGCACCGAGGGCTACATCCGGGTGGCCGGCCCGTTCTACGCGCCGACGTCGTTCCGCCTGGCGCGCCGCGACGGCCGGGAGTGGACGTTCGACCAGCCCGCGGCCCGCGGCCTGCAGTACGAGGCGGCCGAGGTGGCCCGCCGCGTCGCCGCCGGGGACACCGAGAGCCCGCTGATGACCTGGCAGGGCACGCTGGACGTGCTGACGACGATGGACGAGGTGCGCCGGCAGGTCGGCGTGACGTATCCGGGGGAGCAGGTCGCCTGACCCCGCGGGGGCGGAGCTCCGTCGGCCCGTGCGGTCGGGGCGCGGTGCGGCGCTGTGGGCGCCGGCGGCTAGCCTGACCGCGTGAGCACCGACCGCGCCCCCCGCCCCGACCCGGCACCCGGCGACGGGGTGCCGCCCGGGGTGTTCGTGTCCTTCGAGGGCGGCGACGGTGTCGGCAAGTCCACGCAGGTCGCCCTGCTGGGGCACCACCTGACGACGCTGGGGCGCGAGGTCGTCGTGACCCGGGAGCCCGGGGGCACGCCGCTGGGGCTGGAGCTGCGCCGCGCCGTGCTGCACGGCGAGGACCTCGACCCGCGCACGGAGGCGCTGCTGTACGCCGCCGACCGCGCGCACCACGTGGCCTCGCTGGTGCGCCCGGCTCTCGCGCGCGGTGCCGTGGTGCTCACCGACCGGTACCTCGACTCCTCCGTGGCCTACCAGGGCACCGGGCGTGGGCTCGGCGCGGACGAGGTGGAGCAGCTCTCGCTGTGGGCCGTGCAGGGGCTGCTGCCGCACGTCACCGTCCTGCTCGACCTGGACCCGGCGATCGGGCTGGCGCGCCTGACCGGCGACCCGGACCGGCTCGAGGCGGCGGGCGACGAGTTCCACCGGCGCACCCGTGAGGCGTTCCTGGCCCGCGCCGCGGCGGACCCCGCACGCTGGCTGGTCCTCGACGCCTCCCGGCCGGCCGACGTCGTCGCCGCTCAGGTGCGCGCCAGGATCGCGCCGCTGCTCGGTGCCTCGCCCGTCGGCGCGGGACCCGTCGGTGCGGCGGCCGGGAGCGTGGCGTGAGCGTCTGGGACGACCTGGTCGGCCAGGAGCCGGCCGTCGCCGTGCTGCGCCGCGCGGTGACCGACCCCTCCGCGATGACCCACGCGTGGCTGCTCACCGGCCCTCCGGGGTCCGGCCGCTCCAACGCCGCGCGGGCCTTCGCCGCCGCCCTCCAGTGCGAGGCGGGTGGGTGCGGCACCTGCCACGCCTGCACCACCGTGCTGTCGGGCGCCCACCCGGACGTCACGCTCGTCGCCACCGAGGGCGTGTTCATCCGCGTGGACACGACGCGCCCGCTCGTCGAGCTCGCGCAGCGGTCGCCGTCGCAGGGCCGGTGGCGCGTGATCGTCGTGGAGGACGCCGACCGCTTCAACGACCAGAGCGCGAACGTGCTGCTCAAGGCGATCGAGGAGCCTCCGCCGCGGACCGTGTGGCTGCTGTGCGCCCCGGGCCCGGAGGACGTGCTCGTGACGATCCGGTCCCGCAGCCGGGCCGTCGGGCTGCGGGTGCCGCCGGTCGACGCGGTCGCCGAGCTGCTGGTGCGGCGCGACGGTGCCGACCCGCGGGTCGCGCAGGTCGCGGCCCGCGCGGCCCAGAGCCACATCGGCATCGCGCGTCGGCTCGCGCGGGACCCGCAGGCGCGCGAGCGCCGCGCGGCCGTCCTGTCCCTCGCGTCGCGCGTGCGCGGCGTGGGCGACGCGGTGCTCGCCGCCGGCGAGCTCGTCGAGACCGCGCAGGCCGACGCGAAGGCCGCCACGGAGGAGCGGGACGCCGCCGAGCGGAACGAGCTGCTGCGCGGCATGGGCGCGGACGGCGCCCAGCAGCTGCCGCCGTCGCTGCGCGCGCAGGTGCGCCAGCTGGAGGAGGAGCAGAAGCGGCGGGCGACGCGCGCCCAGCGCGACGTCCTGGACCGCGCGATGGTGGACCTGCTCTCGCTGTACCGCGACGTGCTCGTGGTGCAGCTCGGCGCCGGCGTGGACCTGGTCAACGTGGAGCAGGAGGCGGAGGTCCGGGCGCTGGCGGCCGGGAGCACGCCGGAGCAGACGCTGCGGCGCATGGACGCCGTCGGGCAGGCCCGCACGCGACTCGCGGGCAACGTCGCCCCGCTGCTCGCCGTGGAGGCCATGGCGATCGCCCTGCGACCGCAGGGCTGACGCGCGACGACGGGCACCGCGGACCGTGCCTGACTCGCCTGTCCGGCGGCTACCGTAGTGGCATGCCGACGCGACCCACCCTGCGCCGGTGCGCCCTCGTCGCCCTGCTCGCCCTCGGCCTCGCCGGATGCGTCGCGCCGAAGCACCAGGCCTCCGCCCCCACCTCCGCCGCAGCCGCGACCTCCGGGACGTCCGACCCGGCGCTCGCGCGCTTCTACGACCAGGTGCTGGAGTGGACGACCTGCGGCAGCGAGCAGTGCGCGGACGCCACGGTGCCGCTCGACTGGTCGGAGCCGGACGGGGAGACCATCACGGTCGCGCTGCGCCGCGTGCCCGCGTCGTCGGGCGAGCCCGTCGGGTCGCTGCTGGTGAACCCCGGGGGTCCGGGACGTTCGGCCATCGACACCCTCGGGTTCTTCCGGCAGGTCGTGTCGCGCGAGGTGCTCGCGGCGTACGACCTGGTGGCGTTCGACCCGCGGGGCGTGCAGCACTCGTCGCCCGTGACCTGCGTGGAGCCGGCGGAGCTCGACGCCCTCACGTCGTGGGTGCCGGACCTCTCGACGGACGAGGGGATCGCGCAGGCCGTCGAGCGCAACGGGGAGTTCGGGCAGGCGTGCCTGGAGCGCACCGGCCCGCTGCTCGGGCACGTCGACACGATCAGCGCGGCGCGGGACATGGACGTGCTGCGCGCCGCCCTGGGCGACGAGGCCCTGACGTACCTGGGGTTCTCGTACGGCACCGAGCTGGGCGCGACGTACGCGGCGCTGTTCCCCGAGCGCGTCGGGCGCATGGTGCTCGACGGTGCGATGAACCCGACGCTCGACTCCGGTGAGGTGGCCGCCGGGCAGGCCGCCGGGTTCGAGGGTGCGCTGCGGGCGTACGTGGCCGACTGCCAGGCCGGTGCCGCGTGCCCCCTGGGCGGCGACGTGGACGCCGGGCTGGCGCAGATCACCCGCATGTTCGACCGGATCGCCGCGAACCCGCTGCCCACCGGCACCGAGCGCGAGCTGACCCTCGCGCTCGCGTTCAGCGGCGTCGCCGCGCCGCTGTACGCGCAGGCGAGCTGGCCGCTGCTCACGCAGGCGCTGACCAAGGCGATGGAGGAGGGCGACGGCTCGGTGCTGCTGCAGCTCGCCGACAGCTACTACGGCCGTGCCCCCGACGGCACGTACTCGTCGAACCAGAACGAGGCGTTCTCCGCCGTCCTGTGCCTGGACGACCGCCCGTCGGCCGACCCGGACGACATGCGCGCGGACGCGGCGGAGGTCGCGGAGGTCGCCCCGACGGTCGGGCGGTTCTTCTCCTACGGCGGCGTGGCGTGCGAGGCGTGGCCGGTGCCCGCCGTCGGTGCGCTGGAGTCGTACGCCGCGGACGGTGCCGCGCCCGTCCTGGTGATCGGCACGACGAACGACCCCGCGACGCCGTACGCGTGGGCCGAGCAGCTCGCGGGGATCCTGTCCTCCGGCGTGCTGCTCACCTACGAGGGCGAGGGGCACACCGCGTACGGGCGCTCGAACCAGTGCGTCAAGGGCGCCGTGGACACGTACCTGCTCACCGGTGAGGCGCCGGCCGACGGGACGCGCTGCTGACTTTGGTGTCGGGGCGCGCGGCGGGTACAGTGGGCGCGCTCGCCGATCGGTCGCGCACGTGCGCGGTCGGACGACGATGCCGCCTTAGCTCAGTCGGCAGAGCGTCTCACTCGTAATGAGAAGGTCAAGGGTTCGATTCCCTTAGGCGGCTCCGGAACGAGGGCCCCGCACGGTGCGTGCGGGGCCTTCGTCGTCCCCGGCCCCGTGACGGCTCCGGGCGGCCACGTCGCACCACGGACCGAGGTCCCGGGTCCTGGCCCGCCCGGCCTCCTAGCCTGCGAGGACGGCCCGCAAGGGCAGGGCGCATCGGCAAGGAGGCCGACATGCACGTCCGTCCGTACCACTCTGCTCGCAGCAACGCCCCGCACGTCTTCCACGAGGACGACGACTGCCCCGCCGGCCGGAACCTCGCGTGGTTCGACAAGGTTGAGGGCACCGAGGGCTGCGAGCCCTGCCCCCAGTGCGTGCGCACCGCGGCGACGCGCCCGGAGCACCCGGTGGGTGCAACCCACTGACCTGCGGATTCGTCCGTGACGCCGGGGCCTACGGGGGATAGCGTGGGGGTGTGGACGGTCGTCGCTCGCTCGGTCAGGTGCTTCTCGGTGTGCTCGTCGTGCTCGCCGGGGTGGTGCTCCTGCTCGAGCGCACCGGCGTGGTCGAGATCGACCTCGGCATGGTCGCCTCGACCCTGTGGCCGCTGCTGGTGGTGCTGGCCGGGCTGACCTCGCTGCTGCTGGTGCCGCGCGCGTGGTTCGGTCCCGTCGTCATCACGGCGGCCGGCGTGGTGCTGCTGCTGGACCGGCTGGACGTGCTCGACGTCGACGTGTGGGACTACCTGTGGCCGATCGCGGTGATCCTCGTCGGCCTGGGCATCACGTTCGGCGCCGCGTCGCGGGAGCAGCAGGACGACCGCATCACGGCTCTCGCCTTCTGGTGGGGCACGGAGCGGCGCAGCCGGTCCCCGCACTTCCGGTCCGCGAGCCTGACGGCGATCATGGGCGGCGTCGAGCTGGACCTGCGCGAGGCCGACATCCAGGGCACCGCGCGCATCGACGTGTTCACGTTCTGGGGCGGTGTGGAGATCAAGGTGCCCCGCACCTGGGAGGTCCGCACGTCGGGGCTGCCGCTGCTCGGCGGCTGGGAGAACAAGACGCAGCCACCCGTCGGCGGCGGGCCCGTGCTGGACGTGCGCATCGTGGCGATCATGGCCGGCGCCGAGGTGCGGCACGGCAAGAAGCAGGCCGAGCCGGTCGTCACCGACGCACCCGTCGTCTGACGGCACCGTCGTCCGACGGCACCGTCGTCCGACAGCCGCGGTCAGGCGCCGACGTACGTCACGGACTCCGCGAGCAGCGCGCGCCAGACGGCGGGGTCGTCCGACGTGACCGCGACCCACTCGCGCATCGGGGGCCGTCCCGTCGGGAAGGGCAGGCCCTCGCCCGACGTGACCAGCGCGGCCACCCGGTCGGCGGGGAGCTTGACCACGAGCCGGTCCTCGGGTGTGAAGGCGGCGATGCGGCCGTGGACGCGCAGCGTCGCGGTGCCGAAGTGGCGGCGGCCGTCCGCGGGCAGCACCACGCCCGGCAGGTCGGCGAGCTCCTGCGCGACCCGGTGCAGGCGTTCCTCCGCCGCGGCGTGGGCGGGCGTGTCACGGTCGGCCACGGGGCGATCGTAGGGCCGGGTCCCCGGGGTCCGCGCGGCGGTCGCGCGGCCGTTCCCGGGGTGCGGCCGGACGGCTAGAGGACCGGTGCCGACTGCCCGACGACGAGCGGTCCGCCGACCTCGTGGCCACCGCGCTCGTCGTGCGCGTACGAGTGCGCGACCCGGATGCCGGGGCGGCCCGCCGCGGACGCGTCGACGACCACCCGGGGGTGGGGGCGTGTCGCGTCGGCCGGGCTGGTCCAGGCGACCGCGGCAGCGGTGTACCCGCCGGACCGGGCAGCGTCCCGCGCCTGCGCGAGGCCCGCGTCGGAGTGCGGGAAGTCCAGCACCTCGACGTCGTACCCCTCGCGCACCAGCACGAACGGGGCGGACCCCGCGGCGTCGGCGACGGCCCGGTCCAGTGCGAGCTCGAGGGCGCGCAGCGCCAGGTCCTGGACCCGCTCCGAGGGTCGGTGCGGCAGGTCCTCCGGCGTGAGGTGCTGGTGCGCCGTGACGGGCAGGCCGCGACCCGGCGTGACCGTCGACTGCGGTGCGACCACGGGCTCCTCGACGACCGCGGGCTCCTCGACGACCGCGGGCTCCTCGAGGACCACGGGCACGGGGGCGTCGGGCGTCGCGAACCGCTCGGCCGTGTCCTGGACGAACGTGGGAGTCCAGGCGGCGGGCTCGTCGTCGGGCTCGTCGGGCTCGTCGGTCCCGGTGGTGTCCTGGACGACCGTGGGGGTCCACGCGGCGGGTGCCGGGGACGTGCCCGGGAGGTCGGTGCCGTCGGGGCCGGTGCCCTCGACGAACGTGGGGGTCCAGGCGGCGGGCTCGTCGTCGGGCTCGTCGGGGCCGGTGTCCTGGACGACCGTGGGGGTCCAGGCGGCGGGCTCCGGGTCGGGGTCCTGGATCGCGTCGTCGTACGCCCCGACGTCGCTGCCGGTGTCCTCGACGAACGTCGGGCTCCAGCCGGCGGGCTCCGGGTCGGGCTCGTCGGCCCCGGTGTCCTGGACGACCGTGGGGGTCCACGCCGCGCGCTCCGGGGTGGGCTCGTCGGCGGGGGCGTCGGGGACCACGGCCGGCGCCCAGGCGGGCTCCGGCGCCGCCGCGGCCGGCGGCTGCTCGGACCGGGGGGCGGGGTGCGGCGTGGGGACCTGCTGCCGACCGGACATCAGGTGCGCCGCCGCCCGCTGCACGTAGTCCACCGTCCACGAGGGCGACCGCACCCGCCAGCGCTGGTGGGCGTCGAGCACCGGCAGCACGGGCATGTGGGGCCGGTCCGGCAGCAGCACGCCGGGGGTCGCACCGTCGGGGCCGGGGCACATCATCCACACCGCGTCGGTGACCGACGCGAGCAGGAGGTCGCCGACCGCGATCCCGAGCGCGGCGGAGACCCCGGCGGGTGCGGGCGCGTCCGCCGGGTGCGTGTGCAGCAGGCGCGCCCAGCGGGCGTCGAGCGCCGCGGCGTCGTGCGCGTCGGTGCCGTCCGCCCGCAGCCAGGCACGCAGGCGGTCGAGGTGGGCGGACTCCCCGGGAGTCAGCGGGCGTGCGAGCAAGGGTGCCGTGGGGGCGGCGGACCTCGCCGCGGGCGCGGGCGAGACGGTGTCCATGCCCGCTCATCGGCGCCGGCGGCGCGCGCCTTGAGGACCCGGACGTGTGAGTCGTGGCGAGGCGGAGCGTGCCCGACGCGCCCGCCCGGCCACGCGCCGGTTCGGCGCCACCGCAGGGGGCGTCGCGCCCGGCGCCCCCTGCGGTGGCGCCCGCCGCGGGCTCGGCTACCGTGACGACGGTCCCCGGGGAGGTCCTCATCCGTCGCGTCGCCGTCGCCGCCGTCACCGCGGTCTCCCTCGCCCTCGGCGTGGGCGTCGGCGTGCAGACGTGGACCTCGGCGGATCGGCGCGCGGCGCAGGCGGAGCGGGAGGCGGCGCTCGGGCGTGTCGACGACGCGCTCGCGGTGGTGCACGCGGACGTGGCCGCCCGGGTCGTCGAGGGGGCGACGTCCGACGCGGTGGGCTCGTCCGCCCTGCTGACCGACGCCCGCTCCGCGCTCGAGGCGGCGCTCGCGCGGGGGCAGCAGACGCTGGAGGCGTCCGCCGAGCGCGTCGGTGACGACGACGCGCCACGTGCCGCGCTGACAGCCCACCTCGAGGCGGGCCGGGCGGCCGCACCCACCGCGTCGCCGCTGGCCGCCCGGCGGCTCGCGGCGGAGCTGGCCGCCGCCGAGCAGGCCGTGCACGTGGCGGTGGCGGCGGAGCAGGCACGCGTGGCGGAGCGGGAGGCGGCCCGGGTCGCGGCCGAGGCCGCCCGGGCGGTGCGGGCGACCAGCCGGCCCGGGACGCCTCCCGCACCGGGCGGGGGCGCCGACCGGTGCGCGACGACCTACGGTGGGCCCGCGTTCTACACGTCGGTGCCCACGGAGGGGGGCGACGGGTCGAACGGCCGGCTGCCGCCCTCCGCGCTCACGGCCGTCTCCTGGACGCGCGACTCCCGCGGCACACCGTTCTACCTGCGCGCGGACGCGGCGGCCGCCCTCGAGCGGCTGAACCGGGCGTTCCGCGCCGCGCTCGGGCACGACCTGGCGCTGGACCTCACGTACCGCGACCTCGACACGCAGGTGGCGATGCGCGCGGCGCTCGGCTCGGTCGCGGCGGTGCCCGGCACGTCCTCGCACGGCACCGGCCTGGCCCTGGACGTGCCGGAGCTGCCGTGCGAGTACGGCTGGGACTCCCCGGCGCGCGCCTGGCTCGTGGCCAACGGCCCCGCGTACGGCTGGGTCTCGCCCACGTGGGCCCGGCAGGGCGGCTCGAACCCGGAGTACTGGCACTACGAGTACCGGGGCTGACGGCGTCGGCGCGCCGGCGCGTCAGCGGGGGCGGTCGCGGTCCTTGCTGGGCTGCACGCGCTTGGGCTCGCCCGGCATCTTCGGGTACTCCGGGGGGTAGGGCAGGTCGCCGTGGCCCTCGTCGTGCGCCTGGCGGTCCGCCAGCTCCAGCAGGGAGTCCAGGCGGTACCGGGGCGTGCCCCCGGCCACGAGCGGGGCGAACAGGTCGCCGACGGCCGCGAACCGGGCGGGCATGGTCGACACGTCGAAGTCGTCCGGGTGCGCCTCGCCGACCTCGTCCCACGCCAGCGGCGCCGACACGGTCGCGCGCGGGTTCGAGCGGATCGAGTACGCGGACGCGATCGTGCGGTCCCGGGCCATCTGGTTGTAGTCGACGAAGATCTTGCGGCCGCGCTCCTCCTTCCACCACCGCATCGTCACCTGGTCCGGCAGACGACGCTCCAGCTCCCGGCCGAACGCGATGGTGGCGCGGCGCGCGTCGGTGAACGTCCACTCCGGCTCGATCGGCACGAAGACGTGCAGCCCTCGCCCGCCCGACGTCTTGGGGGTCCCCTCCAGCCCGTGCTCGGCGAGCAGCTCGCGCACGTGCGGGGCCACGCGCGCGGCGTCCGCGAAGTCGGTGCCGGGCTGCGGGTCGAGGTCGATGCGCACCTGGTCCGGCCGGTCGACGTCGTCGCGCACCACGGGCCACGGGTGGAAGGTCAGGGTCCCCAGGTTCGCGGCCCACGCCACGACCGCCAGCTCGGTGGGCGCCACCTCGTCGGCCGTGCGGCCCGACGGGAAGGCGATCCGGGACGTCTCGACGTACTCCGGCGCACCCTGCGGGACACGCTTCTGGTAGAACGCGTCACCGGAGGAGTCCTGCCGGGTCGCCATGCGGGCGCCCTCGAAGACGCCCTTGGGCCAGCGCTCCAGGGTGGTGGGGCGGTCGCGCAGCGCGCCGAGGATCCCGTCGCCCACGGCCAGGAAGTACTGCACCACGTCCAGCTTGGTCAGGCCGCGTTCCGGGAACACGACGCGGTCCGGGCTGCTGACCCGCACCGTGCGCCCCCGGACGTCCAGCTCCACCGCCGCGGTCTGTGCCATGGGTCACACCGTAGAGGCCGGTGCCGCCACGTGCCCCCCGCAGGCACCCCGGTCGCCCGGCCCCGACCGCGACCGGGGTCGCCTCAGGGTCGGTTCCGGGGTCGTCCCGGAGGCGTCGACGCGGACGGCCGTCCAGACTCGTCGTACCGACGACGAGGAGGACCGATGGACGGCATACGTGGGGCGTTCGCACGGGCGGGTCTGGTGCGACCGCAGAACGGACGGTGGCTGGCGGGGGTGTGCGCGGGGGTCGCGGCGCGGACCGGGATCGACGCGTGGATGGTGCGCCTCGCGCTGCTGCTCCTGACGATCCTGCCCGGCAGCGCGGTCGTCGTGTACGCGGTGCTGTGGTTCTGCATGCCGCCGCAGGGATGGGTGCCGCCTGCCCGGACGCACTGACCGCATGGTGCTGGTCACCCGTCCGGGTCGTGGTCCCAGGCGGCACGACGCCGCCGCGTCAGGCACCCTGGTGCCCGTGGGAGAAGTCCGTGACCTTCGCAGCCGCCGCGGTACGCCCCCGCCCGTGCTCGACGACGAGCTGGTCCTGACCGCCGAGCGCAGTGCCCCCCGGCACGCACGCCACTGGGTCATGCGGGCCGTCGCCGGAGCCGGTGTCGGGGGTGCGTCCAACCAGGTCATCGAGCTGCTCGCGGGTGAGCTCGTGTCCAACGCCGTGATCCACGGACCGGCCGACGAGCCGGTCCGCGTGGCCGTGCGGGTCGACGGGGGTGTCGTGCGCGTCGCCGTCACCGACCGCGGGGGCGGCGTGCCGCGGGTCCGGCACCCCGAGCCCACCGAGCCGAACGGGCGTGGCATGGCCCTGGTCGACGCGCTGTCCACCGCCTGGGGCTCGGCCCGGCTGGCCGACGGCGGCACGACCGTGTGGTTCGAGGTCGACACCGACGACTGACGCCCGCGTCCGCGCGGCGGCGGTGTGCGCGGGGCCACGAGTGCATGGTGCGCTGCGGTCGACGTCCGTTGTGCGCGTCTGCTGGTCTGGCGATACGTTCGTCCAGGATGTGGCGTGCTCGCGCCTGCGGGGTGCCGTTGACGGTGGGTCGCGTGCCGGGCAGGACGTAGGGAGCAGACATGACGGGCAAGAACGGCAACGTGGCCACGGAGCCGGGCACCGCGACGGGCGCGGTCCCGACGACCACCGGGTCGGTCGCGGCGGTGGACGGCGACGACGCGCCCCTGCGCCTGCCGCAGATCACGGCCGAGGTCCGCGAGGACGGCACGGGCGAGATCTCCGTCGACGGCGTCCGGGAGACCATCGCGATGGCCGACCTCGCGCAGGCGGGCGCCGCCGTGACGGGGCGCATCGCCGCGCTCGCGGCCGACGCGGGCCGTGCGCTGCCCGTCGAGGTCCGGGACCCCGACGGGCTGTGGGCCCTGCTGATCCACCCCGACGGACGCGTCGACGAGGCGGACGAGCGCGACCTGGCGCTCAGCGCCCCGGTGCCCGTCGTCGAGCCGGCCGCCTGGTCCACGCCGGACCCGCTGTCGGCGCCGACGCCCGTGGTGCCCAGCGGCGCGACCCCCGTGGTCGCGGCCGACGCGGCACAGGGCGGGCCTGTCGCCACCTCCGGGGCCGTGCCCGCGGTGCCCTCCGGCGCGCCGACGTCCGGGACGCGAGCCGAGCGGCGCGCGGCCGACCCGGCGACCCTGCCCACGCTCGACGACCTGCTCGCCGCCCGGCACCCCGGCCACGAGGGCCCGGCCGAGCAGGGCTGGCAGCGCACGGTCCGTCGCCTCACGTTCGGGGCGGTCAAGCCGCGACCCGGCGCGGCCGAGCGTGCGCGTCGCTCCCAGGTCGAGGCGATCCGCCGCACGTTCGACGGTCCGCGCACGGTCGTCGTCGTCAACCCCAAGGGCGGCGCGCACAAGACCACCGCCACGATGCTGCTGGCCTCGACGTTCGGGCTCGCCCGCGGCGGGTACACCCTGGCCTGGGACAACAACGAGACGCGGGGCACGCTGGGCTGGCGCTCGTCGCACGGGGACCACACGCGCACCGCGGTGGACCTGCTGCACTCCCTGCCGGACCTCACGCAGCGCGGCACCCTGCGCATCGGCGACCTCGACCAGTTCGTGCGCACGCAGCAGGACGAGCAGTTCGACGTCCTGGCCTCCGACGAGAACGCGGCGTCGATCGAGAGCGTCGACGCGGCGTCGTACCGGGCGCTGCACGACGTGCTGACGCAGTTCTACCGGGTGCTCGTCGTGGACACCGGCAACAACATGCGCGCCTCGAACTGGCAGGCGGCGGTGCGCTCGGCCGACCAGCTGGTCGTGGTGTCGACGCTGCGCGAGGACACCGCGCAGTCCGCCGCGTGGGCGCTGGACGCGCTGCGGGCGACGGGCCAGGAGGAGCTGGTGCGGCAGGCGGTGACGATCCTGTCGTTCCCCGAGCCCAAGGTCGACAAGGACCTGCGCCAGCGGCTGCGCTCGCACTTCGGTGCGCTGACCCGGGCGGTCCTCGAGGTCCCGCACGACAAGGCGCTCGTGTCCGGCGGACCGATCGACCACGCCTCGCTGCGCCCCGCGACGCGGGACGCCTGGCTCCGCGCGACCGCCGTGGTGGCCGACGGCCTGTGACGTCGACGGGCCGCCGGCGTGACCCGCCGGCGGCCCCGACCTGCCGGGCAGGCGGACCGCACCGGCGGTGACGTCGCGCCGGGCCGGGCCGGATCGCGCGGCTCGCGCCGGATCGACCGGGTCGTGCAAGATCGGGACCGGTCGCGACACCGGGAGGGTGAGGGTGGTGCCCGCACCGTCCCGACCGACGTCCGACGCACGCCCGACCCGGGAGCCGCAGTGCCCGCGCACCCTGAGCACGACACCGACCCCCGCACCGTCCCGAGCCCCGTCGACGCCGCGGACGGCGACACGGCGGACGTCGACACGGCGGGCGCCGGCGCGCACGACCGCGACGCCGTCACCGGGGGCGGTGGGCGTGACGCGGCGTGGTTCGAGGACCTGGTGCGGTCGCACGCCACCGCCGTGCACCGGTACGTCCTGCGGCGGGTCGCCGCGTCGGACGTCGAGGACCTGACCGCCGACGTGCTGACGACCGCCTGGCGCCGCCGCGACGACGTGCCGGAGGGCGCCGAGCTGCCGTGGCTCTACCGCACCGCGGGCTACGTCGTGGCCAACCACCGGCGCAAGAGCCGACCCGTGCCCGTCGCGGACGTCCCGGAGGAGACGGACGCCGACGACCCCGCGCTGCGCGCCGTGCGCGACGACACCGTGCGGACCGTGCTCGCGGGCCTGTCGGCGCGCGACCGCGAGGTGCTGCTGCTGCACGCCTGGGAGGGCCTGGCGGGGGAGGCGCTCGCCGCCGCGCTCGGCATCGGCCGGGGCGGGGCCGACGCGGCCCTCTCCCGCGCCCGGGCGCGGCTGCGGACCGCGTTCGCCGCGGCCGGCGTCGACGGCTGACCGACGCCTCGACCCGGCCCGCGCAGCGGACCGCGACGTCCCACCGCTGCAAGACCCGCCGCCCCCGGCACACAGACGGAGCAGGAACGGACCACGGGCCGAGCCCGCCCCAGGAGGACCACATGGACGACATGCGCGACCCCGGCGTCCCCGACGACGCCGCCCCTGACGCCCGGGGCAGCGGAGGGACCGCCGACACTCCCCGCCCTGCCGAGGCCCCCGGCCCTGCCGAGACCTCCGGCCCCGTCGAGACCTCCGGCCCCGCCGACCTCCCGGACGGCGCCGACGACGCCGTGGCCCGCGTGCGCGCCGCCGACCCGGCGGCCGGTGCGACACCGGACGCCGCACGTCTGCAGGCGCGCCTCGCCGCGAGCACCGGTGTACCGCTGGGGCCCGGGGGTGCCGCACCCGTGACCGACGAGCTCGCCGCGGCCCGTGCCCGGCGCCGCCCTGCCCGGTGGCTGCAGGCGGCCGCCGTCGCCGCGGGCGTCGCGGTCGTCGGCGCCGGCGGGTACGCGATCGGTGCCGCGGGTGCGGACGAGCCGGGCGCGCCGGCGATCGCGCTGCAGGGAGGCGGCGCGGGTGCCACCGAGATGGCAGCGGACGCGCGCATGGCCGGCGGGTGGTTCGGCGGGCGCACGGTGTTCACGGGCAGCGACCTGGACGGCGCAGGCGGGTCCGCGCAGGCGTGGGCGCTCGACGCGTCGCAGGCCGCCACGGCGCAGACGGCGGCGCAGGTGGCCGAGGTGCTCGGCGTGCCCGGTGAGCCGCGCCAGGAGTGGGGGCAGTGGGTCGTCGGTGCGTCCGACGGCACGTCCGCGACGGTCCAGGTGGGCATCGACGGGTACGCGAGCACCTGGTTCTACGACCCGGCCCACGACCCCGCCGCCTGCACGGTGGACCCGTCGAGCGCGCCCGACGACGGTGCGTCCGCCGAGCCCGCGGCGCCGGGGTCCGTCGGGGGATCGGTGGGCGCTGCGGCGGGCGGTGCGCCGGACGTCTCGATCCAGCCCGCGCCGGACGAGCAGCCCGCCGTCGTCGACCCCGGTGTCTGCGACCCCGCCGGCACCCCGACCGGCGACGCCGCGATCGAGCGGGCCCGCGACCTCATGGCCGAGCTCGGTGTGGGTCCCGACGGCTACGAGGTCGCGGTGACCGACGAGACCGGGGTGCCCGGGCTGGTGAGCGTGACCGGCACGCAGGTCGTCGACGGCAACCAGACCGGGATGGCGTGGTCGGTGCAGCTGGCCGGGGACGGCGTGCAGTCGCTCTACGGCACGCTCGCGCCCCTCGTGCCGCTCGGCACGTACGACGTGATCGGCGCCGACGAGGCCGTCGAGCGGCTGAACGACCCCCGGTTCGGCGGGTCGCCGGGCGGCGTCGTGCCGCTCGCCGCTCGTGCCGAGGGCGGCGTCGCGACGCTCGACGAGCCCGCGACGATCCTGCCGGAGCCCGTCGAGCCGACCGTGCCCCCGGTGCCCGCGCCCGGCGACCCCGTGGCGTGGCCCGTGCAGCAGGTGACCCTGACCGGTGCGCGGCTGGGTGTCACGGTGCTCACCGCACCGGACGGTGCGGTGCTCGTGGTCCCGGCGTGGGAGCTCACCGACGCCGACGGCGGGACGTGGAGCGTCGTCGCGGTGGTGGAGGACCAGCTCGACCTGAGCCCCGCCTGACGGGGCCGGGACGAGCCGCGTGTCCGGCGGGCCCGCGCACCGGTGGCGTCGCGCCGTGGTGGAGGGCCACGGCACGGCGCCACCGGCTCCCCGCCCGGCGAGGCGGCGGATCGGTAGCGTTCCCCCATGACCGCCACCGCCGGACCCGCCGGGCGTCTGCTGCTCCTGGACTCCGCCTCGCTGTACTTCCGCGCCTTCTTCGGCGTCCCCGACTCCGTGCGGGCCCCCGACGGCACACCCGTCAACGCCGTGCGCGGGCTCCTCGAGATGATCGCCCGGCTGGTGGCGGACCGTCACCCGACCCGCCTGGTCGCCTGCTGGGACGACGACTGGCGTCCGGCGTTCCGCGTCGAGGCCGTGCCGTCGTACAAGGCGCACCGGGTGGCGCGCGAGGTCCCGGGGACCACCGGCGTCGAGGAGGTCCCCGACGCGCTCACCGCGCAGGTGCCCGTCATCGTCGACGTGCTCGCGGCGCTGGGCATCCCGCGCCTGGGGGCGCCCGGGTACGAGGCGGACGACGTGATCGGCACCCTCGTCGCCCGCGAGGCGGCACGGCCCGCCGGCGAGCGTGCCGCGGTCGACGTCGTGACGGGCGACCGGGACCTCTTCCAGCTGGTCGACGACGACGTCCCGGTGCGCGTGCTGTACCCGGTGAAGGGCGTCAAGGACCTGCTGGTGGTCGACCAGCAGGTGCTGCAGGAGCGGTACGGGGTGGCCACCGGTCGCGCGTACGCGGACATGGCCGTGCTGCGCGGTGACCCGAGCGACGGGCTGCCCGGCGTGCCCGGGATCGGGGAGAAGACCGCGGCGGCGCTGCTGCGCCGCTACGGGACCCTGGAGGGCGTGCTCGCGGCGCGCGACGCGGGGGACCGGGGCCTGACGGCGACGCAGCGCACCCGGCTCACCGACGCGGCCGACTACCTCGCGGTGGCGCCGCGCGTGGTGACCGTCGCACCCGACGCACCCGTCGACGACGTGGACGACCACCTGCCGACGGTGCCCGCCGACCCGGACGCGCTCGTCGCGCTCGCGGAGCGCTGGGGCCTCGCGTCCAGCGTGCGCCGGCTGGTGGACGTGCTGACCGCGGAGGGCGGCCGCGGGGACGGCTGACGCGCGGCGGTCAGCCCGCCGGGGGCGCGTCCAGCACCCACACGTTCGCGCCCGCGGCGCGCCACCCCTCGGACGCGTCCGGGGCGGGCGCGGTGTCGGTGCCCAGCCGGACGCGCGACGCGTCGGGACCCGTGAGCGTGGCCGTGGCCGTGGCGGACGGTGCGACGCAGACCACGCGGGCGGCGTCCCCGTCCGGCACCGCCACCAGGCACAGGCTGCCGTCCCACCGCGTCGCCGCGTAGTGCTGACCGGCGGCGGTGCGGACGGCGAAGCGCGAGCTCGCCGGGTCGACGCCCGTCTGCTCGACGACCTCGGAGGGGAGCACGTCGGTGGGCTCGGCCGGCCGGTCCAGCAGCTCGACGGAGAGCTGCTCCGGGGCGGGTGCGTCGGCCGACCGCGCCAGCAGCAGCCACGTCACGCCCGCGACGACGAGGGCGGCCGCAACCGCCAGCACGGCCACCACACGTGCGCGCTGCGGTCGCTCGGGAGCGTCCTGCTCCTCGTCGACCAGCTCGAAGATGCCGGTGTCGTCGAACGTCGTCACCCCCCCAGTATCGTCATCCCGGGCGTCCGGCATGACATCGGACGTCTGCGGCGCGTCGCGGCCGTGCACAGCAGCGGGCCCCGGCCGCCTCTCCCGGGGGGTGGTGAGGCGGTGCGGGGCCCGCAGATCAGGGGTCAGGCGTCGTGCGGTGCGCCCTCCGGGCGGACGCCCCGCAGCACCGTCGCCAGGTGCGCCACGAACCAGCCGGGTCCGGCGCTCGGCCAGTCCCGCGCGACGGACGCGATCGGGTAGACGAGCACCTCGGGGTCCTCCCGGGCCAGCACGATCTCGGTGCCGAACCGGTCGCTGCACGTCGCCCAGCCCAGGTCCGGCGCCTGGGCGCACACGAGGTCGCCGAGCGCGACGCCGAACGCGTCCGCGAGCGGCAGCGGGTCGGGGCGGTCGTCGGCCTGCGTCCACTGCTCGTGCACGCGGTCGAACAACGCGCCGACCTCGTCGACGTCGAACGGGTCGCGGCACAGCTCCGCGATCAGCGCCCGCTGCTGGCCGAGGAACAGCCGCTCGGCCGGGTTCAGCTCGTCGATCCGGTGCCGCGTGTCCGACAGCGCCGCCGCCACGGGCCCGACCGGGGAGGTCGGGGCCGCCGGGACGGGGTGGGGGGTCGGCACGGTCGCGGCCGCGTCGGGCGTCGGGTCGCCCTCGGCGACGGGCGGATCGACGTCCACCGGCTCGTCGCCGACGGTGCCGTCGTCCGTGGTCCCCGTGGGGTCGTCGTCGCTGTGCTCGGTCTCCGCGGGCTCGGTGCCGGTGGGCCCGGTGTCGTCGCCGACGGGCCCGTCGTCCGCAGGCTGGGTCTCGTCGTCGGGCTCGTCGTCCGTGGGCTCGTCGTCCGCCGGCTCGTCGTCCGCCGGCTCGTCGTCCGCCGGCTCGTCGTCGGCAGGCTGGGTGTCGTCGTCGGGCTCGTCGTCCGCGGGCTCGTCGTCCGCCGGCTCGTCGTCGGCAGGCTCGGCGTCGTCGTCGGGCTCGTCGTCCGCGGGCTCGTCGTCCGCCGGCTCGTCGTCGGCAGGCTCGGCGTCGTCGGTGCTCCCGGCATCTGCCACGGCCGCGGGCTCGTCACGGGGCGCATCGCCCTCGGAGTCTGTGGCGGGGCTGTCCGGTGCGGCCGGTGCCGCGTCCTCGTCGGGTGCGGGTGCGTCCGGCTCGTCGTCGACGGCGGGTGCGTCCTCGGGTGCCGGGTCCTGCGGCGGCACGTCCCCGGCGGTGTCCGGGGTGTCCTCGGGTGCCACGGTGTCCTCGGTGTCCTCGGTGTCCTCGGTGTCCTCGGTGTCCTCGGCGTCCTCGGCGTCCTCGGGGGCCACGGCCGCGTCGACCTGGTCGGGCGACGCCGGACGCGGCCCCTCCGCGTCGTCCGCCGTGTCGTCCGGCTCGACCTCGTCGGGCACCTCGGCGAGGTGCTCGACCACGCGCAGCAGCGCACCGGTGTCCGGCGTCCCGCCCTCCGTCACGGCGGCCGGTCCCTCGGGCGGGGACGCGTCGGTCGGGCCGTGGGGGGCGGGCAGCACGGATCCGCTCCCTTGCGGTGCCTGTCGGTCCAGTCCCATGTGCACGCATCGGCCGGGCGGCGCCCCGGCTTGAACACGCGCGAGCGGGTGTCGCCCGGTCGGACCCCGGGCGGCACCCGCTCGATGCGCGGTGAGGACGTGTCAGCCCACGCGCACCACCTGCGCGGCAGCACCCGGCAGGTACCCGCCGCCGCCGCCGTACAGCACCGTGAGCACGCCGGTGGAGCGGACGGGCGGCAGCGTGACGCTCGCCGCGCCGTCCGTGAGCCGGTAGGTGCCGAGCGAGCGCAGCCCGAGCAGCACCGTGACGTGGCCGGTGGCCGCCGGTGCGCCCTCGCCGCCGCCCACGCGCACGGTCACCGTGGGGGTGCTCCCGCGCGGGACGGTCCAGCTGTCCGCCTCGAGCGTCACCCTCGCCGGTGCCGGTGCCACGCGCAGCTGCGCGCCGCCCTGCGAGGCCGCGACGTCGGTGCTCCCGGCGAACTCCGCGACGAGCCGGTGGCTGCCGGTCGCCAGGTCGCGCGGCAGCTCGACCGTCGCGGTGCCGGTCAGCTCGTCGACCGTGAGGTCGGCGGTGGCCAGGACCTTGCCGCGCTCGCTGATCGTCACCGCACCGGACGGTGCCCAGCTCCCGCCGGTCACCGTGACCGTGGCCGTGGCCGGCTGCCCGTAGCGCACGTTCGCGGGCGAGACGCTCAGCGTCGTGGTGGACGTCGAGCGTGCCAGCGCCACCTCCACGACCGGCGACGACGACGGCGCGTACCGCGGGTCGTCCGGCGTGAACTGCGCGCGGAACCGGTACGTGCCGGCCCCGAGCGACCACGTGCTCCACACGCCGCCGCCGTCCACGACCTCGGTCGTGCCGATCTCCGTGTCGCCGTCGTACAGCGTGAACGTGCCCGTGGCGTCCCGCGGGGCGACCGTCATCTGCAGCAGGTTGCCCTGGCCGGCGGTGCGCTCCGAGTCCACCTCGAGGGTCGTCGTCGTCGCGACGGCCTCCGGCGCGGTCACGTCCACCACCTGCGCGCGGTCGCCCGCGCCGTTGAGGTGGTGCAGCACCAGCACGTCGGCGTCGGCCGCCCCCGGACCGCCGTGGACGGTGATCGAGCGGCCGTCCGCCGCCGGGGCGACGAACAGGTCGTCGGTGGCCGGCTCGAACCACAGCGGCGGGTCGTACGGGTCGACGGTGAACGGGCCGACCGAGTCGACGACGCCGTCGCCCGACACGGCGTACGGGCTGCGCATCTGCGCCCACACCCCGACCTCGGTGCCGGCCTCGACCCCGAGCGCCGCGAGCGGCACCGGCACCACGACGGTGCTGTTGTCGAACGCGCCCATCTCGAGCCCGCCGCCGAACGGGTACAGCAGCTCGGGTCCGGCCAGCAGGTCGCCGGTCTCCCAGTCGTACGTCTCGACGACGGTGTAGTCGGTGTCGGTCATCTTGCTGGCGATCGCCGCCACGTCGGGCTCGGCGTCGCCGTCCGTGTCGACGAGCACCCACGGCTGCAGGGCGTGGCCCAGGACCGCCCAGTCGCCGTCCGTCGCGATGCCCACGCCGAGGTACCCCTCGAGCGTCGGGTCGCCGCCGTCGGCCACCACCGCGGGTGCGGTGGACGCCCAGCCGACGTGCCGGACGTCACCGGCCGCGATCGTCGAGCGCGACGTCTCGACGCTCGCGGGCAGCGCCTCGAGCCGCGGGGAGTCCGCGGCGTGCACCAGCGGCGAGGCGAGGCCCCTCCAGCCCTCGGCCTCGACGTCACGACCGCTGAACACCAGCTCCGCGGTCTGCGCCGCGGCGTCGGGGAACGTCACGGCGGCGGCCTCGAGGTCGGTGGTGGGACGGGGCGTGCCCTGCACCGGCAGGCGCCACTGCGTGTCCCCGGACGTCAGGACCAGCCGGCCCGACACCTGCGAGACGTACTCGCGCGGCAGGCGGGGGATCTGCTCGACCTGCTGCGTGGGGTCGATCTGCCGCGCGACGGTCGCCGGGTCGGCCGTGAACGTGAGCGTCACGACGCCGGTTCCGCCGGCGGGCACCCGCAGGCTGGCCGGCGAGGCGGTGATCGTCGCGGCGCCCGCCGTGGTGCTCGAGGTGACCTGCGTGCTGTAGGTGCGGGCGGTCGACCCGAGGTTCTGCACGGTGACCGCCTTGCGGATCGTCACCGGCTCGTCCGCCAGCGGGACGACGCCGAAGCTCACCGACGTCTGCTGGGGCTGCTGCGCGTTGTACAGGAGCGTGCTGCTCGTCACCGCGGCGAGCGCGTCGACCCGGCCGGAGCCGACGCGGGCCGGGCCGTAGAACAGGTCGCCGCCGGCCTCGGTGGCCAGGTCGTGCGTCGCGGTGTTGACGATCGCGGCCTTGATCTGGGTCGCGGACCACCCGGGGTGCGCCTCGCGGACGAGCGCGGCGATGCCGGCGACGTGCGGGGCGGCCATCGAGGTGCCGCTCTTCGACGACCCGCCGTTGCCGGACCCGACGGCCGCGGACACGATCTGCTGACCGGGCGCGGCCACGTCGGGCTTGCCCCAGCCCAGCGAGCCGTGCACACCGCGCGACGACGAGGTGCTGAGCGTGTCGGCGCCGACGTCCTGCCGCGTGCTGAGCGCGAGCGACGGACCGATGTGGGCGACGAGCGTGCCGGCCTCGATCTCGGGCAGCAGCGCGTCGGTGGCCGCTGCGGTGAGCTGGAGCCCCGGGATCGCGTCGTTGCCGGAGATGCCCGCGGAGAACAGGGTCAGCTCGGTGGGCAGGAGCACCCCGACCGCGCCGGCGGCCGTCGCGTTGTCGAACCGCGCGACCGACCCGCACCGGCGGGCCGCGTCGTCGTCGTCCCACCACAGGTAGGCGATCTTGCCGGCGACGGCCGCGGACTGCTCGGGCGTGAAGGGGTCGCAGCCGTCGAACCGCTCGCCGAGGAAGGCGACCGGTGCGGTGACGTCCTCACCGGAGTACGCGACCGAGTTCTGCCCGGCGTGGCGGCCCTCGAGGGCGGGGTCGGACGCCTCGACGACCTCGAGGGAGTCGAACGCGAGGTCCTTGCCGACGGACCAGGCGACCGTCAGCCCGGCGAACCCGTTGCCGGGCGAGCCGCCGACGTCCTCGATGTCACCCTCGTTGCCGGCGGAGAGCACCACCGTGGTGCCGAGCGCCGTGAGCTCGGCGACCTGCGCCGACTCGGGGTCGTCCGCGGGGGAGCCGGACGCACCCAGCGACAGGTTGAGCACGTCGAGGCGGTCGTCGAACGAGCCGTCGCCGTCCGGGTCGGCCGCCCAGTCGAGCGCGAGCGCCGACAGGCTGGTCGAGCCGGCGACGTCGCCGAACACCTTGAGCGCGTAGAGCCCGGCCCCGGGCGCGGTGCCCGGGCCGACGGGCCAGTCGAGCACGGTGTCGAGCTCCGCGTAGTCGCCCTCGAACGTCCCGCCGTCGGGCGTGACGCCGTACCCGGCGGCGGTGCCGGCCACGTGCGTGCCGTGCCCGTTGACGTCGATCGGGTTCTCGTCGGGCACGGGCACGAGCTGCGCGCCCTCACCGCCGGCGTCGTAGTCGGTCCCGGCGAAGTCGTAGCCGCCGAGATACTTGTCCGGGTCGTACGACCCCTGCGGCACCGGCCCGCTGCCGTTCTCGCCGTACGCGGCCTCGTAGGCCTCGACGGTGCCCGGTCCGCCGAAGGTGGCGTGGGTGTAGTCGATCCCGGTGTCGATGACGCCGATCGTGACGTCGGTGCCGAGGACCCCGGTGTCCTGCCACGTGGCCAGGGTCCGGGTGAACTCGACCTGGGCGGCGTTGTCGGGCGTGCGCTCGGCGACCAGGCGCACGGCGCGCACGCCGGGCTCGTCGGCCAGGGCGCGGAGCTGGGCCGCGTCGCCGAGCACGAGGGCCCCGGACACGAGGTTGGTGACGGTGGCGAGGCGCTGCGGCTGGGCGGCCGCGGTGCGGGCGGAGGTCCCGGCCTCGGCGGGGACGACGTCCTCGGCGGCGGCCTGCGTGGCGGTCGCGGCGTCGCGGACGTCGGCCGGGCTCCCGCCGTCGGCGGCGACCTCGACGCCCGAGGGCGTGTCGAGCTCGACGAACGCGGTGACGGTGCCGTCGGCCGCGGCGAGCGCGTCGCCGACGCCCTCGGTCCGCTGGACCGGGACCTCGCGGCCGACCAGCAGGCCCGTGAGGTCGTCCGGCGGGGGCGCTGCGGTCGCAGCGGGTGTGCCGAGCAGCGCGGTGGTGAGGACGACGGAGGCGGCGGTCAGGCCGGCGAGCAGGCGACGTGGCATGGGGTCTCATCCCGGGTGTCGGACGACGCGGAGCGGTCGGCGCCCCGCGGGCAGCCGCGGGGCGTCACATCCGGGTATGGCTGCTGTCACAGGGTTCCCGGCGCTCCGTGAACGCTACTGACCGGTAGGCGTTTCGTCACCCCTTCTCCACAACCTGGTCGTCCGAGCGCTTCGCCGGGTTCGCCGGGTCGGGCCGCCACGGGCGCGGCGCAGGGAGGGTTCGGCCGGGATCGGGCGGATATCAGCGGGAGGTGAGCGCCCCGACGGCGTGGGACGGGTCGTTCGCGGCGACGGTCGGGGCCGTTGCGGGGGCCGCGACGAGGGGTCCGGCGGCAGGCGGCTCGGCGCCGACGCGGGGCGCGGTGACGAGCGGGACGGCGCCCGTGCGCGGTGCCACCACGGGGATGGATCCCGTGCGCGGCACGTCGGCGGCTGCGGGTGCCGAGGTGAAGCGGGGCTTGCGGCCCGGGCGGCGACGGAAGCGCCGCTCCTCGATGCCCTCGAGCGTCGACGCGCGCCAGACGGCACCGCCGTTGAGCCGCCCGTCGGGGGGCGGCAGCCACGGCACCTTGCGGGACAGCCAGACGCGGATCGTCGCGTGCTCCACGTCGAGCCGCCGTGCCAGGCGGGCGATGTCGTAGAGGTCGTCCAGGCCCCCGCCGTCCGCGGCGGACGGTGGGGCGGCGGTCCTCGCCGTGTCGGGGCGGACGTCTGCGGGCACGGGCGTCAGCGTAGTGGGCCGCCGTGCGGGCCGCGTGTCTCCGTGGTAACAGAACGTGCACAGGATCTTCGCGCTCTCTCGGCCTCAACTTTTCTGGACGACAGTCCGAGACACATAACGTGTTGCGCGTGAGTAACAGAAAGATCACCGTCCGGCGACGGACGGGAGGCAAGCACGCCGCGCCCCGCCCGCAGCGACCGGCTTCCCCCGGTGCCGCACGTGTACCCCGTGTCGCCATCCGTACCGCCCAGGGCGGCATCGCCCTGGCTCTCGTCCTCAGCATGGGCGCGGTCGTCGTGACGACCGACGCCGAGCCCTCCGTCGCCGCCGTGGCCGGTGACGACTCCTCCCTCACCCGGGCCGCGGCCGCCCGTGCGGCCGACGCGTACACCGCGCAGCTGCGCGCGCAGGCCGTCGAGGCGGCGCAGGCCGCCGTGGACGAGGCCGTCGCCGTCCGCGCGGACGCCGCCGAGGCCGCCGTCCCCGACGAGCTGCTCGCCGAGCTCGACGCCGCGACCGCCGAGCTGCAGGCCGCCATGGCGGACGTCGAGATCCCCGAGATCGTCGAGCGGTCCCGCAGCGCCTCGCGCGACGCGGAGCGCGGCGAGCAGGACGTCGTGGACACCGGCACCGCCCAGACCACCGACGCGACCGTCGACCCGGCGGACGGCGCGACCGCCGAGGACGCCGCCGCAGCCGAGGCCGCGGCGGCCGCCGCCGAGGCGCCGGCCCCGGACGCACCGGCCGAGCCGGCGCCCGCCGAGGAGGACGCGTCCGACCGGATCGCCGACGTGACGCTGCCGCCCACCACGGACCCCGGGACCACGCCGCTGCGCGCGGCGCTCGACCGGGTCAAGGAGGCCGCCGAGGTCGTCTCCGGCACCGCGGACCAGAAGCGGGCCGAGGCCGCCGCGGCGCAGGCCGCCGCCGAGGCCGCCGCGCAGGCCGCCGCGCAGGCCGCCGCCGAGGAGGCGGCGCGCGTGGCCGCCGAGAAGGAGGCGCAGCGCGCCGCGTGGAAGGTCTCGCTGCAGGGGTACGCGAACGGCCGCATCCCCGACGAGGCGCTGTGCGGGGTGTCCTTCGACGGCAACGCCCGGCTGCGCTGCGACGCGGCCGAGGCCCTCGAGGCGCTCAACGCCGCGTTCGCCGCGCACTTCGGCCGCCCGCTGTACGTGACCGACTCCTACCGGTCCTACGGTGCGCAGGTCGCGTGCCGCGCCAACAAGGGTGGCCTGTGCGCCGCGCCCGGCACGTCCAACCACGGCTGGGGCCTCGCGGTCGACCTGGCCGGCGGGGTGCAGGGCTTCGGCACCGCCGAGCACCAGTGGATGCGGGAGAACGCCGCGTCGTTCCAGTGGGTCCACCCCGCCTGGGCGCAGGCCGGCGGCAGCAAGCCGGAGCCGTGGCACTGGGAGTACGTGGGCTGAGTCATACGATCGGGTGCATGACCGAGCCGACGTCCCGCGCGCGCCCGCTCGTCGGGCGCGGGGCCGAGCTCGACGACATCGACGAGCTGCTGTCCTCCGTCGCGACCGGTGGCGGTGCCACGGTGCTGCTGGAGGGCGAGGCCGGCGTCGGTCGCACCCGGTTGGTCGAGGCGCTGCAGGGCGCCGCCGGGCTCCTGGGGATCGAGGTGTGCCTCGGCCGTGCGGTCGGTCCCGCGGCCCCGCCGTACACGCTGCTCACCGACGCGCTGCTCGGGCCGTCGCGCGGTCGGGACGGGCGGGGCCCGGTCGTGGCCGAGCTCGCGGCGCTGCTGGAGGTCCTGCCGCCCGAGCGTGCGGGCGCCCCGGCGCGCTTCGCCCGCGCGGACGAGCTGTTCGCGGCCCTGGTGCGCCGCCGCGGTGAGCTCGGCCCGTGGGTGCTGGCGCTCGACGACGTGCACCTGGCCGACCCGTGCAGCCTGCACCTGCTGGCCGACCTGGCCGGGGAGGGGGCGCTGCCCAGCGCCCTGACGGTCATGACGATGCGCGGGGTGCCGCACCGCGCCGAGCTGGACGTGGTCGTCGCCGGCTGGACGCGCGCCGGGGCCCGGTACCTGGAGCTGCGCCCGCTCGGACCGGCCGCCACGGTCGAGCTGGCCGAGCACCTGCTGCGCGGGAGCGTGGGGCCGGCGCTGCGTGGTGTGCTCTCGACGACCGGCGGCAACCCGCGGCTGGTGGTCGACGTGCTGCGGACCGCCGAGGCGTGCGGTGTGCTGGAGCGCTCGGGCGGCGTGGTCGAGGTCGTCGGCACGGGCTGGCTCGACGAGCTCGACGAGGTGGGGCGCGCGCACGTGCAGCACCTGGGGCCGCACGTCCTGACGATGCTCGGGCAGGCATCGGTGCTGGGCACCTCGTTCGTCGTCGGTGACCTCGCCGCGCTGGCGGGCGAGCCGGTCACGGAGTGCTGGCGGACCCTGCGCCACGGTCTGGCCGCCGGTGTGGTCCACGCGCGCGGCGACCGCCTGGTGTTCCGCCACGACCTGGTCCGCACGTCGCTGTACGCGGGGCTCGACGAGGGGCAGCGCCGGGCGCTGCACGCCCGCGCCGCGTGGGCGCTGCGGGCCGCGGGCGCACCCCCGCACGTGGTCGCGGCCCACCTGGAGCGCGCGCGCTGACGCGGGGCACCCCCGTAGGGTCGCTGGGGGGCGCGGCTCGCGCCCACCCACCGACGGACGAAGGAGTGGTCATGCCCACGCGCACCGCACGCACCGCCTGGAACGGCACGCTGCAGGACGGCGGCGGCCAGGTCGAGCTGAGCAGCTCGCAGGTCGGCACGTACGACGTCTCGTTCCCGAAGCGGGCGGCCGAGGACGCGGGCGGCACGACGAGCCCCGAGGAGCTCATCGCCGCGGCGCACTCGTCGTGCTACGCCATGCAGCTGTCCGCGGACATCGCCGAGGCCGGCGGGACGCCCGTCGCGCTCGAGGTGACCGCCGACGTCAGCCTGGGTCCGGACCCGGCGGGCGGCTTCCGCATCACCGGCATCGCCCTGAAGGTCCGCGGCGAGGTCGAGGGCCTCGACGAGGCCGGGTTCCAGCAGGCGGCCGAGAAGGCCAAGGCCGGCTGCCCCGTGAGCAAGGCGCTGACCGGCACGGACATCACGCTCGACGCGGCCCTGGAGTCCTGAGGGCGAGGCGGCCGGCGGCGCGCGGCGGGTAGGCGCCGCCGGGCGCCTCAGGCGCCGACCGTCGCCGCGCCGTGGCGCGCCGCGTCGGCCCGCCCGGCGCGCCACGACCACCCCGCGGTGACCGCCGCTCCGAGCGCCGCCGCGGCCCATCCCCACGACACCGACGTCACCCCGGCGACCATGACGAGGACGGCGGTGCCGAGCGCGGTGCCGAGCTGCGCGCCGGTGTTGAGGATGCCGCTGGCGCTGCCCGCGAGGTCCTCCGGCACGTCGGTCCCCAGCGCCGTCGCCGCGACCGACGCCAGGCCGAGCCCCAGGCCGAGGACGGCGGCACCCGCCCCGACCGCCGCCCACGTCGCGCCGCCCGCGACGAGCACGACGTCGCCGACCGCGACCACCGCCAGGCCGAGCCCGGCCACCGTGCGCGGCCCCCGGCGGTCCAGCAGCGGCTTGGCTGCCGCGGCCCCGACGACGACGAGCACGCTGAGCCCGAGCAGCGTGAGCCCGGTCGCGAGCGCGGACAGGCCGAGCCGGTCCTGCAGGTGGAGGGTCGCGAGCACCGCCGCGCTGCTGGTGGTGGCGGTGTTGACGAACGACAGCACCGTCCCGTCCCGCAGCTGGGCCGACCGCCACGCGGCCGGCGGGACGAGCGGGTCCGTGGCCCGCCGCATCCGCGCCACGAACCCGACGGCGGCCACCGTGCCCGCCAGGAGGAGCAGGCCGGAGCGCCCCGCCCCCGCACCCTGCTCGACGGCTGCGGCCCCTGCCACGACGCACATCACCGACACGACCAGCAGGGCCCCGCCCACCAGGTCGAGCCGTGTCGTGCGGTCGTCGGGCGCGAGCGCGGGCACCACGAGCAGCACGCCCACCAGGAGCAGGGCCCCGACCGGCGCGTTGACCCAGAACACGGCGCGCCAGTCGAGCGCCTCGACGAGCGCGCCGCCCACGACGAACCCGGCGGCGCCCGCGGCGGCGCCGGCCGCGCTCCACGCGGCCAGCGCGGTGCGCCGGGCGTCGGCCTCGGGCGTGGCGTGCAGCAGCAGCCGCAGCGCCGACGGGACCGACAGCGCCGCCGCGGCGCCCTGCAGCGCACGCGCGGCGAGCACCTGCGCGAGCGACCCGGCGAGCCCGCCGACGAGGGACACCGCGGCGAACCCCACGAGCCCCGCGGCCAGCACCCGACGGTGGCCGTAGCGGTCCCCGAGGCGCGCACCGACCACCAGCAGGCCGCCGAAGAACATCGCGTACGCCGTCGCGAGCGGGCCTGCGGCGTGCGCGTCGAGGCCGAGGCCCGCGAGCACGGCAGGGATCGCGGTCGTCGCGCTCGTGACGCCGAGGACGTCGACGAACTGGACCGCGCACAGGACCGTGACCGGGGCGCGTCGCACGGTCCGACGGTACGACCGGCCTCCCACACGGACGCCGCGGACCGGACGGCCCGTGCAGGTCCCGGTGGCGTGGTGGGAGACTGCCGCACGTGGCTGTGACGACCGACGCGACCGGGACCGACGTCCGGGACGTCGTGCACGCGCTGCGCGACGCGGTGCGGGGGAGCGTCGACGACTCCTCCCGGCGCCGGGCCGAGTACTCGACCGACGCCTCCAACTACCGCGTGGTGCCGCAGGTCGTGGTCTTCCCGCGGGACACGGACGACGTGCTCGCGGCGCTGTCCGTCGCGCGCGAGACCGGGACCCCGCTGACGTCGCGCGGCGGCGGCACGTCGGTGGCCGGCAACGCGGTCGGCACGGGCATCGTGCTGGACTTCTCGCGGCACGTGAACCGGGTGCTGGAGATCGACCCCGAGGCGCGCACGGCGCGCGTCGAGCCGGGCGTCGTCATGTCCCACCTGCAGCGGGCCGCCGCGCCGCACGGCCTGCGGTTCGGGCCCGACCCGTCCACGCAGGCCCGCGCGACCCTCGGCGGCATGATCGGCAACAACGCGTGCGGGCCGCGGGCCGTGGCCTTCGGGCGGACGGCGGACAACGTGGTGGACCTCGACGTCGTCGACGGCACCGGCCGGCGCTTCACCGCGCGTGCGGGGGCCGGTGCGCTCGACGCGGTCCCGGGGCTCGACGCGCTGGTCCGTGCGCACCTCGACGTGGTCCGCACCGAGCTCGGCCGGTTCCGCCGGCAGGTGTCCGGGTACTCGCTGGAGCACCTGACGCCCGAGAACGGCACCGACCTGGCCAAGATGCTGGTGGGCACCGAGGGCACGCTGGTGACGGTGCTCGGGGCCACCGTGAACCTGGTGCCCGTGCCGTCGGCACCGGTGCTGGTGGTGCTGGGCTACCCGGACATGCCGACGGCAGCCGACGCCGTGCCCGCCCTGCTCGCGCACGCGCCGCTCGCGATCGAGGGCATGGACTCGCGCCTGGTGGACGTGGTGCGGCGGGTCAAGGGCGCCGCGGCGGTGCCCGACCTGCCCCCGGGCGGCGGTTGGCTGATGTGCGAGGTCGGCGGGCCGACCCTGGACGACGCGCTGGCGACGGCGCGCGCGCTCGCGGCCGACGCGGGCACCGACGCGGTCGGCATCTTCCCGCCCGGGCCCGACGCGGCGGCGATGTGGCGGATCCGCGAGGACGGTGCCGGGCTGGGTGGCCGCACGCCGTCGGGCGCGCAGGCGTGGCCCGGTTTCGAGGACTCCGCGGTGCCGCCGGAGCGGCTGGGGGCCTACCTGCGCGAGCTCGAGGCGCTCATGGCCGACCACCGGGTCGACGGCCTGGCGTACGGGCACTTCGGCGACGGGTGCCTGCACCTGCGCCTCGACGTCCCGCTGACGCGGTCGGGCGACCCGTTGCGGGCGTTCATGGAGGACGCCGCCGCGCTGGTCGCGCGCCACGGCGGGTCCCTGTCCGGGGAGCACGGCGACGGGCGCGCCCGCTCCGAGCTGCTGCCCGTCATGTACTCCCCGCGGACGATCGAGCTGTTCGGCGCAGTGAAGGACCTGTTCGACCCGCGCGACCTGCTCAACCCGGGCGTGCTGGTGCGCCCCCGCCCGCTCGACGCCGACCTGCGCCGGCCCGCGGCGCGCCCGCTGCCCGCCGCGTCGGGCTTCTCGTTCGCGCACGACGGCGGCGACATGACGACCGCCGTGCACCGGTGCGTCGGCGTGGGCAAGTGCCGCGCCGACAACAGCGCGGCCGGCGGCTTCATGTGCCCGTCGTACCTGGCGACCAAGGACGAGAAGGACTCCACCCGCGGCCGGGCGCGCGTGCTGCAGGAGATGGCCAACGGCAGCCTGGTCTCGCGCGGGTGGTCCTCGCCCGAGGTGCACGAGGCGCTGGACCTGTGCCTGAGCTGCAAGGCGTGCTCGTCCGACTGCCCCGCGGGCGTCGACATGGCGCAGTACAAGGCGGAGGTGCTGCACCGCACGTACCGCCGTCGGCTGCGCCCGGTGAACCACTACGCGCTGGGCTGGCTGCCGCGCTGGGCGCGTCTCGTCACGGGCGTCCCGGGCCTCGCGGCCGTGGCCAACGCGGTGCTCGGCATCCGGCCCGTCGCCAAGGCCGTGCTGGCGCTGGGCGGCATGGACACCCGGCGGCGCATGGTGCGGTTCGCGCCGGTGCCGTTCCGGACGTGGGCGCGGCGGGCCGGGCAGCGGTCGGGCGACGTGCGCGTCGTGGGCCGCGACGACGCCGCGCGCGTGACGCTGCCCGCCGACGCGGACGCCACCACGGCCGCGACGCCGCGTCCCCCGGTGCTGCTGTGGACCGACTCGTTCAGCGACACCCTCGCCCCGTCGGTCGCCCACGCGGCCGTGGCCGTCCTGCGCGACGCGGGCTACGAGGTGCTGGTGCCGGACCACGACGCGTGCTGCGGGCTGACCTGGATCAGCACCGGCCAGCTCGAGGGCGCGCGGCACCAGCTCGAGCACCTGCTGGAGGTGCTCGGTCCGTTCGCCGTCAACGGCATCCCGATCGTGGGGCTCGAGCCGTCGTGCACCGCCGTGCTGCGCAGCGACCTGGTCGACCTGCTGCCCGACGACCCGCGCGCCGTGGCCGTCCAGCGCGAGACCCGGACCCTGGCGGAGCTGCTGACCGCACCGGCGCCGATCGGGCCGGGGGACCGCTGGCAGGTGCCGGACCTGTCCGACGTCACGGCCGTCGTGCAGCCGCACTGCCACCACTACTCGGTGATGACGTGGACCGCGGACCGCCGCCTGCTGACCGAGGCCGGCGCGCAGTTCTCCGCGCTCGCGGGGTGCTGCGGGCTCGCCGGCAACTTCGGCATGGAGAAGGGCCACTACGACGTCTCGGTGGCCGTCGCGGAGAACGCGCTGCTGCCGGCGCTGCGGGCCGCGGCCCCGGGGGACGTCTACCTGGCCGACGGGTACTCGTGCCGCACGCAGGCCGAGCAGCTCGCGGACGTGCAGGGCGTGCACCTGGCCGAGCTGCTGGCGTCGCGGCTGGGGCGCGGGGCGTCGGAGGGCTGAGCGGGCGCGGGACGCGCCGTCCCGTCAGCCGTCGAGCAGGGCCTCGACCCGGGCGACCTTGCCGTCGAGCTCGCCGGTGTGCCCGGGACGGATGTCCGCCTTGAGCACCAGGCTGACCCGGTGGCCGTGCGCGCCCACCGCCTCGGTGGCCCGACGCACCACGTCCATCACCTCGTCCCACTCGCCCTCGAGCGTGGTGAACATGGCGTCGGTGCGGTGCGGCAGGCCGGACTCCCGCACGATGCGCACGGCGTCGGCGACGGCGTGGGAGACGGACTCACCCGCACCGAGCGGGGCGACGGAGAAGGCGACGAGCACGGGTCCCACCCTGCCCGCGGCGGGCCCGCGCGTCCACCCGCGGGTGGACCCGGGACCCTCGCGCCCGGCACTCCCGACGGACCCCACGTCCCCCGGACGACGGGCTGACCGGGCCCGGTCGGATGTGGGACAGTGGGCGGGCGACGACGCGCGCCCGGTCGGCACCGCGCCGGCGGGCGTGACGCCGCCCCGCCCGCCCCGCCGTGCAAGGAAGGCCCGGACGCGACATGCCGATCTTCGAGCTCGACGACGGGCGCCCGCGCCTCGTCCAGCCGATGCAGCCGCTCGCCGGGTCGTTCGCCCAGGAGGTCACCGCGCTCGTCACCCACCACCTCGCCGCCATCGCGGGCGAGCCGCTGTTCGTCGTGCGGGCGCGTGGCGCGTCGGACCGGTCGGACCTGCCCGAGCTGCTCGCGCTCGACGCGTCGGGGCGGCCGGTGGTCGTGGCGGTGGCCCAGGTGCTCGACGAGGACGCGATCGTCACCGCCCTGCGGCACGGCGGAGCGGCCGCGCGCATGACGACGGCGGACCTCGCGCGCGCCTACCACGCGGACCCGTCGCGGTTCGCCGTCGACTTCGCGGCGTTCCGCGAGCACGTGCCGTTCGGCGCCGCCGCCGGGCGGTCCCGCGGCGGGGTGCGTCTGCTGCTGCTGTGCTCCGAGGTCGCGGCCGAGGCCGCGGACGCCCTCGGGTTCCTGCGCGGCGGCGAGCACCAGGTCGACGTGATGCAGGTGGGTGTCGTGCGGGGCGACGAGCGTCGCCTGCTGGAGGTCTCCCCGCTCGCGCTGCACGAGGGGGTGCGCCGCACGGTCGAGCCGACGGCTCTGCGGCTGGTGCGCTCGAGCGAGGCGTTCGCGACCGCCATGGCGTACGAGCCCGAGCTCGAGCGCGGCCCCGGGGCCCCGGCCGCACGCGGCCGGTCGCAGCCCACCGGTGAGCTGCGCGCGGTCACGCCGCCCGAGCGCACGGAGCCGCCCGCGCCCACGCCCATCGGCCGGCGCGGCAGCGTGACCGAGCCGACCCCGTTGCCGTTCCGGACCGCGGGGCCGACGGCCCAGCCGCCGGAGCCGCCGGCGGAGACCCCGCGCCACGGCGGCCCGGGCCGCCCCGACGTCACCGAGTGGCCGCGCGACGCGTCCGTGCCGCCGTCCTCCTCCATGCTCGAGGGACCGCCCACGCTGACGCCCGTCGCCGGCCTGCGCGCCGCGGTGGTCGACGGGCCCCGGACGCCGGACCGCCCGGGCGCCGAGGGTGACGCGCGCACCGAGGCGGAGGTCACGACGTCGCCCGGTGGGCACGCGCTGGCGGACAGCCCGCCCGACGCGACCGCCGCGCCCCGCCCGGAGCGGCCCGACTGGCCGTACCCCGCGCTGGCGACGCTCGCCAAGAGCCGGCGTGCCGTGACGACGCTCGTGTGGGTGCGCGAGCGCCGCGGCCAGCGGTTCTCGGCGCTGCTGCGCCCCGACGGCATGATCGAGCTGCCCGACGGCACGGTGCTGACGGACCCGGACGACGCGGCGGCCGCGGTCTCGGGCGTCGAGGGCGTCGACGGCTGGCGGGCCTGGCGCCTGGGCGACGGCGGTCCCACGCTGTCGGAGGCCACCGGCGCGCTGTGACGCCCGGGCCGGTCAGGACCAGCCGTAGGCCGCCAGCCAGCGGGTCAGCTCGGCGTAGAACCGCTCACGGGCGGGGCGCGCCGACAGCGTGAGGTCGTGCATGCCGCCGGGCACACGCACCACCGTCACCACGTCCCCCAGCTGGACCGCCCGCCGCGCGATCGCCTCGACGTCCAGCACGACGTCCGCGGACCGCATCTCCTCGCTCCAGCGTGCGCTGATGAGCGTCCGGTCCGACATGGTCACCAGCACGGGCACGTCGATGCCCAGGCCGCGCGCGACCGCCGCGTGCCCGACCATGATCGCGCTGAGCCACCCTGCACGGACGGGGAACGACGGCGTCGGTCGCCAGCGGTCGTCGACGGTCCAGTCCCCGCCGGTGGCGACGTCGATGGTGCGCGCGTAGTACCCGGGGTCGATGTTGGGCAGCGCGGCCTTGGGGTTGAAGCGTGCGAGCCGGCTGATGGCCGGGGCCGACAGGTGCCGCGCCAGGGACGAGCCCTGCAGCTCGAGCCACGGGGAGTTGAGCACCAGCCCGCTCACGGCCCCCGGGTGGCGGGCGGTCCACAGGCTCAGCACCAGCCCGCCGGTGGAGTGGCCCATGAGCATGACGCGCGCGACGGGCCCGAGCTCCGCGCGCACCACGGCGAGCGCCGCGCCGATCTCCTCGTCGTAGGTGCGCAGGTCGTCGACGTAGCCGGGGGTCTGGTGGGGTCGCAGCGAGCGGCCGGACTTGCGCAGGTCCAGCGCGTAGAACGCCGCACCCTGCGCGCGCCAGAAGTGCGCGAGCGGCGTCTGGAAGAAGTAGTCCGACCAGCCGTGCACGTACAGCACCACGCGCGCGGGGCGCAGCGTGGGGTCCGGCGCGAGGCGCACCAGCGTGGCGGTGACCTCGCCCTCGTCGTCGTCCGCCAGGTCCAGGCGACGGGCCTCGAAGCCCTCGCCGAGCGCGTCGGGCGACCAGGTGGTGGTCAGGGCGGCGCCGTCCCAGCGGGCGGGCGGGACCGGACCGGCCGGGGCCTGCGGGACCGGGCGGGCGCCGGCCCCGGCCGGGACGTCGGCGCCGCCCGGGTCACGGGAGGCTCGCACGCCTCAGACCTCGAGCACGATCTTGCCGACGTGGGCGCCGGACGCCAGGCGGGCCAGCGCGTCGCGCGCGCGGGCCAGCGGGTACGTCGAGTCGACCAGGGGGCGCACACCGGTCCGGGCGAGGAGGGCCAGCACCTGCCCGAGCTCGTCCCGGGTGCCCGTCGTCGCGCCGACGATGCTGATCTCCTGGAAGAACACCCGCGTCAGGGACGCCGGCTCCGGGTCACCGGACGTGAGCCCCGCCACGACGATCCGTCCACCGGGCCGCACGGAACGCACCGAGTGCTCCCACGTCGCCCGGCCCACGGTCTCCAGCACGACGTCCACGCGGCCGACCCGGGCACCCGGTTCGACGGCCTGCGCCGCCCCGAGCGCCAGCGCGCGCTCACGCTTGGCGGCGTCGCGGCCGGTGACCACCATCTCGAGGCCCGCCGCGGCGCCGAGCTGCACGGCGGCCACCGACACGCCACCGCCCGCGCCCTGCACCAGCACGCGCTGCCCCGGCTGCGCACCGCCCGAGCGGAACAGCATGCGGTACGCGGTCAGGTACGCGGTCGGCACGCACGCCGCCTCGACGAACGACAGCTCGGCGGGCTTGTCGACGAGGTTCCACCCGGGGACGGCGACGCGCTCGGCGAGGGTCCCGGGGTACCGCTCGGACAGCAGGGTGCGCGGCTCGTCGGCGGGGACCCCGCGGCCGTCGGGGCCGCCCACGACCGCGTGCACGACGACCTCCCGGCCGTCGGCCGTGACACCGGCGGCGTCGGTGCCCAGCACCATCGGCAGCTGCTCGGCGCGCAGCCCCACGCCGCGCAGCGACCACAGGTCGTGGTGGTTGAGGGACGCGGCCCGCACGTCGACGGTGGTCCAGCCGTCCGGTGCCGGCGGCTGCGGCGCGTCACCGACGTCCAGGCCGGTCAGCGGGTCGTCGGGGGAGAAGGACGTGACGCGGGCGCAGAGCATGCCCCACGCTAGCCCGCCGGGTCGCGCCGACCCACCAGGAGGACGCCCGCCGCGCGTCGTGGCCCGCGGGGTGCGGCGTCCCGACGCGACCGGACCTCACATCAGCGGCAGCATGCGCCCCAGGTCGGGGACGGCGTCCGACGTGTACCGCGCCTGCAGCGCGAGGGCCAGCTCGTCGACGTCGTACGGCGCGCGGCCGGTGGCCAGACGCACCCAGCGGCGCGCGTCGACGACCTCCAGGTCCCACCCGCCGCGGGCACGGACGATGCCCAGCAGCTCGTCGGCGGCCAGCGCGAGGGCGCCCGGGTCCACCGGGTCGGTGACGGCGTCGGCGGCCCGTACGCGACGCACCGAGCGGTACAGGTCGTCCCCGTGCACGACGAGCTCGAGGACGCGCGAGACGGTCATCGTCGACAGCCGGACCGGGCCACGGCGCGCCTGGACCACGGGGTCGCCGTCGCCCAGGGTGTCGAGCGTCGCGAAGGCCGCCCGGGCGGAGGCCGTCACGTAGCCGACGGGGTCGGCGGCGTGCTCGGCGGCCAGCCGGCGCGTCGTCTCCACCACCTCCTGCGCCCGGTCCCGGTAGGTGCCGAGGTACTCGCCGAGGGTCATCGGGACGGTGCCCGCCGGCAGCGGCGTGCACCCGGCCAGCGCGTCCATCGCCCGGCCCAGGTGCGCCCACAGCTCGACGACGTTCCACCCGTCGAGCACCGACGGCTCCCGCCCGAGCCGCGGGTCCGCCATCACCTCCACCCACGCGTGCAGGCGGTCCCACTGGGTACGCAGGGCGGTGGCGGCGGTCGCGACGTCGACGGACATGCGCCCCATGGTGCCGTCTCCCGCCGTCCGGCGCGCCATCGGGCCCGCCGCCTCATGCGTCCGGGCGGCCCCGTCAGGCCCGGCGGGCGCCCTCGCGCAGGAAGTCCGCGACGTGCCGGCCGACCTGGTCCTCCTCGATGAGGAAGCCGTCGTGCCCGTAGTCGGAGTGCACGTACCGGACCGGGCCGGACCCGGGGATCGCGGCCGCCACCCGCTCGGACTGCGCCGGTGTGAACAGCCGGTCGCTGTCGACGGCGATCACCAGGGCGCGCGCCGTGACCTGGGCGAGCGCCGCCTCCACCCCGCCGCGGTCGCGCCCCAGGTCGTGCGTGATCATCGTGCGCGTGAGCGTGACGTAGGTGTTGGCGTCGAACCGCCGGGACAGCTTGTCGCCGTGGTGGTCGAGGTACGACTGCACCGCGAACCGGCCGCCCTCCAGCGGGTCCTCGGCGCCCTGCGGGATCCGCCCGAACCGGGTGTCCAGCTCCACCGCGGAGCGGTACGTCTGGTGGGCGATCTGCCGGGCGAGCCCGAGCCCGGCGTGCGGGCCCTCGCCGTCCGGCACGTCGTAGTAGTCGCCCCCGCGGTAGCGCGGGTCGGCGGTGATCGCGGCGAGCTGGGTGTGGAACCCGGCGATCTGGTCGCCCGACGTCTGCGCGCACGTCGCGATCGCGGCGACGGCGTCGACGCGGTCCGGTGCCGAGGCCGCCCACTCCAGCACGCGGTGCCCGCCCATCGAGGCGCCGATGACCAGCGCCCACGAGTCGACACCCAGCAGGTCCGCCAGGCGCAGCTCCGCGGCCACCTGGTCGCGGACGCTGAGCAGCGGGAACCGCCCTCCCCAGGGACGCCCGTCGGGGGCGTCGGACGCGGGGCCGGTCGAGCCCTGGCACCCGCCGAGCACGTTGGGCGCGACGACGAACCAGCGGTCGGTGTCGATGGGCGCACCGGGGCCCACCATCGACTGCCACCACCCGGGGGTCGGGTGCCCCGGACCCGCGTCACCCGTGACGTGCGAGTCGCCCGTGAGCGCGTGCAGCACCAGCACGGCGTTGCTGCCGTCCTCGTCCAGCTCGCCCCACGTCTCGTACGCCAGGCGGACGGCCGGCAGGCGACCACCCGACTCGAGCTTCAGCGGACCGAGGTCGGCGAACTGCCGGCGTCCCGGGTCGGCGCCGTCGCGCCACGCCGCGCTCGCGGGCACGGGCGGCCGCTCGGGCAGCGGGCGGCGGCTGCCGAGCGTCCCGCCGCGGCGCGCAGGGCGCCCGACGAGCGGGTCCGGCACGTCGACCGGTCCCGCCCCCGGCCCCGCGGGCATCGCACGCCCGGCGGGCGCGGGCGTGCGGGTGTGGGGTCGGGGGTCGGGTCGGGTCATCGTGCGAGCGCCTCTCGTCGGGGCCGGGTCTCAGGCGCCCTTGGCCGCGCGGAACCCCGCGTCCAGGTCGGCGAGGATGTCGTCGATGTGCTCGATGCCCACCGCGAGGCGCACGAGCCCCGGCGTCACGCCCGACAGCGCCTGCTGCTCGGGGGTCAGCTGGCTGTGCGTCGTCGAGGCCGGGTGGATCACCAGGGAGCGCACGTCACCGATGTTCGCGACGTTCGAGTGCAGCTCGAGCGCCGAGACGAACGCCTGACCGGCCGCGGCGCCGCCGTCGAGCTCGAACGCCAGCACGGCACCCGCGCCGCGCGGCGCGTACTTGAGCTGGTTGGCGTGCCACGGGCTGGACTCCAGGCCCGCGTAGTGCACGTGCCGGACCTCGTCGCGCGCCTCGAGCCACGCCGCGACCTTCTGCGCGTTCTCGACGTGCCGCTCGACGCGCAGCGAGAGCGTCTCGACGCCCTGGGCGATGAGGAACGCGTTGAACGGGCTGATCGCGGCGCCCAGGTCGCGCAGCAGCTGGACGCGCGCCTTGAGGATGAAGGACAGGTTGACGCCGAAGGCTCCGCCGACGCCCAGGTCGCGGGCGAACACCAGGCCGTTGTACGACGGGTCGGGCGTGTTGTACGCCGGGAACCGCTCGGGGTGCTGGGCGTAGTCGAACGTGCCACCGTCGACGATCACGCCGCCGATCGCGGTGCCGTGCCCGCCCAGGTACTTGGTGGCCGAGTGCACCACCACGTCGGCGCCCCACTGCAGGGGGTTGATGAGGTACGGGGTGGCGACGGTGTTGTCGACCACGAGCGGCACCCCGTGCGCGTGGGCGACGCCGGCGACCAGCTCGATGTCGAGCACGTCGGACTTGGGGTTGGGGATCGTCTCGGCGAAGAACAGCTTGGTGTTCGGGCGGACCGCGTCGCGCCACGCCTGGGCGTCGTGCGGGTCGGCGACGAAGGTGGTCTCGATGCCGAACCGGGGCAGCGTGTGCTGCAGCAGGTTGTAGGTGCCGCCGTAGAGGCTGGGGGACGCGACGACGTGGTCGCCGGCCTGCGCGATGTTGAGGATCGCGAACGTCTCCGCGGCCTGGCCGGACGCGAGCAGCAGCGCGCCGACCCCGCCCTCCAGGCTCGCGATGCGGTTCTCCACGACCTCCTGGGTCGGGTTGTTGATGCGCGTGTAGATGGGCCCGAGCTCCTTGAGCGCGAACCTGTCCGCGGCCTGCTCGGCGGAGTCGAAGACGAAGGAGGTGGTCTGGTAGATCGGCAGCGCCCGGGCGCCCGTCGCGGCGTCGGGGGTCTGGCCGGCGTGCACCTGCCGGGTCTCGAAGCTCCAGCTCTCGTTGCTCATGGTGTGCTCCTCGCCGGCGGTGCCGGGTGGTCGGGGTGGGGGACTGTCACCCGAGGAGCGCGCCGTCGACGCCCGCCCCGCGGGGGGTCAGGGGAAGCGCACGTGCTGCTCCGGTGCCGGCCGGTCGGTGGATCCGGCACCCTCGCCGGACCACCGGCCCGTGGGCAGGGGGAACGTGCGCGGTCAGCGACACATTCGACGGAACATGTCCAGGAGACTACGTGCTCCGTCCCGCTCCGTGGCACGGACATCTCACCCTTCGAGATCGGCGACGCGCCCCGGCCGTGCCCCGCGCCGCCGGGGCCCGTTCCCGCGGATCGGAGGGGTCGGCGACCCCGTCGCGCGGTCGTCACCCGAACAGCCCAGGGGGTCTGTCCGGGTTGCTCCCGAACCACAACGATGTGACTTCTGGGACTGTTGTGACAGGTGTTCTCTTGTGTGAATCCCACAGGTAGCGTGCCGAACGTGCATGACGGCGACGTGACACCCCAGCCCCGCCCGGCCCCCGTGGACGGTCCCGGTGCGGCGTGCCTGCGTGCCGCCCGCCGCCCCCTCGCCCGCCGCGTGCCGCGCCGCCTCGCCGTGCTGCCCGTCGGCCTGCTGACGCTCGGGCTCGTCGTGACGCCGGCAGCCGCCACGCCGTCCGCGGACGACGTGCGCGAGGCCCGTGCCGGGGTGGCGCGGGCGCAGATGTCCGTGGCGCAGCTCGAGGTGCGCCTCGCCGAGCTCGCCGCGTCGGCAGAGTCCGCCGAGGTCGTCGTCCAGACCGCCGCCGAGGGCTACACCCGGTCGGTGGCCGACGCCGACGCCGCCCGGGCGCGCGCGGCCGACGCCTCCGGGCGCGCCGAGCACGCCGCCGCGGAGGCCGAGGAGGCGCGCCGCCGGCTGGTCACCTTCGCCCGGCAGCTCGCCCGCACCGGTGGGTCGGCCGACGTCCTCGAGGCCGCGCTGTCCGCGGACGGCTTCCAGGACGTCGCGCGCCGCACCACCGCCCTGGACCAGGTGACGGGCAAGGCCGACGACGCGGTGCAGGAGTACCAGGCCGCGCTGCTGGTCGCCGAGACGATGCAGCGGCGCTCCGCCGACGCCGCGCAGGCCGCCGGTGCCGCCGCCGACGCCGCCGCGGAGGCGCTCGCACAGGCCGAGCGCGTGCAGGCCGACGCCGACGCGTCGCTCGCTGCGGGCCGTACGGAGCGTGACGGACTCATCACCGCCCTCGCCGCGGCCCGGCAGACCAGTGCCGAGGTGGAGCGTGCCCGGCAGGACGCGCTCGACGCCGACCGGCGCGCCCGTGCGGAGGCCGCCGCCCAGGCGCAGCGGCTGCCCGCGCCCGGGACCGCCCCGAGCGCTCCCGCGCCGGGCGGCGGCTCGAACGGCGGTGGCTCGGGCGGCCCGCGTCCCGCGGTCCCGGCTCCCGCGCCTGCTCCGGCACCGGCTCCCGCGCCGGCTCCCGCGCCCGCGCCGGCTCCCGCCCCGGCCCCTGCACCCGCACCGGCACCCGCACCCGCACCCGCACCCGCTCCTGCTCCCGCGCCCTCGACGCCCTACGGCCTGGGCACGGGGACGTCGCGCGGATCCGCCGCAGCCGGTGCCGCGGCCGTCGCGTGGGCGCAGTCGAAGGTCGGCCTGCCGTACGTCTACGGCGGCACCGGCCCCGACGGGTACGACTGCTCGGGCCTGACGGGCGGCGCGTGGCGCGCCGCGGGCGTCGGCATCAACCGCACGTCGCGCGACCAGTACAAGCAGGTCCTCAAGATCTCGTACGACCAGCTGCGGCCCGGCGACCTCGTGTTCTGGGGCGACAACCCGGCCGACCCGAACTCGATCCACCACGTCGCGATGTGGGTGGGCAACGGGCAGATCGTCGAGGCGTCCAGGCCCGGTGTGCCGTTGCGCGTCACGTCGATGCGCTGGTCGAAGACCATGCCGTTCGCCGGTCGCCCCTGACGACGGGGTCACCCCCTCGTCGGCACGTCCGCGCGGCACGTCCGGCGCCCGCACGTCCCGACGCGCCGCGGTGTCCCGGTCGCCTGCGCGTCCGCACGCCCGCACGTCATGCCCCGGGAACGCCGGAGGGCGGCCCGGCGTCACCGCCCGACCGCCCTCGTGCGCGACCCCCCGAGGGGCCGTGCGTGCTCAGTTGTGCGTGCTCAGTGGTTGTAGCCGGAGTCGATCGCGCGCTGCCGCGACCGCTCGATCTCGGCCTCGGCGTCGGCGCGGCCCACCCAGTGGGCGCCCTCGACGGACTTGCCCGGCTCGAGGTCCTTGTAGACCTCGAAGAAGTGCTGGATCTCCAGGCGGTGGAAGTCGGACACGTCGTCGATGTCCTGACGCCACGCGGCGCGCTGGTCGCCCGTCGGCACGCACAGCACCTTGTCGTCACCGCCGGCCTCGTCGCGCATGCGGAACATGCCCAGCGCGCGGCAGCGGATGAGGCAGCCGGGGAACGTGGGCTCCTCCAGCAGCACCAGGGCGTCCAACGGGTCCCCGTCCTCGCCGAGGGTCCCCTCGATGAAGCCGTAGTCGTCGGGGTAGCGCGTCGAGGTGAACAGCATCCGGTCGAGGCGGATCCGCCCCGTCGCGTGGTCCACCTCGTACTTGTTGCGCTGCCCCTTGGGGATCTCGATCGTGACGTCGAACTCCACTTGTTGCTTCCCTCCACGCGTCCCCGCCCCCCGGGCGGTGGTCGATCGACCACTGGGCGCGTCGTCTCCCCGGGCGCCGTTGTCTCGGACAGTAGTCTGACCCACCGTTGCGGCGGTACCGGGCCGCAGGGGGCACGACGTCCCGGAAGGAGTGACGATGGCCACAGCAGGACGGGTCGCGGGGGTGGGCACGCTCGTGGTCGTGCTGCTCGGAGCGGGGTACGCGACGGCCGACGCGTACGACGTCGTGCCCGGCATCGTGACCCTGGCACCCCCCGTGCCGGACCCGTCCCCGTTCCCCACGGCGCCGGGCGCGGTCGACCCCACCGCGGTGCCGCGGGCGCTGGGCGACCTCGACCCGCAGGTGCCGCTGCCCGCCGCGGCCCAGGTCCAGTCCCTGGTCGACGGGCTCGTCACCGACCCGCGCCTGGGCCCCAGCGTGGGGGTCACGGTGGTCGACCAGCTCACGGGGGAGACGCTCGCGTCCCACCAGCCCGACGCCGGCCGCATCCCCGCGTCGACGGCCAAGATCCTCACGGGCGTCGCCGCGCTCACGGCGCTCGACCCGGACGCGACGCTGCCCACCCGGGTGGTGCGCGTCGACGACGGCACGATCGCGCTGGTCGCGGGCGGGGACATGATGCTGGCGGCCGGTGCCGGCGACCCGGCGGCCACCGCCGGGCGCGCGGGCATGGCCGACCTCGCGGCACGCACCGCCGCGGCGCTGGCGCTGCAGGGGACGACCAGCGTGCGCCTCCTGGTGGACGACGCGCTGTTCGCCGGCCCGACGGTCAGCCCGGCGTGGCACCCCGCCAACGTGAACGAGGGGTTCGTCGCGCCCGTCACCGGGCTGGCGGTCGACATCGGCCGCGTCGGTGAGGGCGAGTACGCGCCGCGCACGTCGGACCCGTCCCTGGCGGCGGCGAAGGTGCTGGCGCAGCGCCTGGGCGAGCTGGGCGTCACGGTGCAGGGCGAGCCGACGCGCACGTCGTCGACGCAGGGTGCGCCGGAGCTCGCGCGCGTCGAGTCCGCGCCCCTGGTCGACGTCGTGCACTACTTCCTGGAGACGTCCGACAACACCATCACCGAGGTCGTGTCCCGCCTCGTCGCGCTCGACGCCGGCCTGCCCGCCAGCTTCGACGGCGGGACGCAGGCGGTGCTGCGCCAGGTCGGGACCCTCGGGATCGACGTGTCGGCCGCCCGGATGGTCGACGCGTCAGGGCTGGGCGCCGGCTCCTCCCTGTCACCGGCCCTGCTGGCCGACGTGGTGCGGCTGACCACGGACCCCGCGCACCCGCTGCTGCGCGACGTCGCCGTGGGCATGCCGGTCGCCGGCCTGTCCGGCACGCTGTCCGACCGCTTCACCCGGTCCGACGCCCGCGGGCTCGTGCGCGCCAAGACGGGCTCGCTGCCGCGAGTCACCTCCCTGGCCGGCACCGTGCTGGACAGCCAGCGACGCCAGCTCGTGTTCGTCGTCATGGCGGACCAGACGCCCGAGGGCGGGCAGTGGGCCCCCCGGCAGGCCATCGACGGCTTCGTCGGGTCGCTGGCGGCCTGCGGCTGCCGCTGACACCGCCTGCCGCTGACCCCGCCTGCCGCTGACACCGCCCGCGCTGACCCCGCCCGCGCTGACCCCGCCCGCGCTGACCCCGCCCGTCGCGCGCTCGCGCGTTACCGTGGGCGCGTGCAGCCCACCGCTCCCGGACCCGTCGACTGGAACGCCGCCGCCCGCCTGGCCGGGCGGGTCGCGGCCCCCGGCCCGGTCGCCGACCGGGCCACCCTGGTCGAGCTCGTGACGGACCTGCGGGCGGCGGCGGGCGTCGCGGCCCGGCACGTCGTCGACGCGACCGGCATGGTGCCTGCCGACGGTCGGCACCCCGCCGAGCTCTCGCGCGTCCTGGTGGTGGACCGGCCGCGCTGGGCGACCGCCAACGCCGAGATGTTCGCGGTCATGGCCGCACCGCTGGCCACGCGCCGCGACGGCACCCCCGTGGTCGTGCCGGACGCGGCCCGGCTGGCCGCCGCCGCGCAGGTCGGCGGCGTGCTGGCGCTGCTGTCGGGCAAGGTCATCGGGCAGTACGACCCGTTCACCGCGGCGCCCGGGCAGCCCGGGCGGCTGCTGCTGGTGGCGCCCAACGTCCTGGCCACCGAGCGTCAGCTCGGCGTGGACGGCCACGACTTCCGCCTCTGGGTGGCGCTGCACGAGCAGACGCACGCCCTGCAGTTCGCCACCGCGCCGTGGCTCGCCGACCACCTGCGCGCGCGGTCGGCGGAGCTGCTCGCCGACCTGGCGGACCTGGCCCCCGGCGGCGCACCGGAACGTGCCGCCCTGCCGCGCCTCGAGGACCTGCTGAGCGCGCTGGTGCGCGCCGTGACGCACGACGAGGGCGGTGTGCTGCACCTGCTCACCGAGCGCCAGCGGGAGGTGTTCGACGAGGTCGGTGCGGTCATGGCGCTGCTCGAGGGGCACGCGGACGTGATGATGGACGAGGTGGGCCCGTCCGTCGTGCCGACCGTGCGGACGATCCGGAGGGCGTTCGAGCGGCGCCGGGACGCGTCGGCCCGTGCGACCGGCGTCGACCGCCTCCTGCGGCGGCTGCTGGGCATGGACCTCAAGCTGGCGCAGTACCGGGACGGTGCGTCGTTCGTCCGGGCGGTGCGCGCCCGCGTCGGCACGGAGGGCCTGAACGCGGTGTGGAGCGGCCCCGACGCGCTGCCGAGCGCCGCCGAGATCGGCGACCCCGCCGTGTGGGTGCGCCGCGTGCACGGATGACCTGCGCCCGTCGCTCGACGCCGCGGCCCCGTCGGCCGTGAGCGGGCCGCCGCCGGCCGTCGCCGCCGTGCGCGTCGCCGTGCGCCGCGCCCTGGCCGACGTGCCGCCGGGCCGCACGGTGCTCGTCGGCTGCTCGGGTGGCGCCGACTCGCTGGCGCTGGCCGCGGGGCTCGCGTGGGAGGCCCCGCGTGCCGGGTGGCGTGCGGGCGCCGTGGTCGTCGACCACGGGCTGCAGCCCGGGTCCGCCGACGTCGCGCGCGACGCCGCAGCCGCGTGCCGCGCCCTGGGACTGGACCCCGTGCGGGTGGTCCGCGTGGACGTCGGGACCGCAGGGGGGCCGGAGGGCGCCGCCCGGACCGCCCGCCACGCCGCGCTCGACGCGGTCGCGGACGAGCTCGACGCGGCGGCGGTGCTGCTCGGCCACACCCTCGACGACCAGGCCGAGACGGTGCTGCTGGCGCTCGCGCGCGGGTCCGGCGAGCGCGCGCTGGCCGGGATGCGGCCGGTGCGCGGGCGCCTGCGCCGCCCGCTCCTCGCGCTGCGGCGGACGGACACCGAGGCGGCGTGCGCGGCGCAGGGCCTGGTCCCGTGGCACGACCCGACCAACGGCCGGCCGCCGGCCGGGACGGACGTCGTCGCCGGGACCGGCGCGGTGCCGGGGTCCGCGGACGACCTGCCGCTGCGCAGCCGTGTGCGCACCGAGGTGCTGCCGGTGCTCGAGACGATCCTGGGACCCGGGGTCGCGCAGGCGCTCGCCCGCACGGCGGAGGCGCTCGCCGACGCGGACGAGGCGCTGGAGCAGGCGGCCGCCGGGCTCGTCGCGTCCGCGTCCGCGCCCGGGCAGTCCGGGGTCGTCGTGCTGGACGTGGGCCCCCTCGCGGCAGCCCCTGCCGCGGTGCGGCGGCGCGTCCTGCACGACGCCGCGGTGCGCGCGGGCTGCCCGCCGGGTGCGCTCGCGCGCGTGCACGTGCTGGCCGTCGAGGCGTTGGTCACGCAGTGGCGCGGGCAGGGGCCGGTGCACCTGCCCGGTGGCCGGGTGGCACGACGCGGGTGTGGCAGGCTCTACCTGGGCCTGCCACAGGCCGCGGGTGGCGGTGCCGACGCGGCCCGGCCCGCACGGTCCGCCGGGGGACGGGCCGGCAGGCAGGACCACCAGGACCACGAGCACGACGACGAGCACGACGACCGGGAGTGAGCGGTGGACGCGGCGGACATGGGTGACGACCTCGAGCGGGTGCTGCTGAGCGAGGAGCAGCTCCACGCGCGGCTCGACGAGATGGCGGCGCAGATCGACGCCGACTACGCGGGCGAGCCGCTGCTGCTCGTCGGTGTGCTCAAGGGCGCGGTCATGGTGATGGCCGACCTGGCGCGCCGGCTGCACGGCAAGGTCGAGATGGACTGGATGGCGGTGTCCTCGTACGGCTCGGGCACCAAGTCCTCGGGCGTCGTGCGGATCCTCAAGGACCTGGACACCGACCTCATCGGCCGGCACGTCCTGATCGTCGAGGACATCATCGACTCCGGCCTGACGCTGTCGTGGCTGCTGTCCAACCTGCGCTCGCGCGGCCCGGCGTCGGTCGAGATCGCGACGATGCTGCGCAAGCCCGAGGCGGCGAAGGTCGAGGTGCCGGTGAAGTACGTGGGCTTCGACATCCCGACGGAGTTCGTCGTGGGGTACGGCCTCGACTACGCCGAGCGCTACCGCAACCTGCCGTTCGTCGGGACGCTGGCGCCGCACGTCTACCAGGACTGAGCCGGCCGCGGGGCGCCTGTGCCCTGGGCGAACACCACAGGGGCCGTCCAGGTCCAGCGTGTACTTTCAAGGGCAGTGTCCCTGCGAGCGGAGGATGAGGGGCCACGCCCCGATCGCCCATGAATGTCAAGCGTCTCTTCCGCGGCCCCTTCATCTGGGTCGCCCTGGCCGTCGCCATCCTGCTCACCGCGTTCGGCATGCTCCAGGTGCCGGCGTCGCAGCAGATCGACACGTCAGCCGGTCTGCAGCTGCTCGAGGACGGCAAGGTCGACCAGGCCCTGGTGACCGAGGGCACGCAGCGCGTGGACCTCACGCTCACCGAGGCCTACGACCCGGAGCCCGACGAGGACGGTGACCTGGGCAAGCAGGTCTACTTCTTCTACGTCACCCCGCAGGGCGAGCAGGTCGTCGACGCGATCACCGCGGCCGACCCGCCCAACGGCTTCACCTCGAAGGTCCCGCAGCCGTCGTGGTGGGGCAGCCTGCTGACCCTCGTCCTGCCGTTCATCATCATCCTGGGCCTGTTCTGGTTCCTGATGTCGAACATGCAGGGCGGCGGCTCGAAGGTCATGAGCTTCGGCAAGTCGAAGGCCAAGCTGGTGAGCAAGGAGTCGCCGAAGGTCACGTTCGCGGACGTGGCGGGCGTCGACGAGGCGGTCGAGGAGCTGCAGGAGATCAAGGAGTTCCTCGCCGAGCCGGCCAAGTTCCAGGCCGTCGGTGCCAAGATCCCCAAGGGCGTGCTGCTGTACGGCCCGCCCGGGACCGGCAAGACCCTGCTGGCCCGTGCGGTCGCCGGTGAGGCGGGCGTGCCCTTCTACTCGATCTCCGGCTCGGACTTCGTCGAGATGTTCGTCGGCGTCGGCGCGAGCCGCGTGCGCGACCTGTTCCAGCAGGCCAAGGAGAACAGCCCCGCGATCATCTTCGTCGACGAGATCGACGCGGTCGGGCGTCACCGCGGCGCCGGCCTGGGCGGCGGGCACGACGAGCGCGAGCAGACGCTCAACCAGATGCTCGTCGAGATGGACGGGTTCGACGTCAAGACGAACGTCATCCTCATCGCGGCGACCAACCGCCCCGACATCCTCGACCCCGCGCTCCTGCGCCCGGGCCGCTTCGACCGCCAGGTCGCGGTCGAGCCGCCGGACCTCAAGGGCCGCGAGCGGATCCTCGCCGTGCACTCCCAGGGCAAGCCGATGGCGCCGGGCGTCGACCTCGCGGTCGTCGCGCGCCGCACCCCGGGCTTCAGCGGCGCCGACCTGGCCAACGTGCTCAACGAGGCCGCGCTGCTCACGGCCCGCCGTGGCGCGCAGGTCATCGACGACGCCGCGCTGGACGAGGCGATCGACCGCGTCATCGCCGGCCCGCAGAAGCGCACGCGCGTCATGAACGTCAAGGAGCTCAAGATCACCGCGTACCACGAGGGCGGTCACGCCCTGGTGGCGGCCGCCATGCGGTACACGGACCCGGTGACGAAGGTGACGATCCTGCCGCGCGGGCGTGCGCTGGGCTACACGATGGTCATGCCGATGGAGGACAAGTACTCCACGACGCGCAACGAGCTGCTCGACCAGCTCGCGTACGCGATGGGCGGCCGCGTCGCCGAGGAGCTCGTGTTCCACGACCCCACGACCGGGGCGAGCAACGACATCGAGAAGGCCACGTCCACGGCCCGCAAGATGGTCACGCAGTACGGCATGAGCGCGCGGATCGGCGCGATCAAGCTCGGCCAGGAGTCGAGCGAGATGTTCCTGGGCCGCGACGTCGGCCACCAGCGGGACTACTCGGAGGACGTGGCCGCGTCGATCGACCTCGAGGTCCGCGCGCTCATCGAGCGGGCGCACGACGAGGCGCGCGACGTCCTCGTGGAGTACCGCGACGTGCTCGACGCCCTGGTGCTGGAGCTCCTCGAGAAGGAGACCCTCAACCAGGACCAGCTGGCCGAGATCTTCGCCCCGGTCGTCAAGCGCCCGCCGCGCGACGTGTGGCTGTCCGCCGAGGAGCGCGCGGTGTCCGACCGCGGGCCCGTCATGACGCCGGCTGAGAAGGCCGCGCTCAACGGCCACGGCGTGGTGCCGCAGGACGAGGCCGCGGCGGCCCGTCCCGAGCACCCCGCGACCGCCGTCGTCGAGCTGCCCCCGGACGGCACGCCGGACGCGGACGGACCTCGGTGACGTGAGCGCCGTGACGCCACCCGCCGCGACGGGCGGGGCCTGCGCCGGGTCGTACGACGAGGAGCGTGCGGCGCGTGCCGTGCGCGAGCTGCTGCTGGCCGTGGGGGAGGACCCCGACCGCGAGGGGCTGCGCGAGACGCCGGCACGGGTCGCCCGCGCCTACCGCGAGATCTTCGCCGGGCTGCGGCTCGACGCGCGCGACGTGCTCACCACGACGTTCGACCTCGGCCACGAGGAGATGGTCCTGGTGCGCGACATCGAGGTGTACTCCACCTGCGAGCACCACCTGGTGCCGTTCCACGGCGTCGCGCACGTGGGCTACATCCCCGGTGCCGACGGGCGCATCACGGGTCTGTCGAAGCTCGCGCGCCTGGTGGACGTCTACGCCCGGCGCCCGCAGGTCCAGGAGCGGCTGACGACGCAGATCGCCGACGCACTGGTCGAGGTGCTCGACCCGACGGGCGTGCTGGTCGTGGTCGAGTGCGAGCACCTGTGCATGTCCATGCGGGGCGTGCGCAAGCCGGGGGCGCGCACCGTCACGTCGGCCGTGCGCGGGCAGATGCGTGACGTGGCGACCCGTGCCGAGGCCATGAGCCTGGTCACGGGCCGCTGACGGGACCGACGTGGACACGCGGCCGACGACGCACCGGGGCGACGCCGACGGGCCACGGCTCACGGCGCTGCCCCCCGCGCTGCGGGCGCCCGGCCGCACCCTGGTCATGGGGGTCGTCAACGTCACCCCCGACTCGTTCTCCGACGGCGGGCGCTGGTTCGACGCGGACGCCGCGGTCGAGCGCGGGGTGGTGCTGCTGTCGCAGGGTGCCGACCTGCTCGACGTCGGGGGCGAGTCGACGCGCCCCGGCGCGGCCCGGGTCCCGGTCGACGAGGAGCTCGCGCGTGTGCTCCCGGTGGTCGAGCGGCTGGTCGCGCACGGTGCCGCGGTGAGCGTGGACACCACCCGCGCCGTCGTGGCCGAGCGGGCCGTGGAGCGCGGTGCGGTGCTGGTCAACGACGTGTCGGGCGGCATGGCGGACCCCGCCATGGCGGACGTCGTCGCCCGCACCGGTGCGGCGTACGTCGCGATGCACTGGCGGGGCCACGCGGACGTGATGGACGCGCACGACGTCTACGACGACGTCGTGGGCGACGTGCGGCGCGAGCTCGCGCAGCGCGTGGCCGCGCTGCACGCGGCGGGGGTGCGCGACGAGCAGGTCGTGCTGGACCCGGGCCTCGGGTTCGCGAAGACGGGCGAGAGCAACTGGCCGCTGCTGGCCCACCTGCCGGACCTGGTGGCCGACGGCTACCCGGTGCTGGTGGGCGCCAGCCGCAAGCGGTTCCTCGGGCACCTCCTGGCCGGGCCCGACGGCACGCCCGCCGCGCCGGAGGCCCGCGACGACGCGACCGCGGCCGTCACGGCGCTGGCCGCTGCGGCGGGGGCCTGGGCGGTCCGGGTGCACGAGGTGGCGGCGTCCGCGGCAGCGGTGCGGGTGGCCGCACGCTGGCGGGACGCGCAGGGCGACACGACGGCACGGCACGCGACGACGGGTGCCGCACGGGAAGGAGCGCGGTGAACGTGCAGGACGACGTGCAGGACGAGGGCGGGCGCCGGCTGGACCAGATCCGGCTGACGGGCATCCGCGCCACGGGGTACCACGGGGTGTTCCCGCACGAACGGCGCGACGGGCAGACGTTCGTCGCCGACGTCGTCGTGCACGTGGACACGCGTCGCGCAGCGGCCGGCGACGACCTGGCGCACACCGTGCACTACGGGGAGCTGGCCGAGCAGGTCGTGGCCGTGCTCACCGGGGAGCCGGTCGACCTGGTGGAGACCCTGGCCGAGCGGATCGCGGCGACCGTGCTCGCACGGCCGGGCGTGCACGCCGTCGACGTGGCCGTGCACAAGCCCGAGGCACCGATCACGGTGCCGTTCGACGACGTCGTGGTCTCGATCCGGCGCGACCGCAGCAAGCTCCCGGCCGCCGAGCCGTACCGCCCCGCGACCGGGCAGGTGCGCCGGTCCACCGACGCGTCGCGACCGCGCACGGCGTCGCTGCCGCTGGGGGCCGCCGCCCCGGACGCGCTGCCCGCCGCCGCCCCGCTGCCCGCCGCCGCCCCGCTGCCCGCCGCACCCCCGCTGCCGCCGCTCGTCGCGCACGCGGCGCCGGCGGCACCGGTCACGCCCGCGTCCGGTGCGGCCACGGTCCCCGGGCCGCCGTCACCGCCTGCCGGGGCGCCCGCGGCGGGTCCGCCCGCGCCCGACACCTCGCGCCCCGCGCACGACGGCGGTCCCGACGGCGGTGCGGTCCGCGTCGGGCCGGCGCCGACCGGTGCGGTCCCGACCGGGGTGCTGCCCGCGGTGGGTGCCGCCGTCGCCGCCTCGCCGTCGCACGGTGCGGAGCGTGCCGGCGGGGCGCCCGTCGACCCGGCCTACGCCGCGCGGGTGGACGCGTACGCGGCCGCGCCCGCCGCACCCCGGCCCGAGTGGCCGGTCCACGACCGCCACGAGGACGGCCCCGGCCCGGATCTCGGTGCGACGCAGCTCATGGACCCGGTCACGGACGTCGTCGAGGGCGAGATCGTGCAGGACGCGCTCGACGAGCCGCCGGGTCACCCCGTGCGGACGGTGCTCGCGCTGGGGGCGAACCTCGGCCCCGCGCAGGACACCCTGCGGCGGGCGGTCGCCGACCTCGCGGCGACGCCGGGCGTCGAGGTCGTCGCCGTGTCCCCGTTGGCCCGGACCGCCGCGATCGGCCCCGAGCAGCCGGACTACCTCAACGCCGTCGTGCTGGCCCGCACCACGCTGGCCGCACGCGAGCTGCTGCGCGCCGTGCACGCGGTGGAGAACGCGCACGGACGCGAGCGCGCCGAGCGCTGGGGCCCGCGCACCCTGGACGTCGACATCATCGTGTACGGCGACACCCTGGCCGTGACCGACGACCTCGAGCTGCCGCACCCCCGCGCGCACGAGCGCGCGTTCGTCCTCGAGCCGTGGGCGCAGGTCGACCCGGAGGCGGTGCTGCCCGGGCTCGGCGGCGGGCCCGTGGCACAGCTCGCCGCGACCGCACCCGACCGCGACGGCGTGCGCTGGATGGCCCTCGACTGGCTGACGGCGCCCGTGCCGGCGGCCATCCCCGAGCCGGACGCCGCCGGTCCGGAGGGGACGCACCGACCGTGACCGCGACCCGGGTGCGCACGCTCGTCCTGCTGGCGGCCGGGGTCACGGCCGTCACGTGGTGGGCCATGCGGATGACGGTCGGCCGCGGTGCGGCCACCCCGCCGGACGTCCCGTGGCTCGTGGTCGCCGTGGAGCTGGTGATCGCCGGTGTCGTGCTGTCGATGGGCTGGGCGGTGCGGCAGTACCAGCGGGGCAGGCGACCGCTGCTGGACCCCGTGCGTGCGGCCCGCACCGCGGTGCTCGCCAAGGCGTCGTGCTACACCGGGGCGCTGCTGACCGGCTGGTACGGCGGGCAGGCTCTGTCCCTGCTCACCGACGCCGACGTGCCCGGCAACTCGGCGCGGGCCGGGTCCGCCGGTGTCGCCGTGGTCGGGGCGGTCGTGCTCGCCGTCGTGGGGCTCGTCGTCGAGCACTGGTGCCGGATCCCGCCGCCGGACGCCGAGGAGCCGGCCGTGCGCCGCCGCACCGAGCCCGACCCCTCGGCGGGCTGACCCGCCCGCACCCGGGCACCCGATGCCGTGCGGGAGGATGGACCCCATGACCACCACCCCGGAACCGGCTGCCGCGGCGGGCGACACCGACCCGTTCGACCTGCACGACGTCGAGTGGACGGCGGTGTCGACGCGCCTGGCGACCGCGCGCCTCGTGGTCCTCGGGATCTGGGCCGTCGTGCTGCTCGTCCCGACGGTGCTGCTCGCGGCGCTGGTCGGCGTGCCGTGGCTGTGGGCGGTGCCCGCGCTCGTGGTCGTCCTGCTGGTGTGGGGCGCGCTGCTCGTGCCGCGTCAGGTCCGCGCGGTGGGGTACGCCGAACGCGCCGACGACCTGCTGATCCGCCGGGGCATCCTGCTGCGCTCGCTCGTCGTGGTGCCGTACGGGCGCATGCAGTACGTCGACGTGACGTCCGGTCCGCTCGCCCGCCGGTTCGGCATCGCGACCGTGCAGCTGCACACCGCCGCCCCCGGCACCGACGCGACCATCCCGGGTCTGCCGCCGGCCGAGGCCGCGCGGCTGCGCGACCGGCTCGCGTCCCGCGGTGAGGCCCGGCTGGCGGGGCTGTGAGCACCGCGCTGCACCCCGTGCCCGAGTCCGCGGGGGAGGAAGGGTACGACTGGCGCCGTCTGCACCCCGTGACACCGGCGCTGCGCGGGTGGAAGGCGCTGGTGGCGTTCGTCGCGATCGTCGGCTACCAGATGGCCGACGTGCTGCGCGACGTGGTCGGGGCGCTCGGCCCGGGCCGCGCGTGGCTCGTCGTGCTCGGTGCCGTCGTGCTCGTCGGGCTCGTCGGTTTCGTGTACTCCGCGCTGGCGTGGCGGGTCATGCGCTACGCCGTCACCGACACGGCCGTGCACCTGCGCACGGGACTGCTGTTCCGCCAGCAGCGCCAGGCGCGCCTGGACCGGTTGCAGGCCGTCGACATGGTGCAGCCGCTGCTCGCGCGGCTGCTGGGACTCGCCCAGCTCAACCTCGAGGTCGCCGGCGGCACGGGCTCCGCCGTGCAGCTGGCCTTCCTGCGGGAGGCCGAGGCGGAGTCGCTGCGCGCCCAGATCCTCGCGCTCGCCGCCGGCGTCGGGCCGACGCGGGTGGTGCCCGGGCCCGCGGGCGACCCGGACGCCGGTACCGCGGTCGACGGGGCGGCGGGCGCGGTGCCCGACGTCGCGGGCGCGGCAGCCGGGAGCCCGGGTGTGCGCGTGTACGAGGCCGCGCCCGAGCGGCAGGTGTACGAGCTGCCCATGCCCCGGCTCATCCGGTCGATCCTGCGCTCGGGGCCGCCGTGGGCCCTGCTGGTCGTGTTCGTGGCGTCGGTCGCCGCGAGCGTCACGGTGGGGGACGTGGGCATGCTGTTCGTCGTCCTGCCCGGCGTCATCGGCGTGGGCGGCTACGTGTGGGGGCGGCTCAACGCCGCCGCGACGTTCCGCGCGGCCGTGTCCCCCGACGGGATCCGGCTGCGGCACGGGCTGACCGAGACCCGTACCCAGACCGTGCCGCCGGGACGCGTGCAGGCCGTGCGCCTCAGCCAGGGGCCGTTCTGGCGCGGCGCCGACTGGTGGAAGGTCGAGATCAACGTCGCGGGCTACGGCGCCGAGTCGATGACCGAGTCCGTGCTGCACCCCGTCGCCACGCGGGCGGAGGCCGCGGTCGCGCTGTGGCTGGTGCTGCCGGACCTGGGCGTCGACGACCCGCTGGCGACGCTCGACGCCGCCCTGACGGGCCGCGACGACGACGGCGGGTTCACGCCCGCCCCGTACCGCGCGCGCTGGGTCGACCCGCTGAGCCGGCGCCGGCACGGGGTCCTGGTGACACGCACCGCCCTGGTCATGCGGTCGGGCCGGTGGTGGCGCTCGGTGGTCGTCGTGCCGCACGAGCGCACGCAGAGCATCGCGCTCACCCAGGGCCCGGTGCAGCGGCGCCTGCGGCTCGCCACGTTCGTCACCCACTCGACTCCCGGACCCGTCACGCCGCAGGTCGAGCACCTGGACGAGCACGTCGCCGCGGAGCTGCTGCAGGAGCAGGCGCGCCGCGCCCGCGAGGCCCGGGCCGTCGCCGGACCCGAGCTGTGGATGCGGACGGCCGCGGCGGACCTGGGGACGGGCGGCGACGTCGCCGGCGCGCAGCCTCCGCAGCCGCCGGTGGTCGACGCGGCACCCGCGCCGACGGCCCCGACCCCGACGCCCACGGCCCCGACGCCCACGGCCCCGACGGCGCCGCCCCCGGCCCCGACGGCAGCCACCGCGACGGCACCCGACCCGACGGTCGTGGCGGCCGTCCGCCCCACGCCGGCCGAGCCCGTCGCCGACGACGGGGGCCGACCGTGACCGCCGACCCGGCGTCGCGTCCGGGCCGCCTGGGTGTGGGCGTCGTGGGCGCCGGGCGCGTGGGCGCCGTCCTGGGCAGTGCGCTGCGCGGTGCGGGCCACCCGGTGGTCGGGGTCTCCGCGGTGTCCGAGGCGTCGCGCGAGCGTGCCGCGATGCTGCTGCCGGGCGTGCCGGTGCTGGAGGTGCCCGAGGTGGTGCGCCGCGCCGAGCTGGTGCTGCTGGCCGTGCCCGACGACGCGCTCGCGCCGCTGGTCCAGGGCCTGGCGGACACGGGCGCGTGGCAGGTGGGGCAGATCGCCGTGCACACGTCGGGGCGCTTCGGCACGGCCGTGCTCGCGCCCGCCCGCGCCGCCGGCGTGATCCCGCTGGCACTGCACCCCGCGATGACCTTCACGGGGACGTCCCTCGACCTGGCCCGGCTGGCGGGCTGCGCGTTCGCGGTGACCGCGCCCGGGCCCGTGCTGCCGATCGGCCAGGCGCTCGTCGTCGAGATCGGTGGGGAGCCGGTGGTCGTCGACGAGGACCGGCGCCCGCTCTACCACGCGGGGCTCGCGCACGGTGCGAACCACCTGGTGGTGCTGGTGGCCCAGGCGGCCCAGGTGCTGCGGGCGGCGGGCGTGGCGGATCCCGGTCGCGTGCTGCGTCCCCTGCTGGAGGCGGCGCTCGACGGGGCGCTGCGGGCGGAGGACGCCGCCGGGGACACCGGTCCGGGTGCGGTGAGCGCGCTCACCGGCCCGGTGCGGCGCGGGGACGCCGGCACGGTGGCCGACCACGTCGCGGTGCTCGCCGAGCTCGGCACCACCAGCGGTGCGGTCGACGTGCTGACGGGTTACGGTGCGCTGTCGCGGGCCGCGGCGGCGCGGGCGCTCAGCGCCGGGCTGGTCGGCCCCGACGCAGCGCAGCGCGTGCTCGACGCGCTCGCGGGCATCATCCCGGCGCCCCCGGCGTTGCAGGAGGACGACCACGGAGCACCGCCGCCGGGACACCCCCGCGCGCCAGGACCGGACGACGACGGCGGCACCCCGCCGCAGGAGGACGCATGAGCACCACCCACCCCGCGCTGGTGCGCGACCGCGACGGCCTCGCCGCGGCGCTGGCCGCGCAGGACGCCGCCACGCTGCCGCGGCCCGAGTCGGACACCGGCCGGCGCCGCTACCGGCGCGCCGTGGTCATGACCATGGGGGCGCTGCACGAGGGGCACCTGGCGCTCGTCGAGCACGCCCGCTCGCTGGCGGAGGTCGTCGTGGTGACGATCTTCGTCAACCCGCTGCAGTTCGGCCCCACGGAGGACCTGGCCCGGTACCCGCGCGACCTGGAGCGGGACCTGCGGCTGCTGTCGGGCCCCGGTCTGCTGCGCCCGCAGGACGTGGTGTTCGCCCCGACGGTCGACGTCGTCTACCCGGACGGGGACCCGACGGTCCGCGTGACCGCGGGTCGTGTCGGCGACGTCCTCGAGGGCGCCTCGCGTCCCGGCCACCTCGACGGTGTGCTCACGGTGGTGCTCAAGCTGATGCACCTGACGCAGCCGGACGTGGCCGTGTTCGGCCAGAAGGACGCGCAGCAGGTGGTCGCGGTGCGGCGGATGGTCGAGGACCTCGACGTGCCGGTCGTCGTCGCCGTGCACCCGACGGTGCGCGAGCCCGACGGTCTGGCCCGCTCGAGCCGCAACGCGTACCTGACGGCCGACGAGCGCGAGCGTGCCCTGGGCCTGTCGGCGGCGCTGTCCGCCGGGCGTCGCGCCGCGGACGGCGGGCAGGGCGCGGACGAGGTCGTCGCGGCTGCTCGTGCCGTGCTCGACGAGCGGTTGTCCGACGACGACGCGGTGGACTACGTGGCGCTCGTCGACGCTGGGACCTTCGCGCCGGCCGACGCCCGCACCGACGAGGCGCTGCTGCTGCTGGCCGCGCGGGTGGGGAGCACGCGGCTGATCGACAACGCCCCGCTGACGCTGCGCACCGGCCTGGCCGGCGCGGGCCGGGGCTCCGACGCGACGGGCCGCACGACCGGGGGTGCCGCGTGACCACGCTGCAGCGCACGATGATGACCGGCAAGGTGCACCGCGCCACGGTCACGGCCGCCGACCTGCACTACGTCGGCTCCATCACGATCGACGCGGACCTGCTCGCGGCGGCGGACGTCCTGCCCGGTCAGCAGGTCGACGTCGTCGACGTGACCAACGGCGCGCGCCTGACCACCTACGCGATCGCGGGCGAGCCCGGCGGTGGGCAGGTGTGCGTCAACGGCGCCGCCGCCCACCTGGTCCACCCGGGTGACGTCGTCATCGTCATCGCCTACGGCACGATGTCCGACGCGGAGGCGCGCACGTACACCCCGCACGTCGTGCTCGTCGACGCGGACAACCGCATCGTCGACACGGGCGACGACCCGGGCCAGGTGCCGGAGGAGTGGACGGCGCGGACGGGCCTCGTCGCGTCGGGCCTGCCGCTGGCGCGCGGCCGGGAGGCGGTCGACGGCGCGGTGGGCTGACCCTGCCGCGCTAGTGTCCGCTGCGTGCCCGTGCTGCCCGACCTGCCGTCCGTCCGCCTCGCCACGCGTCTCGCGGCGCCGGACCCGGGCTGGACCGTCCAGGCGGACGCGGTCGTGGTGGGCTCCGGGATCGCGGGCCTGACGGCGGCGCTCGAGCTGCGCTCGCGGGTGGGCCGGGTGCTGCTGGTCACCAAGGGGCTGCTGTCGTCCGGGTCGACGGTGTGGGCGCAGGGCGGGGTCGCCGCGGCGCTCCACCCGGAGGACTCCCCGGCGGCGCACCTGCAGGACACGCTCGTCGCGGGCGTCGGGCTGTGCGACCCGCGCGCGGTCGAGACGCTGGTCACCGAGGGGCCCCGCCGGGTGCGCGAGCTGGTGGCCAGGGGCGCGGTGTTCGACACCACGCCGGACGGTGCGATCAGCCTGACGCGCGAGGGCGGGCACCTGACGGACCGCATCGCGCACGCGGGCGGCGACGCGACGGGTGCCGAGATCTCCCGTGCCCTGGTGGCGCAGATCGAGGCCGTGCGCGACGACCCGGGCATCGAGGTCATCGAGCACGCCCTGGTGCTGGACGTGCTGACCGGTGCGCCGGGCCCCGACGGCGCGCCCGGCGCGGTCGCCGGGGTGACGCTGCACGTCATCGGCGAGGGCTCGCGCGACGGGGTCGGTGCGGCGCTCGCGCCCGCGGTGGTGCTCGCCACCGGCGGGATCGGGCAGGTGTACCGCTCGTCGACCAACCCGGCGCAGGCGACGGGCGACGGCATCGCCGCGGCCCTGCGCGCCGGCGCCGTGCTGGGGGACCTCGAGTTCGTGCAGTTCCACCCGACGGTGCTGTGGCTGGGCGCGGGTGTGAAGGGCCAGCTGACCCTGGTCAGCGAGGCCGTGCGGGGCGAGGGGGCCCTGCTGCTGGACACCGACGGCGTGCGGTTCATGCCCGACGTGCACCCGCTGGCCGAGCTCGCGCCGCGGGACGTCGTCGCGCACGCCATCGTGCGGCGGCTGGCGGCGACGGGCTCGGACCACGTGTGGCTCGACGCGCGGCACCTGGGGGCGGACTTCCTGCGTCGGCGGTTCCCGACGATCCACGAGCGCCTGGCGGAGCACGGCATCGACCCGGCCACCGACCTGGTGCCGGTGGCGCCGGCGCAGCACTACCACTCGGGCGGCGTGGTCACGGACCTCGACGGGCGGTCGTCGCTGACCGGCCTGTACGCGGTGGGGGAGGTGGCGTGCACGGGCGTGCACGGCGCCAACCGGCTGGCGTCGAACTCGCTGCTGGAGGGCCTGGTGTTCGCGCACCGCGCGGCGCGGGACGTCGCGGCGCGCATCGACGGCGGGTTCCTGCCGCGCGTCGAGCCGGTCCCGCGGCCGGGGGCCGAGGCGCTGGTCGCGGCGGCCTCTCGCGCGCGGGTGCAGCGCGCCGCGACCGACGGCCCGGGCGTGCTGCGCTCGGGCGAGGGGCTGCGGCGGGCGCTGGCCACGCTGGCGGCGATCCCGGCGGACGCGCACGAGCGTCGCCACGACGGCCGGCGCCTGGGCGAGCCCCAGCTCGCGGAGTGGGAGACGACGAACGTGCACCAGGTGGCGACCGTGCTGGCGCTCGCGGCGCTGGTCCGCGAGGAGTCCCGGGGCGGGCACGCGCGGGCGGACCATCCCTCGACGGTGGACGGCTGGCGGCAGCGGCTCTGGGTGAAGTCCGTACCGGACGGAAGCGTGCAGACCGGGCGTACCCCCGTCGGATAGTCCGATGACCACGCTCCCAGGCCGAAAGTTTCCATCGGTGGGGCCGCATCTGAACGGGTGACCAGGTCTGTTGGCCGGCGTGCCCCGCTCCCACACTGAGCGCCTGCGCCCCATGTTCTGGGCGTGCCGCGGTTGCGCAAGGGAGCGTCATGCGAAGCAGGCTGCGCCGAAAGGCGTTCGAAAGTATCGGTGTCACGGCGGCTGTCGCCGCTCTCGTCGTCGCGCCCATGATCGGCACGTCCCTGTCCTCGGCGAGTGCCGCCGCGCCACCCGTGGTGGTCGTCTCGGCGAACTTCGACGACGGCACGTTGGGTCAGCTGCAGCAGAGCGGCAACCCGACGTTCGGCTACGTCGCGGAGGGCGCGGGGCTCGCGCTGAGCGTCTCGGGCCGCGCGAACGGGTGGGACGCGGTGTCCAGCGCCGAGGGGGTGCTCGAGGCGGGCACGGAGTACACGTTCAGCGCCCGCGTCAGGCTTCCTGCGGGCTCGGCGCCGACGGCGGCGCACTTCACCGGCTTCAACGGCGGGGCGGACGCCGACGCGGTCTACACGTGGGTGGGCGACACCCCGGTCACGGCCGACGCCTGGACGACGGTCACCGGGACGTACACGCTGCCGGCCCGCTCGGTGCCGGCGAAGTCGAAGGTCACCCTGGAGGTCGGTGGCGCGGCTCCGTGGCCGGCCTTCCTCCTCGACGACGTCGTCGTCAGTCGTGCCGCGAGCGGTCCGGCGCCGGTCGACCCGCCCGCGCCGGTCACCGTCCTGAGCTCCGACTTCGAGTCCGGGATCGCGCCCTGGGCCGGCCGCGGCGGCACCGCCGCCGCGACCACGACGGCACGCACCGGCAACGGCGCCATGCTCGTCGCGGGCCGGACGCAGAACTGGCACGGCGCGCAGACGTCCATCAACACCCTGCTGGCCGAGGGCGGCACGTACACGTTCTCCGCCTGGGTCCGGCTCGTCGCGGGCACGGCGCCGACGACCGTCAAGATGACCGTGGCCGACAGCGCGAGCACCTACCCCACGGTGGCGCCGGCGGTCGAGGTCACCGACGCCGCCTGGGTCCTGCTCGAGGGCACGTGGCAGCGCCCGGCCGGGGTCACCGGTGACCTCTACCTCGAGGCCGCGGACGCGACCGCGAGCTTCCTCGTGGACGACATCACCATCGTGGGGCCGCCCGTCGCCGCCGCTCCCGGCGACGGCTGGGTGCCGGACCTCGAGGGCTTCGTCCTCGGCGGTGCGGTCGGCCCGACGACCACGCCCGTCGTCGCGGCGCGTCCCGCCGCCGGTGCGACGGCCACGGCCGCGCTGACCTTCGACGACGGCCCCAACGGTGCCGCGACCGGCGAGCTGCTGGACTTCCTCGCCGCGAACGACGTCGTCGCGACCTTCTGCGTCATCGGGCAGAACGTCCAGGCGCCGGGCGGCGCGGACCTGCTGCGGCGGATCGTGGCGGAGGGGCACACCCTGTGCAACCACGGCACGGGGTACGCGGACATGGGTGGGTGGAGCAAGGCGGACGTCGAGACCGACCTCAAGGCGAACCTCGCCATCATCCGCGGCGCGCTGGGCGACCCGGACGCGCCGGTGCCGTACTTCCGTGCCCCCAACGGGTCGTGGGGCCAGACGGCCGCGGTGGCGGTCGCGCTCGGCATGCAGCCGCTCGCGGTGACCAGCACCATCGCGGACTGGGAGACCCAGGACGTGGCCACCCTGACCGCGAACCTGCGGACGAGCATGCGGGACGGCCAGGTCGTCCTGGTGCACGACGGCGGTGGCGACCGGGCCGGCTCGGTCGCGGCCGCGAGGACCGTGATCGCCGAGCGGCTCGCCGCGGGGTGGGTGTTCACCCTGCCCACCGGTGGTGCGGACGGCTCGTGGGTCCCGTCGCGCAGCATCGACGCGGACTTCGAGGACAGCACGCTGCAGGGCTGGTCGGGCCGTGACAACGGCAGCGGCGCGCCCACGGTCGCGGTCGTCTCGCCGGGCCGTGACTCGCAGTACGCGGCACGGGTCTCGGACCGCGTGAGCCAGGGCCAGGGCCTGCAGCACACGGTCGCGGGCATCTTCGAGCCGGGCGCGACCTACGACGTCTCCGCGTGGATCAAGTTCGAGGGCACCCCGGGCGACGTCAGCCTGAGCGCCCACGTCGAGACCGCCGGGTCGTCGTCGTACCCGAACCTGGTCGCGTTCCCGGGCATGTCGACCGACTGGGTCGAGGTCACCGGCACGTTCACGATGCCGAGCTACACGACGGCGGCCGAGGTGTACTTCGAGACCGCGTGGGCCGGTGGTGCCGCGGGCAACACCTCCACGTTCCTGCTCGACGACCTCCGGTTCACCCAGCGTCCCGACCCGGTCGTCCAGGACCTGCCGTCGCTGCAGGGCGCGATCGACGTGCCGTTCGGCGTGGCCGGCGACTCGCGGGAGACCTTCCGGTCCGCCGCGCAGCTGCTGACCCGGCACTTCTCGCAGGTCACGGCCGAGAACTCGATGAAGCCGGAGGCGTGGTACGTGGGGCGGGAGTTCGTCCCCAGCGCCGACGCCGACGCCCTCATGGACTTCGCCGCGGCGCAGGACCTGCGGGTCTACGGGCACGTGCTGGTCTGGCACGCGCAGACGCCGGCCTGGTTCTTCCAGGACGACGCCGGCAAACCGCTGCCCGTGAACGCGGCGAGCGCGGAGATCGTGCGCGAGAACATGCGCACGCACATCGACGCGATCGCGAAGCACATGGCGACGAGGTACGGGAAGTTCGGCTCGTCGACCAACCCGCTCGTCGCGTGGGACGTCGCCAACGAGGTCGTCTCCGACGACGCCGCGGCGTCGTCGGGCGGGCTGCGGACGTCGAGCTGGTACACGTACCTGGGCGAGGGCTTCCTCGACGACGCGTTCCGGTTCGCCGACGAGGCCTTCAACGGCACCTACGCCGCACCCGGCACGTCACGCCCCGTCACGCTGTTCATCAACGACTACAACAGCGAGCTGCCGGGCAAGCAGGACCGCTACCACGACCTGGTCGAGCGCCTGGTCGACCGGGGTGTCCCGATCGACGGCGTGGGTCACCAGTTCCACGTCTCGCTGTCCCTGCCGGTGACGGCCCTCGGCGACACGCTCGAGCGGTTCTCCGACCTGGGGCTGCAGCAGGCGGTCACGGAGCTCGACGTCACGACCGGGACCCCGCTGACCGAGGCCCTGCTCGTCGAGCAGGGCTACTACTACCGCGACGCGTTCCGCGCGTTCCGGCGGTACGCGGACCAGCTGTTCTCGGTCACGGTGTGGGGCCTGTACGACACGCGCTCGTGGCGCTACAGCAGCGGTGCGCCGCTGGTGTTCGACGAGGGCATGCAGGCCAAGCCCGCGTACCACGGGATCATGGACGGCCGTCTGCCGGCCCGGATCCGCAGCGGCACCGTGTTCGCCGGTGACGTGGCCCTGGACGCCGGCGCGACGTCGCACGTCATGTGGTCGCAGCTGCCCCTGCACGACGTCGACGGCGCGGCCCGCTTCCAGGCCCGCTGGGCGCCCGACCACCTGACCGTGCACGTGCGGGTCCAGGACCGGTTCGACGCGCTCGAGCTGCAGGTCGGCGGGACGACCTACGGGTTCTCCCGCACGGGCACCGGCGACGTGCCGGGCGTCGTGACCGCGACGGCCGACGGCTGGACCGCCGTGGTCCGGGTCCCGGTCGCGGGGACCGAGGGCGGCACGGTCGACTTCGACCTGCGGGTCGTCGACGGGTCCGACGTCGTCGGGTGGAACACCCCGGGCGTGCTGGGCGTGCTGTCGCTGGTCGAGCCGCTGTCGACGGTCGAGGTCGTGGAGGCTGCTGCGGCGCCGGTGGTCGACGGTGACGTGGACGACGTCTGGGCCTCGGCGACGAGCGTCTCGACGGGCACGCAGGTCGAGGGCACGCCGGGGGCCACGGCCACCGTCCGGACCCTGTGGCGGGGCTCGACGCTCTACGTCCTGGCCGACGTGGTCGACGCGACGCCCGACACGTCGTCGAGCAACCCGTACGAGCGGGACTCGGTCGAGATCTTCCTCGACGCGGGCAACGTCAAGAACGCCTCGTACCGGTACGACGACATGCAGGTGCGCATCGACGCGGACGGCGACGTCACGTTCGGCACCGGCGACGAGCCCTTCCAGGCGGCGCGCGTGGTGTCCGAGGTCGCGGAGACGGCGACGGGGTACCGCGTCGAGGCGGCCGTGGGCCTGCTCGACCAGTACAGCGGTCCCGGGACGTTCCACGGCCTGGACCTCCAGGTCAACGACGGGTCGGGCGGTCGACGCACCTCGGTGCGCACGTGGGCCGACCCGACGGGCCGGGCGCACCTGACGCCGCAGCGGTGGGGCGTCGCGCAGCTGGTGGGCGCGGCCACGCCGCCGGTCCAGGACGGTCCGGCGCTGGAGCTGTCCCTGCCGGCGGTCACGGCGGGCGGCACGGTGACGGTGGACCTGGCCGGGTTCCCCGCCGGTGACACGGTGACGGTCGCGCTCGACGCGGGCACCACGGTGCTCGGCTCGGTCGTGGTCGGCCGGGACGGCAGCGCGTCCCTCACGGTCACGGTCCCGCGGACGACGGCGGCGGGGACCTACCGTCTCGTGGCGAGCGTGGGGTCGGTCGTGCTGGCGGAGGGGGTCCTGACGGTCCTCGCGGCACCGACCGACGGTGCGGTGCCCGTGACCCCCGGGGCTGCGGTGCCCGGGACCCCGGCGACACGCCCCGCGGGCGGCACCCTGGCGACCACCGGGACCGGGCTGGGCCTCGGCCTGATGGGTCTGCTCGCCGTGGCGACCGGTTCGGTGCTGCTCGTGGTGCGGCGCCGCGACCGGCTCGGGCGGGAGGTCGCGCGCCCCACGCGCGGCTGACGGACCCGGCTGGGCGGAGCCCCGCCACCCGACCCTCGAGGGCCGGGTGGCGGGGCTTCGTCGTGCCCGGACCCGGTGCGCCTCACTCGAAGGGGCGACGCGGTGGAAAGTTTCGGTCTCGATTCTGCAACCATCTGCCGCCCGATTCCGCCGAAGGCTGGTCGTCTGACCAGTTTGCCGCGTACGGTGGCTAGGCCATACCAGACTTCTGCGCGCAAGGGAGCGTCAATGAGTCCGACCAGGCACCGATCGGTGCTCGAAACTATCGGGGCCGGGGTGGCAGCGACTGCCCTCGTCGCCGCCCCACTCATCGGGCTCGGCTCGGCCGCCGGTGCGGCAGTGGCCGACGAGGTGCTCAGCAGCACGTTCGAGGAGAGCGTGTCGCCCTGGACCGGACGCGGCGCCGCGACGGCCGCCCGGACCACCGACGACGCCCGCACCGGGGACGCGAGCATGCTCGTCTCCGGCCGCACCGCCAACTGGCACGGCGCGTCGACCTCCATCACCTCCCTGTTCGCGAGCGGCGGCACGTACCAGGTGTCGGCCTGGGTCAAGCTCGCGCCCGGCGAGGCGGACACCACGGTCAAGGCGACCGTGGCCGAGACGCCCGAGGCGTGGACCGGCGTGACGCCCGACGTGGCGGTCACCGACGACGAGTGGGTCGAGGTCGCCGGCACCTACACCCGCGCCGCCGGCGTGACCGCCGGTGACCTGTACTTCGAGGCCGCGGGCGAGACCACGAGCTTCCTCGTCGACGACGTCGTCGTCACCGGGCCCCCGTTCGAGGCGACGCCGCCCCCGGGCGACGGCACCGACCTGTCGTTCGACTTCGAGGACGGCTCCCTGAGCGGCTGGGCGCCGCGCGCCACCGGCGACGGGCCCCCGACCGTGACCGTCACGGAGTCCGGCGGGCACGAGTCGGACCGCGCCCTGCGCGTGTCCGACCGTGTCCACCAGGGCCAGGGCGTGCAGTACGACGTCACCGACGTCCTGTCCGCCGGTGCGCCGTACCAGTTCTCGGCGTGGATCCGGTTCGACGGCGAGCCCGGTGCGATGACGCTCAGCGCCCGCACCGAGACCGGCGGGACCAGCACCTACTCCAACCTCGTGTCCATCACCGGTGTCACCGAGGACTGGACGCTCGTGACCGGGAGCTTCTCGCTGCCGGCGTTCGAGACGGCCGCGGAGATCTACCTCGAGACGGCCTGGGACAACGACAACGCCGGCAACACCTCGACGTTCCTCGTCGACGACGTCTCGATCACGAGCCCGACGGTGGCGGTCGAGGACCTGACGCCCCTGCAGGACACCGTGCCGTTCCCCCTGGGCGTCGCGATCGACGACCGGGAGACCCGCGGCGCGCAGAGCGACCTCCTCACGCGGCACTTCGACCAGGTCACGGCCGAGAACCACATGAAGCCGTACGCCTGGTACGCCGCGGACCGCACGTTCGGGATCGCGCCGCAGGCCACCGCGATCATGGACCACGCCGTGGAGAACGACCTGCGCGTCTACGGGCACGTGCTCGTCTGGCACAGCCAGAACCCCGGCCAGACGGACCCGGACCCCGCCACGGGGACGCCCGGGAACCCCGGCTGGTTCTTCTTCGACGACGACGGTGAGCCGCTCACGTCGAGCCCCGAGGACCAGGAGATCCTGCGGGAGCGCCTGGAGACCCACGTCTTCGCCGTCGCGAAGGCGCTGCACGACGAGTACGGGGACTTCGGGTCGGACACGAACCCGCTGGTCGCGTGGGACGTCGTCAACGAGGTCGTGGCCGACGGCGCCGACAACCCCGACGGCCTGCGTCGCTCGGCGTGGTTCAACATCCTGGGCGAGCAGTTCATCGACCTGGCGTTCCGGTACGCCGACGAGGCGTTCAACGAGACGTACGCCGCGCCGGGCTCGGACCGGCCGGTCAAGCTCTTCATCAACGACTACAACACCGAGGAGACGGGCAAGCAGGGCCGGTACTTCGCGCTCGTCGAGCGGCTGCTCGACCGCGGCGTCCCGCTGGACGGCGTGGGGCACCAGTTCCACGTCAGCCTGACGCGGCCGATCGCCGACCTGCGGGCCGCCATCGAGCGGTTCGAGGCGCTGCCCGTCCTGCAGGCCGTCACCGAGCTCGACGTCGCCACCGGTACGCCGGTCACCGACGCCAAGCTCATCGAGCAGGGCTACTACTACCGCGACGCGTTCGACCTGTTCCGCGAGAAGGCGGACTCGCTGTTCTCGGTCACGGTGTGGGGGCTCTACGACAGCCGCAGCTGGGTCAACGACAACGGCGCGCCGTTGCTGTTCGACGACACGCTGACCGGCAAGCCGGCGTACTACGGCGCGGCCGGGCAGGACCTGCCCGCGCCCATCCGGACGGCGGACGTGTTCCGCGGCGAGGTGCCGCTGGACGACGACGCGCTGACGGCCGTCGAGTGGCTGCAGCTGCAGCCGCACCTGCTGGGCGAGGAGGGCGAGAGCGGGTCGTTCCAGCTGCGCTGGTCTCCGACCACGCTCACCGTGCTGCTGGAGGTCGCGGGCGACGCCCCCGGCGTCGAGCTGCAGGTCGGGGACGAGACGTACGCGTTCGCCCGCGACGGCTCGGGTGACGTCCCGGGCGTGGTGTCCGAGACGGACGGCGGCTGGACCGCGGTCATCCACCTGCCCCTCGACGACGCGACCGAGGGCAGCTCCGTGCGGTTCAACGTCGTCGTCGACGGCGGTGCGGGCTGGACGGAGCCCGGGGCGACCGGGATCCTCGCGCTCCTCGAGGAGCTGTCGTACCTCGAGGTGCCGTCCGCCACGGGCGAGGTGCCCGTCATCGACGGTGCCGTCGACGACGCCTGGCAGGGGCTGTCGGCGGTCGTCACCGGCAAGCAGGTCTCCGGGACGGCCACGGCCACGGCCGAGGTCCGCACGCTGTGGGACACGGACCGGCTGTTCGTCCTCATGGAGGTCACGGACCCGGACATCGACCTGACCGCGACCCAGCCCTGGGAGCAGGACTCGGTCGAGATCTACGTCGACGCCGGCAACGCCAAGAACGGCACCTACCTGCCGACGGACATGCAGCTGCGCATCAACGCCGACAACGCCGTCTCGTTCGGCAACGGGCCCGCCACCCAGGTGGAGCGCGTGACGTCGGCGACGGCGCGCACGGAGACCGGCTACGTCGTCGAGGTCGCGATCGACATGCTCGACCTCGGCATCGAGGACTCGGTGCACGGCCTGGACTTCCAGGTCAACGACGCCGCGGGCGGCGCCCGCATCGGCACCACCAACTGGGCCGACGCGACGAACCAGGGCTACCAGTCGACCGCCCACTGGGGCGTCGGCCGGTTCGTCGCAGCCGAGCCCGCCCCGGGCCCGGCGACCGGGGTGCCGACGGCGCCCGTGCTGTCCCACGACAACTGGGACAAGGACGGGACGTTCACCGTGCTGTCGTCGATGTGGTGGGGGCAGAACGCCCACACGCTGACGCTGCGGGAGAACGGCGTGGACATCGCCACGAAGCGGGTCGTCGACGCGACCCCCGGCGCGCAGATCGTGCCGTTCGAGGTGACCGGCCGGGTCGACGGCACCTACCGCTACGAGGTCGTCGCGACCAACCAGCACGGCTCCACGACGAGCCGGGCGATCACGGTCAAGGTCGTCGCCGCGAAGCCCGGCGTGCCGGTCGTCCTGCACGACAACTGGGACGGCAACGGCACCTACACCGTGTCGATGCACATGTGGTGGGGCACGAACGCCACCACGTACCGGCTGTACGAGGACGGCGTCCTGGTCGACACCCAGGCGCTGTCCCCGAACGGTCGCAACGCGCAGCACGCGGGCACCCTGCTCGAGGGCAGGAAGCGGGGTGTGCACCGCTACACGGTCGAGCTCTCCAACGAGGCGGGCACGACGCGCAGCGCGACCGTGCCCGTGATCGTCTGGCGATGACCGTCCCACGCGTCCGCGCGCGGACGTCCCCCCGGGTGTGGTGCTGGTCGTGGCGCCACCCCGGGGCACGCCAGACGCTGCTGCGGCGCTGACCCGCAGCAGCGGGCCGGGGTGACACGTCACCTCACCCCGGCCACCCGGAGCCCCGCCGGCTGATCCCCCCCGACAGCCGGCGGGGCTCCGCCGTGCCCGGAGCGCGCCGCGGCGGACGTCCGCCCGGCGGGCGCGGTGCGCCGCTACGGTGGCGCCCGTGACCGACGCCCGCCCGCTCGTCGACGAGTCCGACGCGACCCCCGCCCCGCACCGCCCGGCGACCGAGGGGGCGTCCCCGTCCGACGCGCCGACGGACCGTGCCGGCGCCGCCCTGCCCGGCGACCCCGGGCCGGAGCCGCTGGCCGTCACCCGGCTGGTGGCCGTCGCGCTCGACGAGGACCTCGGCCCCGCTCCCGGCCGCGACGTCACCACGCAGGCCACCGTGGACCCGCAGGCCCGGGGCCGTGCGGACGTGGTCGCGCGGGACGCCGGCGCGATCGCCGGGCTCGTCGTCGTGCCGGAGGTGCTCGACCAGGTCGCCGACCGGCTGGGTC